>JBNKMF010000009.1:0-44763 GCA_050292965.1 Gammaproteobacteria bacterium | reverse complement strand
TTAAAAAAAGGGACGCCATTAAACCACCGATTGCATGAATTTCAAGCGGAAAAAACAAAGCCTGCGCAATGCAGGCTTTGTTAGTGGAACCCTTGCTAATTGATTTTTACAGTAATGGCACCATCAACAACGCCACGATATTGATGATTTTAATCAGTGGGTTGATCGCTGGACCCGCTGTATCCTTATAAGGATCGCCAACGGTATCACCAGTAACTGCTGCCTTATGCGCATCAGAACCCTTGCCGCCATGATTGCCGTCTTCGATATATTTTTTCGCATTATCCCAGGCACCACCACCGGTGGTCATAGAGATCGCCACAAACAAACCGGTTACGATAGTACCGATCAAAACGCCACCCAGCGCTTGAGCGCCCAGTGTCAGGCCAACAACGATGGGGACAGCTACAGGTAGTAACGAAGGAATAATCATTTCCTTAATCGCGGCACGGGTCAGCATATCCACTGCACGAGAATAATCCGGTTTCTGAGTTTTATCCATAATACCCGGCATTTCACGGAACTGGCGACGTACTTCATTCACGATGCCACCGGCTGCACGACCTACTGCTTCCATTGCCATAGCACCGAACAGATAAGGAATCAAACCACCGATAAACAGGCCAATAATGACCATATGGTTGGATAAATCAAAGGTTTCAGTCTTGCCTGCACTGGTCAACGAGCTGGTGTAATCGGCAAACAATACCAGAGTAGCGAGACCGGCAGATCCAATCGCATATCCCTTGGTAACTGCTTTAGTAGTATTACCCACTGCATCCAGCGCATCGGTAGTATTTCGAATCTCTTCTGGTAGATCGGCCATTTCAGCGATACCACCCGCGTTATCGGTAATTGGTCCATAAGCATCCAGCGCTACTACAATACCCGTCATAGACAACATGGCAGTTGCTGCAATCGCTATTCCGTACAGTCCAGCCAGATTATGAGCCCCCCAGATTGAAAGACAGACAGCCAGTACAGGCAATGCGGTTGAACGCATCGAAACGCCCAGGCCGGCGATGACATTGGTACCATCACCGGTGGTAGAAGCCTCTGCTATATGTCTTACTGGAGAGTATTCGGTAGCTGTGTAGTACTCAGTAATCACAATCATCGCTACGGTCAGCACCAGACCGATTAACGCAGCACCAAATAGAGCACCAGTGCTAAACATCCCGTTATCAGCCATCATCGAATTCGTTATCACATAGAAACCGATAGCAGAAAGAGTGGCCGACACTGCTGTTGCCTTATACAAGGCAGTCATAATCTTGCCGCCTTCCTTATATTTAACAAAGAAGGTGCCGATTACAGAACAGATAATTGAGATACCACCCAGCACCAGAGGATATGTCACGGCCAGCGCCAGAGTTTCTGCACTCGATTTAACAAACACCAGACTACCCAGCAACATGGTAGCGATAATGGTTACTGCGTAGGTTTCAAACAAATCCGCCGCCATACCCGCACAATCACCCACGTTATCACCCACATTATCTGCGATAACTGCCGGATTACGTGGATCGTCCTCGGGAATCCCTGCTTCAACTTTACCTACAATATCAGCGCCCACATCAGCACCCTTGGTAAATATACCACCACCCAGACGGGCAAAGATTGAGATCAACGAGCCGCCGAATGCCAGACCGATCATCGGATGTAGAGGGTCATCTACGCCCAGCATCAGCAATATACTGTAGTAACCGGCAACGCCTAGTAAACCGAGTCCAACGACCAGCATTCCGGTAATGGCACCGCCTTTAAAAGCGACCTGCAGGGCAGGATTGATCCCAGCTTTAGCCGCTTCCGCCGTTCGAGAATTGGAACGCACAGAAACGTGCATACCTATATAACCTGCAGACCCAGAGAGTAATGCTCCCAGTGCAAAACCAATCGCGGTATACCAGTCCAGAGAAAAACCTATACCGAGGAATAATACGACACCCACCATACCTATAGCCGTATATTGGCGTGCCAGATAAGCTACCGCACCCTCCTGAATTGCACCAGCGATTCTTTGCATTTCTTCATTACCCTGAGGTTTTGATAAAACGCTAAAGATTGAAACTACCCCATACCCGATCCCTACAAAAGCACAGATCAATGCCATTACTAAAGCTGAACTCATTTTTTATGTCCTATTTATTGTTAAATTGAATAATTATTTTTGTACTAAAAAAAAAACCGCCAGTTCAATGAACTAGCGGTTTTTATATTTGTTAATCAAGTTGCTGGAAAATCTGGTCGCGTATCTCATCCACTTTTCCAATTCCATTTATCCGGATATATCTGGGAGCCCCCTCACCTCCTGAATTTGCCCATCCGGAGTAGTATTCAATCAGCGGTTCGGTTTGATCATGATAGACATCAAGACGTTTTTTCACTGTATCCTCCTGATCATCATCACGCTGAATCAAATCCTCACCGGTTTCGTCGTCCTTACCTTCAACCCTGGGGGGATTAAACACAATATGATAGGTACGGCCTGAAGCCAGGTGAACACGGCGACCGCTCATGCGTTTAATTATTTCGTTATCGTCCACATCGATTTCGACCACTGCATCTATCTGCACTTTGGATTTAAGCGCTTCAGCCTGCTCCAGCGTGCGCGGGAAACCATCGAAAAGAAAACCGTTAGCACAATCATCCTGCTGAATTCGCTCATCAATCAATCCAAGAATAATGTCATCCGACACCAGACCACCTGCATCCATCACTTTCCTGGCTTCTATGCCCATCGGGGACTGAGCCTTAACAGCAGCGCGTAACATATCGCCGGTTGAAATTTGAGGGATGTTATATCTTTCTTTAATGTAATTGGCCTGTGTGCCTTTGCCTGCGCCCGGACCGCCTAATAAAATTATTTTCATTTTCACCTCTTTTTTAGTTGGTAGCGCCACAATACATGACTGAGGGTTACTCTCCATCTATTTCCATGGCCACCAGAATTAAGATTTGAAATACACGATATTATATCAACCCATACTGTTGTGCGCATTGTGCCACAGCAATACCCCTACTTCGAGCATCCTTTTTATATCGACCGATTGAATTCACTTATGCCCGCATATCTCCATTAGCATGCAAATTTGCGCTTTTTATTGTATATTCGCCGCCCTGTATATCGATAGAACAACAAATTATGGAAGCCATTCCTGATATAAATGACACCGAACAACGTATTATCCGTAGCTCTCTGGATGAGCGCTGGGGCAAAGATAAGGTAGAGTTTCACATTGTTGATGTGGAGGCCAGACTGGACCCGTCTGACCGTGAATTGACCGAATGCCCGGCTATTTACTGGGAACAGGGCGAATGTCATTTTGTGATCATCAAAACTGCGGAAAATCACTATCGTACCCAATTTTATTACGGTAACCGCGAACAGTTCGGTACAGGAATACGTGAATACGATGAGCTAGGAGACTGCGTCATCTCCCTGTTGCGCCTGCAATCAGATCATGAAAGAGATCGCCAGCAGAAGTTAAACCCAGATTAATTGAAAATTTTTATATCAACTACAGGCTTTAGAAAAAGCCGAATTCATTGCGGAGAAAATAATGAGTATAAAGAATGCATTCTATGCACAATCAGGCGGTGTAACTGCCGTTATCAACGCTTCGGGCTGTGGCGTCATCGAAACCTGTCGTAAACACGCCGACAAAATTGGTAATGTGTATGCCGGTCAGAATGGCATCATCGGTGCACTAACCGAAAATCTAATCGATACCTCAAAAGAATCTGCTGAAGATATTGCCGCACTGAAAACCACACCGTCCGGTGGATTTGGCTCCTGTCGTTTCAAGCTCAAAAGCCTGGAAGAAAATAAGCGCGAATACGAACGCCTGATCGATGTATTCAAGGCGCATAACATTGGCTATTTCTTCTATAACGGTGGCGGTGATTCAGCCGATACCTGTTACAAGGTTTCTCAGTTATCAGAAAAAATGGGATTCCCAGTACAGGCAATACATGTACCTAAAACAGTTGATAATGACCTGCCAATCACCGATAACTGCCCTGGCTTTGGATCAGTTGCCAAGTATATTGCGGTTTCAACACTGGAAGCCTCATTTGATGTACGCTCCATGGCTGCAACCTCTACAAAGATTTTTGTTATTGAAGTCATGGGCCGTCACGCAGGCTGGATTGCCGCTGCGGGTGCATTGGTAGAAGATTACGGCATTCCTGTAGTCACACTATTCCCTGAAATTGAATTTGATAAAGACAAATTCCTCGCCGTGGTTGATGCCAAGGTAAAAGAGCATGGCTACTGCACTATCGTAGTTTCTGAAGGTGCTCATTATCCTGATGGTACTTTTCTGGCAGAACAGGGTACCCGCGATTCTTTCGGACATGCCCAACTGGGCGGCGCAGCGCCCATCGTTGCGAATATGATCAAAGACGCACTGGGCTATAAATTCCACTGGGCGGTTGCTGACTATCTACAACGTGCAGCACGTCATCTAGCCTCAGAATCTGACGTACAACAGGCTTATGCACTTGGCGAAGCTGCGGTTGAAAAAGCGCTGGAAGGCAAGAACTCCATCATGCCGACTGTGGTTCGTGAATCATCAAATCCATACAAATGGAGCATAGGCGAAGCCCCATTAAGTGAAGTTGCTAATGTTGAAAAAATGATGCCTATGGATTTCATTACCTCAGACGGTTATGGCATTACAGACAAATGTAAGGAATATCTATATCCCCTTATCAAGGGCGAAGCCTATCCTGAATACGATGACAACGGCATGCCTAAATACGTCACTCTAAAGAATGAGCTGACAGAAAAGAAGCTACCATTGTTTGAAATTTAACCCGCATATTTATAAAGGGCTGCACTTGCAGCCCTTTTTTTATCCCACTTATGACTCTCGAACGCGCCAGAGAATTACTAGAAATTCAGGTCTATATCGGCCAGGGTTATAATCGTCATGCCGCTCGTTTGATACTGGCTGAAGTGCAACGTGACTTAGGACAGAGTGCTGTCGACCAGTTAATCATGGAATTGAAACTGTCGGAAGTGTTCGGATTTAACCCAGGTGAGCATTTTAAATCCCCCTGATTAATAGAATTCATGGTTTTTCCTTAGCCTCCCCCCTCTACAACCCCTTTCGACACTGCTATAATTCCGCGCTCTATTAGCCATGAAGTATTGACCAGATTATGAATCTTGATCGCGTTAACTCGGGTGTAAATTGCCCAAATGATATTAATGTCATTATCGAAATCCCTTCGCATAGTGACCCTGTCAAATATGAAGTCGATAAAGCGACAGGTGCCATGTTCGTTGATCGCTTCATGGGAACGGCTATGCATTATCCCTGTAACTATGGATATATTCCGCACACCCTGTCTGATGATGGAGATCCTGCCGACGTATTAGTAGTAACACCGGTACCTCTGATCAGCGGCTCAGTTATCCGAGTTCGTCCTGTTGGCATGCTTAAAATGACCGATGAATCGGGTGAAGATGCCAAGATACTGGCCGTGCCTATCGATAGCTTATCGCGTATGTATCGAGAGATTGACTCGGTACGTGATATGCCGCGCCCATTGCTGGATTCTATCTCTCACTTTTTCGAACACTACAAAGATCTGGAAGATGGCAAGTGGGTACACATAGAAGGCTGGCTGGGTGCAGAAGAAGCCAAGAAGGAAATCATGGACAGTATTGAGCGCTTTAACACAGCAAAGGAAAAGCCTGCCTTTTAATCCTGTTCTGGACTAGCAAATAAAGCGGCTTTCTCTTCCATAGATACTGCAGTAGCTGGTTTGATAGTGGCGAAATCAGGATGACACACCTGATTTCGCCCTTTTTGTTTGGCCTGATACAAATACTGATCCGCACTGTCCACAAAAGCTTCGAAACTCTGGCTGTCATGTGACTGATAAAGCGCGACACCCAGACTGGCTGTAATATCGAACCAGCTATCTGCAAATGCTACGGGGGTTTGCTGTAAAGCCTGCCGCACTCGCTGTGCCACCTTTACCGCCATAGGTAAAGTGGTCTGAGGTAATATAATTGCAAACTCCTCTCCACCATACCGACAAATAATATCCACCACGCGCAACTCCTGTTTAAACACCGATGCGGCAAGTTGCAGCGCCTTATTTCCACCTTCATGCCCCCACCGATCATTCACCTGCTTGAATAAATCAAGGTCGATCATCACCAGCGCTGTAGGATTACCGGCACGATTAGTTCGCTGCATTTCATTCTTCAATACAGACTCAAAATGACGATAATTGAATAAACCGGTTAAGGGATCAGTGCTCACCTGGGTTTGCAACTGGCTAATTTCCTGCTGCAGACTAGTTACCTGGCTCACCCATTCACAATCACTAATTCCAATCGGGCATAGTTCTATTTTTTGTTCAAACTGACTCATCAAACGGAGTATAACAACACAAAATCACATTGCACTGAGCATTTACAAGCAATGCAAAAGGAATACTTATTTGAGTATCGACAATAAATTGTTCACCAGACTTTGCAATGCTTCTCGTGTAATTCCAGTTTGACTACATAGGCGAATACCTCGTACACCCATCAATAAGAAGGCTGCCAAAGACTCAGGTTTTTTATCCTCACTCAGCTCCCCATTTTGCTGTGCTGTAAGTAATATTTGATAGAACTGTTGCTGGTGACTATCAAACATGGCCTGCAGGCGCTGTCGAACCTCTTCGTCCTGAGACGCCAGCTCCGTAGCTGTATTGATCATCAGACAGCCCTTGATGGCTTTCTCATCCAGCACATTCTCAATGAGTGCCGCAAAATATTGATGGATGCCCTCTAACGCTGCCCCATCACTTTTCAGGCGCTGGGTCAGTAAGGCAGAGCTTCTTTCGAAATACAAATCCAGTGCCTGTAAAAATAATTCGCGCTTACTATTAAAAGCTGCGTACAGACTACCGGGGCGCATGTTCATTTGCTCACCTAACTGCTGTATGGAGGTATTACAATAACCCTTTTCCCAGAAAAGATTCATCGATTGCTCGAGAACATGAGTACGATCAAATTGAGCCGGTCTTGGCATAGTTGAAACTGATATTGATTAGAGTTGCCTTACCTTACCAGACAATTGAGTGATCATTCAATTTTATTATTGAACGATAACTCAAAAACACCTCTAACTGTTTTTCCACTCAGGAGTCGAGCATGAACCTTCAAGCTGAAATTGATAAAAACAAGCAACTAACCCTAGAAAAAGTATCTACAGAAACCTTACAAACCATGCAACAGGTGACACTTTCACCAGGGTATCGAAAACAATGCCCTGAAAGCTGGAGACATAGCCCCAGATTTTAATCTACCAAACATACAGGAGGTACTGATAAACCTTAAACAGATGTTGCAAAAAGGCCCTGTGGTATTGAACATTTACCGTGGTGGCCGGTATCCATGTGGGTAATAAGGTTTCACGTCAGTATGGCCTTGTATTGACTGTTCCTGAGTCACTGTCACTGCGTCCGGTTTATAAACAGTTTAATCTGGATATTCCCGGGTATAACGGAGACCAGTCATTTGAACTTCCCATGTCGGCCACCAATATTGTGAAAAATGATAGCGTAATAGTGCATGCTTTTGCGAATGTGGATCATACCGTGCGTATATGCCCCCCTGAGATTGTTGAATCCTGCAGAATCTTTAAAAAAATAGTTCTCCCAGTTTTTTTACCTGGAAGGATGAAATCATTAGGTTTGTGATTTCACCCTTTTTATAATACAGCTATGACTGATACCCATTTCCCTACGACCCAGCACTTTCAGCAGCTTTATATTCAGCGCCTAACCCAGTTACTAGATAACGAAGAATTAGGCGTTTTCATTCTAGTCCTGGCCAATGCTATGATGGATGTTGAAATTTTCACAAACCTCAAACCACTGCTGGAAAAAAAATATCGGTATTTCATACAGCAGATCGAACATTCCAACAACTATCCTGTTGATGACTTAAATGTTTTTATGCAACTACAGAAACTTGGTCTGGAAAATATTGAGCTTACTCAGCAACGCAGCTCAGGCCCCTGGTTACTACAATATAATCAGTTGCGCAGTTTTCGCCCGGCACGTAATAGTGAAAGCACAATAAACAGCCTTTTTCAGGCCTTCGATGCCAGCGCTTTTCATTTCAATAAACCTTTTCTTGCTAAAGAAATCATCTGGAAAGGTACAATACAATCGCTACCCATAACACTGTTTTACAACAAATACCCTTTTGCTGACTACCATGCTCTGGTGTTAATCAATGCACAAAAGCAGAAACCTCAGTACCTGGCTCTACAGGACTGTAGCGATATTGAGGTAGTGATTGATGCGTTATCTCATATGCAGGGATTAGCGATTTCATATAACTCATTGGGGGCACTAGCCTCGGTCAACCACCAGCACTGGCAAATGATGCTGTCGCAACAACCTTACCCAATTGAACATCAACGCTGGATTCATAACGGCGGTCATGAGGCCTACCCACTTGCTGTCAATCGTTTTGGTTCGGTACAACATGCCTGGGACGAGATAGATAATCTGCAAAACAGCAATCAGGCATTCAACCTGTTCATTCGCCCGCACAAGGTATTTCTAATTAAACGAAAAACACAGGGTGAATACCCTCAACCATCATGGAGTGGTGGTTTTGCATGGTCAGAGTTATCAGGTCTGCTCACATTGACCCGATTATCGGATTTTGAAGATTTAAAGGCGCAACAGATTGAACATCAACTCAGTCTGCTAGCTTTCTAGCCAGGGCGCCTCTGATCAATCAGGGTGTATTTCTGGCTCACAGGCTATTGATCAGCGGTGCTCTAGAGCTCTCGAACCAGCCGAATACCAACGTTATACTGGCCTGTATTACTGGGGAAAGTTTCTCGATTCTCTACGCGCATGGATGAAGCAGGGCTACGGAAAGCGCCGCCTCGAACAATACGTACACTACAGTCACCTCCTTCCCAAATCGAGCCATCTTCAGGAGCTTCATTATAATTTCGGTGATAACAATCGTGCACCCACTCATAAAGGTTACCTGCAGTATCATATAAACCAAAGGGATTGGGCTTATAGGAACCGACCTTAGCCGGCTTACTGGTAGTTAACTCTGACTCACAGTTATAGCAATGCGCGTTGCCTTTACCCTTATCGGTACCCCACCAATATGTAGTTCTCTTTCCTCCACGAGCTGCGTATTCCCACTCCGCTTCGGAAGGTAAACGATACTTCTTACCGGTCTGTTTACTTAGCCAGGCTGCATAGGCTATCGCATCTTCCCAGGAAACATTATTCACTGGATGGGTCTTACGATCCAAACCTGAGCTATCGGGTCTCGGTTTTTGAGTTGCGCGGGCGAATACATCATATTCTGCATAAGTCACCTCATAGACTGACATTGCAAAAGCAGGAACCTGAACCTTATGGCGTGGAGTTTCATCCGGTGAAATTAAACCTGAGGTGTTACCCATCAAGAAACTACCAGCAGGCAGGGCAATCATTTTCGGGCCATGCCCACCAATTTTCAGCTGGTCTGTGAACGGATTCGAGCGATAGACATACTCTTCCTGGAGGAGCGGCTCTGGCTGTTGTATTGCTGGTTGCTTGACCAGTTCACGACGTGGAGTTTTCACCTTAGGTACAGCTACAGGAGGTGTAGGAACAGGCATAGACTCAACGGGCTTCGGTTCAGGTTCAATTTGCTTTTCAATCTCAGTGCTAAGCAGCCCAATCATACTGTCCATCATACCTTGCTGCCAGGCATAATATCCGGTGCCCACTATGAGTAATAGCAGGATGAATTTGATCAATCCTGCAAATGACATCTTCTCTTTAGCAGGCTCATAGTTATAAGAAGTATCAGCGGATGGAGTGGAGCGGGATAAAGATTCCCTGATGGCTGGAGCGACAGCCTCTTGCTGCACCGCTTTTTCCTTAATATCCAGTACAATAATGGTGGTATTGTCCTGGTTAATCTTATTCGCTTCTTCTACCGCCTTGAGTAAAGCATATACGCACTCACGCGCAGTAGCTGACCATGATGAATACTGGATAATTGCACCTGCACCCAGTGTATCCAGACCATCACTAGAGATAATGAGGCGATCTCCAGCTCTAAGCCTCACAGGGTGAGCCGGACAATCGATGCTGCTGATTTCTTCACCAGTCATGGCGCTCATCAGCATGTTGCGTGACATGCCAGGTTGCTCTTCGATATCCATCCCCTGTTCGCGCATCATATCGATATAGGCACCATAACTGTGATCAGCATTCTGTTTGATCAGTTCACGATCACGAAGCAGGTATAGATGGCTATCGCCCACACTTACCCAGTAGAGATTATTATTTTCCAGATAGGCTGTCACCATCGTGCATCCCATGCCGCGTAGTGCTGGTGTCTCTTTTATTGAATCCTTAATTTGCTGATTCGCGCGATTTAGCGCGCTGGATAAAGACTCGGGCACATCCTTGCTGGGAAAATCACTTTGAAACGCCTTATTGAATGTGGCAACCACCATGTTGCTAGCGACATTACCGGCAGCATGACCACCCATACCGTCTGCCATAATGACCAACGAGCAGGATTGGCCACTATCGTTCTCGCCCAGTTGCGATACCATAAAAGCATCTTCCTGGTAATCACGCGCACCATCAATCTGGTCACTGGCAATATCAAATTCAACATTCATAGATTTATTAATCTCAAAGTACTAGCTGTACTATAGATACAAGTTAAAGTATTTTCTAGAATAAACGCTAAATACCCCAGATCCTAATACAGAAAACGGTATTTGAGACTTTTATAGTATTTTCAAAGGCACTGCTGTATCTAACGGTCATTAATCCGTAATGAACGGCACGTAATTGGATTGCTTCAACTTCTTTAATGGCAAGAATAACATTTGCGGCAAATCATACCAGTCTGCCCACATCCAGTCACTGCAATCCTGATTACGTTGGAGGTCTATTTCAGCGGCATTCAGACAAGCCATTTGAAAGTACAGGCTGATCGAATGCAAGCCATTATCAAATAGATTATTGGTAGAGCTAACAAGCTCAGCAGATGTGCATTCAAGACCATGAAATTTATGTTGCAAGCGATTTACCGCCTGCAGAGGTGACTCACTGCTGTGCAACCACCCTCCCGGCAATTGCCAGCTCTGTGGCATAGGAGGATTCTTTCTTCTCCCTATAAGAATACGGCCTTCATATGCCATAATCAAGGCAACTCCGATACGGGGAGCTGGGTTTGAATCACTCATAAACTAAAAAGGTTACAGGTTATATGCAGAGTTTATTGCAATTGGAAGGTCAGATCAGATTATTTTCTTTTCTCAGTATATTCGCTTTGATGGCGCTATGGGAAGCCAGACAACCCTACCGACAACTGCGTTTTAACCGACTACAACGGTGGCCTCATCAACTGGGCCTGATTGTGTTAAACAGTTTTATTTTACGCATTGTGTTTCCTACTGCAGCAGCCGGTAGCGCAATGTATGCGCATCAAAACGGGCTTGGGTTAATGCACCTGCTGGGGCTCAATATCTTCATTGCATCATTTATCGGATTCGTATTTCTCGATTTTGCGATTTACTGGCAACACGTTGTCGCGCATAAGCTTAACTGGTTCTGGAAACTGCATCGCTGCCATCATGCCGATACTGATTACGACCTGACTACCGGGTTACGCTTCCATCCATTGGAGATAATTATCTCTATGTTGATCAAGATAGTGTTAATTCTATTAACCGGTATTCCATTACCAGCGGTCATATTATTTGAAGTCGTTTTATCTGGCTCAGCCATGTTCAATCACTCCAATATCGCACTGCCTCAACATATAGATGCGATAGTAAAAAAACTCATCGTGACACCGACCATGCATCGAATTCATCATTCAACTCATCGCTTTGAACAAGATTCAAACTATGGATTTTTTCTATCCATCTGGGATCATTGGTTTGCCAGCTACACAGCAAAGTCCTGTGAAGATGATCGCACTATGATGATAGGATTATCCAGCTTCCGGGACAAACAGAATGCCCATCTACCCCAGATACTGAGCATGCCATTTAGAAACTAGGCCCTCAGGATGGATATATGAATACCCCCGCTATTTTGTTGCAATCAAATTATTCATAGCCCCGGCAGGCATTATCCATTAGCATAGTAAGCAATTTAAAGGCAGACCTCTTAATATCCTTTAACGGTTGAACGCCTGAACTGTATGTTATATTCGCTGTCTGTTTAATAAGCTCACCATATAAAAAGACTATGCTCGATACCTGGCCACTACTCAAAAACTCTCAATTCCCGGATATTCAACGTAGCAAACTTGAAATACTTCAAATCAATCTGGGCTATCTGTGCAATCAAACCTGTCAACATTGTCATGTGAACGCTGGCCCTAACCGAACAGAATTGATGAGCCAGGGCTGCATCGACGATTTGCTGCGCATACTCAGTAATCAGGATATTCATACTCTCGACCTTACTGGTGGAGCTCCAGAAATGAACCCACTTTTCAAGGAGCTGGTGCTGAAAGCAAAAGCGATGGGGAAAAAAGTCATTGATCGCTGCAATCTTACAATTTTAAGCGAGCCTGGCTATCAGGATTTGACTGATTTTCTAGCAAAAAACAAAGTGGAAATCGTTGCCTCTCTGCCCTGTTATCTGGAACAGAATGTTGATGGACAAAGAGGTAAAGGGGTTTATCAAAAAAGTATCGACGGCCTTAAGATGCTAAATCAGGCAGGCTATGGTCAAGCCGATTCTGGATTAATATTGAATCTGGTTTACAACCCTACTGGCCCCTATCTGCCTCCAGGCCAGCAACAACTTGAGACTGATTATAAAAAATTCCTGGGTGATGAGTTTGATATTCAGTTTAACCATTTATTTACCATCACCAATATGCCCATCGCACGCTTTGGCAGCAGCCTGATTTCACAGGGTAAATTTGAAGAATATTTAAACCTGCTGAAGGATTCGATGAACCTCACCAATCTAAATGCCGTGATGTGCAGAAATCAGTTAAGTGTTGACTGGCAGGGTTATGTCTACGACTGCGACTTCAATCAAATGCTTAATTTGAATTTAAAAAGCCCAGAACATGGTAAAAACCTGCATATTCGAGATTTATTGCAAATAGAAATGGAAAACTTGCCCATCCTGGTAGCCGATCATTGCTTTGGATGCGTCGCGGGTTCAGGAAGCAGCTGCGGCGGCACTCTGAATTAGATCAACCTCAATCTATTTATGCGATTCAGCATCATCATCCCGACACTCAACGAATCAAGCAACTTGCGTTCTGCGCTACAACACCTGCTCGACAGTATCGAATATCTTTCTGAGGTTGAGATTATCATCAGCGATGGTGGTAGCAGCGATGACTCGATGCAATTGGCCGCACAATACCCCGTCATTCTAATCAATACTGCAAAAGGTCGAGCCTGTCAGATGAATGCCGGGGCTGAACATAGCACCGGAGAATGGCTGGTATTCCTGCATGCCGATACACGATTACCTGATAGCTGGATGTCACTGATAGAGAGCAGTGACACCCTCTGGGGCCGCTTCGATATTCGTTTAAGCGGCAGTCACTGGATGCTGAGAATCGTAGAAAAAGCCATTAATCTGCGTTCTCGCAAAACCTCAATTGCAACGGGTGATCAGGCATTATTTTTCCAGCGTGACTTTTTTAATCAATTGGGAGGTTTCCCCAATATCCCACTGATGGAAGATATTGCCATTAGTAATACGGCTCGAAAAATAACGACACCAGCCTGCATCAGGCAAGCCGCCATTACCTCCAGCCGTCGCTGGGAGCAAAAAGGTATTCTGCGCACCATTTTACTCATGTGGATGCTTCGTCTTGCTTACTGGCTAGGGATCAAACCCGGCACACTACATCGTATTTATTACCCCTGATATTTCATAATGTCTGGCACTGTAATTCAACTGTTCGCCAAACAGCCCGTCGAGGGAGAGGTTAAGACACGCTTGATTCCAGAAATCGGTAAACAGAATGCGACTGCCGTCTACCAACATTGCCTGAAATATATTTTAAACATAAGTCAGCAGACCCCGTTTGACCAGCAGATATGGTTGAATCGAATGAATGGCGACGAAATATTTACACAGCAGTCCTGCCATCTTCAACAGGGCAAAGACCTCGGTGAAAAGATGTACAACGCTCTGAGCTTTGGATTAACTCAATATTCAAAAGCTATATTGATAGGATCCGACTGTATAGATCTGACACAGGAAATACTTGCTGACGTCGATAAAAAATTATCAGACAACGATTTGGTGATAGTTCCTGCTCTGGACGGCGGATACGTTTTAATCGCAGCAAGTGAACGCATACATCCATCTATTTTTAGCGGCATAAGCTGGAGTACTGGAAGCGTATTAAATCAAACATTAATAAAATGCATGCAACAAAAAATCAAAACCTTCATACTTAAACCTTTACGGGATATTGATCATGCAGAGGACTTAAAACACTATCCCGAACTTGCAACCTTCCTGAACTAAACTGATACGCATGCCATCACTATACTCCCTGATCAGGCCTCTGGTTTTTAATCTGGATGCCGAAACCGCTCACGAAGCCAGTCTTGAATTACTCAACAGCCTGCGTTATCTGATCCCTAAACATCGCGTTGATAAGCCAGTGAATGTGATGGGGCTGGATTTTCCAAACCCTCTGGGGCTTGCTGCCGGACTGGATAAAAACGCTGACTTTCTACCCGGGCTATCACGCCTGGGGTTTGGATTTATTGAAGTAGGCACCGTTACACCCAAAGCCCAGTCAGGCAACCCTAAACCACGCCTGTTCCGAATTCCGGAGCATCAGAGCATTATCAATCGCATGGGCTTTAACAATCGTGGCGTTAATTACCTGCTAGACAATATCCATCAACAGAAAAATCGCGATTATGTGTTGGGTATCAATATCGGCAAAAACCTCTCCACCTCGGTAGATAATGCGCTTGATGACTATAACAATGCTTTTTCGCGCGTATATCTGGATGCTGATTACATCACCATAAATATTTCCTCACCTAACACTCCTGGACTGCGTAACCTGCAGGGTGAAGATGCACTCAAAGATTTGCTTTCGGGTATAGATCAATGTCGTAAGGCGCTTCAGGATGTGCATCAGGTTGATCGCCCCATAGCCCTAAAAATTGCTCCCGACCTGGATACGAGGGCAATACAGCCAATATCCGATTTACTGGTCAAATACAATGTTGATGCACTGATAGCAACCAATACCACACTAGATCGTGACAAAATCATCGCTCATCCATTAGCAAAGCAAGCCGGTGGATTAAGCGGTAGTGCATTAACCGAAAAATCTCGCAACATCCTGTATCAATTCCACCAGCAACTACAGGATGAGATTCCGATCATATCCGCTGGCGGAATAGATAGTACTAAAGAAGCCCAACTTCGGCTTGATCTGGGTGCCAAATTAATCCAGATCTATAGCGCCTTAATATTCCAGGGACCGGGACTGGTTCGCAGAATTACAAATTCAATTATTCTATAGTAGTTCATAATCGAAACTTTATGCTAAGGTAGTGGACTAACTTAAACTAACTTTTAGACAAAACAAATGAACGCCGAACAAATTGCACAGCACTGGATGGATCAATGCTGCATGACCATCCAGCAATATGATCACAGAGCCCATATGAACCTGATATCTAAAGAGGTACAGGTTTTCGGCGTGCCCGGTTTTGAGGTTATCGGCTACAACGACTGGTTTTCGCAATGCGAATATGAGTTCAATGAGAAATTGATACAGCAAGCTAGTTATCAGGGACTAAAGATTCGCCAGAGTAATGATAATCAAATTATGTTCCTGGCCAATGAAACCATAAAAGCAACTGATGGCACTGTAGATACTCATGCCATAGAAGTCGTATTAAGCAAGGAGCAGGACGATAACTGGAGGGTTACCCAGGAACGCCTGTTGAACAAGGAAGAAGCCACCCACCTGGGGGTCATATCATGAACAAACTAGCAACACTATTAGATGCTCGGGAGTACTTCAATCAGCAACCAGAGCAATTACAGGAATACTTCGACCCTTCCTATCAAGCTGCATTTGAACAGATCATGCAAACACTGGAACAGTTTTTTAATGTGACAGCCACCATCAACCACCAGGCTGCAGAAAACCACCCCATTACACATGCCGAAGCCACCGAGATCGGTGAGCATGGTTTTGTCTTATTGCTCAAATTGATCGATCTTATGGAAAAGCTCGACCTGCCGCATAAGCGCCAGGAAATCGAACAGATATCTTTGATCTTTGCTCGCTGGGTTATTCTGTATGGCGGCAAATTGAATCATATTGAACCGATTGTTAATGCATTTGCTCTAAATGCGAATAATTTGCAGGATAAAAAGCATCTCATCGCTCAGGTAGAACTGATGGGCCAGGTAATCGATGCGAGTGCAGACAAAATACGGTATGACCTCGACAGCAGCAGCCTGTATCGCCCCTGGCGCTTATTGCATATCAACCGAGGTATCGTGGCAACACGTACTAACGACGTCAACATTATGAAAAAAGTGTTTGATGAAATGATTCTTTATCTTCCACAGGATGCAGCCAGTTTCTTTAGTGAAGGCATGCAGGAAATGGAAGAGCTCGATTACCCGCCGAATGTTCGTAAGGTTATTGAGCAATACTATCTGCATCAACCTAAAGTCAAGCTGCACTAAGGGCGGATGAGCGATTCTAGCTTTATCGCTAACCATTTTATATATGATGCTAAGACTGATAATTTTAATCAGTTGGTACTGCAAAACTCCAATAAGGGACCTGTCCTCGTCCACTTCTGGTCGCCCAAAGCAGGTCCCAGTTTTCGCCTTTATCCTGTCCTTGAAAAAATAGTTGCCGAGCACAAAGGCAGATTTCTTCTCATCAACCTTAACGTGGATGAGAATAAATCGATATCACATGAATACTCAATCACCAGTATCCCCACGTTAAAACTGTTTGTCGCTGAACAGGTCGCAGAAACCTTGTTCGGCTATCAGAATGAAGGTGATTTAAGATTTTTACTAGATCAATATGCCGCTTCAAAAAAAGACATCATTATTCAAACCGCATTAAAGCTATATCAACAAGGTGAGCAGGAAACAGCCTATCAGGAACTCGGCAAAGCCGCTCTGGAAAACCCTGACTACTACAAGATCCCGCTGACTATAGCCACGCTAATGGTTCAGGAAGGGCGTATTGATGAAGCACTAACATTACTTGAATCAATGCCAGAGACCATGCGTCAGAAAACGCCCTGCAAACGGCTACATATCCAGTGTGAATTTTCTCAAATGGCGTCACCAGTGACCGATATTGAACAGCTCAAGCCTTTTGTTAAAGACAATATGCATGAATTACCCGCAGTTTTATTGTTAGCAGCGAGTTACGCAGCCCTGCAGCAATATTCATTGGCACTTGAGCTTTTTCATCACATACTGCAACAGGACAGTAATTTTGCAGATGGTGTAGCGCGAAGCAGTATGATCAAGATTTTCTCTCTGCTACAGGATGATGACCCACAACTGGGATTCTACCGAAATGTTTTACGTCAAAATTGATTAATGTAGGAGCATATCTCTATGTTACCTATAGGGATATAGGTAAGGGGCGTGAGCAGGACGCGGAAGCTTTACCTATAGGGATATAGGTAAGGGGCGTGAGCAGGACGCGGAAGCTTTACCTATAGGGACATAGGTAAGGGGCGTGAGCAGGATGCCGAAGCTTTGCCTATACGGACATAGGTAAGGGGCGAGCAGGATGCGGTAGCTTTTCAACTCCTGGAATAAGCCCGCTATTCAACGCCGTCACGCCTTGATTTACACCACCACAAACACACTACAACTCGTCCAACTGCGAATTCCAGGATTATGCCTTAGGCACCAGAGCAACTTCATCGCCATCAAATAATATTTGATCCAGTGAGGAAAACTGCTTATTTACCGTAACCGTCAGCTTTTGCTTATCTAGCGCCTGCGTCCAGTTTTCACCCTTACCAGTCAGTAGATCTATCAGCTGCGATACATTCTGGATGGTGTCATCAAGTTCCAGCTCCAACGATTCAGTGCCTAATAGCTCTACCAGACCGATAAAAAATAATACCTTAATCCTGCGCTCACTGGATGCCTGTTCAAGCTGACTGAGCTGCTGCTGATATTCTTTCCAGTTGTCCTCAAATTGCTCGCTCAACAGTTTCAGTGTTGACCACGAGTAAACGCCACTATCATGGCCATCATCAAATATGATACGAATGGCATAGGAGCCCATTGGTTCAAGGGCATTGATGTTGACATCATTTTTTCCACGGATGATCTGTCCGCGATTTTTTGCCGCTTTAACCTCAGCTGAAGGAGAGAACACACGCAGATATTCACAGGGAAGATGGTATTGCCCACCGTCACTGAAATGAATTTCCAGTTCACGCGACCTTTGATGCAATGCAATATGGGTAGGCGTAATCTCGCTCATAGAATCTCCAGACTCACTTCGTAACCGGCATACTTGCGGATATTAATCACACCATTTTCAAAAATCAGATATTGGCCCTTAATCGCCATCAGGGTATCGGTTATCAATGGATTTTTATCCAGATTGTAGCTATTGATTTTTTGTGCATAACTCAAGGCCGGATAAGAAATATCCAGCTGATCAGCTTCCTCGGCAATCACTTCTACGTCATTTAGCAGGTCCTGATCCAGTGACAACTTAACCCTGGGCCAGACTTGTTGAAAAATCTGCAACAGATCCTCCTGCATATATTGATGTTTCAGCATATTGCGCCAATTGGTCTTATCATTTAAGAACTCTTTAAACGCAACCTCTACCAATCCCGCATGATATCGTTTTGACACCTTTAATATAGCAAGCGCCTGCACTGCGCCCTGATCTATCCAACGCGTGGGTATTTGTGTATGACGAGTTATCCCAACCTTAATCCCGGAGGTATTCGACAGGTAAATAATATGATCCTGCATACAGTGATCCTCACCCCACTGCGGTTCGCGACAACTGCCCTGGTCAAAATGGCATTTTTCAGGGGAGACTATGCAGATGTCACATTGTGCCAGCGAGCGAAAACAGGGATAACAGTAGCCCTGATTAAAACTTTTATTAGTTTTTCGGCCACAATGTATACAGTGAATTTTTTCAAGCCATTCTAAATTTATCTGTTTGCCAACAGCTTCGTGTAAATCTACTACTGCATCTTTTAACTTCAACTGGTAATGGACAGGGTCTTCCAGTTGGACATGCATCTTGTGTAAATGACCAGAATATTTCATGGCTTTGCTTTTAGTTTTAAAACGGATTCCTTAAATGACTGTAAACCTCTCTCACGCCAACGTGGCTCCTTATCAATCAGCTCTTCACGGAACAGGGTTTCGATGTGATAGCGCTGGGCATAATAAGAATCAACTTCACTCTGTGTTACGGAAAAAGGAGGCCCAACAACCACATCTTGATCGTACTCCAGCAACACCATCAACATAGCCGTACTATGAGGAATAATATGCAACATATGCTGGCTATACAGATGGCGAATATCAGGCTCGATAGCTACAATGGCCGCTCGATCATACACCAGATTACAGGATGATAGATGCCAGGGTTTTAGATCAATAAAATTACCATGGTATAGCTTGATTTTATCGCTGTAATAACAGGTAAAATCTTCCATCGATTCAATCTTATAACTCAATTCAGACTCTTCAAAAAAAGACTTAACGGCAACCTCAGAAAGCTCGACTCCTGAAACAGTAAAGCCCTGATCAGCCAGCCACAGCATATCGACGGTTTTTCCGCACAAAGGTAGAAATATGTGGTCGCCAGGATTTAGATCGAATTTTGGTAAAAACTGTTTCAGGTAGCTATTACCTTCTTCTTCGTGAAACCCAGGATTGCCTTCCCTGGACCAGAAGTCATGCCAGTTAACCTTTTGCTCCATTATAAAACCCCGTACAAAGCGATATAAAACAACTAGCTTAACGAATTAACCGGGCAAAGGAAAACAGGATTTATAGGGGATTACGGCAGTACCGAGTGATACTGCCGTGGGAGTAACTTATTCGGATTTAGTACCGCAGGTATTAATACCCAACAGCGCATAAGGCGGACACCAGCCTAGGACAGCCGTACCCAGCATTACCGCACCAACTACCAGAGCGACAATCCCTAAAGTGCCATCAACCTTATCAAAAAAGTTAGCAGCGATAGCTGCGATACCCACAAGACCACGAATTATACGATCAATCGTACCTACATTTTTTTTCATAATAGTTCTCCAATGTGTTAGAGCGCTAGTGTATGCCCTCAACCACTGGTAAGTCGGTGACAATGTCACTTAAGCTGAAAATATCCTTAAACCTGGAATCCACAGCGGGACGAGTTATAGTGCATTTGCGGTAATGTTGATCAAGGCGTGACGACGTTGAATAGCGGGCTTATTCCAGGAGTTGAAAAGCTACCGCGTCCTGCTCACGCCCCTTACCTATGTCCCTATAGGCAAAGCTTCCGCGTCCTGCTCACGCCCCTTACCTATGTCCCTATAGGCAAAGCAGAGATACACCGCTGCAAACGTACAATTCAGCTCGTAGCAGGATTCACCTGTTTGGTTTTCAGCATGGATGCTGTTATTTCGCGAATGCATGGATGCCTACATGGACGTAGGTGTTAGGGCGAAGCAGGAAGCCAGAGCCGATGCATAGGAAAGTGAAAAGATAAGTTGACTGTAATGCTCTACGAAACAGAGGGTTAGCCTCTAAAGTGAACGGTCAACTGCGGAATCCAGATTAAAGTTTGGACAACTGTTGAATACTTTCCAGGTCTATCACTTCAATACTACCTCGCGTCAAATTAACCAGTCCACGTTCAGCAAAATCTTTCAGAATACGACTGATTACCTCACGCGAACTGCCTACATCAGCGGCTAACTCGGCATGGGTTTTTAGCATAATCCGATTACCTTGCCCAAGATGACGCATAAGCTGTTCAGCAATACGTACATCAATACGTTTAAACGCCACCTCCTCAACCACTGAGATAATATCGTTCAAACGAAATGATAACAGTCCAAAGATGAATTTCTGCCACTCAGGATCCTTACAGAACCACTCACGAACATTTTTTGGTGATACTAAAATTGCAGAGACTTGAGTTTCAGTAACTGCCATCGCTGGGAATGTATTCTGACTCATGATGCAGGAGGCCGTTATAACACAACTTTCACCGCTATTAATACGATACAGCGTAATTTCTCGGCCTGAAGGTGATAGCTTGTATACACGACCAACACCATCCATCACCATCGCTAAATGTGCACACTGCTGACCTTCATCACAAATAGATACCCCTGCTGGCAATTGCATGTATTGCACACTTTGAAAGAATCTCTCTACAAAATCGGGGCTACATTGTTTGATAAAGGGAAAATAGGTCTGAAAAAGCCGCTGCTGCTGGATAGAAATCATTGACAAAGAATGCTGCTTATTTGATATTCAGGGTAAATCAACCATGAGTCGGCCGTCAACTTCGGAAAGCGGATAGCTTCGAACCCCACCAGCAGCTAATGGAGAAAGCCCCTGCCCCGTGCAGATATCAAAACGCGCCTTATGCCAGGGACATAAGATCGTATTCTCCTGCAGATCGCCTTCACATAATGCCGCAGCTTTATGTGGACACAGATTATCCAGTAGGTAGAACTGCTGATTTTTATGGATTAACACGAACTGATTATTATCATGCTGGAGACATTGCAGCGTTAGCCTGCTCAACTTTGCAACCTCGCCTAAAGCTACAAGCGGCATAACTTAGAGACGTACCTTTACACAATTCCGCCCATTTTTCTTAGCCACAAACAGGGCCATATCGGCGCGTTTAACCATAGAATCATAGTTCCCAGTCTCATCAGTAATCGACGCTACACCAACACTAACGGTAGCGCTTCGCTCGCCAGAAGGCGTCTTGAAACGGGCTGACTCGACATATTGACGAATAGATTCGGCAAATTTTTCAGCCGCATTCATATCCACCTTGAGTAAAAGAACGCTAACGCCATTTTTACCGTAGCGGCCTAATACATCACGTTCTTTATCAATTTTGGAAAAGATGTGCTTCACAATTCCTGCAAACACTTTATACGCAGTTTGGTCGCCATCTTTTTCTCTAATAGCGGATAACCCATCAACTTCAAACAGTAAAATTGAAAGCGGCTCGGACTCAACTGCGGCAGTACGATATCGATCCACAGCAATCTGATCCGCATTTTCTCGGCTAAGCAGTGTAATAGTTTTTTTAGCAGTTTCCGTTTCAGCCTGAATTTTTTCAACAACAGCTCTAGGAATGACAGTTTCATCCCGGCCCTGAGTAGTAGAAGCATTAACCTTATTAACGGCCGGGGTAATATCGCGGGTTATTTCAAGGTCAACAGAATGGGTAGTATTGGTTAAAACTTTTGCGCTCTCTGTTGACTCTGGCTCTGAGGGTGTCATTGAAACCACTTTTTCCTCTGGTGGCGGTGATAGTGGCTGCTTAACTACCTGATGGATAGTCTTCTGAACCAAGCTCTCAGACATCTGAGCCGCCATATTGGTTCGCTTAAATATCATCATAGCCTGTGCCGTCAGACTGACACTGGCTGTCATGTCCAGGCCATCGAATGCTTCCGACTTTCTACGCAGACTAATTACTCCAGCCATAGTTGAATCATTAAAAACGGGGATATCCATTTGAAAATGTTTAAATACCTTCTTCTCATAACCTAAAAATCCTTTTTCCATTTCGAATTGATCGCTGATGTCGGCCTGACGAGTCTGGGAAAGCCTGGTAAGCAGATCCTCCGGCCAGACAGTATTATTTTCTATTTCAAACAGGGTTCCTTCAATTTTATCCGGGGCGGGATTGGGGCCTTTACCCTCAAGGCTGGTATACACATAGGAGTCAAATTGAATTACCGGCTTTATGTACTCCAGCAGACGATTGATCATTTCTTTAAAATCTTTGATACCGCTCAGCGCCATATCCAGGTCAACCAGGGTATAGGCCCAGCTTTCCTGACGATCAAAAGCTTCAAGCAATATACTATTGGTCAGGAATAACAAACGACGGTATCTTTCCATCAAATATGAAAGATAAACAGCCAGCGTTACAGCAGCTATCTCAAGTAGTATCAACCCTGTCAGCTTTAACTCTGTAGCACCGAAAAAAAAAGCCATCGCTGTAAAAATCACAGCACAGAGGATAGCTATAATTGTGATCAGTCTGAAATTTAACATACTCAAGCTGCCCAGCCAGATCACCAGCAAGCTAATCTCAAAAGCATGATAAATTCGATATTGCTGTAAGAATATAGCAGCAAGCAAGACGCTAAAGCTCATCGCTGCGGGGACCAGCAGTCTCATTTTAAGTGCTGATTTATTGTTGCTGGATATAGAGAAAACTGCGATAGCGCCTGAAATGAAAGCTACCACTAGATAAGAATACAGGGGAATAGAGGATTTCACGCCCAGGATCCAGTATTCCAACAAAGCGAAGCTGAGATTGATCAAAAATAGCGCCAGCAAGGCATAGATGCCCGTACTGCGCCCATGATCGAGTTGAAACTTTTTATAGGAACTCTCTACCTGCTCATCTCTAAATCTAAGCGTAGCAGTTTTTTTATATCGATTTATCCGTTCTATCGGCACTAAAAAACCCAACTAATTCAATAATATACGAAAAATAAAAACAGCGCTCTATAACCAACAGGTCTTAAAACCCAGTTGCTGATACAGAGCGAAAGTTTCAAAATAATATAACTCACACCATAATACATGGCAGAATACAGTGAAACATACTTCCCTAAAAATTCATATTAGCATAAATATAGAAAATTCAAATGCTTAAGGGAAATAATTCAACTTAAACCTTAGCGAGCTATTATTACTCATTCAGCCATATAATTTTTTAAAACAAACACTTGGATAATGCACGATTTATTTTTTTATAGTTCCAAACTTTTATGGAAGCTCATTTCTCCGGATAGTTTGTTTCTCATAATTCTAACAGCTGGCATTTTTCTGTTGTTCACTCGATGGCAGAAAAAGGCTAGAAAACTACTCCTATTATTGATATTTCCTGCATGGATACTGGCTGTTCTGCCTGTCGGCAACTGGCTTTACTACCCACTGGAAAAACAGTTTCCCAGTCACCCCGCATTACCAGAACAGATTGACGGTATTATTGTACTGGGCGGATCGGTAAACCCTTCACTCAGTCAATACTGGCAACAGCTAGAGACCTATAGAAATCACGAACGACTGAGCCAGTTTATTCTACTGGCAAAACAATATCCAAATGCTCGACTTGTATTCACCGGCGGTAACTCAAGCTTGCACAAAGATTCACCAACCGAAGCCGAATATGTAAAGGATTACCTCATACAATCGGGTGTCAATGAAAAAAAATTATTGCTGGAAAATCAGGCTCGTAACACTTACGAAAATGCTCTCTACAGTAAAAGGCTTGTCCAGCCTGTTGCGGGAGAAAACTGGATTTTGGTCACATCCGCTTACCACATGCCAAGATCGATAGGCGTATTTTGCAAACAGGGCTGGGCAACTATTCCATATCCAGTCGATCATGTTAGTCAACCTGATAATTTGTTGACTCCTGGTCTAAAACTATCTGACCACCTTACCAATCTGGTAGAAGCGAGCCATGAATGGGTAGGATTACTGGCTTATTTTGCGAGTGGAAAAATCAACCACTTGCTTCCTGCGATGTGCACAAATTAATCAACCAAACTGTCTGGTTCTCAACATGACCAGTGTACAGGCTTCCAGAGTCTCGATGCCGTGCTGCTGGTATTCGCTCATTAACTCATCAGATTCGGTACCGGGGTTAAAGATAATACGTCGAGGTTTAGCCTGCAAAATATCCTGTTTAATAGCCTGATGACGCTGTGGATTTAAATACAGGGTTACCGTATCGACAGGCTGCTGTATCTCAGCAATAGATCGATATCCTGTTACACCAAGGATTTCACGCCCATTCCCAGAGACAGGGAAAACGGTATGCTGAAGATCCATCAACATTTCCTGAGCCTTGTAAGCAAAGCGTTGAGGTTTATGGCTAGCACCAATAATTGCAACGGTTAAGGACATCAACTAGCTCCATAAGATAACTTGAAATCAGCAGGTGCCAGATACTCAAACAGATCATTACCATCATTATCAACAAGTATTCTCACACCCTGCTCAGGGTAAAACCAGAGTTCAGCCGTTTCTTCCACCACTTCTCGCCTGCCTGGCTCACCAAAACGTTCACGGATGAAGTCCTGATCCATACCTCGATAACTCGGCATAAAAGTTAACGATTTAATTTTACGTAAACCCTGCTCTGCCTGTTTTTGCTGGGTTAAGGTCCATTTCAAACCTCCCTCCTTGGTGGGCACACGTTTTACCGTATCCTGCACCAATTGTTCAAGCTCCTGCTGGGAAGCATCCAGAGTGGCAATCATACGAGCGCCAAACGGTCCTATGGTAACCTTGCCGAAATAAGCTTCCAGAGTGAAGATGCCATCCTTTTTTCGATACAGGGCAATCCCATCCAACTGACCAAAATGTGCTCTCCCCTGTTCCAGATTAGTCTTATTCAATACAATACCAAAAACCTCGCTGTGTAATGCATCATGCACAGTAACCTGCCAGGGCAGATCAAACTGTTGCTGTGCAGGTTTTTGAGTAGTTAGATAAAATAATGCAAAAGTCAGTAGCGAAACCAGACTGACAATAATTAAGGCAAGTCTCATGGATATAACAAAATTAATAAATTCGGGATGGCACTATAGCTGCTCGTACCATATCTGTCAGCTGAAATGGAGGCTGGTTAAAAATTTAATGAAACATCTTTATGATGAGCCAGACAACCTGCAAGCGACTCAGCCTGATCCACAGTTAACTTAGGTTGCAACCTTAAACCGATATTATCTTTAACGACGCTATCAAATTTTGCCAACAGAGGAAGAAACTCCTGCTTACCACGTTGTCTCCACTCTACTTCCTGATCAAGTAACTGAAGCGCCTTGCCTAACTCTCCTGTCGCCTTATCTCGATCAGCTCCTTTCTTGAGCGCCCGACGAGCTTTGGAAAGTCTAGATTTAACTGAACTGGCATTCTTTATATCCGATAAAGCACTTTCAACCTCTTTAATCTTCTGCATAGCAGAGTCGACCTCATCACTACGAATGATCTGCCGCAAACCTTCAACAGTAGGCTTTAATGCTACAAGGTCATCCGCGGCTTCCAGTGTCTGACGCGTATCGAGTATTACCTGATAACTATCATCTACCAGTCTACGATATTTATTACGCGCAGTCTTTTCAGCTTTACTGAGCTTTAGAAACTCATCTCGATTTTGTTGCCAGTTGTCAGGTATCTTCCCTTTTAACTCAAGATACTCTGCTTCAAGTTGTGTATTTTGAGCCGTCAGCTTCTGAATACGATCCTGGTCAGGCTTTTCTGAAAACTGGATCCGTTTAATATCCTCATTATTGAGATCGATCTGCTTTTTACTCTTACGCATCTTGAGTTCCAGATCCCTGGTCCTGTGATGCAAACCTTCATATCCAACAGAAAAATCTGCTAAAGATGACGCCGCTACTTTCACATCATCAACAGCAGCAAATACTTTCTCCATATCTCGATAACTCTCGTTAAGATTTTGCTGATATTTCTCAGGCAGATAATCAATTCGAGCCTTTTTCAACTCGCTCAGAGATGCCTCTATTAAAGACTGATTCTCTGGATACTTTTCAAACAGCATATCTTCCAGACAAAGTTGAATGCGAGGGTTATTGGGCGGTGGGGCGGTATCCGAAGTCAGATAGGTTCGGTTAGGTAGATAGTTGATCAGTGAAGGGAATGCGCCTGCTATCGTCAGACCCAGTATCTGTAACGCAATAAATGCTATTGCGCCCTTATAGATCTGCATAGTTGTTACTGAATCTGGCGCGACTCCACGCAGGTAAAAAAGCGCAAAGCCGAATGGTGGCGTTAAAAATGAAGTCTGTATATTCAGGCCGATCATCACACCCAGCCAAACTGCGGTAACATTTGCCTCAGGATTAGCCAATAAAATTGGCGCTACTATAGGTACAACCACTACCGCTATCTCGATAAAATCGAGAAAAAAACCAAGCAGAAAAATCACCAGCATGACAACAAAAAACTGCACCCAGAAACCACCCGGCAAACTGGTCAGATAGTGTTTGACCAGCTCTTCCCCACCAAAAGCGCGGAAGGCCGAAGTAAGCATGGCAGCGCCCAGCAGGATGATAAAAACCATTGAAGTCGTCTTGGCTGTTTCAACCATAACCTGATTGAGAACATTGTCTGTTCGATAAGCTCGAATAATGGCCCAGGCTACGGCATAAACAAGCATCAGTACCAGCATCAGCGCCACATAGATCGCTATTTGATCGGCATCGTTTTTAACATTTTTGATATTAAGATCAAAACTGGATAACAGCAGACTAATACCAACAACCGAAACAAGCGCCATAACAGCCGGATAATAACGTGTGCGTATTCCTTCAGACAGACGATAACTTCCCATGATTAAGGCACCTATCGCACCGATGGCACCCGCCTGGTTGACCGTAGCAACGCCCAGAATAATCGATCCCAGTACAACAAAAATAAGTAGTAATGGTGGTACCAGTGCTAAAAAGACCTGAAGAAAAAACTTACGGTCATACTCTCCATCATAAGGAACAGGGGGTGCTTTTTCGGGTTTTAACATGGCCGAGATAAAAATATAGACCATATACAACACAACCAGAATCAGCCCGGGAATGAATGCGCCCATAAACATATCACCGGCGCTTGCAGAAACCACATCAAAGTCTCCCGGCATGGAGTACTCACCCGTGATAAGCCGATAATCAGCTTTACGTGTTGTGTTAGCCTGATCTGCGGCACTGGAAAGTTGATCAGCAAGTATAATCAACACGATAGAGGGAGGGATGATTTGTCCTAGAGTGCCCGAGGCACAGATAGTCCCACAGGCGAGCGATTTAGAATAATTATTACGCAACATTGCGGGCAATGAAATGAGCCCCATGGCGATCACAGTTGCCCCTACAATACCGGTAGTCGCAGCCAGTAATGCACCCACAAAAACCACCGAGATACCCAATCCACCTGGGACAGGACCAAATAACTGAGCCATAGCCACCAGCAGATCTTCAGCAATACGCGAGCGTTGCAGCATAATGCCCATAAATACAAACAATGGAATAGCAATCAGGGTGTCGCGTTCAACCTCCCAGTACAGACTTCGCAAATTGGTAACACCTGCACTCAACCACTGGTTTGGCCCGCCGTTAGAGAAAAAAGCATCGGTATCACCGACAAAGATATAGCCACATGTGGCCGCTATAGTGATCGCCAAAATAGCAGAACCAGGTAGTGCAAAAGCGACCGGAAAGCCGGAAGATAGGGCGACCACCATCAATAAAATCAGTAATAGCAGAAAATAGACTTCCATTAAAAACTCCGAGTCTTTCTGATTAAATTAATAGCTATCATTCAGTCACAGGCCCCTGCGGCGAAGTAGAAGACAAATCACTGTCAGTGACATTCGAGGCAGACTGCTGTGGATCAATAAGCTTAGCGATATTTTGTAGAAAATAACTGACAAACTGGATCATCATAGAAACTGAAAAAACCACCAGAAATGCCGCCATAATATATTTGACGTACATGCCGTAGCCACTCTGAGAGATTTCAAAACTCAACAGAGGACTATTAATACTATTTCCTTTACCCCCCATACCATGCATCAGAATGACCCAGCATAAGGGTATGCCCAGAAACAGACAGCCAATGATATTTGACCAGGCTTTTTTTCTCTCACTAAACGCTGCATATAAAACATCTACCCGCACATGCCCTTCGTGTACCAGCGTATAAGCACTGGCAAACAGAAATAGTGCGGCATACCAGAAACGCACCAGATCTCCCATGAAAGCCTGTTCATAAGAAAACACAAAACGCGTGATTACAATCTGGAATTCAGCCAGCACCACCATCAATGCCAGCCATGAAAAACTGATGTTGCGTACAAAAAATGCAACCACAAAAGAAAGAATCAGCAGCGGGTAATGCACGTAGGTACCACGATAGGTAGGTCGACCAAGTTCTGTTATCAGTGAGTCACTGATAAAAACTTCGAGTAGTTTCTCTACTCGCATGAAAGAAATAATTACATCGGCCGAGCCGATAAGAAGAACTGCCCAGAATGCGGATCGTACCAGATAGGCAGAAAGCTGCTCAAAGCGTTCGGCATCCTCACGCATATCTCGGGCTTTATTTTTAATGACATAAAAGACTGCTAGCGCATACACTCCAGCATAAGAAACAACCTGCCACCAGCCCTGAGTGAGCTGCTCGGCATTTAAAGTGTCAGCTTCATCGCCAAGCCAGCCAAAATGACTGAATAACAGATACGGTCCCGGCATATCCTGCCAGTAAACCAGATAATTATTGAATAAATAGAGGAAAACCGAACTTACCATAAAGTAAGCCAGGATTTTACTGGCCAGTGAGATGTGATGGTACTTCAAAAGTTTACTCATCAATTTGAGGCATATTGGAAAAACAACCTGATAATCGAAACGGAGCTACCGGCTCCGTTTCAAATTAGACAGTACTGAAACTACAGTCCCAAAACTCTATTACGCTGACGAATGTATTCCACATCTGCAATCTTGGCCCAACCACCCACTTCGGAGCGTGACTTCAGAAAACTGTCGTGGATACGTTTTGCCAGTTTGGAATGAGCACGAACCTCAGCAAACACTTCATCAGCCGCTTCACCAAAACTATCATAAGTATCATCACTAAACTTACGTAGTTTTACGCCCTGTTCGTTGACCAGTTTGGCAAGATATTCACCATTCTTGGCATTGTATTCCGACATCATCACCGAGTTTTCCTGCTCAGCAGCAGCACTCACCAGCATTTGATCGGATTTGGACAGTTTATTCCAGAACTTCTGGTTAATACCAACAGATAACATTGAACCAGGCTCGTGCATACCTGGATAGTAATAGTATTTGGCAGCTTCGTAGAACTTCATGAAACTATCATTCCAGGGACCAACCCACTCGGTAGCATCGATAGCACCGGATACCAGATTTTCATAAATCTGACCGCCAGGCAGTGAAACCGGAGAGGCACCCAACTTGGCCAGAACATCGCCACCAAGACCAGGCATACGCATCTTGAGACCTTTAAAATCATCAGCAGAATTCATTTCCTTACGGAACCAGCCGCCCATCTGTACACCAGTATTCCCACAGGGAAGATTCTTCATACCAAATTCACCAGCCAGTTCATCATGTAACTGTGAGCCACCGCCAAAATGGTACCAGGCATTAAATTCAGTGTAAGTCAGGCCAAAAGGTACTGCAGTGAAATAAGCCCAACCAGGGTGCTTGCCTTTCCAGTAGTAATCTGCGCCGTGATACATTTGGGCATTGCCAGAAGCAACCTCATCCAGCGAATCGAAAGCTTTTACACGCTCACCTGCTGCAAAGTAATTGACCTTCATACGGCCTCCAGACATACCTTCTAAACGCTTGGCAAAACGTTGAGCTCCTGTACCCAGACCAGGAAAATCTCGTGGCCATGTCGATACCATATTGATTTCGATACGGCTTTTTGCAATTGCAGGTGCAGAGATTACGGCACCAGCACTACCCAGAGCTGCTGCTACTCCCGTTTTTAATACATCACGACGTTTCATTGTGTTTTCCTCTTGTAAAACAAAAATTATTTATATTTTTAGGGGCTAATGTCTGCCGCTAGAGAACCGGCAGTTTTTAACTGCGACCGATTCTCTACCGATAAGAAATTGATTTCAAGCAAAAATCTAGCAAACTTAGAATCGACAACTGCCTTACTGCAGATTTTTGTATAAAAACGCCAATGTGCGTGACCAGGCTAGTGCTGCATCGTCAGCATCGTAACGCGCACCACTCGGGTTGGCAAAGGCATGATTAGCCGTATACCAGTGGTGGGTATAGTTATGTTTACCTGCGGCATCCAGTGATTTCTCAAATCCACCCACCATCTTTTCATCAATGTTTTTATCGAGCGTGCCAAAGTGTCCTAGCACTGGACCATTCAAAGAGGCCAGTTGAGCAGGCGATTTTTTCACATTGCCATAATAAATCACCGTCGCATCAACAGGTGATAGTAATGAAGCATTCAACGACCAGCCGCCGCCAAAACACCAACCGCAGGTACCCACCTTACCATTGCCTTTAGCATTATTTTTTAGCCAGGCTATCCAGGCGACCATGGCTTCGTTTGCCCAGTTCTGATCCAGTCCCTGCATCAGGGCCTTAGCACCTTTTGCATCGGTAGCTGACTTACCGTTATACATATCGACTGCTACAGTAAGAAAACCCTGCCTGGCAAACTCTCTGGCAACGCTTTTTATCTGATCGTTGAGACCCCACCATTCATGGATGAGCAGAAGGGTTGGAGCATTTTTCTGCTCAGGGTAGGCAACAACTGCCGAGGTACTAGCGCCAGAAGCGGTTTTAATTTTGACTGTTTCCAGCTCTTTGCCTGCCGCCTGTGCCAGCACAGGATCGGCTAAAACAGCAGCAAGAGGTAAACTGATCAGACCTTTGATAAACGCTCGACGTTTTTCTTCAGGTACGATAATGGGGGGCATATAGCTATAGTCGGTGCCACAACCGAATTCATCACACATCTTTACTCTCCTCTGGTTATTCCGGTCATCCCGGTTTGAAACTATTTTTATAATATTTCTTTAATAGATGATTAATAATGTCATCCTTTTATTCCCTGTTCCAGCTCAAAGCTTTATCCCTTATTCCCTTCCAGAACAGGTTCTTTAGCTGACTTGCTGGATATCTTTTGTAGATACTCATGCACATCTTCATAAATAGATAGCATCGCTGGAATCATGAGTAAAATCAACAAGGTCGCATAGGCTAAACCGAAAGCAATCGAAACTGCCATCGGAATCAGGAACTGCGCCTGACGTGAAGTTTCGAATAATAATGGCGTCAGGCCAGCAACCGTGGTTAAAGAGGTTAACAAAACAGCACGCAACCTCTGACATGCGGCTTCCACCAGTGCTTCCTTAATCGCCAGCCCTTTGGCCCGGAGATGCTTGTAGAAAATCACCAGAATAATTGAGTCATTCACCACGATTCCAGACAGTCCAAAGAAACCGAATAGCGACAGAATCGTCATATCCATTCCCATCAACCAGTGTCCAAACACCGCCCCCGTCAGGCCAAGTGGTATAGCAACCATCACCAATAAAGGCCAGCCATAAGAAGAAAATACCCACGCCAGCACCAGATAAATTAATGCAAGCCCAACGATACCCCCAATCATCAGATCAGCAAAGGCATCCCGTTGACTGGCGGCACGACCTTCCAGTGAATAATCGATAGAATACTTTGAAGCCAGCGCAGGAAGAGCAGATTTTCTAAGGTCGCTGGTAATATCCTGAATACTATTCTGGCTAGAATCCACATCGGCCGTCACCGACACCGCCAGTTTACCATTGGCATGTCGCAACGCTTCAAAACCCTGTTGAGACGACCAGGAAGCTACCGATTTCAGCGCTACAAAAGAGCCATCGGGTAACCGAATCGGTAGCTCCTCCAGACTAGCCAGATAACGGCGTTCATTATCCGGTAACTGAATTCGCACTTCGACTTCATCTGCCCCATCCTGAAATCTTTGCAGGCGTATACCATCATAAGCCGCTCTCAATTGATTGCCCAGATCAACAATACTCAAGCCCAGTGCTTCTCCAGCAGGAGTTAGCGAATAAATCAACTGCTCATTACCATAGGGTAGATCATCATCTATAGCGCTAACACCCGGTAAATCCTTGAGTGCTTCAGCAAGCTCCAGCGCTGCCAGCTTCATAGAAGACGGATCATCGCCCATCAGTCGAATATCCAGATCTCTGCTAGGTGGCCCCATTCTTTGTGCCGCAATCTTGAAACTTTCGACACCCGCAGGCACCTTAATTTGTTTTCTCCAGGCTTTTATAAACGCATTATTACTCGTTTTCCGACTATCTGGTGCAACCAGCTCAACATAAATAGAACCATTACGCTCTCCCGCCAGTGATCTCCCTGCCCCGCTGGAAGAAGCATGCAGTACATAATAGGTATCGACTACTTTTTCATCTATGCCCTTAACTGTTTTCTGCAGACTATCCTCGAGGTTATTCAGAAAACCATCCACAGACTCCTGCCCTGTACCCGCCACAAAACGCACATTCGCATACAGCGTACTGGAATCAGGTGAAGGGAAGAAAAACCATCCAACTCTGCTTCCTGCAATCAGCCCCACCGCAAAAATTAACATTCCAATACCTAAAGCAATCGTGCTCCAGCGATTTTTAATAGCCAGTGTCACCAACGGGCGGAATTTTCTATCCCTGAAGTTCGCAAAACCATCATCCAGACGTTTTTTGAATTTAGATTTTTTATCATCATGCGAATCAACAAAGGCATGCCTTAAATGCCCCGGCAGGATGTAGAAGCTTTCAATCAGTGAAGCAATAATCACACTGATTATCACCATAGGAATCGCTGACATGATATTGCCCATACGGCCCCCGACCAGCAATAAGGGCATAAATGCCGCAATAGTTGTCAAGGACGAAGCCATAACCGGAGCCAGCATACGCCTGGCACCTCCCTCGGAAGCCTTAAGTGCATCCTCACCCATATCAAAATGCGCCTGGGCATCTTCACCCACCACAATTGCATCATCTACGATAATGCCCAGCGCCATGATCAATGCAAACAGACTGATCATATTAATAGACTCGCCTGCAACCAGCATTACCGCAAGCGTTGCCATAAAGGAAACCGGGATCCCTACGGCCACCCAGAAAGCAACACGGGTAGATAAAAAGGCGTACAGAATCATCAACACCAGAACCAGTCCACCCGCACCATTTTTCACCAACAACATGATGCGCTGCTTAAGTAATTGCCAATTTTCATTGAACACCTTGATTTTTACCGATGGCGGTAGCGTGGGGGTAACTTCTTCAACCCACTTTGCAAGGATCTCTGCAGATTTTAAGGTGTCACCATTTTCACTGCGCCGTAATACCAGCACCGCTGTTTTTTTTCCATCCAGAGTAATGGTTTGTTTACCTGATTTGATACGTCTTTCAATGTCAGCAATATCTCCCAGGTTAACGCGATGATCGCGCTCACTGATCACCGGTAGATCTTCAAAACTAGCGGGGGTCCTGCGCTGATTAAGACTGCGCAATTCACGTGTAGCATCGTTCTCGCCCACCAGACCTGCGGGTAAATCCTGACTTGCCTGGTCGACTCTTGTGCCGATTTGTGACAGGCTCAAACCTAGTCCATACATCTGTTGCGAAGGTACGGTAATAAGAATAGATTCCTCAGGTAGCCCCACCAGATCGACCTTATCTATGCCCTTATCCAGCAATTGCTGTTCAAACTGACGTGCTAGTTTTCGCAAGTCCTCAATATTATCTGGACCGCTGATTAACACCCTTGCCACCGATTCATAACGCACAGCCTGAGCAATTCGAGGTTGTTCAGCATCCTGCGGCAGGCTGGTGAAATCATCCACCTGTTTACGCACCTGATCCAGAGCCAGCACCATATCCGTGCCTTCATCGAACTCCAGATTAATACCAGAAAGCCCAGATGCAGAAGAAGAAGAGAGTTCTTTCAGGTTATCGACATTACGCAGGCGCTGCTCTAAAGGGTTGGTGATGCCTCGTTCAATATCTTCTGAGGTAGCGCCGCTCCAGACGGTACTGACACTAATAGTGTCCAGCTCAAAACTGGGGAAAAACTGTACGTTTAGCTTTTGAAGAGCAACCCAGCCTGCCATGATCATAATGATCATCAGCAGATTGGGGGCCACCTTATGCTTGGCAAAAATGCCCAGCAAATCATCCTTATGTTTCATCAGCTTTTCGACACCGGTTTAACCTTCAGGCCATCCACTGCATTCGGCAGATGGGTAATGATTACCCTGGCGCCGGCTTCAATGCTGTCATTGCGTAACAGCATCCAGCTTTTTCCTGCTTCATCGTCATACTGTCCGACCGATTCCACATCCAGCGATTTCATTCGATCCTGCTGCAGGATAAATATGCGGCTGTTACCGTAGATGGCGCTATAGGGTACAGCAATCACCTGCTTTTGCTCTGGGCGTTGAAGATTCACTTTCAATAGATTCCCAATACGCAACCGCTCAAAACCCTCTAGCACTCGAAAATACCCATCTATACCACCAGGTGTTGCCGCTCCAGCCAGACGCGACAGTTGAAGCGATATCGAATCACCAGAAAGCTCCGCTTTTGCCATCAAGCTAGCTTGTGATTCCAGCGCTCGAGTAATTTCAGATTGATAACTGCTCGGAATCCGTGCGCGTATCTCCAGAGATTCCATCTCATATAAAGACAGCAGAATCTCAGACTGCTTGACCTGGTCACCACCAGACACCAGCACCTCAGACACAAACCCATCAAATGGCGCAACCACTTCACTACGAGTAATAGCTAGATCCGACTCGGTCAGTTTGGCACGAGCACTGGATAAGCGGGCTTTCAATTGTTTAGTAGAACTGCCATAGCTATCTACAGCCAGTTGAATAGCGATCAATGACAGCTCCTGTTTAGCCAGCATTTCTCGGGCATTATTAAGTGCAGAATCTGAACTGAGGTTATTCTTTTTGAGACGTTGAACCCGCTGCAGCTCCTGCTTGCTGAGTTTTAGCAGGCTTTTCTCCTGCTCCAGCTTACGCAGATTGGCCTGATATTGAAGCTCATGCTCGCTCAATTGTGCTTCTAAATCTGCCACATTGGCGCGCGCCTGAAGATTGGCTGCGGCAAAATCACGGCCATCCATCAGCAGTAGCGTCTGCCCTTTTAAAACACGATCACCCGGCTTCACCAGCACCGACTCAATATGTCCGGCCCCAGGCGCCGCAGATCTTAGTAACGATGGTGTTTCGACCTCGCCATAAAGCGTCAAAATAGGTGACAGACTTCGCGGCATTGCATTCATAGTCTCAACCTGCCAGACTTTCTCTCTGGGCTGAGGCTTAATACGCTCAGGCTTAGTCGATTTCATATAGGCAAAAGCGCTAGCAGCGAGCAGCAGAATAAGCAGCGGCAATAACTTCAACAGAAGCCCTTTGTTCATCATGTTAAAACACCAGAAAAAAATTGTGACAAGTTTACAGTATGCGATACAGGATAGTACCAGATAACCTACAATCTCATATGACGCAGATAAATTTAATCTGTTCCAAACCCATCTGACTTTTAAGGTTATACAACTGTGAAGTCAGGTAACAATTTTACAAAATTGAAAGTAAAAACAGGAGTAAATTAATGAATTTCAAAATCCTAAGCACTGCCCTGATCTTAACCCTGACTCTAGGTATGAGTGCATGCAGTAGCATAGACCCATACACTGGAGAACAGAAAACCAGTAACACCACCAAAGGCGGAGCAATTGGAGCTGCAGTTGGCGCAGCCATTGGTTATATTTCAGCGCGCAAGAAAGGCCGTGATGACCGGAAAAAAGCTATTCTCAAAGGCGCGGCCATTGGCGGACTGGGAGGAGCAGCTGTGGGTGTCTATATGGACAAGCAGGAAGATAAACTACGTAAACAGCTCGAAGGAACGGGTGTCAGCGTGACTCGTAATGGAGATGAACTGATTTTAAATATGCCGGGTAATATTACCTTTAATACTGACTCATCCACGCTAAACCCTAACTTCAACGAAGTGCTCAACTCGGTAGTCCTGGTTTTGAAAGAATTTGAAAAAACCCTGATCGAAGCCGCAGGGCATACCGACAGTGTCGGCAGCTCGAGCTATAACCAGCAACTATCCTATAGGCGTGCCAGCAGTGTAGGCAGCTACCTGCTAAACCATGGCGTTGTTGCCGAGCGCGTTATGATGGTAGGCATGGGTGAAACGATGCCAATTGCAAGCAACTCTACCGCAGCAGGCCGTCAACAAAATCGTCGTGTGGAATTAACGCTCATTCCGCTAACTGAGGAATAATCGCCAGAGCATCAAACCTGGTCTGAATGTTTCGCAGGTCATTTAACAAGGATGACTGCGCTGAAAATCAAAATCAGGAACAAATTACAGCCTTCAAGAAGCAATTTTTGAAGGCTGTTTACTCTGTTTTTCAAATTTAAGGCCCAACCACCTTTACCCCGTTAATTATCATCGTGCAGAGGCCGCACTCTTAAGTTTTTATCAGGGATTATAGTTTGGCATGATTTTACCTTTTGATTTTGAACCCAGGGTTTCAAAAATAATGATTGCTGTACTGAACTAAAACAACCTGAACAAATTTTGCTTTGAATAATACCTGCAAATCACTGGAAAATTTAAGTTGTGTAACAGAGCATAGTAACTTAACTATTTCCATTTAAACTCGTCTTGTTAGCGATTAATTTTGTAACTCAAATACATAACCGCAAAAGGAAGATGTTTAAAAACCCTTGTTTCTCCTTCAACAAAACCCAGCTTGATATACCAATTTTTCAATTCTGTAAATTTAGCAATAATTCCAATACTAACCGTCTCTTTTCCATGTTGATTCGAATATTCAATAACTTTCCTGACCAACATCTCTCCAATACCTTTTCTTCGATATTTTGGTAAAACCGACAACCGATTCAGATACGACAAAGAGTCATTTGGACTTTCATAAGCAACACAACCCATGGGCTCTCCATTTTGTTGAGCTATAAAATACTCTTCTCCTCTCTCGAAATCGGATCTTGCCCAATCTGCTGTATAGAAAGATGGATGCTTTGGATTGTTTTTAATGTTCAAACCAAACTTGGTAGCCACATCTTTATTCGATTCTCCTACTAACCTGGCTATCAAACCGGCATCACCTTTCACAGCCTTATATATTTCCATTGTCATCATTCACTTTTTTAATACTTTGACGCCCTCACAGGGAAACAAAAACATTGTGCAGCAGCGCTATTGTTTTTACTTACTGTGGTTTATCTTTTTAACCTGACTATTCAGATTGGACTACTTTCAAACTGCAACATTTTTTTTGAAACAAAAATGAAGTGGTCAACATGACACAACTACACCTTTGTATTCGAGTTTGAACGAGGCTACACGGCATTCTGGTTAAATAAATAATTAATACTCTTCAGAACCTGCTTCGACAGGAATATGATCTTGACCTCATCTAAAAGGTGAGCGCCACAGCTCTCACCGAAGCGGCACCAACAATACCGCGAATCCTTTGCAGATTGTTAGAATTAGTCATACCAAAAAGCCTCTTTAGATCGAAAGTTGCAATATTTTTTTATTGAACCGGAGGCCATTTTTGAAAAAATATCTTTTCCTGAATATTCAATTAGAGCATTGCTTCTTAAATAATACCCTCTAAGAATTTTATGGGAATTTATCCATTCATAATTAGCTGTTAGTTGTTCTTCGCTTTCAACTACATTTTTTAAAATATCCAGAGCTTTTAGTGCTCCTTTTTTAGTAAATTCAGCCTCAGGTATTTGCATGTCAGGCTCGATTTGAATATCGATACCAGAGCATAGGTTTGTTTCTGCTTGAGTGTGAGCAGAAAATAAAATCAAAACAATAAATATTGGTATTTTCATAATTAAAATTTTAACGCCTCGCATCACCGGGAAAATAGTGCTGCAAAGAGAAGCGGCCCAACTCTATTTTTTCCGAGTGAATGAGCTTTTTATGAGTCCTTTTCAATTTGCTTGAGTGCCCAGCGTACATTTTGCGATACCCATTGAATATTACTTCCATGATGTTCCTTAAGAACTGGTATCGCTTGTTTGGACTTTAATTGCCCCAACGCTTTAAATATATCCCCTAACGCTTCACCAGACTCGGTGGAAGCAAGCGCAAGAAGTTTTCTTTCAGCTTTAACTCCCCCAATATTCCCTAGAGCTCTTACAATATGCCTAATATTTGCAGGCGTTTCTGCGTCTATGGCTTCAATGAGGACATCAATTGAGTTTGCATCTGCCTCCTTAGATACCGCTATAATTTCCCATCGCCTTACATTTTCATTTTGATCTCGAAGTTTAGTGAGATCAATCATCACTCCTCTCTTCTTCCGTGTAATCTCGAGTTCCCGATTCGCTTGTTACCTTATCTTCGATTCGACGAGTAACTTTCGCGGCCTCTTTCACCTCATCAGTATATCCCCAGTGCTCCATATTTGAGTGACCCAGCTTGCCACCTGAGCCTCCTTCACTCGGTCCTTTTGGATTGCTCATGCTTGCCTACCCTTTATGACTCATATGTGTTATGAGCAGACATAATAGTTGATATAGGATGATTTATATATCTCACTATTTTCAACTGCATCAGCGACTGCTCTTTTAATTTTTTCAGCTGATTTTAGTTTGGTTTTGATATTGTTAACTCTGACAAATTCTTCGAGACGCCAAGGATCAAAACCATTTATTTCACCATTTTCACCAAAGTCGGAATCTATTTTGAAGCTGCCGGTGTTAATTTCCATTCCGTAGCCATGAGGTCTAATTTTATACCCATTGGCTTCGTAATTAAGCTTTTGTATTTTTTCAACGCACCTGCCAATGTAGTCATCAATTGTGACAGGGCGTGGAGATTGAAAGTGAGATTCAAGAATACCAACGGCTTCCAATTGAGCTTCATAAAACTGTTTTATTAGGTTTTCAAGATCCTTGTTCATTTCTTATGCTCATAACAGTTTACTAGAAGGAATCCGATATAGTAGGAACTAGAAGGATTCCTTCTAGTTCGGTATCCTTGCTTTCAAATCCGTCATACTAAGCGACTGGCAAAGGAGTTGTCAACGAATCAGAGTGAAAAGGAAAAACACCTTTGGAACAATTACTTATCTAAACTTTCAGAGTTCCAGATCAAGCCTGGACTATACCCTGGTACGTACGCCACTGCGAGGCATTCATCCGGAAAAAGAAGCCTGGCACTGGCAAGGACGCCGGGTACGTCTGGTCGATGGTACGACCATGACCATGCCAGACACTGCTGCCAACCAGATGCAGTTCCCGCAACAAGGCCGGCAAAAGGCAGGCCTCGTGTTCCTCATCTGCCGCCTGGTGGGGATCACCTGTCTGTCCAGTGGTGCATTATTGAATGCGGCGATAGATCCTTACAAGGGTAAAGGGGCCAATGAGCTGACACTACTGCGCTCGATTGAAGATACTCTGGATAGCGGGGATATCCTGCTGGGTGACGCCTACTTTCCCACTTACTTCTTCATTGACCGGATGTTGAAGCAAAGGATCGATATTCTGATGGAGCAACAAGGATCAAGAAAGCAGGTGACCGGTTTTCGGAAAGGAAAACATCTGGGACCAAAGGATCACCTAATTCAACTAAGCAAGCCTAAAATCAAACCAGAGTGGATAGATGATTCCACCTGGAAAGAAGCACCTGAAAGTATTACTGTGCGCGAACTCAAAGCCGGTGAAAAGATCATGCTAACCACGTTGAGTTGAGAATGGTGCTTAAATCTAAATCCTTACTACACTTAGAAAAACACGCCCCGTTTTTTTGTAGTTGAGCGCTGAAATTCTATCGCTGTAGTCACGGTTTTCACCACGGTATACCGCGTAGCTATACGCCAGGGCCTGATTTCCATTTTAATGCCTTGCCGATATCCGGGTTAATAGGCATTCATCTGTTTGACTGTAAGTACATCTGTAGTAATTCGTTACTGTGGGATTGCAGGCTTTGGCGGGCACTGATTTCATCGCCACCGTTGTGCTTTATCTGTAGCAGCGCAATGACTGCGTTTGTTACCTCGCTTTTTAAAGCGGGAATCATATTGAGTTGATGAATAAGCCCGGCCTGGCGGAGTAACAGGTATGCGGGAAAAAACGTACGATCCCAGGCTTCGTTGTAAAGCCAGAATTGTTCCCACAGCGTGGCGATGTAGTCGTTGCTTTGTTGAATGCTGTTTTCTGCCTCGCCTGGAAAGGTTTCGAAATACGTACACCAGAGTAATAGAGACAGTTCGCTGCGTTTTAATTGCGTCGCGCATTCGATCAGTGCTGCCAGTAGTGATGATTGCTGGAAGCATTGTGTTTCGTTGTGCAGCGCCTCATAGGCGGCCTGCCAGTCGGGAATCTGTGCCAGAGCGATACCTCGTTGAAGATGGGGTCGGGCGCAATCGAACGCCTGTTCGCTCAGATTGTCAGCAACACGCCGCCAGGCCATGGCCAGATAATCACGGGCTTTAGACCCCATCAACTCCCGGGCCAGGCCGACAATTTCCTGTTGCAGTCCCTGCCATTCGATATCCAGTTGCTCAGAGCTAATATGCGCGTTGGTCTGCATATGTCGGCTGTAGTTGAGTAAGTCCTGGTAGCCACCCAGATTAGGGTGGCTTGCATTGAGCCTGCTCATTTGTTGCAGGTGTTGCCCGGCGCTCTCCCAATCACGCGAGGCCAGTGCATCGATCAGCTGGTTTTCACAAATGACGCTGCCTCCATCCATGAACAGGTCCGGCTGCATCAAATCCTGTGGGCGTTGCCAATGCTGGCCAAGTTGCTGAGCCAGATCCTTATCGGCGGCGAGCCGTAACTCGCTCTCTGCCTGTTGTTGCCAGCCGTAGTAGACTTGTGGAGCTGCCTGTAAACCGAGCGCGTTCGCACTTTTGCTGGTGCTCGCAAGCAATGCGCTCAGGGTTTCGCTATCGAGCTCGATGGCATCAATGAGATAAGGCCTTTGTGCGTAGCGCCAGCGTTCGTATTCGCCATAAGGTAGCAGGCTTTCTGCCAGTAACCAGTCGAGCAGGCAAAAGCGGCCCTGACGACCAAGCCAGTGTTCCAGAGTGTTCAGGTTCAATGTGGGGGTGGTTTGGGTGTTATTCATCGTTAAGTAGTGCCAGTATGTCATCCAGTTGTATGGTGAAACGGTCACTTTGCAGCATAGCCTGGCTGTTGATGTGCTCGCTTAGCTGCGCTTTATGCGCCTGTAGTTCGGCGATTTTTTCTTCGATGCTGTTTTCGATGATCAGTTTGTAAACAAATACCGGCTTATCCTGCCCGATTCGATGTGCGCGGTCGCTGGCCTGTTGCTGGGCGGCATCGTTCCACCAGGGGTCGTAATGGATCACGGTATCAGCGCGGGTGAGATTAAGGCCGGTGCCACCGGCTTTAAGGCTGATCAGAAAGACCGGGGCATCGCCTGCTTGAAAAGCTGTTACCTGTTCGGCGCGATTGCGGGTGGTGCCGGTTAAGGTCAGATAAGGAATGGATTTGTGCTGCAGATCATCGGCCAGCAGGTCCAGCATGCGGGTAAACTGGGAGAATACCAGCACTGATCGGCCTTCGGCGGTGAGTTCTTCAATCATCTCCAGGCAATGCTGGCGCTTTGCTGATGCTGCAGTTTCTCCCAGCAGGGCCGGATCGCAACAGGCCTGACGCAGTTTGAGCAGCAGGGTGAGTGCATGAATACGTTGCTGGGCCGGATCGTCGTTCTGTTCCAGCAGGTTGTTCAGTTCGCTCTGACCACGCTGTTTGAGTGATTGATATAGTGACTCCTGCGCTTCATCCATGGGTACCTTGAGGGCAATTTCGGTTTTAGGAGGAAGTTCACCTGCCACCTCATTCTTGCCACGCCGTAGCATGAATGGTGTGATGCGGCTAAGCAGATGTATATAGCGAGCACGATTTCCCTGTTGTTCGATGGGTTTGCGAAAATGCCGCTTGAAACTGCGCTCTGAACCGAGGGAACCGGGCATTAAAAAATCGAATAGAGACCATAGCTCGCCCAGATGATTTTCCATTGGTGTACCGGATAGACAAAGGCGGTAGTCGCTGGTAATTTCTCTTACCGCGCGGCTGATGCGGGTGGCGGGATTCTTGATTTGTTGCGCTTCGTCAAGAACCAGCCAGCTTAGAGATTGCAGGCGCCATTGATCAAGATCACGCTTGAGCAGCGCATAGCTGGTGATGAGAATATCCATATCGCCTAGCCCGGACCACAGCGCATGTCGTTGGCTGCCTTGCAGACATTGCACGCGAAGCTGCGGTGTGAAGCGCTGCAGTTCATCGGCCCAGTTATGCAGCAGGCTAGAAGGGGCGACGATCAGGGCAGGACGGTCAAGCGCGCCGGATTGCTTTTCCAGCCACAGGTGGGCGATGGTTTGCAGGGTTTTGCCGAGGCCCATATCATCGGCCAGCAAGCCATTGCTTCCCTGACGCTTGATATGCTGCAACCAGCACACACCATGTTGCTGATAAGAACGTAGCGAGGCTCGCAGGCCGTCCAGAGACAAGGGCTGTGTGGACAGCTCCTGGCGCAGACGCCCGGCGCGCTGCAACAGACCGTCGTCATCGTGCCATTGGCTGTGCTCTGGCAGGGCTGCGGCGAAGCTCTGTAAACGACTCAACTGGCTCGCCGGAAAGGTCAATGGCGCTCGCCTCGAGGTGTTGGGGATATCCGGTAATTCATCACGCAACAGGCTGAGTTGCTGCCGTGGCAGCAATAGTTGATAGCCATCCCCGAGGCTCAGGCTGATGTAGTGTTGCGAGGTTTCGACAGCCAGCTCATCAAGACGGCCCAGCAAGGGCAGTAAATCGAGAGTCCACGCTGTTGGACCACTGCTAAAGGACAGTTGTAGCGCGAGTTGCCACTGCCCATCATCCTGTTCCGATACCCTGGCCTGCCAGGCCTGCGCGGTGAGTAACGGGTGAGAGAAACCGGGCTCAAACAGGAAGCGAAATCCAGCCTCGCGCAAGCTCACCTGGTCACCACCCAGCAGTCGGTGCCAGAGCTCTATATCATCGCTATGCCAGCTGCTGTCGCTGGTTTGTTGAAAGCCATCGAGAAAGGATTCCAGCAATGCACGGGCGTTCTGTTCGACCTGGTGATCACGCCTGACCCGGTGCAACACGGCGCCATCCCAAACGCCCAGTTCATCTTCATGACAGGCATCGAAGTTGGCGCAAAAGCTATCGCAGCAATAGCGGAAGGCCAGGGTTACGCTATCAAAAAGATGGGTGGAGAAATGTAACACTGGGGTGATAAGGGGGATCGCCTCGATACATTCTGGTTCAAGCAGTGCGGGTAGTCCCGCTCTGGACCAGCGTTGATGCTCGGCCGCGAAGGCCTCTATTCGGTTGACGGGTATGCATTGCCATTGTTGCAGCAGGGAGAAGATATCATCGTTAAAGTCACAGCTCAGCGCTGTCAGGCATTGGGCTGAGCTATCAAATTCAAATAACTGCGTCGCCAGCCAGAAATACAGCCTGCCGCTTCCCGATTGCCAGTACAGACGGTGCTCACCCCAGGGCGTAATCTGCCATTGCAGCGCCACGTTTTGAGCCTGTGGTTCAAAACGGCACAGAGGTCGCCAGCGTCCGCTACCTTCATCAATAAAACAGCGTTCAGTTTGCACGATTGCGCCAAGCAGCGCAGATAAATGTTCGGTTTTGATATTGGCAGAATTGAGGTCAGGCCAATTGCGCAGAATGTCGATATCCGCAGTACTTAGAAACGGTGGCGGGGAAGACAGGTGAGCCGCCTGGGGTTGATAGCGCTCGATCTTGCGGCATAGTTGCTGTTGCTCGAATTCAGCCAGATGTAACTGCAATTGGCATAAACAGGTTACCGAGTCAGGG
>JBNKMF010000008.1:86706-89805 GCA_050292965.1 Gammaproteobacteria bacterium | reverse complement strand
CCAGGATGATTTAAACATGACAATATCCAAAATTAAATCTAAACAAGAAGAGAAGCTAAAGCAAAAGTCTTTACTAGATAAAATGAAAGCTTCAGCCAGATTAGCTGCAGCAGAAATGCGCGCGACGAAAGGAACCAAAGAACCAGAACAACTTGCCAGTGGAAAATCAGACAAACATGGAAATATGACCTGGGAGAAAGATCCTCATGACGAAGACTAAAGAAGAAAGCAAAGCAAAAGTATTTACTGAAAAAGAAAAGCAGTTTACCCCATTACCCATTGAGACAGATCCAGAACGTGTGAGACTTGTTATGCAAAAGGCCGCATATAAAGCACTGGAAGAAACAAGGAAAAAATCCTAAGAGGTGATCGGGGCGGTACAACAGTAGATACGGAATCACGAACAAGTAACCTAATCGATAACCACCCAACTGCCATATCCAAGTTTATTGCTAAGAAATTGATATGCGATTGAGATTTTAAGTTGCTACGTAAACAAAATCTTTATGGACACCCAGTGCGCCGAGATAAATCGGCAAAAGATTGGCAGTGAAAGTCCGCTATCTGGTAAGGATTAGGTTAAGCGTTGACAGGGGAAAGGAATCAATAGGGTCAATTGAAGCTTCCAATTGGCAGAAATAGATCGGCATCAGTCAAATCAACTAGCAACTAATGGCGCCTATAAGTTCGAGTGTTGTTTCTGCTGCCTTATATTTAACACCCAGGGAATCACAGAACAAAAATACATATTTTTCTCCTTATTAAGATTTCAAGCCCTGCTTGAAATCTCTGGTTTGTTTTTCAATTCTTTTTAACCCCCCTTCAAGCCAGCACAGCTGTTCAAAATTGATCCTGTCAATTTTGTGGTCACTTCTTTTAGCTGTTGAAAAGAAGTGACTCGCACGCCTGCTAGAAAGACACTACGGAGCAAGGAAAGCTAAGGCGTGTGAAACAATATTTCGGGCAGGTGCTAGATTTGAAAGAGATTACATCCCTTAGTTTCGTAAACGCTACCTCCCTGTAGCACTCCTGCCGCGCGAAGTTTATGTCCTTTGGGTTTTCGCAATGAACAGTGGGGGCTGAGGGTCATATAATTGATTTTTGGTCAAGATTTTTTAAGTATTGCAGTCCATAGTTCTGTTTCCTAAATGACCGCTTTGGGTCGATAGCAGCCAAACCAGCCAGAATCACGAATGTCCGCTATGTGGGAATTAGCAAGATTTTCTCGTACAGTTAATTTTACTAAACTTGATATTTTCCTACATGAAATATTATACTTAGTGAAAAATATGTTAGTGTAAAACTAATAAAAAATATATCTCCAATATTGCCCGCATACTTGCATTCTTGCTCCGCATAATGTTTCGATATGAATCAACTTTTTAGTTTAATATGAATTACTTACCAGTTGTATCTTCAGTCTTTTCATGAGCTTAGGTTTACTGCTTGCCTTTCAACAAGCGCAAGCATCATAAATGGGATGAGGCGTTTACCTCGGGATTTTTTGCTGGCCATGGGGGATACGGATTCCTAAACTCAACAGTGATGATAAAACTGCAGACAAGCATTCAACAGGTGCTGGCATGATGCCATAAACCGGGTGGTCAATGATAGCCACCAGGACTTGCAGCGTGATGGTCAATCTGCTTATCAGCGCTCAATATGGCCTGGTGCAATACTTTGCTGAAAGACAGATTTTACATTAATTCATTCAACATTTTGTCCATTGTGCCACTATTTTGAACAGGTTATGTTACGATAATCGATTGTCCTGTACCAATGGCAACGTCATGACAATAATATCGATGTAAACTACAGACACTCTGTAAGACTACTAGGGTAGAGGCGGAATATGAACAACATCAGGGATAGCATTATCGGGCTTGTGTTGCCAGCCATAATGATTAGTTTGCTTTTGGGCTGTAAAATGACGCCCAAGCCCTCCACCGCCGTCGACAAATCCAACGTTGCGGCCAGTCAATATCAGGTACAGCCCGGTTTAACCCCGCGCCAGCGCTTTGCCAAAGCATTACAATTTCTGGCAACCGGTAAAGCCAGCGAAGCCAGGGCTGAATTACATGCTTATCTGAAAGCCATTCCGCAGAGCAGCAGTGCTGAAGACTTGTTGCGGCAAATCAATACGCCTGGCAACCGCTATTTTCCCGAACAGTCCTTCGATGTTCAACTGACATCAGGACAAAGTCTGTCTACATTGGCGCACCAGTATCTGGGCTCCACCCTTAAATTCTATGCATTAGCCAAATATAATGGCATTGATGATCCCAGCCGGGTCAATATTGGTCAAACCATTAAGATTCCACATACCAAACAGGCCAGTAACGTCCGCCAACACCTGTTGGCTAACAAGCAGGCAGCTGACTCGAAACCAGGTCCCTCCCAACCGGTGGTAGCGATCAAGCAGGCAGCTGACTCGAAACCAGGCCCCTCCCAACCGGTGGTAGCGATTAAGCAGGCAGCTGACTCGAAACCAGGCCCTTCCCAACCGGTGGTAGCGATCAAGCAGGCAGCTGACTTGAAACCAGGCCCTTCCCAACCGGTGGTAGCGATCAAGCAGGCAGCCGACTCGCAACCAGGCCCCTCCCAACCGGCAGTGATGACCAAGCAGGCAATTAAACCGACTCCGCAAGCAATCCTGCAGGAAACACCCAATGCTTCTGCTGACATTCAAGCCACACCGGATGAATTAATCGCCAGTATCACCAACCATAATAAAAAAGGCGACTATGCTGCCGCCATGAGTGACTTAAATGCTCTTCAGGCGTTTGGTGAGCTAACCGAGGAATCCCGTCAGCCAGCCATCACCGCATTACTGGGTGACGCTAATCAACAACACGCCAAACTGCCAGCCCGGGCCGCCGCCGACTATGCGCAGGTAGCCGCACTGGAGTTACAGGACAATCAGGATATGAGTGCCTTTGAACATCTTAAAAAAGCTCAGCAACTGGCACCAAAAGATGAAGAAATTGGTAGAGATTATCGCCAATTACAGAAACAGTTAGCGGATAAATATCACCGCGAGGCCTCATCAGCATTTCGTCGCCAGCAATTGGATATTGCCATTACCAAATGGGATAAGGT
>JBNKMF010000008.1:85497-86696 GCA_050292965.1 Gammaproteobacteria bacterium | reverse complement strand
AATAAATATCACCGCGAGGCCTCATCAGCATTTCGTCGCCAGCAATTGGATATTGCCATTACCAAATGGGATAAGGTGCTGGAAATTGACCCGAATTTTTCCAGCGCCAAACTGTATCGGGAACAGGCGTTAGAATTAAAAGCCAAACTACAGAAAATCAAACAATAAAGGTGATTACTGACTGCTGATACGGCGAAGGTTTTGCTGCATAATTCGGGCTTTATGCAGTTGTGCAGCAGCTCGCTGATTGGCAGGATTATAGCTGACACTGCGCTGTAGCAGCTGCACCGATTGGTCGATATTGGATCGCAGCACCGCCATTGCCTCGGTATAATACTGATTGGACAATTGCTGTTTAAGCTTCATCAACTGACCACTCAACTGATTTTTATCTGCCAAATCAAATCCTTCCGCCCGTTGCCAATAGGTCAGTCCCTGTTCAAGTTTATGTTGTTGCACTAAGCGCTGACCTAACTGCTGCAGTGCAGTAAAACAATATTGTTTGGCATCTTTATTGTCCGGCTGCAGTTGCAGCCACTGCTGAGCCAAATCCAGCAACGACTGGTAATCCTGCTTAGCTAACTTGTCACTAGCTTGTTGGGTAAAATGACTGTCCTGAATAGCCAAATCGGCCTTATGCTGATTGTCCATATAGGCGCGATTGATATTGGCGACCTTTTGGTTCGCCGCATCTTCCGCCCGCTTAACTCTGACATCCTGCATCGCAATAAAGGCAGTTTTATCCGCCGGATCAAGGGCCAGAATTTTTAAGTTTATCTGTTGTTTCTGGTAGTCAGTCAACCTAGTTGCCCTGGCCTGGCGATGCAGCAATGCCAGCTGGTGTTGGATTGTTTTTTCAAGCTGACTGATATGTTGGTCAGTCTGTTCATCCGGTGCAGCCAGGGCAATAATTTTCCACTGAGTCAAAGCCTCAGCCAGATGCTTTTGTTGCTCCAGTTGCAATGCAATGTGACGACGCTGTGCCAGACTGTTTTGCGGGTCAGCAAGCATGCTTTGACACCCCAATAACAGTAACGCTAGCAGACTTAACACCGCCCCCTTGATCATCGCAAATCAGCCTTGGTAAAGATGCGTAACTGGCGTTTGAATATGTCTAGACTATCGGCCCCATAAATCATAGTGCGATGAAGCAAAAAAGGCGGAGAAAAGGTTGCTACGCTGCCTTTGTTAACCGTTAA
>JBNKMF010000008.1:84214-85491 GCA_050292965.1 Gammaproteobacteria bacterium | reverse complement strand
AGACTATCGGCCCCATAAATCATAGTGCGATGAAGCAAAAAAGGCGGAGAAAAGGTTGCTACGCTGCCTTTGTTAACCGTTAATCCCAGCTGATAGTGATTTTTCTCCAGTAGCGCAATGGCCTGTGGACTTGAATTTCCATAGGGATAGGCAAAAATCTTCGCGCCATGGCCTAATCTTCGGATAAAAATCTGATCCGTGGTCTGCACTTCCGTTTTTAGTCTGGCCAGGTACTGGGACATCGTTTCACCGGTTGGCTTTCTTGCCATGCTGCCATGGGTTTTAGAATGGGATTGAATACTGATCAGTGGATCGTTATCCAGCTTTTTAACATCATCCCAATTCAGGGCAATTCCTGCGCCAATAAAATCCGGATAAACAAACAGTGTCGCCGGAAATCCGTACTTTTTTAGTATCGGGTACGCCACGGTCATAAAGCTTTTATGTCCATCGTCTACGGTCAACACCACAGACTTGTCTGGTAGCGGCTTTTTACCGGCTAAAAATAAACTAATGTCGGTCAGGGGAATCACTTTATAGCCCGATTCTTTGAGATAGGTCATTTGCTGGCGAAAATGCTGAACTGGTACCACCATGGAATTGCTGTCATGGGCTTGTCGGGTAAACTGGTGATAGCACAAGATCGGCACCATTTGATAGCCGTTGCTGTAGACCCCGCTGGGATTTGGGTTACCTCGGGGGATAGCGATCACGGCACCGGCCGATAAGGTCAGTCCCGGATTATAGCGCTGAATAATCGAGGCATCAGCGCGGCTGCCAAGGTACCTGGCAGCAATGGCCTGATAGCTATCATTCTGACGGGCCTGTACCAACATAAATTGGCTATTACTGGCTATCACCGACCGCGGCTGTGAACTGCAACCGGACAGTATCAGCATCAAGCCTGCTATGACTAAAACATAGTTAGTCATTACTGGACTTCGCTGCAGTTGAAGAGAGTGTAATAATGGTTTCGTCCTGACTTTCATCCAGATCTACAGGCCCACTTTTAATTACAGTCACAGGAATAATGGTTTGGTCATAGCCACTAACATCGACATCTCTGCCAACTGTCTTCATTTTGCGTTTCGCCACCGGACGTTTGTTCGCCTGCAACGGTTTAGTCGCAGGTTGGTTTTCATCAGGAGCCCGAGACGGGGGTTCAGCCAGGTTGTGCTTTTGTACTACATTGGCCATGTTATTGAATGTCAGAAAGAGTTGGCCAATCTCATCATCCCGGGATAATGAGATACGGGTATCCCAGTTTCCATCCATCA
>JBNKMF010000008.1:0-83884 GCA_050292965.1 Gammaproteobacteria bacterium | reverse complement strand
TAGCACCACGGACAATACCGTTACGATCAGTCACGACCAGATAACTGAAAGTCTCCCGGTTGCCGGCTTCATTGATAAAGGTTTCCAGGATAATCCAGTCCTCACTAAGCAGTGGCACCGCAGTTTCTGTGGCGATAAATTTGGCAAAAGACTCCCCGGCATCAACAACCTGTACCGTCATTGAATGGCTCTGAATATGGAACACGATCATCATGCTGATGAGTAAGATGACGGTTACAATGGCCCCCATATAAATTGACAAGCGAACTTTTAACGGCACATATTTATGCTTGCGCTGTTCTTCTTCCTGCTCCCGCACCGAGGCCAGTTCTTTGGTCAGTGCGGCGGCTAACTGAGCGCCGGTTTGAAAGCGACGCTCCGGTTTTTTTTGCAATAACTTGTACACCGTTTGGCGCAATCCGGCCGGTAGACCGGGGCACAGTTGCTTCAAAGATTGGGGTTGTTTCTGGGTGATCTGGGTCATCAACGTACCCATACTGGCGCCGTCAAAAGCTTTCACCCCACTAAGCATTTCATACAGGATTACCCCCACCGAAAACAGATCTGACCGACCATCAACCGTCTCTCCGAGTGCTTGCTCTGGCGACATATATCGAGGCGTCCCTAACACTGAACCTACCTGGGTTTTCAGTATCTCATCACTTTCATTAATGCGGGCTATACCAAAATCAGCGACTTTGATACTTTCCCCATCGGGCAGCACAATAATATTGTCTGGCTTGATGTCCCGGTGTACAACTCCGGCTTCATGGGCGTAATTAAGTGCTTTGGCTAACTGGATACCGATAATCAGGGTTTCCTTGATGGACAGGCGCTTTTTCTCTTTCAGCAGGTCGCCAAGATTCCTCCCTTCCAGCAACTCCATCATCATATAAGGAGATTTATCAATCTTACCTACATCAAATACGGTAACAATATTAGAATGGGATAATGCCCCGGCGGCTTTGGCTTCACGCAGAAAACGTCTGAGGTACTCTTCATCGACACAGAAATCGTCTTTCAGCACTTTAAATGCCACCGAACGATCGATTTCAGGATCGTATGCCCGGTACACTTTTGCCATGGCTCCTTCACCAATCAGATCCTTAATTTCAAAGCGAGCAATGGTTTTATGCAGAATATCCGACACGGCTAAACTCCCTGAATGGAAATAAAATACCGCAACAAAAGGTATCTTTTTTGGGTTAAAAAAATACTTAAATAATGTACCGAATTAGTCTACAGAAAAATATAGATTGGTGCAAAACACAACTCCGCTCTGGGGATTCAAACTTCTCGTCCCTTAGCAGAAACTATCAACAGTGCTTTAAACTGCTATAACAAACATGGTCATGGCGTGATCAACAGAATTGTAGCAAATGAGCTTATAAAAAAACGGCTGGGCAGGCCCAAATAACCCAGGTTCAAAACAAATTAGCAAACTAAGGCACCAATTAATCAGAAATGCTATTAAAGCTCTGTGATTGAGATGTTGATTCAGTCAAACGGATAGGAAGTTCTAACCTGAATACTGATTTATACAGCTTGTATCGGTTGCTTTCATTTTGACGGGTTTTTCAGAACAAAGTAAGGCTGCAATCTTTGCTATCAGACTGAATTGAGTTCAATTGAAAGATGGGTAAAGGTTAGGTGTCGGGAAAAACTTCAGCGCAGCGCTTCACACCGTGTACCCAGTTTTTCCCCATTTGCTCACAGGCTTGTCTGATTTTATACGCGCTACCTACCAGAGATTTAAACGGGCTTTCGAAATCCTTTGTCAGGTAAACCGTTTGTTTCTTTGAGTATTTCTTCAGCAAGTTCAGCCGCCCTGCCCGTGTAGTTGAGGCATCTCTCGTACAGTCTATTTTCTTTGAATATATTTTGGCCTTCAGCTGTGCCAAGATCGCAACCCAAAAGCTCATTACAGTTGCGGGTACCAAACTCCTCTTCAAATTTTTTTATGACAGTGCCTGCAACCTGGAATGGTGCATCATAGGATTCACCAGCACCTTCTCTGCCTAGAATGGCGCTGATGCCCATGACCGCCCCTGTCAGTGCTCCGCATGTACCGCAGGTGCGTGACATACCACCGCAGAACGCTGTTGCCGCTTTGGGTAGTAACTCTGACTCGATACCGTGCGCCTTTGTGAGTGTCACTACGACACTTTCGGCGCACATCAAGCCGTTTTGGAAATGGCCTTCTGCGCTGGCCTTTATTTCGTCTTTCATTCTTTCCTCCTTTTCTCTTGCCTGTTTTTTAGGCTGATGGCTGGACATCAGCCACTTCTCTGTTTTTCAGACAGCTGGTTTATCTGCATAGACAGTGATGCTGTAAATACCTGCGCCCTGTTCCCGTGCCAAATCGATCTCATCTTTTGTCAGGTACTCCAGCAGTATCTCATCGGGCAGGGTAATCGCTTTTTTCTTCTGCACTGTCAAATTGACGAACCCGGCTTTTTTAATTGTATCCAGGTAGTCAGTCATCTGTTCCGCGCCTGAAACACAACCTGCATACATTTCGGCGCTTTTACGAACGCTTTCAGGCAGTTTACCTTCCAGTACGATGTCGGAGATGGAGAAGTGGCCACCAGGCTTAAGGATGCGAAAAGTCTCAGCAAATGCCTGTGTTTTATTCGGCACTAGATTCATAACGCAGTTACTGACGACAACGTCTACGCTTTTGTCGTCTATCGGTATGGCCTCGATATCACCAGTGCGGAATTCGACATTGTCGAATTTCATTTTTTCAGCATTGGCCCGCGCTTTGTCGATCATCTCCGGGGTCATGTCGATGCCAATTACTCTACCAGTATCCCCTACAATAGAGCGTGCAACAAAGGCATCGTTACCGGCACCAGAGCCCAGGTCGACTATGGTATCGCCTGCTTTCATCTGTGCGAATTCAGTGGGCAGACCGCAGCCGAGTCCTAAATCGGCATCTTCCACATATCCGGACAGTTCAGTGTAGTTGTCTGCCATCACTGTGTAGTCAATAGTAGAGCAGCCACAGCCACAGCAGGATGTTTCGTTATCAGTCTTCGACTGTTGGGCGATGGCGCCGTATTTCTCTTTTACCATTTGCTTCAATTTGTTTGCTTCAGTCATTGCTTTTCTCCTCTTATTAAATCGTAATATTACGATTATTTAGGCCAAAAAATTTTTAACAGCAGCGTTTGGTGGTGAAGAAGTTGCTGATCATTTTTAGTGCTTTATCTAGTGCTTTGTTGTTGATGCAATAGCACACCCTGGTACCCTCAATATTACCTTTAATCAATCCGGCCTCTTTTAGTTCGCGCAGATGCTGCGAGACAGTCGATTGCGAAAGGGGCAATTCTTGAACAATGTCACCACACATACAGGCATCGCTTTTGGCCAAATATTCCAGAATGGCAATACGAGCGGGATGACCTAAAGCCCTGGTCAGATCCGCGAGGCGGTTCTGCTGGTCGGTAAAAGCCTGTTTCTTTGAGCGTCCCATAATGATCGTTATATTACGATTAAAAGATCGTATGTCAACCCTTAATTCCAACAACCTATGGTTCTGTTCGCCTGCTGCACGGAACTGATGGGTAGAGTTTACCGGACCATTTCCACATGCTGTTTCTGGATGGCGTTTACACCAAAAACAAATACGACAAAATACGATTCCAGTAAACGATACCACCCAGCCAACAGGAATTGACAGATCTAGTTCATACGATCAGCCATCGAATTGCCATAATTCTGGAGCGAAAGGGAATTCTTGAAAGAGATGAAGAGAACAGTTACCTGAATCTGGAGGGTGATGAAGAGCCGATGCAACAGGTACTGGTTACTCAGTTAGCTACCGCATCACGGTTGGACCACAACAGGGACGGAAGGTGTTCAGGTTGTAGACTCTACCATCCTGGGAAGAGGATGATCGATTTGCCCGGGTGGCGAAAGAGTCTGGATTTAGCCTGCATGCCGGTGTAACGGCGCAGCGTTGGAGCTGCAAAAGCTGGTGCGGCTTTGTTGCTATATCACGAGATCGGTAATATCCCCTATAAGCTCAAAACACCTTACAACGACGGTGCGACCCATGACATATTCGAACCACTGGACTTGATTGGCAAGCTGGCTGCCCTGGTGCCCAGGCCAAGAGCTAAACTCTTGTTCTGGGGGCGCAATACTTATTTATTTAAGCTTTTTGAGCGACTGGTATCCACTGATTTAGCGATCCCTACGAATAGCTCCATCTGGTTTTATGGGGGTGTCATAAGTCTTACGATACTGCTCAGGTCTTGTTAAAAAAATAAGTGGAGAGTGATAGTAAAAGTTAAAACAGGGCTTCAAGCTCTGATAAAGAATGAATAACCTGCGTCGGATGGGTGCCCCAGCTATCCATTATCTGTTGTGCAGTACGTTTAACCCATACGCTATTCAGACCGGCATTACCTGCACCCATAACATCAAATGCATTGCCTGATATCAGCCAGGCTTCGTTAGCTTTGCTGCCGCTACGCTTTAGAAAATGTTGATAAACTTCAGGATCAGGTTTGTATTTACGTATCTCATCTGTGCTGACTATGTCTTTGAAATATTGATTAATTCCATCATCTTCAAACAGTTTTTCGATATCTTCAAGTGGGCCATTGGTAAATGCATATAGATTTAGATCGCTGCGTTCGCTTAATGAGCTAAGGCAGGCGACCACATCTTTAAACACGGGTAAATTTTGATATTTTTTTATCAGACTAAAGTGCTGGTCAGGAGTGATTTCTACTTCAAAAGCAGTAATGCAATAATCCAGTGCGTTAGAAGTACAGGTATAGAAAGGTTCGTAGCGATTCATCATGCTACGGCGGAATGAATATTCCAGCTGTTTGTCGCGCCACATGGTTGCGAATGGCATCGCTTTTTGCTCGCCGATATACCGTTGTAACAGATCGACCATACCATAGGTATTGATCAGGGTGCCATAAACATCAAAAGCTAAAGTAGTCATTGATTATCCATTGTCCTAAAGGCCAGCTACTCAGGAGATGCCTGAGTAGCTGTGGTTATACCAACTGTTTATAGTCTAACGGTTTTCTCGATTACCGATCAGGTTTTCAACTACCGTCGGATCAGCCAGAGTAGAGGTATCGCCCAGAGCATCGATTTCGTTGGCCGCTATCTTACGCAAAATTCGACGCATGATCTTTCCAGAGCGTGTTTTCGGTAAACCGGGTGACCATTGAATGATATTTATTTTAGCAATAGGTCCAATCTCTTTACGTACCAGAGCGATCAGTTCGGCTTTTAATTCGTCCGTAGGCTCTACGCCTGACATCGGTGTGACATAGGCATAGATACCCTGTCCGGTTAAATCATGCGGATAACCGACTACCGCCGCCTCAGCTATGTTTTCGTGTAATACCAGTGCGGATTCGATTTCGGCAGTTCCAAGACGATGACCGGAAATATTCAAAACGTCATCTACCCGGCCAGTAATCCAGTAGTAACCATCTGCATCACGCTTGGCACCGTCACCGGTAAAATAATAGCCTTTGAACATGGCAAAATAGGTATCAAAAAAACGCTGATGATCACCATACACTGAACGCATCATGGAAGGCCATGGACGTTTGATGGCCAGATTGCCCTGCGCAGGATTTCCATCAATCTCATAGCCCTCATCATCCAGCAATACTGGTTCTACACCAAAGAAGGGGAAGGTAGCTGAACCCGGCTTAAGTGGGGTTGCACCCGGTAATGGGGTTAGCATATGTGCGCCAGTTTCGGTTTGCCACCAGGTGTCGACTATAGGGCAACGGCTGTCGCCGACCACGCGATAGTACCAATCCCAGGCTTCGGGATTGATGGGTTCGCCCACCGTGCCGAGTAAACGTAAAGCACTACGTTTGGTCTTTTTAACCGGCTCGTCGCCAGCACCCATCAATGAACGAATCGCAGTGGGTGCTGTATAGAAAGTAGCCACATTATGCTTATCACAAACCTGCCAGAAACGTGAGATATCGGGATAGGTTGGAACACCTTCAAACATAAGTGTGGTTGCGCCATTGGCTAAAGGTCCATACACAATATAGCTGTGGCCGGTTACCCAGCCGATATCTGCAGTACACCAGTAAACCTCACCGTCTTTGTAATCGAACACCAGTTTATGTGTCATTGCGCACTGCAGCAGATAACCACCAGTAGTATGTAACACACCCTTGGGCTTGCCAGTTGAACCCGAGGTATACAGGATGAATAGCGGATCATCAGCATCCATTTCTTCTGGTTCACATTCTGCTGAGGCATCAGCCATTGCTTCGTGATACCAGACATCCACTTTGTCATTCCACTCTACAGGATCGCCACCACGCTTGACCACCAGACAAGTATTTACGTTAGGGCAATTTGCAATTGCCTCATCGGCATTCGCTTTTAAGGGGACGCGTTTACCGCCGCGCATAGATTGATCAGAGGTAATTACCACTTTGCAGTCAGAATCCTGAATTCTGTCTTTCAGTGCATCAGGAGAGAATCCGCCAAAAACAATAGAATGCATAGCACCTATACGGGTGCAGGCAAGCATTGCTACAGCTGCTTCGGGGATCATCGGCATATAGATGGAAACCCTGTCTCCTTTTTGCACGCCACGTGATTTTAATACATTGGAAAACTTGCACACCTCGGCATGTAATTCACGGTAGGTGATTTTCCTGTCCTCACTCGGGTCATCGCCTTCCCAGATAATGGCGACCTGATCACCACGGGTTTCCAGATGACGATCAAGGCAGTTGTAGGAAACATTTAATTTACCACCGAGAAACCATTTTATCCCCAAATCTGCTCTATCGAAGCTCCACTCCTGAACCTTGTCCCATTTTTTTGACCAGCTGAGGTATTGATCAGCCTGCTCTGCCCAGAAAGTATCTGGATCATCCATTGATTGACGATACATCGTTTCATACTGTTGCTGACTCACATTCGCCTGTGCAGCAAACTCCGCAGGGACTGGGTAGATTTGATCTTCTGACATGATGTTCCTCTCCTAAGAGTGATTTTTTATTTAATCGATAAGTTTTCTACGTCTTAAACTTTATGCCAAAGCGCCTACTTCAAGGAGACTTTGTAATTTTGAGGCAAACATATTAACCGAGCAATCTCAGTAACCCATACCTAAAGCGCTTACACAATGATTTGTAATTTCAATATTCAATATTACCATTATTATTTTGCTTTATAAGCCCTTTAGCGTGTTTAGTGCAGGTCTTTTCAATCACTACAGGGTGCCATTAACTCTAGGTATTGAAAAAATGATATAGTAAGCGCCGAATTCGTGTTGCGCTGCAGCATAGGTTTATTTAGGCTAACCGACGGACTGAAATCTGACAATTTACCCAGGGTTATTAAATTATGGATAACATACAAACGCTTATGATCGAGAGTCTTCAGCTGCTATTCATCGGCATGGGCTCGGTATTTATTATTCTGGGGATACTCATTTTCCTGATTAGTACAGTCAGCAAATTACTACCAGAAGAAGTAGTTGATCAAAATTTCGGAAGACCTAACACCGGAGGTACCACTAACAATCAAACTGATTATAAAGAGCTAATTGCTGTCATCAGCACAGCGATCAATGCCTTCAAAAAACGCAATCCCTCCGATTAACAGCCCGATTAACAGCTATACAAGCGGAACAACACCATGAGCAAATCAATAAAAATTACCGATAACGTTTTACGCGATGGCCACCAATCACTATTCGCCACCCGTATGCGCATAGAAGATATGTTACCTATTGCCGAGCAACTCGATAAAATCGGCTTCTGGTCACTGGAAACATGGGGTGGCGCGACCTTTGATGCCTGCATTCGTTTTCTTGGAGAAGACCCCTGGGAACGTCTGCGTCAGCTAAAGGCTGCCATGCCGAATACTCCGCAGCAAATGTTACTACGTGGTCAAAATGGCCTGGGCTACCGTCATTATGCCGATGACGTGATCGAAAAATTCGTCGAACGTTGCGCGGCAAATGGCATGGATGTATTCCGTATCTTCGACGCCATGAACGATATGCGTAACCTGAAGACTGCAGTAAAGGCCACTTTAGATGTCGGCAAACATGCTCAGGGCACCATTTCGTACACCTTAAGCCCGGTACATACGCTGGAAAAATGGGTTGAAATGGCCAAACAGATTGAAGATATGGGCTGTAACTCTCTCTGCATCAAGGATATGGCCGGCCTGCTCAAGCCCTATACCGCTGAAGAGCTGATTACCGAGATCAAGAAAGTTGTCGATCTGCCCATTGCTGTGCATTGTCATGCAACCACTGGCTTATCCATTGCTACCCTGTTTAAAGCGGTTGAAGCCGGTTGTGACGTTATCGATACCACTATATCCAGCATGAGTATGACCTATGGACATTCACCTACCGAATCTATGGTCGCCATCTTTGAAGGCACCGAATACGACAGCGGCCTGGATGTAGAAAAACTTGAAGAGATTGCCGCTTACTTCCGCGAAGTTCGTAAAAAATACGCCAAATTCGAAGGTGCTCTCAAGGGTACAGATTCACGCATCCTGGTCGCTCAGGTTCCAGGTGGCATGCTCACCAATCTGGAAAGCCAGTTACGTGATCAGGGTGCTACCGACCGTCTGGACGAAGTACTGAATGAAATCCCCAGGGTCCGTAAAGATCTGGGTTACATTCCGCTGGTAACCCCTACCTCTCAAATCGTCGGCACCCAGTCTGTTATCAATGTACTGTCGGGTGAACGTTACAAATCAATCACCAAGGAAACCGCTGGTGTATTACGCGGTGATTACGGCGCTACGGCAGCCCCTGTTGATGACGCTCTGCAAAAGCGAGTACTTGAAGATGGTGGTGAAGTGATTACCTGCCGTCCTGCCGACCTGATCGAAGCCGAGATGGATAAGCTAACCGATGAATTCCGTAAGCTGGCCAGGGAAGAGAATCTGGTTGCAGGTGAGCATGAAATCGACGATGTACTAATCTACGCCCAGTTCCCACAGGTTGGCCTCAACTTCCTGAAGAACCGCAACAACCCAGATGCGTTTGAACCTGCTCCTGGTAATGAACCTGCTCCTGCTGCACCTGTAGCCGCAGCAGCGCCAGCTGGTGGCCCGGAGCAATATCAGGTTAGCGTTAACGGAACCAGCTATGATGTTGTGGTTTCTGCGGGTGGCGCGGTCACCGGCGTACAACCTGCAGCAAGTGCTCCAGCAGCCGCACCTGCTGCTTCAGGAGCATCAGAAGAAGTCGTGGCACCGATGGCGGGTAGCGTGATCGATATTCTGGTCAATGTTGGTGACTCTGTTACAGCCAATCAACCTGTCATCATCATCGAAGCGATGAAGATGGAAACCGAAATACGCGCCAAATCTGATGGTAAAGTACTGTCGGTAAATGTGAATAAAGGCGACGCGATTGCAGTTAACCAGCCTTTGATTTCACTAGGTTAGGGCAGCAAATATGACTAGTGGATTAATTCAACTGTGGGAATCAACCGGACTATACAACTTCACCATAGGTCAGGTCATCATGATGATGGTGGGTTGCCTGTTGATTTACCTGGCAATCAAAAAGGGATTTGAACCCTTATTACTACTGCCTATCGGTTTTGGCGGCATACTGGCGAATATCCCCGTGGCAGAAATCAGCGGCCCCGATGGCCTGCTGGGTATTCTGTATCACATGGGTATAGAAACCGGCATGTTCCCGCTGCTCATCTTCATGGGTGTCGGCGCTATGACCGACTTCGGGCCTTTGCTGGCAAGGCCCAGCCTGATGTTCCTGGGCGCTGCTGCACAGTTTGGTATCTTCTTTACTCTGTTCGGTGCCATTGCGATGAATATTATACCTGGTATCGAATTCAGCATGTCTGATGCATCGGCTATAGCCATAATTGGTGGCGCAGACGGGCCAACCGCGATATTCCTCGCCTCCAAGCTGGCACCTGATTTACTGGGTGCCATCGCGGTAGCGGCCTATTCTTATATGGCACTGGTGCCGCTGATCCAGCCACCCATCATGAAATTGCTCACCACGGAAGCAGAGCGTAAGACACAGATGAAACAGCTGCGTCATGTATCTAAAGCCGAAAAGATACTATTCCCGTTGATATTGTTATTCATCACTATACTGCTACTACCCTCAGCTACACCTCTGGTCGGTATGCTATGTTTTGGTAACCTGTTAAAAGAATCTGGTGTAGTAGAGCGCCTGAGTAATACCGCGCAGAATGAGTTAATAAACATCACCACTATCTTCCTCGGGTTATCGGTAGGCTCAAAACTATCGGCAGCTAAATTCCTCTCGCCAGAGACCCTGGGCATACTGCTTCTGGGGATCGTTGCTTTCTCTATCGGTACTGCCGCTGGCTTATTGATGGGTAAATTGATGCATCGTCTGACCGGAGGAGAAGTGAATCCATTGATCGGTGCTGCCGGGGTATCTGCGGTACCAATGGCTGCCCGTGTAGCCAATAAGGTTGGTATGGAAGCGAATCCTCAGAACTTTCTGTTGATGCATGCAATGGGACCGAATGTGGCAGGGGTAATTGGATCTGCTGTTGCTGCGGGTGTGCTGCTGGCTGTTGTGGGGACTCCAGGGGGTTAAAGAGACCTTTTCCTTTAACAACTTAAAAAAAAGCCTGACCTTTAGAGAGTCAGGCTTTTTTTTGCTCAATATACATCCTTATAATGGGATTTAATACTGGTGCAGGACGCTACATTAATGTAGCCAAAAGCAACTACAGTGGGTGAACACAGGTTTCAAAACATTGTGCACAGGTTATGTCCATGGGTAGACAGATACCGGTTTTACAGGAGTATAAACTGATCATGGCCTGTGTTACCTGATACGTTTTGAGCAGGAATTACCCACGCGTTTTAAAACGACTCACCAGCGCAGCTAGTTTATTGGATGTATCTAGCAGCTCATCAGTGGTATTAGTAACTTCCTGAGTTTTATTGAGTGCCGTTGTGCTCATATCCTGAATGGTGTTTACACTGGTTTCGATCCCGTCAATTGCGTTTTTTTGTTGCCCAGAAAGCGTATCTATCGTATTACTGAGCGACTTAACATCTTCGACAATCTGTAGAACTTTTTCCAGCTCTGCAGCGGTCTCTTTTACCAAATCGATACTCAGGTTTGCATTACTATTCGACTGTTTAACACGTAGTACTGCCGACTCTGCAGCCTTGCCGAGGCCTTCAATTTTTTGCTGAATATCAATCGTCGCCTGTTGCGTACGTGACGATAAACTGCGAACTTCATCAGCAACGACGGCAAAACCGCGCCCTTGCTCTCCGGCACGTGCAGCTTCAATGGCCGCATTTAACGCAAGCAGGCTGGTTTGCTCAGCAATGCCATTAATCGTTAACAAAATCTGCGAAATGCTTTCAATTTCACTTGAAAGTAAATGGATGGATTCCACCGCCAAGCTAGATTGTTCGCCCAGGTTGACCATTTCCTGTTCACAGCGTTTTGAGGTTTTGTGCCCGTTTGCCGTTGCTTCTGATACACTTGCCATTGCCTGTTGCGCTCTGGCACTGTTTTCAACAATATCGGCATTCGACATCGTAAAGTCATTAATGGTTTGTACAATACTATGAGTAATATCGCGCTGCCGATTGACACTCTCGCTGTTCTCCGTTGAAAAATCCGCCAGCTTGCCAGATACCACTTTTAATGCAAATGCCGTTGCTACTACTTTTTGCACGACATCATGTATGTTTTCAACAAAGGTATTAAAAGATACCGACAGCTCGCCGATTTCATCTTTGCGTTGAGCGCTTTCTAAATGAACACTTAAATCACCATCGCCTTCGGCAATATTCTGAAATGACGTCATCAGGGTTTTTATTGGGTTAATTATCATCCGAGACACCAACACACCTAAACCATAAGACAAAACGATGGAGATCACCAAAACGATAATCGCATAGAATAGTGCCTGGCGCAGAATATAATCGACCTCATCAAATACTTCGCTTTGAGCCATTTCAACCACAATTGCCCAGCTGTTATCCTTCACAGAAACCGGGCCTGCTGCACTTAACACCGAGCGCCCTAAATAGTTTACGGCTATAGCCTCGTCAGCAGCACCTCCGAATGCTTTATCAACCAATGGGCTATTAACCTGTAGTAAGCCGACGCTGTCTAATCGGTTTGTCATGGCCTTTAACTGGGGTTGATTACCCAATGCCGATAAAGACTCAAGAAATTGACCTGAATCCTGTAGTAAGCCTCGCGATTGTGAGCGCAAAAAATTGTCAGCACCGACTAAATAGGCCTCGCCAGTGTTTCCCAGGCCTAAGGTTTGCCAGTTATTGTTACTGGTCATCACCTGCGTTAAACGACTGTTATCCAACTGCACAACCAGGGTACCGAGGCGCTTGTCTGAGGTAAAAATCGGTGTGGCGACAAACGCTACCGAACGAGAAAATGCAGGAATATAGGTCGCGTAATCGGATAGTGCAGTTTCACCCATGTTTAAGTCCCTGGCTTGCTGCCATATTGCGCCTAGCGCAGACTGCGCAAATGGCCCATCGACCAGAGAGGTTGCATAATCAATATTCTTTTCAACCGAGTAGACTATGCGACCCTGTTCATCAATTAAGTACAGATCAACAAATTCAAACTTGTCTCGAACCTGTTTAAAAATAGGATGAAACTCAGAATGGTAGACCTCATAACGTGCCGTGAACTTACCTGCTTTTGGTGCTAGCACTAACTCACTTTTCTGGCCGATGGGGCTTTTATTACGTGCGATGTAACGAGTTTGGTAAAACAACGCGCCAAGGTCGAGCTTACTGGCAATATCAGTTGCCTGCTCGGCGCTAAAGGCCGCATCTTCCTTTTGATAAAAATCGTAGAAAGCTCCTGAGTAAAACTTTGACAAATCCTGCTTAAAACTGTCATCGACTTGTGGTGTTAGTGAAAAGCCACCAGCGAAGCTATCCATCGCTGTAGCCGTTGCCGGGTTTTCTGCGGTGTAAGTCACCACCTTAAAGGTGTTGGTGAAATAGTTTTCTACCCGTTCTTTTTGCACCTCACGTAGAGCCACCAAACGGTTAGTAACCGAAGTCGACACCAAATTACGCACCTCACCATTGGTACGTAGTCCCACCGTTAACACCGCAAAAAAAAGTGTAGCAATGGCCACCATAACAATCGAAATTAAGAGCTTACTTCGTAATAACATCACTCAGTCCTTTCTATAAAGCACGGGATAAAAAGTATAGGACAATAAAGTTCCTATCCCCATATTACAAGCTTCGCTATATTTATAACAGCCTTTCCTGGAAACTCGACATACTTTTCAAATATTCGTAAATTAATTAAAAACAATAATTATCATTAGCCAATAGTTAGCTTACAGTGTCCTTTTGATTGCCGTTTATAAGGTTAGTAAGCCCTCGTTATGTCAACCCAATTAGCAGTGGTTATCGGTGTCGGCATCTATATCAATGTCGACTAAAATACTTACAATTGATGAAATATGAACACAGTTCAAGACATGAAGAATCTGCTTTTATTATTAATAATACTGCTCCTGTCTGGATGCCAGGCACAGCCATTTGTGGCCGACCATCATGAAAAGTATCTAGGGATTGGCGAAAACTCAGTTTACGTTGTGAGCCATGGATGGCATACAGGTTTTGTTATACCCATGCCAGCCATTGAGCAGTCTATTCCTGAGCTTGCAGTACGTTTTAAAGATATACCATTTTTAGAGATTGGGTGGGGAGACAAAGGATTTTACCAGGCAAAGGAAATAACATCTGGATTAACTATACAGGCAATATTCTGGCCCACAGATTCTGTCATACACTCGGTAGCAGTACCCATTCAGACAGAAGACTATTTTCCTCACAGTGAGATCGAGAGATTGTGCCTAACCGATAGTGAGCTGTCATCGCTTATTACCTTTATTTCCAACAGTTTTTATAAAGACGATAGTGGAGCCGTTGTGGCTTTAAAAAATGGGATATATGGAGACAGCCAGTTTTATAAAGGCGTAGGTGATTATTATTTAATGAACACCTGCAACAAGTGGACGGCTAAAGGCCTTAAAAGTACCGGAATGGATATTTCGCCTACATTTAAGTTAACTGCTAGCAGCATCATGTACTATTTAGCAGGACACTCAGAACTTGCTAATAAAAACATTAGTTGCGAAATAGAATGATCTTCAGAGTGATATTTCTACCAGCCAATCTGTAGTAATTTACTTTGCTACCATATTGCTGCTAATTAGGGGTAGGCGTACCCTTCCCATTAATGATTAATATCATCACTCGGTAATAGATATAAATATTAATTTATGAGTTTTAAGTTAAGAATAGGACTGGCATGAATTATGGTATGAATGAACAGGATCATAGAATTTCATACCAACCAGTCATTTTAAGCGCCTGGGCGCAATAGACTAAATATTATTAATAGCAGAGGTAATATTATGAAGGTAACAGGGTTAATAATTTTTCTAGTAATTGGTGTCATTGCGGGATGGCTGGCTGGAACATTGATGAAAGGCCGTGGATTTGGACTGCTGGGCAACATGCTTGTTGGTGTAATTGGCGCCGTATTAGGTGGTTTTGTGTTTGGTCTACCTGGTATCTCAGCGGGTGGATTAATCGGGCAAATTATTACAGCAACTGCGGGTGCGGTCTTATTAATATTCGTTGTACGCCTTATTAAAAAGGCATAGCTAACTAACATGTCATCGAGAGAAGTTGTTTGGGGCTGTTTGTAATTCTCCTTCACAGCGAATGCTGTGAGGGAGAATTACCAGAGGATGAAGTGTTTACGCAACCAGAGGTTGTAATTTTTGAAGGTTAGCCCTGATATCTATCAAGTCAAAATGCTAACATGCAGCCTTCTCAACTAACCCCAACCCCCAAAATGCCATCAACCAACTTAACCCCAGAAAACATCCCCATGGTTGCTATAGATTTCATGAACCAGACTCATAAGGAAGAAGTTGCCCTTGTCATTTCATTAATGGAAAAGTTAAAAGCTGCGTCAGATGAACTAAATAATAAAGGGATATCTGAGTCACTGATTCAATGGTTAAAGCATACCGAAGCTCATTTTCAACGTGAAAATGAGCTTATGCTAGAGATGAATTTTCCACCGTATCTGGTGCATTCAGGAGAACATGAAAATGCCTTGAATGTTATGCGGGTAGTGATTAACGCCTGGGAAAAGAATAAAGATTTACAACAATTATCGGATTATGTTTTCAGGCAGTGGCCTGACTGGTTTAAGGCTCATGTTAATTCAATGGATACAGTCACCGCTAATTTTGCAAAGATGAAGGGAGTCGGGTAACTAACCGGCGATAACTCTCAATGAGCAGTGAGCCATAAGTCACAGTATCATCTGCTATTTCATCGTTGAAACTCAAGCCGTCCATCTTTACACGTCAAACTCAACTCCCCTTCTAAAAACCTCACCAGATGCTGACCCAGCATCTGACTGCGCCATCCCTGCAAAATCTTCCCATTCCTGTGTCCAACGACCAGTTCATCAATGTCCTTCTTGCTTACCACCGACGTAATGGCAATCTCATTCTCTCCTGTAAGTACCCGGCACATTGCCATTAAACAATCAGCCTGTGCCTGCTGCTCATTATCGAGCCGTACAAAATCTGAATGTCTGGGATAATCAGCCGCATCCATTTGATCTGATTGGGTCAGCACCTGAAGAATTTCAGAGCCAATTTTTTTGATGTAATCAGCACTCAGATTACCGATCTGATTCAGGTCTTTCACTGTTTTGGGCTTAAATCGCGCAATATCGACGATGTCCTCGTCTTTGATAATCCAGCGCCTGGGACGATCTTTTTCCATGGCTCGCTTTTCACGCCAGCGACATAGCTGGTCAGCGTGATTCAACGCGATACCTTTCAGCTTTTGTACACCTTTCAGGCGTTTCCAAAGACCTGTCATATCTACCTGATAATTTTGAGGGTCAATCATGCGCGTAAAATCTGCTTCCACCCAGGACAGACGATCCTTCTGTTTCAGTTGCTCGGTAAGCTTCTGCTGGATTTCAATCAGGTAACGTACATCATCCATCGCATAATCCAGCTCGCCTTCTGATAGCGGTCGTCTACTCCAGTCGGCACGGGTGTATTTCTTTTCTAGCTGTACTCCGCAAACGCGCGCGACCAGATCGGCATATCCGATCTGATTGGCGAAACCCAACACCGCTGCAGCTATCTGGGTATCAAATATAGGGCTCGGCAAGGCGTTAAAGTTATAGTGAAACAACTCAAGATCCTGACTGGGTGAATGCAGTATTTTTAGCATGGATGATTTGTTAAAAAGATTCACCAAGGGGGAGAAATCCCTGATTTCAAGCGGATCAATACAGGCCTGAGCATTTTCTGTGGCTAACTGGATCAGGGCTAGCAGAGGGTAATAGGTCTTTTCACGAATGAATTCGGTATCTAGCGCGCAATACTGACAATCCTGAATGCTACTGCAGAATTCGGCTAGTGCCTGGTCGCTATTGATATATTGATATGACATGTAATACTCAGAACGAGAGAGGTTAAGTGACTTGTGCCTTACGACGAATATCGCGTAACACGATGAAGACCCATGGCCAGATTGCCATACCGGTCAGAGGTGCTCCTAAATAAGCCATAATTTCCGGCTCACGATGCAACACACCTTCAATCCATACCACAGTGAATTGATTGATCAGTAATAATGAAAATATATAAAAAGCCTGACGTCCCAGAGATAATACCCTGACCTGTAACAGAAGATTCATATTGATAAAGATGATAATCACCAGTGCCAGACTATGCTGTCCCAGCAGGGTACCCTGAGCCACATCGACAAATAGACCGGTAAAAAAAGCAGTCCACAGACCGACCCGCTTGGGTAAAGCCATATTCCAGTAGATCAGTACCAATGCAATCCAGTCTGGACGATACAGCTGAGCCTCTGTTGGTAATGGCAAAATCAGCAACACCAGACCTAATATCAAACTTAGCGGAATGACCAGTATATTAAAGCTGATCATCTTGCTGATTCTCCTGGCGTGGTTGAATAACCAGCACTTCGCGGCTGCTATCAAGTTGAGCCTGTGGACGCGCTAACGCCGATATAAACCCATGAGTTTTATCCAGTCTGATCTCGCTCACAGTGGCAACCGGATAATCCGCTGGGAAGCGCCCACCAAGTCCGGAGGTAACCAGCTCATCACCTACCTTGACATCTGCCGTGGCCGGTAGAAATCGTAACTCCAGCTCCTGTGTGCTACCTGTTCCAAATGCCACGGAACGTAAGCCGGTATTAATGAACTGTACCGGAATAGCATGTTCTGGATCTGAAATCAGCATGACGGTTGATGAGTTTGGGGTGACATGAATCACCTGGCCCATAATGCCATGTTCATCAATCACAGCCTGTCCATCGTGAATACTATCCAGTGAGCCCTTATTCAATTCGATCAACTGGCGGTAAGGGTTTTGATCGACCGAGAGTAATTCAGCCACGATGACATCATCCGCAACCTTACGTGCTGAACTGAGCAAGTTTCGTAGTCGGGTATTTTCCTGTTGTAAAACCTGTGTTTTTTGCAGGCGAGCATTTAACAGCCTCTGTTCGTCTTTAAGGCGATTATTTTCAGCTACAAGACTATTATGAGTTGTAAACCATTCACTGACCCAGGCGCCCGACTGTGCGGGCAGACTAACCAGATAACGTAAAGGGGAAATAACGACTGCAATACTGGAGCGAACCACTTCAAGATAGGTAAAGCGATGGTCTACCACCATCAAAGAGAAGCAAAGCGCAACCAGAAATAAAGAGGGTATTACATGACCACGTGCCTGTTGGAAAATATTCTGCATAGCATAATCAGGCTATAGCCTGAAACACGACGCTGCTGATTGACTAATATGTTTGAAAAAAACAGCGCCGCTGGGAATCATTCTACTGCTAGAAAATCTGAACCATGTTGATCGATCATTTCCAGTACACGACCACCACCACGAGCCACACAGGTAAGCGGGTCCTCGGCGATAATTACTGGCAGGCCGGTTTCTTCCATGATCAAACGATCCAGATCACGCAGCAAAGCACCACCACCGGTTAACACGATACCGCGTTCTGCAATATCCGAACCCAGTTCAGGCGGTGTTTGTTCCAGTGCATTCTTAACCGCTGAAACAATTCCATATAACGGATCCTGTAAGGCTTCTAATATTTCATTACTATTCAGGGTAAAGCTTCTGGGTACACCCTCTGACAGGTTGCGACCTTTCACTTCGATTTCAAGTAAATCTTCGCCTGGATAGGCAGCAGCAATCTCGACCTTGATGCGTTCAGCAGTTGCTTCACCGATCAGAATGCCATAGTTACGGCGTACATAGTTGGTGATAGCTTCGTCAAAACGGTCACCACCGATACGTACTGAAGCGGAATAAACGATACCGTTTAAAGACATAACGGCAACTTCAGAGGTGCCGCCTCCGATATCCAGCACCATGGAGCCCTGAGGCTCATCCACTGGCATGCCGGCGCCGATAGCAGCAGCCATGGGCTCTTCGATGAGATACACCTTACGCGCACCAGCACCTAAGGCTGATTCACGAATAGCACGACGTTCAACCTGGGTGGCACCACAGGGTACACAGATCAATACGCGAGGGCTTGGGCGGAATAACTGATTTTCATGCACTTTACGGATGAAGTGCTGAAGCATTTTTTCGGTGTAGGTAAAGTCGGCGATTACACCGTCTTTCATAGGACGGATAGCAGTAATATTTTCCGGGGTTCTACCCAGCATTTTTTTGGCATCCATACCAACTGCCTCAACCGATTTTGGGCCACCGGGACCACGATCCTGACGAATCGCCACTACCGAGGGCTCGTTTAATACTATCCCCTGCCCGCGTGAATAAATCAGGGTATTTGCGGTACCGAGATCGATGGATAAATCATTGGAAATAAGACCACGAAGTGCTGAAAACATTGACTAATATTTACCTGTTTTTAAGTATAGCGTACCTAATGGGAAAAGATCCCCAGCCCACGCCTGATATGTGACGCGTACTCTAGCAACGGGTAAGCCTTAGAGCAAGGCTGAAATGCCGGATTTTGCTTATCCCAGGCGCTTTTATATGTTAAGTTTGCTGCCTTTTTAATAACCGGCAGAATTTTAGGGCCTGTTAACGCATATTTGAGTGTTTGCAGCCCGTAGCCCCATTTTACAAATAGTGAATGCGAATATGAGTTTAAAAATCGAGGATGTTAAAAATATCGCACATCTTGCGCGGCTTCAGATTGATGAAGCCGATATAGAGCATTACGCTCGCGACCTGTCGAATATCCTGCAGCTGGTAGACCAGATGAATCAGGTAAATACCGATGATGTGCAACCCATGGCACACCCGATGGATGCCCAACAACGTCTGCGCACTGACGAAGTTAAGGAAACTGATCAGCGTGAAAAGTTTCAATCCATAGCACCCGACGTGGAAGCCGGTCTTTATCGCGTACCTCGAGTGATCGAATAACAGGAATATAGCATGTTTACAGTAAAACAACTTCAACAGGGATTATCTGTGGGTGAGTTTTCCAGTGTGGAAATTACCCAGCAATATCTGGACAAAATAAAAACCTTAAACCCCAAACTGAATGCCTTTATCAGTATCACTGAAGATCAGGCATTACAACAGGCTAAAGCTGCCGATGTGGTTATTGCTGAAGGTAAAGCCAGCGCTTTAACTGGCATACCTCTGGCACATAAAGATATCTGGTGCACTGATGGTATACGCACTTCCTGCGGTTCACACATGCTGGATAAATTTATTGCACCCTACAATGCAACAGTAATCGAGAAACTTAATGCTGAGCATAGTGTGATGCTGGGTAAAACCAATATGGATGAATTCGCCATGGGGTCATCCAATGAATCCAGCTATTACGGTCCGGTAAAAAATCCATGGGATACCGAATGTGTTCCCGGTGGTTCTTCGGGTGGCTCTGCCGCCGCTGTTGCTGCTGGAATGACGCCTGCCGCAACCGGCACGGATACCGGCGGTTCTATCCGTCAGCCTGCCGCTTTTTGCGGTATCAGCGGATTAAAACCCACCTACGGACGGGTCTCGCGCTATGGCATGATTGCCTATGCCTCCAGCCTGGACCAGGGTGGCCCGATGGCGCAAACCGCCGAAGACTGCGCTCTGATATTAGGCACTATGGCAGGATTTGACGAACGTGATTCAACCTCTATGGATCGCGAGATTCCTGATTACACAGCCAACCTGAATAATGACCTGTCTGGTCTTAAGATTGGCATGCCTAAAGAGTATTTTGCCGCAGGCCTGAATAACGATATTGCTAAATCTATCGATGAAGCCATAAACGAATACAAAAAACTCGGCGCGGAAATCGTTGAAGTCAGTCTGCCTAACAGCAAGATAGCAATTCCCGCTTATTATGTGGTGGCGATGGCAGAATGTTCATCCAACCTGTCGCGCATGGATGGGGTTCGTTTCGGGCATCGTTGCGACGACCCTAAAGACCTGGAAGACCTGTATATACGTTCTCGTGCAGAAGGCTTCGGCGAAGAAGTAAAACGTCGCATCCTGATCGGTGCCTACACCCTGTCGGCTGGTTATTACGATGCCTTCTATCTCAAGGCACAGAAGCTACGCCGCCTGATCAGTCAGGACTTTGCTGAGGCTTTTAGTAAGGTTGACCTGATCGCAGGGCCTACCACACCCGATGTTGCTTTCAAGATTGGCGATAAAACCGATGACCCGGTCAGTATGTATCTGCAGGATATCTACACCATTTCGGTTAATTTGGCAGGTTTACCGGCGATGTCGATTCCAGCCGGCTTTGTTGACAATAAACCGGTGGGTCTTCAGTTAATTGGTAACTATTTTGATGAAAGTCGCCTGCTCAATGCCGCGCACCAGTTCCAGCAGGCAACCGACTGGCACCAGCAAAAAGCGGAGGTGAAATAATGCAGTGGGAAACAGTTATAGGCCTTGAGATTCACGCTCAACTCGCCACCCGGAGCAAGATATTCTCTAGTGCATCAACCGCATTCGGCGCTTCACCTAACACCCAGGCCTGTGCCGTAGACCTTGGTCTGCCGGGCGTATTGCCTGTACTAAACGCTGAAGCCGTGCGTATGGCGATCAAGTTTGGTCTAGCGATTAATGCACATATTGGCGAAGAGTCAATCTTTGCGCGTAAGAATTACTTTTACCCTGATCTGCCCAAAGGCTACCAGATTAGCCAGTTTGAGCTACCCATTGTAGGTAAAGGCGAAATCACTATCAGTCCTGAAGAAGGAGTTAGCAAGATTGTCGGTATCACGCGTGCTCATCTGGAAGAAGATGCGGGTAAGTCTATTCATGACCAGTTCCCCGGCCAGAGTGGTATCGATTTAAACAGGGCTGGTACGCCATTGCTCGAAATTGTGTCAGAGCCTGATATGCGCAGTGCCAAAGAAGCCGTTGCCTATGCGCGCAAGATCCATTCGCTGGTCCAATTTCTGGAAATCTGTGATGGCAATATGCAGGAAGGCTCTTTCCGATGTGATGCTAATGTTTCTGTTCGCCCGATGGGACAGCAGGAACTGGGTACACGCGCTGAATTGAAAAACATCAACTCTTTCCGCTTTCTGGAAAAAGCCATTAATCTTGAGGTCCAACGTCAGGTTGAACTGATCGAAGACGGTGGCACAGTCGTGCAGGAAACACGTCTGTACGATGCTGTTAAGGATGAAACACGTTCTATGCGCAGTAAGGAAGAAGCCAACGATTATCGTTATTTTCCTGACCCGGATTTATTGCCGGTGCGTATCACTCAACAGGATTTAGATAACGTTCGAGCCACCCTGCCAGAATTACCTGAGCAGAAACGCCAGCGATATATCAATGAACTCAAGCTATCAGATTACCATGCCGAACTATTGAGTAGCAGCCGCGAAATCGCCGGTTATTTTGAAGCCGCTTTAAATGAAATCCCCGACCAGTCGGCACCACTCGCAAACTGGATTCTGGGGGATCTATCCGGTGCACTGAATAAGTCTGAGATGGATTATGCCAGCTCACCAGTTTCACCCGTGCAACTGGCTGGATTGGTCAGGCGTATTGCCGATAACACCATTTCTGGCAAGATCGCCAAAGAGGTTTTTGAAGCGATGTGGAATGGCGAAGGCGATGCCGATGCCATTATCGAAAGCAAAGGCCTGAAACAGATTACCGATAGCGGTGCTATTGAATCGATAATAGATGAAGTGATTGCTAGCAATCAGGATCAGGTCGAGCAATTTAAAGCGGGTAAGGAAAAGGTATTGGGATTTCTGGTAGGTCAGGTGATGAAACAGTCCAAAGGAAAGGCCAACCCTGGACAGGTTAACCAGATGTTGCGCGATAAATTAAAAGTCTGAATTCATATCGACATGAAACAAATTGATCAAATTCTGCGCTTTATCATTAATAACAGTCCTATCCGTGGACAACTGGTCAGACTGGATAACAGCTGGCAGCAATGTCGTAAAAATCTTGATGCAGATGACTTTGCTCAAAAACTTCTGGGACAGGCATTAAGTGCAGTCACCTTACTGGCAAGCACACTCAAACTACAGGGACATATCACCTTGCAGATCAGGGGCCAGGGCGCGATACATCTGCTGGTCGCTCAGGCAACCAGCGAAAAAACCATACGCGGGCTGGTTCGACAGAATAGTACGGTAAAAGATGAATCAGCGCCTCTGGCCGAGATCTTTCAGGCTGATAAAATGGTAATCACCATCGATAATGGAAAAGGAAAGCCGTATCAGGGCGTCGTTCCATTAATAGGGAATAGTATTGAAAAAGCACTGGATGCCTATTTTGAACACTCGGAGCAATTACCTACACGGCTCTGGTTTTCCAGTAACTCTGAGACCTGCGCTGGGTTGTTATTGCAAAAAATGCCCGGCGAAATTATTGATGAAGATGCATGGCAACGTGTCATCCAGCTGGCTTCAACCCTGAGTGAGGAGGAGCTGTTGAACCTGCCTTCCGAGGAAATACTTTTCCGTCTATTTCATGAGGAATCCGTTCAGCTATTTGACCCCGAGACCATAGAGTTTGACTGTAACTGCTCAATACAGCGCACGGCCGAAGTCATTAAGGCGCTTGGACATCAGGAAGCTCTGGCAATTCTTAAAGAACAGGGGAGCATTCATATTAATTGTGAGTTTTGTAATGCAGACTATTATTTCGATTCCATTGATATTGAACAATTGTTTAATCCTTCCGCTGATCTCGATTTCAACCAGACGATACATTAATCGTATTATTTAAAATGAATATTTCCCGCATCACTTCTACCCGGATCATGAGTAAAGCGCTTCAACAGCCGCATAGTTGCCTGCTGGGATTGATAGAACCCTCTGGTTCAATTTATATCTGCGAAAACGAAGAGGAGATGGAAAGAAAAATGCGCGAACCTGTCTCTACTGTCATTTTTTATAACCAGCATGCTGATGCAATTCGTTTTATCGAAGCACAGTCATTTGAAGACGGTCAGCTTAGTATAGAAATATTCCAGGATACTGAAGGTGTGTTTGGCCTCAGGGCCTATCAAATGAATGACAGAATGCAACAACCGGTTAACCTTATTTTTGATGAAAGCCAGGCCTAACTTGTTCAAGCTATACTGCTGGGCTATAAATATCAGATGAAAACAGTAAAATATCCTGTTTTATTTAGTATCGGTACACTGTTAGTCTCGCTAGCCACTGGTGCCGACGAGCTCAATCAGCCCCGGTTAACCACGGGCAAGCAACTCTATGAATACCATTGCTCTGTCTGTCATCAACCGAATGGGCATGGAAATGCCGAAAAAGGATACCCTTCCCTCATTCATACCACTTTAAGATCCTGGCAAATACGCCATAAAATAAACGGCGATGAAGCTCTGAGTAGAAAAATGCCATCATTCAAGGATATCTCAAAGTCAAAAGCTAAATTGATTTCTGATTACATCAGGACATTGAAATAGTATTCTCCTGGTTAATTATCGATTTGGATCAGCTTCATGGTTTGGCAATTAATTAGTATTGTATTTCCGATCTTTGCCATCGTTTTGGTGGGTTACCTATATGGTCGTAAACACTCCCCGGATATGGCAGCAGCCAACAAACTAAACATCGACATCTTTGTCCCTGCATTGATATTCGATGTACTCACCGCTAATAATTTTAATCTCCCAGAATATCAGTCACTCGCCATAGCGGGGGTAGTTGTTATCCTGGGTGCCGGGTTTGTAGCCTGGCCGGTTGCACGGTTTTTCGATTATGAATTCAAAACCTTTGTGCCGCCGATGATGTTTAACAACTCTGGCAATATGGGGCTGCCCTTGATGTTATTTGCTTTCGGTAAAGAAGCCCTTCCGGCTGCCGTGGTGTTATTTCTGATTGAAAACTTTCTTCACTTCAGTGTAGGCATGAAAATCCTTAATCGATCAGCTTCGTTATTAGCGATGCTAAAAATTCCGATGATATTTATTACTATTGCAGGCCTGACTTTTTCATTTATGCACTGGAACCTGCCGCCCTTACTCTCTACCCCAATTAAAATGCTGGGACAGATATCTATCCCACTGATGCTATTTGCGCTGGGTGTACGTTTAATTCATATTGACTGGAAAGACTGGAAAATTGGTCTAGTCGGGGCAATTGTCAGTCCGTTAAGTGGATTAGTCTTTGCTTTACCCATAGGCTATTTTCTAAACCTCACGCAGATTCAATATACCATGCTTATTGTATTCAGCGCCTTACCCCCGGCAGTATTAAATTATATGGTAGCTGAGCGCTTCAATCAGCAACCAAGACAGGTTGCGTCAATTGTTATGCTGGGTAATCTGGGCTCGATAATTGTGATACCTTTGGTACTAGCACTAACACTTTAGGCAAGGTGATATGAAAATGAAAAGATGGATAGACCCTGTCGTTTTACTCGGCAAGCACGCTACTCTGGAACCTATGCAACCGCGTCACGTTGAGGGTTTAAAAGCGGCTACACGTGATGGACAGCTGTGGAAATTGTGGTACACATCAGTACCTTCACCCGAACAAACCGAACAGTTTGTGGAATATGCTCTGATGCGCAGAGATAAATTTGGTGAAATGCCCTATGTCATTCATGAGCATAAAACCAATAAGGTCGTTGGCAGCACTCGCTTTATGAATGTCGATGAAAACAATCATCGACTGGAAATTGGACATACCTGGTATGCACAGACTTATCAACGCAGCCCAATCAATACCGAATGCAAACTACTGTTGCTCACGCATGCGTTTGAACAACTGTCTTCTATCGCGGTTGAATTTCGCACCCACTGGATGAATCGCCGATCCCGAAAAGCAATTGAACGTCTGGGAGCAAAACAGGATGGCGTTTTACGTAATCACCAGAAGTCACCTGATGGCGAATACCGGGACACCGTGATTTATTCAATTATAGAAAGTGAGTGGCCTACCGTAAAAAGGCATCTGCGTTACCTGTTGGGTGAGTAGTCCAGGGCTCCTCTCGTTGCATTACTTCATCTAATCTAATTTGTGCCTTTGGTGCGAGTCGCTCCTGCGCGTCCTCGGCTCGGGCTTTCTGCTTCGCTCTACCACCTCCCTCCTCCCTCCATGGACTCGTGCGCTTGCGACATCCCGTACATCCTGTACATAAAAAAAGACCTGCAATACATTGCAGGTCTAAAAGGATAACCCGTCGGAACCATTTAAAAAATGCTACCGACTGGCTTTATGGGCCAACTGTAGGTGTTTTTCAGCTCGTGAATCACACCGACGCAACAAGCTTATATTAATAAAATTAATGCAAGCTGAACGCATTACAGGTTATATTTAAAATGCGCAATAATGAAAAAGGTCCAGTGTTATGGAATATAAAGACAAAATCCCATCTAAAACCGAATTTTATCCGCTGTACACCGAGTCTGGCTGGGTTGAGCGTTTAAACCTGAGTCCCGATGAACTTGAAAAAGCCATTCACAATAGTTTCGCTGTAGTCTCTGTTTATGAAAATAATAAACTCATTGGTTTCGGTCGTGCCGTTTCAGATGGCGTTGCTTATGCCACTATTTATGATGTGATGGTGCTACCCAACTGGCAGGGGCAGGGCATCGGCAGCCAGATTATTCGTATACTGGTGAACAAATGTGAGCGCTACGATATCCGTCGGGTGCATTTGTTTGCAGCTAAGGGTTCAGAAGCTTTCTATAACCATCTGGGCTTTGTTGCTCGTCCTTATGACTCACCAGGAATGGTTTACGAGAAAGTAAGTTAAGGCAGGATTTAATAATATATCTGACGGATGTATATATGCCGCGCATCGCCGTTATAAATACCAAAAGTCGCACTTGCTGATGGATCATTATCAAAATTTCCATCTGCATCCCAGTCGTACCTGAGCCATCTATTATCAATTACCCCACCGCTTAACAATGCACTCAAGTCAATCGTACCAACGTTATCTGCTCCCGGTGACGTTAATGTTACACCCAGTACACCTGCAACCGCGACAGGGTTAGTTACCGATATAATGGATGCATTCGGCGTGACCAGGTTATCGGCTATGGTGAATAAATCAGCATTATTGAATAATGTGCAGTTATCATCAGTATTCAGTTGATAACCGGTATTGTTAAAAAATTCCACTATCATCGGCATCTGCAGGCTCGTCAGTTCCGACCCATAGGCATTCGACATTCTGATTCTGCCAAAACGCTGAGTATTGCCCACCAGATTGATACTCTGTGACACAGTAGTTGTTACCTCTCCATCGGTGATCTGACTAATGAGAGGATCTATATTAGCCACAAATGGGGGCACTTCACTGTTAGCCAGTTTGATATAAGCGTTACTGGTAACACTATCACCATAGCGGAACTGATCATCTCCAAGTGTAAAATCGACGGTCCCATTATTGTTGGCAACAAAAGCTATTGGCTGAGGGGTATAGGCCACCAACAATGGATTTGCATCAGTCCCCGTTGTGCTGCTGTCCTGAGAAACATCGATGGTCAAGCTGTTTGCGTTCAGTTTTACATAGTTACCCCGATAATTTTCGGTGATAGCAGAGAGCGTATTTAATGCATTTACCCGCAAAACCGGGTTTACCAGATAGCCAAAGTCCTGACCGATATAGGTAAAAGCGACAGCGCTCGAGCAGGTATTATCCAGTACCCCGTTATTGGTTACATTGACACTAAAAGCTGCCGGGGTAAATCGGCCGACATAACCGGATTTGGAGACCATACTAGCTGTCTCGCTAGTTCCTGTTCCCAGATAATCTCCATCGCTAATCAGGGCTCTAAGTTCAATGATACCGACATCATTGAATGCTGCGCTGGCGGTACTATCCGCCCCATTAGTAAAACCCGTCAGAGTCTGCACCGGGAAATCGGCATCGGCATAACTGCTGACAAAGGGGTCAATCAATATCCCCTGCAAAACCACCTGCTCACCTTCCTGACCGAAGTTGGGTGTACCTTTATAACTGATCCCGCCGAGACTGACATTGTTATCACCGAGGTTTGCATTATTGGCCGGATTATCGTCATCATGGTTGTCGGGGATGCCATCATTGTTGCCGTCATCCGCACTGTTCCATAACGACCCCGCTACATTCACTGTAAACAGCGACCCTGCAGTGGTATAAATCGTATCGTCAAATGTCGATCCTGCCGGATTGCTAACTGCATCGATATGAAACCCAAAAGGCCGAGATACAAACTGATTACTACTTCCATTCAAGGTAATTCCTGTACTGGGCAGGCTAGAGGATGGCAAGGTGTATTGCGCATGTAGCTGTATTTTGCCGCTATCAGGATAATTCATTACAAACGCAGCTTCGCCGGTGGTACCAAAATCCAGGGTGACCTTCTGGTAAGTCGGGCTGTTGCCAGTTATCGCTGTGGATGCGGAAGTGCTACCAAGATACAAGGGGCGTGAACAGCTAGACGGGTTTATACATCCAACCGAGAGTAGTATATCGGTAGTTCCTTTAACAACTGTTTCGCAGGCACCCGTTTCACTATTGGTTTCTACAGCCATTAAGGTTAACGATTGTGAGTTAGGATTGATGTTCGATGCTTTACCAGCTATCTGTGTGGCTATTGAATTATTTACAGAATCTGCATAAAAGCGTAAACCTGTATCCTTAAATTCAATATTTCCTGGATCCTCAGCACCACCATTGTCAAGATCACTGGCCGTACCATCAGAGACATCGATATTCATGTGCGGAGCCGTGGTAACACTTTTTTTACTCAGCCAGAACTGTATCGAAGATTCACTCCCGCTAAAGCTATACTGATTGGGTGAAGTAAATGTTCCACTACCACTGGCTAATGTCCAACCATCATTAGCCAAAGAGGTAGTCAATGTAATGGTAGTAAACGAGGCTGGGTTTATCACTCCATGACTGGCATCATGCGCTGTGACAGTTATCAATTCTGCCTCACAAGTTACACCCAGATTGCTGTGGGCTATTACATAATGGTCAACGGCTGTAGCGGCACAGGGTCTCGTTTGATTCATTAAGAGCGTGATTTGACTGGCAGTTAACGCTGACTGGTAAACCCTGACTTCATCGATATTGCCATTAAATCTCCAGTTGGCTACAGCTTCGCTGCCTGCACTATTATTTTCACCGCCAATACTGGCCGCACCACTATCAAAACCCCAGGTTCCTGTATAGGTCGCTGTTGTAACCCCACCTGTTAATGCCACTGCAGCACCATTAACAAAAATTTGACGGGTTTTTGCCAATGCATTATGCACTGCTGCCACGTGATACCATTGACCTGTCGAAATTACGGCATTCTGGGTATCAACTATGTCTGGACTTATGCCTCTTGAAAAGAATCTAAGGTGACCATTTCCACCATCTCCGAGACTAAAACCAAATCCATTTGAATTATTCTGATCATCCACAAAAATACGTTGATCATTACCGGTTTCATTGGCATAAATCCAGGCGGATATAGTGAAACTGCCTGTTAATTCGGGCATTCCGTTTAAGTCGATATAATCATTTGAGCCATCAAACACACCATAGCGACAGGTTCCAGGATTGCCAGCTATAGCCGGATTGCTTCCCCCAGTGTTAGCACCATTAACCGCAGTAGCGTTTATATTACCCTGTGTGTCTATTACTTCTCCAGATGTCCCGCTCCAGCTTGACTCGTCAAAGCGCCATTCAGCCAATGGTGTATCCAGACAGGCTCTTGATGAGCCATCATAGTTATTACCCGCCGCCTGATTGGTATAAATTTCGGATACCTGTGCATCAGTTAAAACACGGTTAAACACCATAATCTCATCAAGATCGGCCGCTAGATATTCCGGGGTGCCAGCTGTGTCCTCAATGCGCCCGATACTACTGAAGGAGGTACCCACATCACCTGCCCCAGTTGTTCCTGATTTATTCAAAACTCCATCTATATAAATCTTGTAAGCGCCACTAGCCGACTCACGTGTAAGAACAATATGATGAAACACGCCATCATTGATTGCCACGCTAGACTTGGCAGAGGGTGTATCCCATTTAGAAATGCCTATATGGCCAGAAGCATCCAGCCAACCCCAAAAAATATCATCACGACCTCCGGACTGTTCGATTCCAGCAACACCTGGGGCTAGCCAGTTTGTATCATTTCCAGTTTGTATGGTTTTGATCCAGAAGCTCATGGAAGCTGTAGTTTTCAATACTGAAAAGATATCGTTTGAAACAATGTAATCATTAATACCATCAAACTGTCCTGCACGACATATAGCTCCGTTAGCTATGGTATTTAACCCACTGGCAGGGCTAATCGAAGCATGCTTGGAATTTACACTACTGTCGATGACCTCATTACTGACACCTGTCCAGCTTGCTTCATCAAAATGGAAATCGATTGCGGGTTGCGACGTCCCCGGACAGGCCTCTATCTGCAGATCATCAATATAGAAACGATCACTATTACCCAAGCTATTTGATGTAATCAAACGTATTTGAAAGTCACTGGCCAGGAATGAGCTTGCAATGGATAAATTGGCGCTGCCAGTACCAACACTTGATCCAGCAAAATTTTGCAGGCTGGTCCACCCACTCCCACCCCCCTGAATCTCAATATCAATAAAATCACTGCTGGTATCAAAACCGCTTTCCTCGTAAGTAAAAGTTAGAGTAGCTGATGAATAAGTCGATAAATCTGCACCTCTAGTAATTGCTCGACCACTATTTTCTATGAGTAACCGATTTCCGGTGATACGAATATCACCATTGTTTGGAGATCCATTATCGTTGCTCTCTACCCAGTCTGATGTCCAGAAGACTGTTCCATCCTGCCGGCTATAGCTGAATGAATTGAAATTATCCGCTAATGTGTCGCAACCTGTGGGGGTTACTACGACACCGGTACATTGAGGGTGGGTGGGTGTACAAATACCATTTACTATCGTTGCATTGCCGATATTCAGGCTACCAGTAGTCGTGATATCCCCTGTAAAAACACTATCCTGGCCGATATTAATAACGCTAGATGAAACGATATATCCGGTAAAAGTGGCTAGACCACCGATATTTACATTACCGGTAGCCTCTAGATTGCCGGTAAAAGTCGATTGTTTATTGATAGATACATTTCCATCAACAGTAATATTCAGAGCATTCCCATTCGTATTAACCCCTACAAATCCGCTCTGGATTGAAAAGTTTGCGTGGACATAAAGAGCGACATCGCTGGTAAGAGTTATATCTGAGTTCTGCGGAATAGAGATATTGCTATCACAATGATAGTCTGACCCCGTTAAGGAACAGCCATTAAATATACCGGTGCCAAAATCTCCCGGCAGGGTATAGCTTGCTGCATTTACCCGAGGTGAAAAACTGAGAATCAAGAAAGTTAACGCTATAATTTTATACATGCGAACTCTCGGTATTATTGTATCGCAGGAAATTTATTTATAAAACGCAACTCGATTATAGTTGAGAATACTGCTTAAATAGGTGCCTTAGTCTATAAAATCACACAATAGACTGAAAACATTCAGCTCAAAGACAGCATCTAGCACATTATAGAAATTAGCTTTCACTGCCTCGGCCTTAATACATGGGGGACTCTTAAATCAGGATATAAAGACAAAATCCCATCAAAATCCGAATTTTAAGCTCTGTATTCACAGAGCAGGCTGGAATTAACGCTTAAACCTGGATTCCGCACAAGCTCATTGGCTTTGGTCGCGCCGTATCTGATGGCGTAGCTTATGCAACTATCTATGATGTGATGGTGTTACCGTAGGGGCTGCCAGATTATCCGTATAATGGTGAAGAAATGTGAGCGCTAAGATATCCGTCGAGTGCTTCTGTTTGCAGCAAAGGGGGCAGAGGCTTTCTATAGCCTCCTGGGCTTTGTTGCTCGCCCTTATGATTCACCTGGACTAGTTTAAGAAAATGATAGGTTAAGACAGGGTTGATTAATGGATCTGGCGGATGTATATCTGCGGCGGATTGCCGTTATAGATACCAAAAGTAGCACGACCGGTTGGATTTTCCAGCCCTGGAATTGTGCTATTCCAGTCATATTGCAGCCAGGGTACACCGAAATCATTTTTTTTTAAATCCGGAGTCACATCAATATATCCAGTCTTACCCGCCCCTGGGGCTGTCAGACTTATATCTAGAACACCCGCTGTTGCATTAGTTGAAATTACTGTAACGGTCGAAGTACCCCCACTCAGTGACGGAGTCACCTCGAGTTCATTAGTATTTAGCGTGGTACAGTTATCAGCGGCATTAAGGAGATAGTTGCTGCCATCAAAGTATTGAGTTCTCATAGGCATAGTTAAGCCAATCAACTCTGAGCCAAATACATTTTCCATAGCCAGGCGGCCAAAACGCATCGTTCCTGGTAACTCCGTTTCTGGCAATAGCTGTGCCGGAGAAAAAACTTGTATGCCTTCGATATTTTCTGTAATGACATCGTCATCGTGAATCTTGGTCAATTTAATATCGATATCCGCAGTAAACTCTGCTACCTGGGCGTTAGACTGTTTGACACAGGGGGTACCCAATCCATAGCAAAAGCTATCCGCGCCGAATGACACGTTAAAACTACCATCCTCATTGTCATCAATACTGAGGGCCTTCTTGGTGTATACGATGTCCAGTTTTTTACCATCAGCACCTTTATTGCTGGAATCTTGAGTTACCGAATCAAACGAAAATGAATCCGTCGTCAATTTACTCCAGCTTCCAGTGTAATTACCCGTAGCAGTTGGTTCAGGTAGCGCATTCATAGCCGTTACCACGAAGGATGGCTTCTTATAATAGCCAAACTCTTGACCAATATAATTAAAACTTCCGCAAGCATTCTCCAGGGTACCATTAGAAACTGTGGTGAGTTCAAAACTAGCGGGTATGAAGCGACCTACCACGATTTCATCGCTATAGAAATTGGCACCGGCAGCACCCAGAAATCCAGTTACATCACCACGTAGTGTAAAACTACCAACTTCTGCATATCGCAAATTAGTAACTGTAAACGTTCCCGAATGGTCGCTAAACTCAGCCTTTGTCAAGTTCGCTACCTGATTAACTCCACGCAAAAAATCAGCGCTACTACCAGCGGGGGTATAACCACCAGTCACACCATCCAGTAAGGTATCCCAGGCGAAGCTGGGGACTTTATTATTATCATTAAAGCTGTGCCCAGCATCGATTATGCCATCACTGTTTGAATCATCCGCACTATCCCAAAGGACCGCCTTCACTGTTGCACTAAAATTGGCCCCTGCAGTTGCAAAGATTTTTCCATCAGGGGTATTGCTTTTATCATTTGCATGAGTGCCCTCAACATTATCTATCGCCAGACCGAATGGTCGGATCGTCTGTTCAGCCGAGGTTCCCGAGATGGGAAATCTATTGGAAATATCGGCAAGCTCAATCCTATACCGACCAATATCAGTCGTCTTTAAATCTAATCTAGCCTCACCCCTAACAAAATTTATCTTTTTTCCATTTGCAGTTTCCGGTTTGGCATCCGGTAACGAGTAACCACCCAGTGTTGGTGAATTACTACTGGGATCGGTCTTATTTTTGCTGCGCCACATTTGCAGATTCTTATCGCCATCGTAGTTGGTATCAATAATACAACCTCTTCCTTTTTTGCTCCGACGTTTCTTTTGTACGAGGAAATTATGCTCTCGTCCAGCAACTGGGATATTATTCGCTCCTGCCAGGGTGGTGTCCGCATCGCTAATGACAAAACCAGAGTTGCTAAAAAACACTTTCGTCGTGGACGACAAAGTATGTGGCAATAATGAATCTACCACGGATATGATGAGTGTTTGCGAATGGTTATTGGTCAGCGCTAAACTGATGGAACCATTATCCGCCTGGTCGAAGGCATAACTGGCGCTACCATTATCGTCATTATCTGGATTTGGATTAATATTATTGGTGGCTGTTATTGTACTAAAATTACCGTTGGCGGCATCACCATTTTCGGTACTTGTTTTGATGAAAATTGTACCGTAGTAATCAGTGACTGGATTATTACTGCTATCTTCAGCAGTTATGGTAAATTCAAACGGTGTACAGGTATTAGCTGCGCCAGCACCAACATTGATATTAAAATGATGTATCATAAGAGGGCAGGGATGAGTTTCATTCATAACAGTATTGATCTGGCCGGCAGATAGCGCTCCATCGTAAACCCTGACTTCATCGATATTGCCGTTAAATCTAAAGTTAGCGCTGGCTTCCCCGGCATTATTATTTTCTCCACCAATACTGGCAGCGTCTGTATCAACATCCCATTCTCCTGTATAGGTCGGAGCTGTAACACCGCCTGATAATGTCGCTGCCGTACCATTTACATAAATTTGCCGTGTTTTCGCCGATATGTCATGCACCGCTGCCACGTGATACCATGTTTTTGCTGAAATTACGGCATTCTGAGTATCCACTATCACTGGATTTACACTTCTTGAAAAGAATCTTAATTGACCATTTCCACCATCCCCGAGACTTAATCCAAATCCATTTGAATTATTCTGATCATCTACGAAAATACGTTGATCATTGCCTGTTTCATTGGCGTATATCCATGCAGATATTGTGAAACTACCTGTTAACTCAGGCATGCCGTTCAAGTCAACATAATCATCTTCACCATCAAACATACCATAGCGACAGGTTCCAGGGGTACCGGCTATAGCTCTCTTACTCCCTCCTGTTGTGGCTCCATTGACGGCTGTTCCATCTAAAGTGCCCTGCGTATCTACAACTTCTCCAGTGACTCCGCTCCAGCTCGATTCGTCAAAGTGCCATTCTGCCAATGGTAAGAGCTCTGAACAGGCTTCAATTCTTAGATTGTCGACATAAAACCGGTTTTTCTCTCCTAGCGTATTTGAGGTAATAAACCGTATTTGAAAATTACTGTCGAGGAAAGAACTTGAAATAGGTAAGCTGGCTCTGCCACTACCTACATTTGACCCCGCAAACTTTTGCAGGCTAGTCCAACCATTTCCGCCGCCCTGCACCTCAATATTAATGGAATCGCTATTGTCATCAAATTTACTTTCATGATAATTAAAAGTAAGGGTAGCAGTAGAGTATTCCGATAAATTTGCATTACGAGTAATAGCTCGATCTCTGTTTTCTATTCGCAAAATATTTTTTCTAATTCTTATTTCACCATTGTTAGGAGAATCATCATCGTTAGTTTCAGACCAGTCTGACGACCAGTCTGCAGTTCCATCCTGATTGCTATAACTGGTGGAGTTAAAGTTATCTGCAAAAATGTCACAATCAGCTGGAATGAATGTACCCGTGCATCTAGAATTTGAGGGTGAGCAATTGCCATCTACCGTCGTTGATTTGCTGATAACCAAACTTCCACCAGCGCTAATATCACCGTTAAAATTACTTTCTTTCTCAATATGGATATTTTTTTTTGCAGAAATATTACCAACGAAGTCGGCTTCTTTTTTTATAGTTATATCACCCGTAGCAAAGATATTGCCACTAAATGTGGATTCTTTATTTATTGTTACATTGCCGTCGACAACCAAGGTTAATTGATATCCGTTGGTAGTCACTCCTTCAAAATCTTTTCCCAGGGTAAAATCACCCGTTATATTCAACGTTATGTCTGAGTTAAGTTTAAATTTTGATTCCTCTGGTATTGAAATACTGCTACTGCAGGTATATGGAGATCCACTACCTGAACAATTAAACGGATCATTGGTCAGCGCAGAAGGCAGTTTATAATCTGCTGAAGCATTCGAATAACAAATCAGCAATATTAAGAAGATTGAAAATTTTTTTATCATTATTTTAACCGCAAGTTAATGCCTTGAGTTTTTACATTATTGGGACTTAAACTTTATCCAGTTATAGTTAAAGAAAATCTATCAATTTGTAGCTGAATGAATTATTTAAGGCAATGTTCCGCAATTGTTACAACAAACTGTAAAAACTTATGCATCAGTCAATTTTTTACCTATCTCAAAGAAAAGCCCGAATCTGTAGAACTTGCAGTTTTTTAGCTTATATCGATGCCAATTATCAATTTATGCTCACTGCTTTAACCCATGTTATCTATCAAAACGGAAAAGATCAAAATGAAAGAATCAGTCTGATATAAGCCTCTGTCTCTGGATAGACTAACTAAAACAGTAGACCTTTGTCCGGTTTTGGACAGTATTTCGCCATTACGTACCGCTAAACCCTGATACAGGCAATCATCAAAATAAATATTAATTCATCAGCAGGGGCTGTTCAGGGATAGAATATATGAAAAAACCGTTAATCGCTCGAAATTAGATCCATATTACGCAGCGACATATGATCTATGTCACATAAAAATAACTGGTTTAAGCTTACACTCGCCGGTCATTTTATCTGGGGGAAACTAATGGAAATCATCAGCTATATCTTATTAGCCATTTTAGCTTCGGCTATGACCATGCTCAACGTCTTCTTCGTTTTGCTTTTCAGAAAGAATATGCGACAGGGCCGCGAATTTCGCAAAAATCTAGCACAAAGTTTACAACAGTTGCGTATGTCGAAAGTGCTGAGTGCTCTTGGACTGGATAGCAATGCCTATCTGCACAAGTCATCGGTACATAATATCAAGCAACACATGTCCAAATGTGAAAACTGTTCTACCACTGGTGCCTGTGACGAAAAACTTTCTCAGCCAACCATTCAACATGTTGAATTAGAGTTTTGCCCAATCCAGGAAGACCTTGTCGAGTTTTCAACCACTACTCGGAAAGCTGCTTAATAACACGGCTTAAACCACCTTTTTAATACCTCTACTAAAGCCCGACGTTCGGGCTTTAGATTTGCTATGATTCATCCAAGGTCACTATCTGGAAAAATCATAGTCATGCAACTGTCTCTCAGGCCCGGCCTCAAATATACCCACTCATTTGTGATCCCTGTTTCCAAAACAGTACCCTCGCTTTATCCTGAATCTGATGAATTCATTCAAATGCCTGAGGTTTTCGCCACTGGGTTTCTGGTTGGATTTCTTGAGTGGACCTGCATTATGTGCATCAACCCTTACCTTGATTGGCCAAACGAGCAGTCTGTGGGCACCCATATCGATGTCACTCACGAGGCAGCAACACCTCCAGGATTTGAGGTGTCTGCCTCAGTCGAACTGGTTGAGGTTGATGGACGTAAGCTGGTATTTGACGTTGAAGCGCATGATGGTGTAGATCTTATATCCCGTGGCCGCCACGAACGTTTTATTATCAACAAAGAGAAGTTCGAAAAAAATTGAACGAAAAGCAACACAGCCATCTTAATGACGTAATGATTTAATTTATTTACGGACTAAAATATAGAATGAGATGGGAAAGAATTTATGGTGATAATGTGTTTTACCTTTATCATTGCTCCCAGTGCTAAGATGGTCTTCGTTGATCAATCTGTAATTACACAAGGAAGCACTGAGCAAATATTACAGCGGACTAAGAACTATGCTTAATAGAGGATAAAGTTATGTCAGAAACATATCAGGGTAGCTGCCACTGTGGTGCTGTTAAGTTTTCCTATACTGGAGAAAAAATAGAAAAAGGCATCCGCTGCAACTGCTCTATCTGTGCACGCAAGGGTGCTTTGATGTCAACTGAAGTCATACCTATAGAACATCTTAATATTGATGCACAGGAGGGTTCTTTAGGTTTGTATCAATTCGGTGACAAGACTGCAAAACATTTTTTCTGTAAGATCTGCGGAATTTATCCCTTTCATGAAACTGCCCGAGCTCCTGGTCATTATCGAGTCAACCTGGGGTGTATTGATGGCATTGACACCTTTTCAATGGATTTCGATGTTTTCGATGGGAAGAATTTGCTGTAGCTAACTGGGAGTTGTGCTTTACAATGCTGAATATTCTACGAATTATAAAAGTGCATTTAGCTGGATAACCTTTCGTGTATATAATTTCTCTTAGTGACCTGCTACTTGGGTTTGTTCCTGTCCTGATCACCCTGACCATTATCTTTAAATGGTCTTTATCATTAAAAAAAGCCGTCTATTCAGTAGCACGTATGTTATTGCAGCTCATGCTAATCGGTTACGCGTTAAATTTTATTTTCAGCAGCAATAGTTCTTATCTGGTCATCCTTGTGCTCAGCTTAATGCTATTTGCCGCCAGCTGGATTGCTCTTAGTTCGCTCGATCAATCTACCAGTCAGCTTTTTATATATAGTCTTGTGTCTATCTCGATTGGTGGAGTTTTCTCGTTATTTATTACCACGCAGGGGGTTTTACACCTCGACCCCTGGTACGACCCCAAGGTTATTATCCCGATAGCTGGGATGATATTCTCTAATTCAATGAATACTATAAGCATAGCTGCAGAACGTTTTTATAGCGAACAGAAACATGTAGCTGATTATTGTCATTGTCGCGATGCGGCCTATCAGGCTGCATTAATTCCAGTATTAAATTCTTTGCTGGCGGTGGGGTTGGTATCCTTACCGGGAATGATGACGGGGCAAATCCTGTCAGGAGTTTCACCATTGATTGCCGCACGCTATCAGATTATGGTAATGCTGATGATTATGGGATCTAGTGGTATCTCTGCCGCTTTATTTCTGACACTGATCAAGCGGCAATTTACTTCGCTGGGAAACTAGGGCCTGTTAAAACTAACTGGATTACACCATTGCTGGAGATCATTTTTTCTTTCAGCAAGGCAGTGAGCAATTACTCTGAACTGCCGTTGTTTATTCCTGAGCCTGTTTTTTTCTCAGTGCAACGGCAGGTCTTTTGCCTTTACGCTTGCCATGTTTGGGCTTGGCCTTTGCAGCACCTGGCGCACGATCAGAAGGTTTACGACTGGCGGGCTTACTGGATCTGCGAGGAGTCTCATGTCCACCATCAGGTTTCCGTGCACTAGCTTTTTTACCACCCTCTTTATATGCCTGGATATTTAAGGGGCGACCTGCGACACGTGCTTTTTTCAGGATTTTGAATACTTCGCCCGGCATGCCATCGGGTAAATCAATCAGAGTAAACTCTTCATAGATATCGATATTGCCAATATAGCAGCTGTCCATTTCTGCTTCGTTGGCAATGGCACCGACGATATTGCCTGGCTTTGCATCATTTTGATAACCGACATCCAGTCGATAACGTCGCATTTCAATTTCCGGAAAATCTTTCAGAGGACGGGCATATGCTACGATTTCTTTTGGCGGGCGCCTTTCATCATCGCCAGACTCACGTTTTCCTGCGAAACGACTTTCACGACTGCTGTTTCTTTCGCGTCCACGCCCTTCCCCGCTGGATCTTTCCTCGCGTCGACTACGCTCTGGTCGATCACTTAACAGTAGCGGCTCATCACCCTGTACCATTTTCACCAGAGCTGCTCCGATAACTAACGGATCAATGTCGTTATCCTGTGCAAAAGAGCTCACCAGTTCGTGGCATACTGACAGATCCGAAGCATCGATGGTTTCCTGAATACGATTCTTAAATTTTTGAATACGCTGAAGATTAACATCCTCTGTACTAGGGAGTTTCAATGGCTTAATTTTCTGCTGCGTCATCTTTTCGATACTGCCTAACAGACGACGTTCTTTGTTAGTTACAAATAGTATCGCTTCACCGCTACGACCTGCGCGTCCTGTTCTACCGATTCGATGAACATATGATTCGGCGTCGTATGGAATATCATAGTTGATGACATGGCTAATGCGGTCAACATCCAGACCACGAGCAGCTACATCGGTAGCTATGACGATATCGATTTTTGCTTTCTTTAATCTATCAACTGTTCTTTCACGCATTTTTTGCGCAATATCACCGTTTAATGCTTCACTGGCGAATCCACGTGCTTCCAATTTCTCAGCCAGCTCTACCGTTGAGTTTTTGGTACGCACAAAGATAAGTACTGCTTCAAAGTCTGTGCTTTCCAGAATTCTGGTCAGGGCATCGAGTTTGGCACGATTATTTACCTCAACATAATGCTGGGTAATGGTTTTAGCTGTCTGGGTTTTATCCTTGATTTTAACAAGCGCAGGATTTTTCAGATATTTATTCGCTACTTTCTGAATCACTGCCGGCATGGTCGCAGAAAATAATGCCACCTGTTTCACTTCAGGGGTTTTGGCCAGAATCCATTCCACGTCATCGATAAAGCCCATGCGCAGCATTTCATCTGCTTCATCCAGCACCATCGCCTGCAGGCTATCCAGCTTGAGGGTTTTTCGGTTGATATGATCCATCACTCGACCTGGAGTACCTACCACTACATGAACACCACGTTTTAGCTGGCGTAACTGTATGTCGTAAGATTGACCGCCATAGATTGGTAATACATGAAACTCCTTGATGTCGGATGCATATGCCTGAAAAGCTTCTGCAACCTGGATAGCCAGTTCTCGCGTAGGCGCCAGTACCAGTATCTGGGGATTCATCAACGACACATCTACCTGGCTAAGCAAAGGCAATGCAAACGCTGCTGTTTTACCGGTTCCAGTCTGTGCCTGACCGATGATATCTCGACCCTCTAACAGCAGGGGTATACACTCAGCCTGGATGGGTGATGGGGTTTCATAACCCTGTCGTGAAATTGCTTTTAAAACGGTTGCAGGGAGGTTTAAATCCGCAAAGGAGGGGGTGCTAAGTTCGGTCATCAGGAGGTACTGTAAAGAATGGGTGCGGAGTATAGCAGATTTCGTCAATTACTGCTCTATATTAGTGATAAATGCTATTATCCCGGATTCCTCAGCACACCGCTATTATAGGATAACCCTGGTTTTCGTCGACCATTACAGTCGATTTAACATTTTAAGGATATCGTAATTATACTGGAGAACGAGAGACTAACCTGCCTTCAAATTATCGGCAGTTAAATCAGGTATGTAGCGACTAATGGAATAATGTCGCAGGAAACCAAAAATCAAACAGCGTGTTTTATACCAGTAGGTGCCAAAAAAGATGACGAATAGTCCCAGCCCCATCAGGATGTACATCAATACATTTTGAGTATTATTAATATGGTTTTGCAGCAACTGAGTCAACGCATAGATGACATAGATCTGGGTTGAGATCAGTAGCGCTCTTCGATCCAGAAGTAATGCGATAAGAAAGAATGCTGCGAAGAATATTATCATAATGATTTCTTTATTAATCGACTGTAACCAGCTTGGGTCATTGATTAGCAGGGTCACCATGGAGCCGTGCACAAGTAGTGGCGCTGCCAGTAAATGCAGCCAGAAAGCACTGTCACTTAAGTGTGACTTTCTGGCAGTATCCTGAATATCAAAACCCATGGCGATAGTAAATACTATCAGGCCGAGCAGGATAAATACCCAGGGTTTTTCAAGAAGATCCATGCCAAGTTGAAGCATAATGATCGCCAGTAACCCGGCCACCAGCGGTAATAGACTAAAAGGCATGCGGTAGCGAAGATAGAATAGAAGGCTGGTTGCGCTTAATACGCCAAGGCCGAAGGTGGTTGCCTCGCTGTGATTAAATGCTATGGCTTTATTGACGAAATAAAGGATGGCTATAAGAATCGCAATGCCTGGTAGCGCTAACTTTCTTACTCGTACCAGCCACTCAGCCAGAACAATAAACCCGGCAGCGGGTATCAGATAATAATAACCGCTGATATTGATTTGATGGCTGGCGAGCACCAGTAGAACAATTCCTAGCGTAATAAAGATATCGCCGAAACTCCGAATAAACTTTAAAGGCTCTTCTCTGGTTTCAACTGCAGAAGAAATTTCCTGCTTATCCTGTGTTAAAAATTCATACAGTGGCTCCAGCTGTTGAGCCTGGATTAAATTGTTTTCAACAGCCTGTTGCAGCTTTTCACGGGAGATCATATTTGATGAGTGACGTTAATTGAGTAAGTCACCGGATAGTAGCCGATCAAAGATTTTTAAAGAACCTTTCTGTTCGAGGGAGATAATAATTGTCGTAGTTTAAAGACATAATCACTTCGCGCGAACGCCCGACAATTTCGGCCCTGGGTACCAGGCCGATGACGCGAGAATCAGCGCTGTGGTCGCGGTTATCTCCTAATACCAGATAAAAGTTTTCAGGTACGCTAACGGGTCCGAAGCTGCTGTATCGAGGATTAGCCTTTAAATGAACCTGAATGTCATGATTAAGGCCATTCAGGTTTTCAACGATATTGATCATTTCCGGGTTGCTGCGCTTGATGTGGTAAGGCAGTGGTTTGCCATTAATGCTCAGGCGGTTATTCAGCATACTGATGGTATCGCCAGGTACGCCAATCACGCGTTTTACCAGTCGCTTATCGGAGGCCTTTGAATCGAAGATGATGATATCGCCTTGTTGAGGATCAGCAAGCTGCAGAAGTGAGATGTGGGTGAAAGGGACGCGTAGATCATAGGCCATTTTGTTTACTAGAATGCGATCACCTTCCACTATAGTTGGCTTCATGGACCCGGTGGGTACACTATTCCAGTCAGCAACTACGCTGCGAAATACAAACATCAATAGCATGAATATGATAAAAGAACGATTTTCGCGTATGATTTTTCTGAGTGATTGTTGCATCCAGATCCCTATTGTTAAAAAAAGCCTCTTTATCAAGACAAAAAAAAGCCGGAAAAATTCCGGCTTTTTTTAAATGGTTGTTGATGATTTAGAAATTCATCTCAACACCAACACTTTTACCACGATCTGCTGATTCAATAAAATTAGGCATCTTATCGAAGTTCAGATACCTGTAGATCTCAGCAGACATGCTGTCTAGCTTGCCAGCATATTGCATGTATTCTTCAACTGTGGGTAATTTTCCGAGTATGGCAGTAATCGCGGCCAGTTCAGCAGAGGCCAGGTAAACGTCTGCGCCCTGTCCCAGTCGATTCGGGAAATTACGTGTTGAGGTAGAAACCGCAGTTGAATTTGCTGCAATTCGAGCCTGATTGCCCATGCATAATGAACAGCCGGGCATTTCAGTACGTGCACCGGATGTGGCAAAGATATTGTATATACCCTCGTCCATCAATTGCTGCTCATCCATCTTGGTAGGAGGTGCAATCCACAGACGAGTTGGGATAACGCCACCGGAAGCTTCCAGCAGTTTAGCTGCCGCGCGGAAATGGCCGATATTGGTCATACAGGAACCGATAAAGACTTCATCGATTTTGGCACCAGAGATCTCTGATAATGGCTTAACATCATCTGGATCATTCGGGCAGGCCAGTAGAGGTTCGGTGATTTCGCTCATGTTAATTTCAATCACTTCGGCGTACTCGGCATTGTCATCTGCACGCATCAGGCTGGGGTTTTCCAGCCAGGCTTCCATCGCACGGGCACGACGTTCCAGTGTACGGGCATCGTCATATCCATTGTCGATCATCCAGCGTAGCATTACGATATTAGAGCGCAGGTATTCAGCTACAGACTCTTCAGAGAGCTCAATGGTACAACCACCGGCACTACGCTCTGCTGATGCATCAGATAATTCAAAAGCCTGCTCAACAGTCAGATCAGGTAGTCCGGATATCTCCAGAATACGACCGTTATAGACATTTTTCTTGCCTTTCTTTTCTACGGTTAGTAATCCACGCTTGAGCGCTTCGTAAGGAATCGCATTGACCAGATCACGCAGGGTGATACCGGGTTGCATTTCACCAGTGAATTTAACATGTACCGATTCCGGCATATCAAGCGGAATAACGCCCAGTGCGGCACCGAATGCAACCAGACCAGAACCGGCCGGGAAGGAAATTCCTAATGGGAAACGGGTGTGCGAATCGCCGCCGGTACCAACCTGGTCAGGTAGTAGCATGCGGTTAAGCCAGGAGTGGATAACACCATCACCAGGGCGTAATGAAACACCGCCACGGGTCTTGATAAAATCAGGTAATGAGTGCTGGGTATTGATATCAACCGGCTTGGGGTAAGCGGCTGTATGACAGAAAGACTGCATTACCAGGTCCGCAGAGAACCCTAGACAGGCAAGTTCTTTCAGCTCATCACGGGTCATTGGGCCAGTGGTATCCTGAGAACCGACCGTGCTCATACGAGGTTCGCAGTAGGTACCAGCACGCACGCCTTCCACACCACAGGCTTTACCCACCATTTTCTGCGCCAGCGTGTAACCCTTGCCGCTATCGGCTGGATCAACCGGGCGGCGGAAAATGTCGCTGGCTCCTAGACCCAGTGCTTCACGTGCTTTTTCGGTTAATGATCGTCCAATGATCAGTGGGATACGACCACCCGCCTGAACCTCATCCAGAATAACATCGGTTTTCAGTTCAAATTCTGAGATCACTTCACCTGCTTCGTTATACACCTTGCCCTCATAAGGCTTTAGGGTAATCACGTCGCCCATATTCATATTATCTACCGGGCATTCGATAGGGAGAGCACCGGAATCTTCAACCGTGTTAAAGAAGATAGGAGCGATCTTGCTGCCCAGAACCACACCGCCCTGGCGCTTGTTGGGTACGTAAGGGATATCATGGCCCATGTACCACAGCACCGAGTTGGTGGCTGATTTACGTGAAGAACCAGTACCTACTACATCACCGACGTAAGCCAGTGGGATACCCTGTTGCTCCATAGACTGGATCAATTTGACAGGCCCGAGCTTGCCCGCATCATCGGGTTCAATGCCATCGCGCGCATTTTTCAGCATGGCCAGTGCATGTAATGGGATGTCAGGACGAGACCAGGCATCCTGCGCTGGAGACAGGTCATCGGTATTGGTTTCACCGGTTACCTTAAATACGCGAAGTTTGATTTCTTCGGCAACCTTATCTTTGCGAGTAAACCATTCGGCATCGGCCCAGGATTGTAAAACTGCCTGCGCATTTGCATTACCCGCTTTTGCTTTATCAGCGACATCGTGGAATGCATCGAACATTAATAAGGTGTACTTAAGTTGTTCAGCCGCCAGTTCACCCAGCTCAGCATCGTCGAGTAATTCGATCATGGAAACGATATTGTAACCACCCATCATGGTACCGAGTAATTCAACAGCCTGTGATGAGCTGATCAGTGGAGATTGGGCTTCACCCTTGGCTACAGCAGACAGGAAACCTGCCTTTACATAAGCCGCTTCGTCTACGCCAGGGGGAACGCGATTAGTGAGTAAGTCGACCAGTGTTTCTTCTTCACCAGCCGGTGGGTTTTTTAATAAGTCAACCAGGTCAGCGACCTGTTCAGCATTCAATGGTAAAGGTGGAATACCTTGTTGGGCGCGTTCTTCGACGTGTTTACGATAGGCTTCGAGCATGGAGAACCTCTTGTTATATGTTAGCTAGCGCTATTGTTAGCGCATATAGTTTATTTAAATGGCGATGCAATATAGCGAAATGCCGGTTTAAACACAATTTTGGTAATCTGGGCAGATCGGAATTATCGAACCGCCCAGTTTAATGAATTCATGTTTAGTGAATAACTCGTCTACATCAATGCAGTCTATTGAGTTATTCAGGGGTTAAGGTGTTATTATCCTGGAGTCCGCAGTTGACTGCTCGCGTTAGAGGGTAAGCTACTGTTTCGTAGACTATTACCATCGATTTATCTTTTTACGCTCCTATGGATCCTATGCCTCGGTTGTACCTCCTACGTCCATATAGTCGTCCATGCATTTGCGAAATAACAGCATCCATGCTGAAAACCAGACAGGTGAATCCCGCTAAGAGCTGAATTGCACGTCTGCTACGACGTATGTCCGCGTCGTCACGCCTTGATCTATGCGACCTCAAACGCTCTACAACTCGTCCAACTGCGGATTCCAGGATTATGCGTTAACGATCTTCTTATTGCAGGAATCATCAAATAAGTCAGTAGAGAGTATTTGAAGAAATCCACGTGCCTGTGGGGTGAGGAATTTTCCCTTGCGAATGACTGCACCATACACTTGTTTTGGAAAGTATTTGGCAAGCGAGAAGGCTTTCAGGTTTTCCTTGCCGGTTAATGACAGGCAGCTAACAATAGAAATACCCATGCCTTCTTCGACATAGGTTTTTATCACTTCCCAGCCACCGACTTCCATCGATACCTTGTAAGAAGCATTATTTTCGTTAAATATTTTGTCTACCTTACGCCAGGTAGATAATTCGCGTGGTGGCAAGATCAAGCCGTAAGGAGAGATATCTTCTAGCGTGATATCATTTTTACTAGCCAGCGGGTGATCAACCGGTGTGATCAAAACCGGCTCAAAGTCGTGTAATGGTTCAAAAACCATATCGTCACTGTTATCAGCCATGGTACCTACGGCGAAATCGACGCTATCGGACTTGAGTAGTGCGCGACCTTCCTTGCCGGTATTGTTGGATAATTTGACGTGAATACTGGGGTATTCTTCTCTGAATTTGCTGATGTATTTGGGTAGCAGGTACATACAGGCGGTCTGCCCTGCAGTAATGTGCAGCTCACCCGATTCCATACGTCCGGCTAAGCTATTAAAATTTTGCGAAAGATTATCGATACCACTGATTAAGGGTTTGGAGAGTTCGTAGAGTATTTGTCCATCGGGAGTCAGATTAATAACGGGTCCACGACGTTCAAATACCTGAACACAGAGCTCTCGCTCCAGTGCGCGTATCTGTAGTGATACAGTCGGCTGTGAGAGGAATAACTCTTCACCTGCTTTTGAGATGCTCTTGGTTTCGACGGCTTTACAAAAAGCGCGGAGCTGCTTCAGACGATTCTGTTTATAACAAGGTGGCGATATGCTCATCTTTAAAACCTCTCATGAGTGATTACTTAATTTTTATTATTGTTATTTTGACGCTGATTAATAGCATATCAGCTTGTGATCAAATACTTAGTATTAAATGTCACAATATTTGGTTTTTAAACCCGTGCAACCCTTAGATCTTGTCGATGACCTCGTAATATGACGAGGCCATCTGTTGTAAAAAGGCGCCTCAATATTGAGGCGCAACGGACATTGAGGAGGTCAAATGTCGAGATTCTTTAGCCTTTAACCTGAATCCGTAGTTTCAGGTTTATGCCTTAGGCAGACATAAACATGCCGCCATTAACCGGGATATTGGCACCGGTAGTGTAGGCGTTTTGAGCATCAGCCAGCCAGGCAACGGTATTTGCGATTTCTTCTGGTTTGCCCATACGTCCTACGGGAACAGCACTGACGATAGATTGAAGTACTTCGTCGGGCATGGCGCTGGTCATAGATGTTTCAATGTATCCAGGAGAGACGGTATTTACCGTGACGCCTTTAGATGCTGTTTCCTGAGCTACTGACATGGTGAAACCGTGTAAGCCAGCTTTCGCAGCTGAGTAGTTTGCCTGACCAAATTGACCTTTCTGGCCATTCACCGATGAAATATTGATGATGCGACCAAAGCCACGCTCGGTCATACCGGTTACTACATGCTGGGTTACGTTGAAAGCACTGTTCAGATTGGTGTTGATGACATCTGTCCATTGATCAGGAGTCATACGCTTTAAGGTTTTGTCGCGAGTGATGCCGGCACAGTTCACCAGTACATCGATAGGTCCAACACTAGCTTCAATATACTGAACCATTTCTCCGCATTCTTCATAGCTGGTAACATCTGCAGGGGCAATATGTACATCTGCATTTCTGTTTTGCATCTCGGCTAACCAGCTTTCAGCTGCTTCTTTATCTGCAGGGAAATAGTTGGCTACAACACTGTGACCGCTTGATGCCAGGGCTTCGCAGATTGCTGTTCCGATTCCGCCGGTACCGCCAGTGACTAATGCAACTTTCTTTGACATATAAACCTCATTAAACCTTAATCTTATTTGCTTCAGAGTTGCGTTGAATTTTGATGTTTAAATTTCAGCGCAGAAAACATTCTTGTTGGTGTTTTCAACATGGGACAAAGTCATGTTAAATCTGACAGCACAGCAATAAATACTCTGGCAGATCGTTAGATCTGATAAAACAGTCAGTAATTAAGCAGCTTTTTTAGCAGTTTTCTTAACAACTTCTACACCGCTATCGAAAGCTTTTGTCGCAAATTCGCTATTCAGTTTAACTGCGTCATCGATAGCAACTTTCAGTTCGTCACGAGTTTTAACTGCGTCAGCAGCTGACTCTTTAACAAAACCTGTTACGCTGTCAGATACAGTTTGCATCAAAGCGCTAGAAGTCTGCATTACATCAACAGGAGTTTTAGCAGAAGCAAGTTCTTTACTGGTAACTAGCGAGGCTTCAACGATTGTATTAGTCAGTTCAACTTGCTTGTTGATGAAAGACTGGGCGGTAGCAACGTTCAGGTCACCGAAAGCACGCATAGCTTCCATGGCTTTCGTGTTGTATTCGTAAAATAATTCAACTGTAGGGTTAGTCATGGCATTTCTCCGAGCTTAAGTTAAGAGGTCAATTAAATTTGCATTATTTGTGCACTGCACAATGTTGCACTGCACAAATAATATGTCTGATCAGAAAATTGTCAAGCGGGGAATGAGGTTTATTTTTTAATATAAAAATATATTTATATTATATGTAATAAATTCAATGACTTATTTGATATGCGGGAAGAAAAATTTATTTTTTAGAATCTTTAGAAGAGCCTGTATTGAAAAATTTGCTCTGTAATTCTGTTAACTGCTCAAGGTTTTGGCTGGTCATTTTCATCCAGAAATCCATCGGAGAATTCTTGAAAACCTTATCCATCTGGTTCACCAGAGTCCCCTGTTGTTCAGCAAACAACTGCATACTGGCCTGTAGAAAGCTGGAGAAATAATCTCGATTAGTCTGACTATTGTTGCGGATAAATTCGGACAGAATATCGCTATTGAATAGTGGTTCGTTATTGTTTTCCTGTTCCATGATGATTTGCAACAAAATGCTACGGGTCAGATCTTCTCCAGTTTTCTGGTCTACAACCTTAAACGGCGTGTTGTCAATGACCATCTGCTTGGTGTCGTCAAGGGTGATATAACGACTATCCTGAGTATCATATAGGCGACGGTTCGGATATTTCTTTATGAGACGTTCATTGTCACTAGATGCTGACACGGATTGTTTCCTCGGTTTATAGGCAGCGCATCTTAGCTCAAGATGTGCTGCATCTCTAATAGAGTTGATTAATCGACTAATTCAACGGCCATGGCTACACCCTGTCCACCGCCGATACACAGAGTAGCAAGCCCTTTACGAGCAGAATTACGTTGCATGCCGTGCAACAGAGTTACCAGTACACGAGCACCGGAAGCACCAATAGGATGGCCTAATGAAATAGCACCACCGCTGACATTAACCTTATTAGTGTCCCAGCCCAGGCTCTTATTAACCGAAAGCGCCTGAGCAGCAAAAGCTTCGTTAGATTCTATAAGGTCAAGATCAGAAATATCCCAGCCCGCCTTTTGCAGGCATTTCTGGGTAGAAGGAATCGGTCCAGTACCCATAATCTTTGGATCAACGCCAGCGCTGGAGAAAGCAACAATACGTGCAATAGGTTTCAGGCCAAGCTCCTTAGCCCTGGATTCCTTCATCACCATAACAGCCGCTGCGCCATCGTTAATACCCGATGCGTTACCTGCAGTAACTGTACCGTCTTTCTTGAACGCAGGGCGTAAGCCAGCGAGTTTTTCGGCGGTGGTACCCGCTCGTGGGAATTCGTCTTTGTTGAAGATTAAGGGATCGCCCTTGCGCTGAGGGATAGAAACAGGCGTGATTTCATTATCAAAATTACCCGCACTTTGAGCAGCTTCAGTCTTTTGTTGTGAAGCGGCAGCGAAAGCATCCTGGTCATCACGCGTCAGAGAGAATTGTTCTGCAATATTTTCAGCGGTAATGCCCATGTGAATATCATTCATGGCACACCACAGGCCATCGACGATCATACTGTCTTCCAGCTCCCAGTTACCCATCATCTTGCCATTACGTGATTTGGGCAGCACATGAGCCGACATGCTCATATTTTCCTGGCCACCCGCAATGACGATATCGGCATCGCCACAGCTTACGGATTGAAAGGCCAGGTGAATGGCTTTTAAACCACTACCACATACCTTGTTGATGGTCATGGCTGAGGAAGTATCCGGTAGCCCGGCGGCTAAAGCGGTTTGACGCGCGGGATTTTGCCCCGCACCTGCTGTCAGAACCTGGCCTAAAATGACTTCATCAACCTGATCTGCTGAAACACCGGACTGCTCAAGCAATGATTTAACGACTGTTGTGCCAAGTTGAACAGCAGAAACATTGGCCAGAGCCCCTCCAAAGGCGCCAATGGCGGTTCTTGTGGCATGGGTGATGACAATAGATTCAGACATGGATATAAAACCTCTAGTTCTTTATTTTCAGGATAACTCACTGTCCCTTAAGACAATGTTTATACTCGGTATTAACAGGCCAGGAGCCTGTTGGATTCAGGATGAATCTAATGCGGAAAAGGCATTTTGGCCAACAATCCGATCATTTTCATTAAATAGGCTCAATATTCGCCTCAAATGATCGAAACATTTGACTCAAAATTCTATGCCCTCTCTACGATCACCTAAACTTGACAGGCTCCTGGCTGCATAATTTGTATTGAAATTATCTGATGTATTTAAGCACGATTAATTGTTGCGGTGCAACATTTAGAGTGATAGGGTCTGTTCAATCATATAAATGGGGGATGTAAAAATGCCAGAAAATAATAATGAAGGTCAGGATTACCTGGCTCAGTTGTACAACCTGCAACAGCAGTATATGAAAAATTTGCAACAAATGATGCAGCCACAGCCAGCAGCAAATCCTATGGAACAGATGTTTAAAGCCTGGATGCCGGGTAATGCATCAGCCAATCCTTTCGCTCAGATGCAAAACCCGATGAATAGCTGGACGCAAGCCGACATGAGTTCGATGAGCGCTCTCTACCAGCAGATGAATGATCAATTAAAATCGCAGTTACAGAATCCTTTTGCCTCCTTACTGATGCCTGGCATGCAGAATCATTTCAAGATGCCAGATGTTCCCGACATGAGTAGTTTGCAATCGCCTTTTATCGGCATGATGCAAAGCCTGTTCAGTGACGATGAGCGCAGCAAGGCAGAAGACTTGATGAATTCAATAAAGGATTACCAGCAGGTATCGATGGAGATCAATCATTTAATGGCCCAGCTGGCCATCGATAGTCTGGAAAAGTTACAGAAAAAGGTGAATGAAAAAGATAAACAGGATATAAGTAATGTGCCGCAGTGGTGGGTTGAGATTACTCAGTCGGTTTTTGAAGAGTCTAAGACCAGTGAGGTTTATCAGGAGCTACAGAAAAAACTGGAAATGGTACAGGCAAAATTGGCCGATGATAAAGAGCAGTATCGTGAAACACTCGCACAGAGCCTGGGCCTGGTAACTGAAAAAACCTATCACGTCATGCAAATGCAGCTAGAATCATTACAGAAACAAATCACGGAATTGAGTGAAAAAACTGTAAATCAGGAAGCATTGAAAGCAGCAGCAGATGACTTCACGGTACTTAATGGTATCGGGCAGAAATTTAATGAAAAGCTGCACCAACAGGGTGTTAATAATTTGAAGCAATTGGCTTCTATGTCAGATGAAATGCTCAAGAACCTGGATGGTGAGCTACAGACAAAAGGAAAGGTTTTTCAGGACCAATGGCGTGAACAGGCAGAGCAGTTCTTAAATTCCATGTCGGGTAAACCCGCAAAAAAGTAATTCGTAGGTAGCATGTAATGTCATATATACATATAAAAAAAATTAAGGTTGCACAGTCGCTAGTTGATTTCGTCAATACAGAGGTTTTACCTGAGCTGGAAATGGACTCTCAAAGTTACTGGGAAAATTTCGAATCAATAATGACCAGTTTCAGTGAAGAGAATACTGTGTTATTAAACAAAAGAGATGAAATCCAGCAGCAGATAGATGGATGGCATAAAAAGAATAAATATGATGCAGATAACCTGGATAAATATAAGCAATTTCTCAGTGAAATTGGCTATATCGTTCCAGAAAAAGAAGACTTTAAGGTCAATATTGAAAATATTGATCGTGAAATCTCAAGCGTTGCCGCACCTCAACTGGTGGTTCCCATTAATAATGCACGCTTTGCAATTAATGCAGCGAATGCAAGATGGGGTAGTCTATACGATGCACTGTATGGTACCGACATGATTGCTAACGAAGGCGAAACTGCCATTGGTAAGCAATACAATAAAGCGCGTGGTCAGGCGGTATTTGATTTCTGTACCCAATGGCTGGATAAGGTACTACCGCTGCAAGGTGGTGTTTCTCATGCAGAGGTTAAAGAATACGGCCTTGAACTGATCATGGGCATAGAGCGCCCCTTCTTTAAACTGGACAATGGTGTAAGAGTCAAGTTGCAGGATGCAGATCAGTTTAAAGGTTATTCGCATAGCGGTGATCTGGTACTTTTATTTATTCATAATGATCTTTATTTTGAACTTAGAATCAACAAGAAAAGCATTATAGGCCAGCATCATCCAGCAGGGTTAACCGATATTATTCTGGAAGCTGCGGTTACCACCATTGAAGATTGTGAAGATTCAGTAGCAGCGGTAGATACAGAAGACAAAATGCTGGTCTATCGTAACTGGAGACTGTTAATGCATGGCGAACTGTGTTTCGAAATGCGTAAAGAAGGCAAGTCATTTACCAGAGTGTTAAACGCAAATCGCGAATATAGAAATAAGAAGGGTGAACCATTCAGCCTGCCTGGCCGCAGTTTGATGCTGGTGCGAAATACAGGGATGCATATGAAGACTGATCTGGTGCTAGATGCTAAAGATCAAATGATGCCGGAAGGACTGGTCGACGGATTAATTACGGTGTTGATATCGCTGTACGATATCTGTAAGCGTCATGCATACAATAATAGCCGTACAAAAAGCATCTATATCGTAAAGCCGAAGATGCACGGACCAGAAGAGGTAGCCTTTACCTGTCGCTTATTTGATGCTATTGAAAAGGCTTACAGTCTGCCGAAAAATACCGTAAAAATCGGTATTATGGATGAAGAAAGAAGAACCACCGTAAACCTGAAAGAATGTATCAGAGAAGCTAAGGAAAGAGTTATTTTTATTAATACCGGATTCCTTGATCGTACCGGTGATGAAATTCATACCAGCATGAAGATGGGTGCCATGCTACCAAAAGGAGAAATCAAGGGTGAACGCTGGATGGCAGCCTATGAAGACTGGAATGTAGACACTGGGATATTGTGTGGGCTGGATGGCGTTGCCCAGATAGGTAAAGGTATGTGGGCGGTGCCAGACCAAATCAAAGCCATGTATGACAGTAAACAGGCACACCCGGAAGCAGGTGCAAATTGCGCATGGGTTCCCTCACCTACCGCAGCTGTAATACATGCTTTGCATTACCATAGTGTCAATGTTAAGCAGGAACAGCAAAAGATAAAGCTGAGAAATCGTGCCAATGTAGACCATATATTGACTGTTCCCCTGTTACCTAACAAACGTAAATTATCTGCCAGTGAAATCCAGCAGGAGCTTGATAATAATGCCCAGGGCATATTGGGCTATGTGGTGAAATGGATAGATCAGGGCGTAGGTTGTTCCAAGGTTCCCGATATCCATGATGTTGGCCTGATGGAAGATCGCGCTACGCTACGTATTTCCAGCCAGCATATGGCAAACTGGTTATTACACGGTATATGTACTGAAGAACAGGTCGTTGATACTTTTAAGCGAATGGCCAAGGTGGTGGATAAGCAAAATAGTACAACGCCGGGTTACAGGAATATGGCGCCTAAGTTTGACGGTGTTGCATTTGAAGCAGCATTGCAACTGGTGTTGCAGGGCGTAGAATCGGCAAATGGATATACCGAAGACCTGTTACAAAAGTACCGATTAAAAGCAAAACAGGACTGATGTTTTTCACTTGAAGTACAGGAAAAGCCGCATACAGCGGCTTTTCTTTTTTAATCGACGGGTTGTTTAATTAAATTCCACCCAGGCTGTGAATAAGTCTGCAGCGCATGGATAAATAGCTGTGCCCCTTTTTTTGCACAACGAGCTTCAATTTCTAATCCTGTTGCTGTAGCATCAGGTTTTACAACTTCCTGCAACACGATGTCACCGCAATCAAATGATTCATTCAGCAGGTGTAAGCTCACTCCAAATGTAGAATTTCCAGAGTTAAGCTGGTCGCTTATCGGATCAAAGCCGCGAAATGCAGGCAACAATGAGGGATGAAGATTAACAGAAGCACAATTGACACTGTTAATAACCTCAGTAGAGATAAGCTCAGGCCAGCAGGCAACCAGTAAAAAGTCTATATTCTGTTGCTGCACCCAGTCGGCGAGCTGTAGTGAGTTTTGATAATAACAGGCAATATCGTATTGATTGATCAAGGCATCTATAGCTGTCAATGAGCGAGAGCTTTCAATTGGTATGTTTTTAAAATGGGTGGGGGTATCGGGAATTTTATAACCGTATTGTATATAGGCTACAGGGGGGCAGTTGCAGGCTAACAGCTGTTTGAGAACCTGGCAGGTAAAATGGGCACCGCTGCCCAGCAGTAGAAAGTTGTGTAGCTTATGCATTTATATCCAGTAATAAAAGGTTGTCAGCAGACAGTATATCTATTCTGAGTAAAAAAATTTTGCCATGCAGGAAATGCCTGATATAAAGCAAGAATCATGGGGAGTATTCAATGAAAAAAACAAGTGATTTAATCTGGCAAGATAAACAACATCAAGTTCTATTTGAACTCATAGATCAGTTAGAGACTGGGCATGGTGATAAATTGGTATTTAGACGCTTGAATGAATTTGCCGAAAATCATTTTTCTCTGGAAGAAGAGTATATGATCAAACTCGAGTTTCCAGATTATGATGCTCATAAACGTGCGCACGATAAATTTAGAAATGAGCTGGATTTAATGATAAAGGAATGTCACAGCTATGATGTGAAATTCTGTGCAGCGCTGGCTGAATTCCTGCGCGAGTGGTTGCTCAGCCATATTTTTGGTATCGATAAAGTACTGGAAGACTTTATCCTGAAGTCTGACGCCAAATAAAAGAGATAAAAGCAGTTGAAAATTTCGCAAACCACTGAGGGTTTGCTGTATGGCTTTCTGGCTTACAGCATGTGGGGGATATTTCCCCTGTTTTTCCATTTGTTACGTGATATCCCCTCAACCGAGGTTTTGTTACATCGCGTCATCTGGTCGTTTGTATTTGTGCTGGTAATTCTGATGGTGAGGGGCTGGCATCGACGTCTATTAGAGGCTGTACGTAAACCAGCTTTAATACGAGGGCTGGTATTTTCAGCCTTGCTGGTCAGTTTAAACTGGCTGATTTATATCTGGGCGGTAGGCCAGGGTCGTGTGGTTGAATCCAGCCTGGGTTATTTTTTGACACCGCTGGTGAGTGTTTTTCTAGCCAGGGTATTTCTTCAGGAAAGATTAAATCGAAAACAGCAACTCGCTATCGTTTTTGCCTTTTTAGGGATTATCTGGCTGGTGGTCAGGCTCGGTTATCTACCCTGGGTCTCGTTAACCCTGGCCACCAGTTTTGGCCTGTATGGTCTGGTGAGAAAACGACTGGAGATAGATACCTTAACCGGCTTGACGGTTGAAACTGGTTTAATGTTTCCTCTGGCACTCTCGTACTGGTTTTATCTTATTCAGCACAACGCAGACCATTTTTTTCAGGCGCCAGATAGCTATACCCTGTTATTGTTAGCCTGTGGGGCAGTCACATCAATACCTTTACTACTGTTTGCTTCAGCCACTAAAAAACTCACGCTATCGATTATAGGGTTCATGATGTATATAAACCCGACGATGCAATTCTTTATCGCCCTGTTTATATTAAAAGAACCTTTCAGTCATGATCAATTTATCGGTTTCTGTTTTATCTGGGTCGGGCTGATCGTATTCACACTGGGATCGATTAAAAGAAGAAGTCATTTGGTCAGGGATTAATGTTAACGCTGTATATTGCTATAACGACGCCATTGCTGAAAACTGTCGTATTTTAGATAACCTTTGGTAAGAACATAACTAAGAATACTGCGCATACGATAGAGTTTAACCACTGAATCGATACGTAAAATTTCATCACCCTGTTCATTAAAAAAGACCATGGTTGGCATATAATGTATATCTAGTTTTTTAGCCCACTCACGTGCAGTAAATTTTTCGCCAGAGGGGGTCATGACAGGAGTATCAGACCAGGCATCCAGTTGTCTTAATTCAAATCCGGCTAACCATTGCAGGGTGATTTCATTGTTAAGTGGTTCTGAATGTAACTGATCGCAGGCATGGCACTCCTTTTGTTCAAAAATAACCGCCAGAGGTTTAGAACCCGCTGTGGCACGTCTATCCAGAATAACTGGGCCTTTCAGTAGCTGCTCATGTTCATTCAGGTCTTCCGGTGAGAATTTTGGCGGTGGATCTGCACGTTCCAGATAATCACGAAAGCTTTCAAATTTATAAAAACCTTCAACAATGTATGTGAGCATGGCCTGAAAGCGATAAGGTGGGTAATAACCACGCATCCGAAAAGCGATATCACCGACTCCGTTATAAAAGATAATTGAGGGAGTAAAATTGGTGTTTTCACGAATCGCCAGATCTCGTTCGCTGAGTTCACTGCCGTCAAAAAGGGTGACCATGCGACTTCCCCAGATATCTAGCGTAATAATGTCATAGTGATCTCTAAGATATTCAGCGATAGCAGGTTTGGTCAGATTAATTTCCATAAGTGCTTTGCAATAGGCGCAATGCTCCTGGCCAAAATATAAAGCGATACCCTGTTTGCCATCAGCTTTTGCCTGTCGCAGGTCTTCACGAAGATCGAGAAAAGAGTCCTTGAACCACTCAGGGTGTTGAATTTCACGTTCTAAGGGGGCGTCGTTGAAACCCAGTTCAAATTCTTTTTCAAAACTTGATTGCTGGTTTGCTGACAGGGGAATAGAGAGGGAAAAAATTAGAGCTGAAACGAGTATGTTGGTTAAAAGACAGGGGTTCTTCAGCATATTCACGCGCTAGTCATAATGTTATGGAGTAGTGTTAATGTTTCAATAAGCACAGGATCATTGAATCAGAAAATTGGAAAATAGAATCTCTTCGATGACATCTTTTCCAGCAAGCTCTTTAAATACACTTCGAACTTTATCGGAAATCTTTTTACGTAGTTTTTCACGCTCGACAGGTGATTTCATCCTGGCAGCATCCTGTTCACTGAGCATCAGAATAATCTGATGCCGTAGTGCGGGCATATGTAATTTCACCAGTTCTATGCTATTTTCATCTTTCACGAGAACATCGGCCTTTAATTGAACATAGCTCAAGCGAGTGCTGTCTGTGTCCAGGTTAAGTACCATTGCTTCGCCCATAGAGACGTATCCGGGTGTCAATTTATCCTTTTCTGTTTCATCAGCAGCTAATAATGGTAAGTGGAACATCAGTAGCACAACGGCGAGTAATATTTTTAGCATGGTTATTTCCGGATCAGTTGGTACTATATTAAAGCTTTAACAAATATTGAATTCTATGACACCACAACACATTCAGCAAAAAATTGTACAGGGTATGCCTGATGCAGAAGTTTCTGTCACTGGCGATGAAGGTAAATTCACCGCTCAGGTAGTTAGCAAGCAATTTGCCGGTCTGACTACGATTAAACGACATAAACTGGTTTATGCCTGTGTTAATGACGATATTGTCTCAGGTGAATTACATGCTTTAACAATAGTGGCTAAAACTCCGCAGGAAATCACTCAGACGTAGTCACAACCAGTCTATCACGCCCCGAATTCTTGGCCTGATAGAGTGCATTATCAGCGCGTTCGTAAATTGATTCTGCGCTATCATTTGCACGCATTGAACTCAGGCCGACAGACAGGCTGATATTGACCTTTTGCTGCTTGAAGTGAAAATTGGTTTGCCCAACTGATTTACGAATTTTTTCGACCAGTGGCGCAGCTCCTTTCAAGGGTGTTTTGGGCAGAATGAGTACAAATTCTTCACCACCGATACGAAATAGAAAGTCGGTTTTACGGATATTCTTCGCCATTACCTGCGCGACTATCTGCAAAGCTTTATCACCTGCATTATGACCATATTCATCGTTTATGTGTTTAAAGTGGTCGATATCCATCAGCGCGTAGCTAAAGGTTTCCTTGTAGCGTGCATAGCGAGAAAGCTCCTGCTCCAGAATTTCATCATATGAAAGGCGATTACGTACCCCAGTCAGGGTGTCGAACATCAGTTTTTTGCGATTTTCGCTAAGTTTCTTTTTCAGCTGATTTGACTCCTGCTCCATAAATTGAATTTGTTGCTGTAACTTCTGGTTACGTGATTCAGCTTTTTTAAAACGCTCTGAATCATGTACAACAAATTCTGTCAGGCTGGTTTTAATGGCTAGCAGGTTATTGCTGATATTGGATTTAAGTTGATTGATATCTGATTCTGATTGCACCGTTTGCTGAATGTTTTGCACGCTTTCATCCATAACTTCCTGTAATTTCTGGGTTTCCTTACGTCCTTCCAGAGTGTCCTGACGGTCATCGTTTAGCGCACTGGAAATTTCGCTAAGTTGACGTGTCACGTCAACAATCAGACCCTCTAACTCAACCTTCTCACTGCTTATACCATGCATAATGACACGGATTTGTTTGATAATCTGATCCAGATAATCACGCCAGTTGTCATCCTCAGTGGCATTTTCCAGCTTATTGGTTATTGCATCCAGTTCTGCTGAATTTCCGAAAGTGAAGGTGACTTTTTCGATCATAGTGATCAAAACTTCAAAGCTCTTGCTCTTATCTCCATCATCAGATGCATCAATTTGCAAAAGTTTGTTGATCAATACAGCCAGTTCGGCCAGGCAGCTTTCGGGTGAAAGACCAGGGAGCTTACTACGCAGTTGGTCAAGTTGAGCATGCTGTTCCTGAGATACCTGCAATTGATCGATTAGCGCAAGCGTATAAGTGGTTTCATCGACATTATGGCTGATATCTGTGTCAATTTCTGGAGCTTTGCCAGACGGCTGTTCATCTATACGTAGCAGCGTCTGTGCAAGATTTTCCAGATCGTCCTGTAGAGCCAGGTCTTTTTTGTTTCGAGTATGGTTCTGGATATCATTCAGGATTCGATCAAGATGAGGATTGATACCCTTAGCGGTGATGGTTACTCTGGAAATGGTTTTACGCAACATATCCTCGAGCTTGCCCCAGGATTTTTCCATTTCTTCAAGTTCTTTGAGGCTGGTAAAATATTTAGATTTCCAGTCCTTATCGTCTGACACTGGGTTACCTGTTAAATGTATGATTGAGGGAAAGCGAATAGATATGTTGATTGTAGATCCTATAATACAGGTTTCCAGTTAAAGCGGAGCAATTTTGCAATCTAATCTGCCCAAAGTCCTCATAGTAGGCAATTGCATTCTGGACCAGATCTGGAAAATTGATCAATTTCCACATGAGGATGCTGAATTTCGTGCTCAGGAACGTTGGCAGCAAGCAGGCGGTAATGCCTGCAATACGGCTAGTATCCTGGCCCAACTGTGCCATCAAGTTGAGTTGATGACACAGTTGGCCGATGATGCTGAGGCGAACTGGTTACGCCATCAGTTAGAAGCTAAGGGTATCCAGATTGCACAATGCCCAGCGATAAAAGACAGTATCACACCTTTATCCAGTATCTGGCTCAACACCCAAAATGGTAGCAGAACCATTTGTCACTATCGTGATTTACCCGAACTTTCACTAGAGCAGCTAAAGCTGATACAGACAGATGCCTTTCAATGGATACATTTTGAGGGTAGAAATACCCCGGTGTTGCTTGAATACCTGCCTGAATTTCAAGATCGCTGTGAGGCTACTATTTCACTGGAAATAGAAAAACCACGCGAACACATCGAAGGCCTGTTGCCGTATGTCAATGTGGTGATTGTTTCCAACGACTATCTAAGGCAGCGGCAAATGAGTGCAGAGACTTGCATGGATGAATTTTCACAGATAAACCCCCACATAAAAATGGTGTTTACGCAGGGAAGTAATGGCCTGATCGCACGAAATGAACAGAGTGAAATTATAGAAATAAAAGCCATAGCCGTTGATAAAGTAGTTGATAGCATAGGCGCAGGTGATTGCTTTATTGCGGGATTAATTAGTCGATTAAGTCAGCAACAGACGTTTTACCAGGCGCTGACCTTTGCTAATAAGCTCGCAGCCAGTAAGGTCCAGTATCAAGGCATGAATTTCAATCCGGAACTTATCGATGAATGAAGAGTTATATATCTGCCAGATAAGCGATATAAATGATCCTGCGAGTCGAGGCTTTAGCATCAAGGTTGGCGATAAGACAATTGAAGGGTTTGTAGTACATAAAGATGGGCAGTTTTTTGCGTACCGCAATCAGTGTCCACATACCGGTGCACCACTTGACTGGGTCGAGCATCAATTTCTGGATGCAGATTCAGCGCTGATCCAGTGCGCAGTACATGATGCCCGATTTGACATACAAAGCGGGCTTTGTGTATTTGGTCCCTGTGCAGGTGATTCTCTGTATCAGCTTGAGGTAGAAATTCGTAACGACAGCCTGTATCTCGTGCGGGCTTAAGCTTTCTTGATTGTTGTTAAGTTTCGGCTGTTTTAATAATTAGAACCTTTTAATCACAGAGTACAAAAGTCCATCTTTAGTTTCAGAAGATTTCCAAAGTATCAAAAGGGTAATAATCTGTATAAATTCTCCTCTCTGTGTCCTCCGTGCTCTCGGCTACCGCTCGGCTCTGGCTTCCTGCTTTGCCCTAACACCTAAATCACTTCAGGCGTCCTGCGTTGCTCTAATTACGGGCATCCTGCCCTAATCTGTGGTGAGTGCATTTTTAAATGCGGTAAATTAGCTGGGCATCAGCAGTATTCAGGTATGCTTATACCGTCAAAACCGTACAGCCGCTGGTTTGCCGACCTTCCAGCGCACGATGAGCTGCGGCACAATCAGACAAGGCAAAAGTTTGATTGACATGAATCTTCACGTCACCACTGGCCACCACACTCATCAAACGATTGGCACCTTCTAAAAATAATTCCTTGCTAGCAATATGTGTAGCCAGAGTAGGGCGTGTGACATACAGTGAACCCCTGGGAGCCAGAATGCCAGGATTAAATGCTTCCACCGGGCCGCTAGCGTTACCATAGGTAGCCAATACACCAAATGGACGCAAAGAATCCAGCGAAGCCTCGAAAGTTGCCTGACCTATCGAGTCATAAGCTACAGCAACCCCTTCCCCATTAGTAATTTCGGCAACCCGTGTAGGGATATCTTCATCACGATACATGATGATATGATCGCAACCATTGGCACGTGCAAGCTTAGCCTTTTCTGCAGAGCCAACGCATCCAATAACTATGGCACCTAATAGTTTTGCCCATTGGCAAAGGATTAATCCCACACCGCCAGCGGCTGCGTACACCAGGATGCTATCGCCTGGTTTGACGGGATAGGTTCTAAATAACAGGTAATGGGCAGTCAGTCCTTTTAGCATCATGGCAGCGGCAGTTTGGTCATCGATATTTTCGGGAACCTTGCACAGTTTCTCAGCATCAATCAGGCGTTCTTCGGCGTATGCCCCAAGGCTCATGGGGTAGGCGACTCTATCGCCAATTTTAAATGAATTTACGCCATCACCGAGTTCAGTGATGATACCTGTTGCTTCCATGCCCAGAATGGCGGGTAATTCGCCTACCGGGTAGAGGCCGGATCTACCATAAACGTCTATATAATTGAGCCCACAGGCGGTTTGTTTGAGTTTTACCTGGCCTGCAGCGGGTTGGCCCACTTCGATATCTTCCCATTTGAGTACTTCGGTACCGCCGGTTTTATGAATTCGTATGGCTTTTGTCATAGTGGTTTTCCTCTTTTGGGGATGGATAATTTAACCTTTTTTTGCAGATGATGCTGTTTATTTTTTACTTGCTGAGAGGGTAGTTTACGTTTTGAGAGAGTGTGTCATTGCGAGCGTAAGCGTGGCAATCTTGCTTGTTAGCAACTTACCGGATTATTGTTTGACACGCTTCGGCTTTCCTTGCTTCGTAGTAGTAATCGAGTAAGCGTGCGAGCCCCTTTTCACTGGGAATCGCTCCTGCTCTACGGTCCTCAGCGCACGTCCGTGTGCGCTGACCCTGCAAAATGACTCAATTTCCGACACTCAATAAGGGCGATGGGCAAAATGTTATTCAGAGTGGGGTCAAATGGCATGGATGCCATTTTGACGACAAAAATGTCTGGAACATTTTTGAACGCACTCAGTGCGGCCCGAAGGGTGGAGGGAAGGAGTCCCGGAATAATCAAGGGGTAGGTGGGGTGGCCTTTTTTGCGCCTCTTTTTTGGCCAAACAAAAAAGGGGCTCGCACGCCGGTTAGGAAGATGCTACGAAGTAAGGAAAGCCAGGGCGTGTGAAACCATAATTCAGAAATTAACTATCACCGTTGAGATTACATCCCTGTAGCACTCCAGCCGCGCGAAGTTTATGCCCTTGGTACACAATGACAGTATACCCTCCAACTACGCAATCGACTCCAGCATAGTCCTAATATAAATCTCCCTCAACCGAAGTGTCAGCTTCCCAGGCTTCCCATCCCCAACCGCTTTCCCATCAATACTCGTCACCGGCATCACAAACGTAGTCGCCGAGGTAATAAACGCTTCCCGTGCCGCATAAGCCTCCTCCATACTAAACAAGCGCTCCTCAATCTTTATATCCTGCTCTGCTGCAAGTTCCAGCACTGCTTTACGAGTAATCCCTGCCAGAATCTCATGTCCCAGATGTCGTGTCACCAATGTGCCATTGGCATCGATAATATAGGCATTGTTAGAACTCCCTTCTGTGACGTATCCATCTTCCACCAGCCAGGCATCGTCTGCTCCTGCATGCTTGGCTTCCATCTTTGCCATACAGGGTGCTAGTAAGCCAACAGTTTTGATATCACGACGTTGCCAGCGAATATCAGGTACCGAAATAACAGACATGCCGCTTTCAGCCAGAGGGTTTTCAGTAATATTTTTTTTCTGGGTAAACATCACCAGTGATGAAGGAACGCCTTTAGGATAGGCAAAGTCACGATCAGCGGCACCGCGTGTCACCTGTAGGTAAACGAGTCCCTGATCGATATGGTTTTTTTCGATCAGCTTGTTCTGGATATGTTCAATATCACCATCGCTGGCGGGTGCAGCCATATCCAGTTCTTTCAGCGAGCGATGCAGGCGCGCCAGATGCCCTGTGTTCTCGATTAACTGCCCCTTAAGCACCGAGGTTACCTCATAAACCCCATCGGCAAATAGAAAACCCCGGTCGAATACCGAGATCTTAGCCTCGTCTTCAGGCAGGTATTCGCCATTTACGTAAACAATACGATTCATTGTTTGATCTCCATAATATTCAAAGTTAACCCCATAATTCAGCTTCCGGCGGGTAGATCAGGTTGTCACTGAATTTCAGGCCGGGTTGTCGGTCACGTTCCAGTAACAATGGCCCATCCAGATCTACAATGGCGACATCCTGTGCCACCAGCATGGCAGGAGCCATGGCCATGGAAGTCGCCAGCATGCATCCCACCATGATCTGTAAACCCTGTTCTTCAGCGGCTTTTCGCAGCTTAAGAGCCTCGGTAAGACCACCGGTTTTGTCTAGCTTGATATTGATCATATCGTATTTCCCGACTATGTCCGCTAGCGAATCGCTGGCATGGCAGGATTCATCGGCACAGATTGTTATAGGTCTTTCTACTGAGCGCAGCAATTCGTCGTTTCCAGCAGGCAGTGGCTGTTCGATCATGCTGACGCCCAGTTCCTGTAGTTGCGGCACCATGCGTTGATAACTTTCGGCATCCCAGCCTTCATTGGCATCAACGATGAGTTGGGCATTGGGTGCTGCAGTGTGTACTGCCTGAACCCTTTCGATATCTCCCTCACCCGCCAGTTTAAGTTTTAGCAAGGGGCGAAAGGCATTATCCAGCGCGGCCTGATGCATATTTTCAGGGCTATCCAGTGATAAGGTATATGCAGTGGTTAAGGGCTTTAATTCTCCTCGCTGGAGAATATCTGCTACTCGTTGACCACTACGCCGGGCCTGTAAATCCCACAACGCACAATCCACCGCATTACGTGCTGCGCCAGGGGTTAGCCGGGATTGCAGTTGCTGTTGATCCATTCCCTGACGGATATCATCAGCAAGCGCTTCTATTTGTGCGATAACCGATTCGCAGCTTTCACCATAACGTGCATAAGGAACACATTCGCCAAAGCCACGGTAAGCTCCATCGCGAAGCTCGACCACGACCACCCTGGCCTCGGTTTTGGCTCCACGCGAAATGGTAAACTTGCCTCGTATCGGCCAGGATTCGGCAGAAACTTTAAGTTCAATCATGGATGATGGTTAACTAAGCTGATCAACGATACGAGCCACGCCCTGACGTACTGGGTCTACCGTCACCAGGCCATGTATCTGTTCGGTAGCCTTTATATAGTCTTCGGCTTCCTGTTCGGACATCTTTGAGGTATTCACCGCAATACCGACAAATTTTGCATCCGGGTTGGTGAGCCTTGCAGCCCGCAGTGCAGCATCCATCGCATCTTCAAGACTGGGTAGCGGGAAGGTGGGTAGCCCGCGCATGTGAGTACGCGTCGGTTCATGACATAGCACCAGTGCATCGGGCTGAGCACCGTGGATTAGACCTATAGTCACGCCAGCAAAAGAGGCATGGAATAGCGAACCCTGTCCTTCTACTACATCCCAGTGATCCGGGTCGTTTGCCGGGCTTAGCCACTCTACGGCGCCGGAGATAAAATCAGCTACTACCGCATCGACTGATACACCTCTGCCGGTAATCAGTATTCCGGTTTGACCGGTAGCACGAAAATCAGCTTTCATACCGCGCTGGTGCATTTCTTTTTCAATCGCGAGGGCTGTGTACATCTTGCCACAGGAACAGTCGGTACCTACCGGCAGCAGACGTTTACCGGGTCGTTTAACCCCCGCAGCAACGTCAAAGTTTTGTGTGGGATGGCGTACATCGAATAACTGACGGTCCAGTCGCCTGGCGTCTGCTTTAAGCTCGGGGACATCGATCAGTTTATTATGTAATCCGGCTGCAATATCCATCCCCTGAGCCAGTGCATCCTGCAGAATTTCAATCCAGGCTTTGGAAATTACCCCGCCGCGATTAGCCACGCCGATAACCAGAGTTTTGGCACCCGCAGCTACCGCTTCTGTGATAGTCATATCCTGCAGGCCCAGATCAGCATTACAGCCTGGCATGCGATACTGGCCTAAAGCATTTTCTGGTCGCCAGTCACAGATACCCTGAGCAACCTTGGCAGCAAGCGGGTCGGCCGCATCGCCGAGGAATAATAAATACGGTGTTTGTATCATCATGGCTTAAACCTCAATTCAAGATATCAATGCTGAGATGTTAACTGTAGATCACTGTTGTGACTAGAGCCACAGGTATTTGGTCAGATAGCAGAGACTGGTAGAGAGCTCATCAAATACCGTGATTACCCTGATAGGCACTGGCCGTCGGTGATTGCCAGTTGTCCAGCCCTGGGTGGCTGGATTTAAAGATCTCAACCTGCAGAGGATAACAGGCCGTGTTGTCATCACTATGACTACTGCCACAGTCGCCACCCGGACAGGCCGACAATGCAGCAAGCAGGTCAATTTCTGCAAAAAACTCGATGTAGTCGCCAGGTCTTACGGGACTGGCTTTCATGAAATACTGATGCGTATCCTGCGTGAAACCAGTACACATGAATACATTCAGCACATCGTGTACATGAGTCTCTGCTACAGCCAGTGACATTTTTGTGAATTCAGCCAGCGCTCGTGTCAGGTTGGAATGACAGCAGTGATGGTAATCTACAGCATTCAACATCCGATTGGTATAGGGATCGCAACGGGTGCCGATGACATCGTGCACGCCAGCACCATCCTCATCCCAGCCATACCATTCAAGGCTGTCGTGAGTAATGGTGGCTAGTGGTCGCAGATGCGGCAGGTTGCTCCACAGCCGATGACCACGTGTAATATGACTGGCATGTAGCTGGCGGGTTTTGCCGCTGAAAAAGCGTTCGTTTAAATCATGTCGATTCCACAGGTTAAGGTCACCTACCTGAGGCCCTTGTACACTATTAATGCGAAAAAAATGTCCAGCCGGAATCGCAAAGGCTTTGGCATCACGAGGCGGAACGATGATTTCATCGATTTTACTCAACTGGCTACGCGCCTGTTGATAGAGGTCCATATCAGGCGCGGGTAACTTCTCTACCCTGTAACACATAATGGGCTGGGGCGATCTGCGACTGTCGGTATCATCGGGTCGTTGCATGATATTTCCTGTATTTTGGGGCCAGAGCAGCGGCGAATAGAAAATTAATAATAATGCTTGTTTGTGTTGCTGTGCTGAATTACATTCCGGTTTTGATTATACCGAAAACATATTGGCATGCAGTATCAGAATCAAACACGTGGTATTCAGTTAATGCTTCTTGGCTGTATCATTCTTCCAATGATGGATGCGGCTGCCAAGTCGATGGGTGAAAGCATTGCTTCCAGTTTGATCGTGTTAGCGCGTTTCGCATTTCAAAGCCTGTTCCTGTTGCCGCTGGTTTGGAAAACCTTATATATCCCCAAAGGCAATGAATTGATCTTACATATAAAGCGATCCTTCAGCCTGTTCTTTGCCACTCTGTGTTTCTTTACTGCCATACAGGTGATGCCTATTGCTGATGCGCTGGCGATCTTTTTTGTCATGCCATTGCTGGTCACCCTGTTAGCGCCGTGGATTTTGAACGAAGTCGTTGGCTGGCATCGATTGCTTGCAGTGGCGGTGGGTTTTTCGGGTGCAGTCATTATCATCCAGCCGGGGCATGAGCTATTTGGCTGGCGCACCTTCCTGCCGCTACTCACTGCACTGGGTTTCTCATTCTACCTGATGTATACACGCAAACTCGCGCGTAGCGGTGAAGGTGGTGGCATCAAGCCTTTGACCATGCAATTCTATTCCGGGATATTCGGCACTACTTTAACTCTGTTGTTTGTTTTCGGGATGCAGCCTTTTGAATTCGAAATTTTTCATCTGGCCTGGCCCGAGGTGTGGCAATGGTGGCGCCTGGGTCTGGTTGGCCTTCTGGCCGCGATTGGGCATCTGGTGGTTACTTCAGCATTTCGACATGCTGACGCTTCTATTCTGGCCCCCTTCCAATACTCTGAGTTGATTGCTGCAACACTGCTGGGCTGGTTACTGTTTGATGATATCCCACTGCCCACTACCTGGGCTGGAGCAGCGATACTGGTTGCTAGCGGGCTGTATATCCTTCACCGTGAACGAATCAGGCATATACCTGAGATTTGACCGCTTATTTATCGGCTAGCAGTTTCAAACGAAGCATCAGCAGAGTACCAATCATCATCATAAATGCTGCCAGATAAAGGCCCTGGCTATAGCTACCATCGCCATATTCAGCCAGCAGACCGGTAATCGCGGGTGCGGCAATCTGAGCGATTCCGTAGGATATTGTCATCTTACCCATCATCTTAGCTGGACGCGTGGGGTAATAGCGTCCGGCCATGGTTAACACCAGACTCACCAGGCCGATAAAGGTAGCGCCAAACAAAATGGCACTGAGATATATCAACCAGGGATTACTAGTGATTGCAGGCAGTATAATTGCGATGATCTGAATTATAAAGGTAGCCATCAATGCATTGATATCGCCCAATTTACGTGCGATTAAATCCCAGATAATGCAGGCAGGTGCTGCAGCCAGACCTAATAACATGAAGGTAAATGTACCCTTGCCCTGCTGTCCGGGGAGCTGGTCCACAATAGCAACAATAAAGGTGGCACTGACTACATAGCCAACGCCGGCACAAAAGTATGCCATGATAAATATTTTTAGGAATGTGCTGCCGGGTGGATTATCGTGCATACTGCCACCGTTACGTGTCACAGAGGTTGTATCCGGTGCAGGTAACCAGAGCCATGCAGGTATTAGCATAAGACTGCCCAGAATACTAAATAGGAGCCAGAGATTACGCCAGTCGAGAGACTGCATCATTAATTCAACGACTATGGCACAAAAAGCAATGCCCAGACCAACACCCGCAAAGTGAATCCCCAGTTCACTTCTATGCTCATGACGAATCAACCAGTTAAGGATTAGCCCAGAACCCAGTAATAATCCGGCTGCACTACTAAGACCGGCAAAAAATCGTAACAAACCCCAGATCCACAATTCATTGGTGAGGCCCATGCCTACAGTTGTAAGCACAGCAACGATCAAGCCGGCTCGAAATAAACGGTCTTTTAAAATCAAATTACTGATTAATGAAGTGACAAGTGCGCCACATAAATAACCCATGTAATTAAATGCGGCTAACCAGCCTCCATCGGATATGCCCAGGCCAGCCTGCTGCTGCATGAGTGGTAGCAAGGGGGTATAGGAAAAGCGCGCAATTCCGAGGGTAAGAATCAGGCTGAGGATGCCAGCGCTTAGTACCTTAATTCTTTCGAGCTGACTGGTCATATAAGGATAATGTTGCGGTGAAAAAAGAGTCCGATACATTAACACGTAGGTGAGGGTATGAAGAATAAATTTTACTAACAAGCAGAGATAAGAAGATGGTGATAGATGTTTGTTATATCAGAGGCACTCAGGGCTTCAACTCATTGATAAGGAGGTGATTATTGAGTTACAGCGTTATGGCTGTGAAGTGATTGCCTGTGATCGCTATGAAAATGCACCTGCTATGCAGGTAGCTGATCGCTCATACAGTTTTTCCATGCTTGATGGGGCTGAGACTGCGGAGCGTGATTGAGCTGGAGAAGCCTGACTATATCGTGCCGGAAATAGAAGATATTTCAACTGAGACACTAGTGGCGCTGGAGTCCTAAGGCTTTAAGGTGATACCAACCGCGAATGCCGCGCGCCTGACCATGAATCGCGAATGAATTCGTCGTCTGGCTACTGAAGAGCTGAGGATTTCTACTTCCAGTTATCAGTTTGTGGATAACAAACAGGATTTTATTCAGGCAGTTAAGGAGATTGGTATACCCTGCGTGGTGAAACCGAACATGAGCTCTTCCGGTAAAGGTCAGAGCACCATTAAAACTGAGGCTGATATCGAGACGAGTTGGGTGTATGCACAGGAAGGTGGTCGTACCGTAGCAGGACGAGTCATTGTTGAAGGCTTTGTCGATTTTGATAATGAAATTACCCTGTTAACCATTCGTCATATCAACGGTACTAGCTTTTGTTTGCAGATAGGTCATAGACAGGAAGATGGCGATTTTCAGGAATCGTGGCAGCCACAGGCCATGAGTGATGTCGCGCTCACGCGTGCCAAAGAGATCGCTGAAAAGGTGACGGGTGCATTGGGTGGTCGGGGTATTTTTGTCGTCGAGCTTTTTATCAAAGGGGATGAGGTGTATTTTAGTGAAGTATCGCCACGCCCGCATGATACCGGCATGGTAACCATGATCTCTCAGGATTTTTCACAGTTTGCACTGCATACGCGTGCAATTTTAGGTCTGCCTATCCCAAACATTATGCAACACGGTCCTTCGGTATCAGCGGTTATACTGGTGCAGGGTGATTCTAATACTGTGCGTTTTAGTAATCTCGAGAGCGCACTGGAAGATCCAGATACGCCTGTTTGGCAAACCTGAAGTAAAAGGAAAACGTCGTATGGGTGTTGCACTGGCTCGAGGTACGGATATTGAAAATGCAAAACAGAAAGCGTTAAAGGCTGCGGCAGCCGTTAAGGTTGAAGTATAACAAATGGTATTTATTTGGTAATAAATCCCCAGCAAATTGCGCCCAGAATTAGCGCATTTATTGAGGGGTTATATTGGTCCTAATATATCCATGTATTTCCAGTATTCAGGATAACAATCTTTGAAAGCAGGTTGTCTATCACGCATACTGCCAGGACATAGGGATCATAATAAGTACTTTCTTTTGAGCCTGATAGATCTTAGGCGAAGAATTTAATTATCCCGAAGTTTCTCTAAAAATTACTTATCAAAAGATAAGAATAAATCACAGCAATATTATTCCTTTGAAATTGCCAGAGTTGAATACTGGGTTATGCCCATAAAACTTTTTTCTTTATGGTGTCCAGTTCAGCAGAGTTAAAAAATTGATCTCGTCTAGATTGTGCTTTCTGAAAATATTTATAGTAGAGGGGAAAAATATAAATTTGTTGTAGATTATTATCCTGATAGTCTTTTAATAATTTTCTTTCCGTATCTAACTCACTTCTCATATTCATCCACAAAAAATACACCCAAAGAGTCTGTATAGTTTTTCATTTATGGTAGAGATGACTATGAGTGTCGTACGCTAAATAGCTTATATAGTTTTCTTTTCTACGCTGTTTAGCTAATTGTAAGACCGTTGCATATCAACTAAATTTGAACTGTGAATATTATATTTCGCAGAATGATTTCATTTAGAAACCGTCTTTTTCTATCTTACATTGTAAGTTGATACCTCGTCGATAAATTCGCCTGTAGCATATTTGAGAGATTGTACGAAGGGAGCATCACATGAAAAAGAAGAAAAATCTCGGGTATAAATGAGTTGCTGGTTCATGTTTACAGCACCGCTTTTATTTTATAGCAATGAAAAATTACTGGTCATTATGAAGGCGTTTCTTGTTGTGAAATTTAAATTTAATTCATAAGAAATAAATAATTTCAATTTCTAAAGCAACCATGCGATAGATATTTCAGGTGCCGAGATGACAAGGGTTTATCCCTGTATTGGCAATATATTTTGATGTTTTTAAGGGAAATATTATGAAAAAGATAGTCACATGGCTTGCAATTGGATCGGCCTTAACTGTCAGTGTAGAATTGCAAGCAGCAGAAAATATAAAATTTTCATCCAGACCAACTAAGATTGCAACTCAGTTTACAGGTTTATCACAAAGAGGTATGGGGTTAGCGCAATATCTTAAATTTGGCAGGGATTACAAATTCTCACAAAAGTCTGTAATAAAGGATGTGAAAGGAAACAATCACATTCGTTATCAACAAATGTTTAAAGATATTCCTGTCTGGGGCCAGCATGTTATTACGCATTCCTCCACAGCTTCGTTAGATCTTCGTATCAGTGGTCAAGCACTTTCAAAAATTGAATCAGATCTTGGAAGTAATATAAATCCGAAAAATGATGTGGCTGCAATCCTTTCCATTGCCCGAAATATTGCTGCCATGAAACTTGGCGAATTGACAAAATACATAAAAGAAAAAGCCGATTTAATCATTTATCAGGATGAAGAAGTTGGCGAAGCTCATTTAGCTTACCATATTGAAATAATGGCGAATAAAAAGGCTGGTGGAATTGTCAGGCATATGTTTATCATTGATGCTAATAATGGTCGAGTCTATAAAAACTGGGACGTGTTAATGCACTTTAAGGCGACAGGACCAGGTGGTAACGCAAAGACTGGCCGTTATTACTATGGCACTGAATTTCCGGCTTTGGATGTGACGGTTGGTGGCGATGGTAAGTGCATTTTTGAAAACACAAATGTTAAAGTTGTCGATTTAAACCATAGTTATAACTGGTACGATAATAATTCGGCGTATTCATTTACTTGTCCGGAAAATACATACAAAGCAATCAACGGTGCTTATTCGCCAATTAATGACGCCTATTTTTTCGGAAACTTAACTTTTGACATGTATGGACAGTGGTATGAAACAACGCCATTACCCTTCCCATTGTCACTTAAAGTTCACTATGGAATGGATATAGAAAATGCGTACTGGAATGGCAGTAGCATGGTATTTGGTGATGGTTATAGTATTTTCTATCCCCTGGTGGATGTTAATGTAATAGTCCATGAAGTGAGTCACGGTTTCACAGAGTTTAACTCCAATTTAATTTACAATGGTCAATCTGGCGGCATCAATGAGGCATTTTCTGACATCGCAGGTGAAGCTGGTGAATATTTCTGGAAAGGTGCTGTAGATTGGTTAGTGGGTGCTGATATAGTTAAGAGTGGTGAGGCTCTTCGCTATTTTGAGGATCCAACCCTGGATGGCGAGTCAATTGGCCACGCTTCGGATTATAATGAAAACATGGATGTCCACTTAAGTAGTGGCGTGTTTAATCGAGCGTATTATTTGCTATCCAATAAAGAAGGGTGGAATCCACATAAGGCGTTCGATGTGTTTGTATTGGCGAATCAAGCCTACTGGATACCTGATTCATCATTTAAAGATGGTGCTAATGGCGTAATAATGGCCGCTTTTGATTTGGGTTACCCCTGGCTTGATGTTTATCAAGCTTTCTCTATAGTTGGCGTGGAGCCCGACGGAAACGCAATTGATCAAGACGCTGACGGCGTATCAGATATATCAGAACTTCTACTCGGCTTTGACCTGAATAATCCTGATGATATGAGACAGGATTTTGACTCAGATGGCCTGTCAAATCTAGTAGAAATCAGTAATGGTTTTGATCCCAAGGATCGAGATTCCGATGATGATGGGCTGGGTGATGGTGATGAATACAATGTATTAGGGACTGGAGTAAACAGCGATGACTCGGACGGCGATGGTATGTCTGACGGTTGGGAAATCGCAAATACCTTCAATCCCCGTGATGATTCAGATGCGGCCCTTGATGCGGACGAAGATGGGTATTCTAATTTAGTAGAATTCAAAGATCAGACTGATCCAAACAATGCAGATAGCTTCAAGATTTCAACAATTAGTAGAGCCAAATTCGATTTTGAAGATGGCGAAACACTGCCTGGCTCAGAAAAGCCCTCGGACGCAAATGTTAATTTTTCACTTACTAATGTTCAGGCTTATGAAGGCTACTATAGCTTAGGCTCGAAAGATATAGGTGACAATGAAAAGGCAGCTATTTCCTGGGACATAGTCTCTGAAGAAGGTGATCTGACATTTAATCTAAAAACATCAACTGAATCATGTTGCGATTATTTTAGTGTATACGTAGATTCTCACTTAGTATATTCCCTATCTGGTGAAAATGACTGGCGCCCTGTTACTATTCCTTTGAAAGCTGGTCATCACAATATTGTTTTCTATTATATAAAGGATGGTTCAATAAGTTCAGGTGACGATGCAGTCTGGGTTGATAATGTGAATTACTCCGTTCTATTTATTGATTCTGATAGTGATGGTTTGCATGATGCCTGGGAAAAAGCCTATGGTCTTGATATAAATGATCCTACTGACGCAACACTTGACACTGATGAAGATGGACTCTCTAATCTTGAAGAATTTACTTATCATACAAACCCAACTCTAGCGGATAGTGACGGTGATACTATCTCCGACTGGGAAGAAGTGAAAAGTGGTCTTACTGAACCAGACAATGCCGATACTGATGGTGACATTATTACAGACGGCGTCGAAATTAATCTGGGTCTTAATCCGGTTGACGAAACTGACGGTGCGCTCGATTTAGACAGGGATGGAATTGATAATAGCACTGAAGCAAAATATGGGACCGACCTTAATGATGCATTAAGTCATCCAGCGGTAGGTTATTTTACTGAGGACTTTAGTCGTGTACTTAGCAACAACTGGATGAGTGATACAAAAGAAACCTGGGTTATTGAGGCGAATAAAGCGGGTGAAATGCAATTGATGGCTGAGCCTATTTCTAATAATAAGATTGCTAAAATCAACTATGTGAACGTGTTCGAGGAAGGAATATTAAGCTTTACAGCTAACGTCAACTCTGAACAAGATAAAGATCGGTTGATCATCATGCTTGATGGTGAAACGCAGACCGAAATTTCAGGTGAAGTGAGCCAGGAAGTCAGTCTTGAATTAACTAAAGGAGAACATACTGTTAGCCTGGTATATAGTAAAAACGCAGCAGCGAGCTCTGGTGTTGATAGAGTTTCAATTGACAATTTTTACTTCATCGCTCCAAAGGTTGATAGCGATAACGATGGTTTAAATAATGCCCAGGAGGTGGCTTTAGGTACAAACCCACTTGCAAGAGATTCTGATGGGGATGGAATTATTGACAATGAGGATCCGTTCCCAATGGGTTCATCTCGGTGGAGTGCATCAGGTGGTGAAAGAAGTGGAAGTGGTGGTTCGATGTACTTGCTGTTGGTGATGGTATTGGGTCTAGTACCTTTAAAAAAGAGATTAACTTGTAATTAATAAGAAATGTGAATCCGTAGTTTCAGGGACCGACATGAAGCTACGGATTCAGCAACGAGTAAATTAAGCGAAAGTAGCTGCATAAGCAATCGGCCAACAGCAGGTTTTCCCTGTTACAGCTTTTGAGCTATTCTGAAAGTTAGGGGTTTTCATCGCTGGAAACAATCAATCCGGCTGGCGAGGAAGTATAAAAAGGCTTACTCATAGTGATCTAAATATAAAAAATTTACATCCAATATCGCATGATTTATCTTTTTATCGGCATTAATTTCAAAAAAACTCCAGCAATTATTTGCACAAATATTTTACCATTTACAACTTGTCATGCCAGGCAGGCCTTAAAAGTGAATTTGTTATTTCACTCTGCTACTTTCTGAAGCTGAACCACATGTTGATCTGGGCGTGAAAGACTTTATTCTCTGTTGCATCGACGACCGTAGCGCTTACTTTGAGCTCTCCCATTTCGTCTAGAAGGGACGCTTCTACGTGTACGGCTTCGCGGGAGATGTCGGAGGTTGGTTTACCAAAGCACTTGCGAAAATCAAAAGATGACCGTCATTGTCCCTTACTCGGAAATCTTTGCTTCCAGAGTCAACAAAAATTATTCGTTTACCGTTTGAAAGCACAAACCTGACTTTCTTTATTTGATAAATATCAACTTCTCTTAGTCGTAGTTAATACATATCTAGTGATGAAGAATTACCTAATCGGTAAGTCTGAAAGTGTATTGTAATCAATACCATAAAACCAAAGCTAACAGACGATTCGTCGTATTTCTAGCACAATTTATGCCCTCAAATGCAAAAACCCTGGTGATCAATATGCTGGTACCAGATGGAATCTTTATGCTGATAACATTGGTTGTTTACATTGTTAATGAGGTACTCGAAAATAGTGCCAGTCACTTAATAGTTAACTGACTAAAAAATAGGGGTCTTTAGAAAAATTAGTGGGTAAATTGCTTTCTCAATATCCCGTGTCTCAGGATCGTTAGCAGATATACATCCCCTTTCAAGTCTGCGGCAAAATGGTATTCAGAGCGGGGTCAAATGACAGGGATGTCATTTGAGGCTCAGCGCGGTTGGACCCGCTTCTGAGCCGACCGCGCTCTGGATGCCATTTTGTCGGTGAAAGGTTTGAGGGGCGGCATTTTTTGGTTACTTTTTTTGCTGTAGAAAAAAGTAACTCGCACACTTTAAAGGAAGAAGCTAAGGAGCAAGGAAAGCATTTAGTGTGTGAAATTATTTGTTCTGTGAGTTGCCAACTCATAAATTGGTTTTGATTATTCAAAAGTGAGCATTGAAATAATCAACTACTACTATCTGAATGTCTATCTATTTCAATAACTTGCACTTCGAAATGAAAAATTCTACCCATATATTTTTCTGAGGAGGCAAAAATAGCGAAATATACTCAGCACACATTTGTACTTAGTTTTGCAATATTAAATGTCAAGTTGGCATTGTCTGAGTATTAATACGAGAGTAAGGTAAAAGGCGCTGTCGCAATATTGAAAAACATACCATTTGCATGGGAATACAAAATGCCTATAGCCAATTGTTTAGTTCAAAAAGCTTGTTATCAAAAAGTTAGTAGTACCGAAAGTTTAATTGAATTGTGGACAGCCGAATCAGGCATTTCATCTGAACATATGACGATCAATATCAGCCAGTGTTTAGAGCAGCGTGGCAGTGCCTATAACATCATGGCTATTTTATACTTGCCATCAATTTGGTCAAAACAGGATATTAATTTATTACAAACAGGTTTAGCGTATGCGCTTACCAGATACTTTAATGTCGACATCAATACTGTTCATGTAATGACGCATATTCTGGAGTCTGGAATGGTTGTGGAAAATGGTGAGATTGTAGAGTGGAAATGAAGCTGCTCAAGCTCTGCAGATGGATTTATAAATAATGGCACTACCAGAAAGAGAAATTACCTGCCCTTACTGTGGTGAAAATATAACCGTCTTTATTGATGACTCAGTTGATAATCAAAGCTATATAGAAGACTGCTGGGTCTGTTGCCAACCTATAAATTTTAATGTTTCTGTTGATGTTGAAGGCTTGATTTCACTATTGGTAAGCAGAGATGATGAGTAAAAATAGTTGGTAAATCATCAAACAGTTTTTCAGAAATTGGTAGAAGGCTTATAACAAAACCGCAGAGTGTTGTGAAAAGACAAAATTTGGACAGTTCAGTGGAGATTTACTATTTGGTTAACATGTATAATAAAGCGTTAAATAAACAGGTTCTGGTCGAACACTAGTTAATAAAATGATAAGGAATGAAATCAAGAGTTTCCAGGATATACCTAATGTCGGTAAGGCGATTGAAAAGGACTTTATCGTTATAGGCTTGAAACAACCGCTGGATTTAGTAGGCAAGGATCCTTATCAAATGTATGAAACGCTTTGTCATATTACACAAAAAAGGCATGATCCCTGCGTAATAGATGTATTTATTTCAGCAGTTAATTATATGCAAGGTGGTCCGGCGAAGAAATGGTGGGAATTTACTCAGCAGCGCAAAGAAAAGCTGGGTAGCTAATAAAAAGTGAAGATCTACTTCAACTTTGGGACAACGACTAATTACTTTCTGACTATGAATAACAAAAAGATATCCGGTACAAAACTTTTTACAATAAGGGTATAAGTACAAGCAGAACTGGACCAGTAGGTAGACTGATCTGGAAATCCAGACGCAATTACGTCGGACAAATAGATTAAAGTACTCTGATCAATTTATCTGATTAGATTTGTTGCGGCAACTGAAAAGCTTCTCAGCTTTATTTAGAACTGGCGCAGTAGATTGTATTGGCTACCCTCTACTGCGCTGATAAGTCGAATTAGACACGACCCATTACAGAAAAACTCTTAACAAAGGGAGTAGCCATGCGTGGATCTTTTATCATCGCCTTAAAATCACCTGAGATAAATTTTAACTTGCCGGTAGTCACCGCCATACCCAGGCCAGTCATACCCAGAGATTTAGAGAACCATTTATTCCAGTTATCCTTATCAGCTCGCATATCCCAGTTCAGGTTCTGACCGTCATAAATTCCTGCTGCTGTTACTTTTCCATTTTTAACATTAATGTATCCCTTCGCCTGAGCATCGCCTTTAAAACCATAACCAATCACCGAAGTGAATTCAATTTTGGCTAATGCATCCGAAAGGTCAGCTTCATTATTCCACTCCTGTTGAAATTTTTTCATCCATTCATCGCAAAATAAATCTGACATAATTATTCTCCATTTATTTATTTTTATGAGCAGGTATTTTTAAATAAATTAAAATGAAACACCAGAGAATAAAGTATACTTAGCACTGAAATTTTTTATACCCATATTGAATAGAAATTTAAGGTTGCGTAGTAAACACTGGATAAATAAACCTGTAATGGTTTATCAACCGTGCAGATATAGAATAGTTGAACTAAAATAGTTTTCTTAGCACAGTTTAGAATTTTATTGAGATTAGACAAAAAAGGATAATAATCGGGTTAACTTTTCCACTCTATGGGCTCCCTGCCCTCAGCAATCGTGCGGCTCTGGCATCCTGCCACACTATGTGGTGCGCTTTTTATAAGTGTACTAAATTAGTTGCGTTTCAACTGTAATCGGGTAAATATTTATAATGTCTGGTAATTGGATGCCTCAAAAGGACATCGTCAAGTTCAGGTCCTCGGCCAATATTTTGTACGTTCATTGGGTTACCAGTGTTTGGCAATAAATATCGATTACTATTCCAATGCGCGGTAAATTTTCAGGTTGCATCCAGGTAATCAGGTCGCTGGGAGCATAATCTTTAACTTCTTTTGTAATCGGGAGACTTTTACCGTTGCATGTAAAAAAGGTTTGTAAATTTTGTACACATCTATGATCAATATTAGGATCAGCTACAACAACTATAGAAAAGAAAACGAAAAATGAAAACAAAAATATATCACCAAGTCGGCTATGTACAGCGGTATAATCTTAAACCAGATTTACTCAAGATAAACAGACAGCAGTACAAATCAACTCTACTTATGCAGCAAATATTTCGATACGCAATATAACGTCTACTTGTTGTCTACGCTCTATGAAGCGGCGGTTAAGCAGTTCAATCAGAAATTTCGTCTAGCCTGCCTTAATCCTCATATCAGTATTACTGAGTGGGAAGGAGCTAGTCGTTAGCGTATCGTTGTGTGAGGTTGTGAGTCATTTGAAGAAACAAAGACTTTCTCCGAATCAGTAATTGTTAACCGGGAATATCTGGTATCTGGACCGGTCATGACGTGGCTTTATAATAAATTTTAAAAGATTACATAATATTCTGGGCTTATCTGTCAAAAATTTAACTCTGATAACACCTTTTCTAATGAAAAATTCTGAGCACTTGATAAAGCAGGACGAGATGGCGTTCTGGGTTGTATTACTGTAGCGAAAATTGGCAAGGCCACATTGAGCAGTACTAAAAGGTTTAGTGTAAAGAAACCGCTAAAATTATGCGAAAGTTTAATTGCCGTTGGTACATACCTACTGTTGGGTTTGATCATCTAATCAGAAGATAACCATAAGCATCGTACGCTAAATGTCGTATATAACTTTTACATCTACGCTATTTTGCTAATTGTAAGCCGACTGTCTTTCATATAGATTGTTCTAAGAAAATAAAATACGTAGTAGTTCTACTAATAATCGAGGCAAGGTTCTTCTTTGTGATTTGAGATTTCAAGTCTAACCATAAGCGACTCTCTTCCACTTAAAATTAATGGAATAATTATGAATAAAATAAATCTCTTATTACTGCTTACTTCTCTCTTTCCTGGCTTAAGCCATGCCACTGATTCATCTTTCTATGGTGGATTAGCTAATGGGGCGGCTAATTATGAAGGCAACGTAAACGAGGATGTGCTACTCGCTCCTGGTCAAAGATTAAATGATGATACTAATTTTGTAGAAGTTTACACTGGTTACTCTATAAATGAATATATTTCCTTTGAAATTGGATATGCTGATTTTGGTGTTGTAAATGAAACATATAAACTTAATCCAGATGTTATCTCAATTGTCTCGCCCAATAACAAGGAAGAAATTGATTTAACAAGGATTAGAGTAGGCGGGGTAATTGAATATCCTGCATATAAAAATTTTAGCGTTATTGGCTTATTTGGATATTCCTATTTTAATCTAGATAGAAAGTTTTCAGGAGGATTTAACTTGGATTCAGGTGATATTATCAGTGAGTTGAAGGAAGATTCCGAGGAAGGAATATACTATGGCGTGGGTTTTAAATATCTTTTTAATTCTAAACTGTCAGCCAGGTTTCAATGGGTACACGATAGCCCAGGTAGTATAGATTTAAACTCCTCTAATTTGTCACTGGAAATGAAATTTTAAAAATGCTAAAAAGCTCATTGCGGTCAAGATTTGTCTATTGCAATAGACTGTAGCTGTGTTAGGCAAATCTTCAGGTAAATATTGGACTAACTAACGCTTAGTTAATTCAGTATCTAGACCTGTCAGAGTAAAATATCCAAAGCTCAAAAGACCAGGATTACAAGATTCTGGTGATATTGGATGAAAATGATGCTGTACAAAAAACAGGCAGCCGACCATAAAACCTGATAGAGTATTTACGGCCTGTTAAAATTATTGCGTGCCCTTTCAACCTGTTTGCGAGTAACACAATCTTCAACGTGATCATTGATTAGCCCCATCGCCTGCATAAATGCAAACGCGGTGGTAGGCCCGACAAATTTCCACCCCATCTTTTTCAGTGCTTTCGATAACGCAATGGACTCTGCTGAGGTGGAAATGCTTTGTGGCGCACGCAAATTCTTTACCTCTGGTTCGTAACGCCAGAAAAAAGCTGCCAGAGAATCTTCCTGCTCGAGTAGTTGCTGCGCACATCGGGCATTGTTGATAACGGCTTCGATCTTGCCTCGATGACGTATGATACCTTCATTCCTGAGCAGGCGTTTAACATCATTTTGTGTAAATTTGGCCATTTTATTGAAATCAAAATGATGGAACGCATCGCGGAAATTCTCGCGTTTGTTGAGAATGGTGCGCCAGCTTAAACCGGATTGAAAACTTTCCAGGCAGAGTTTTTCAAATAGTCGGCGATCATCGTCTACTGGAAAGCCCCATTCAGAATCGTGATAGTCGAGAAACTCTGGCGCTGCACCGCACCAGCTACAACGAGGTTTTTTATCAGGGCCAACAAATAGGTTTGCCATATTCTTTACTCTCTTTGAATTATCCATGCAGGAAATTCAACCGCTCATCAGTCCGGTTTGGCGTTATTTGTATAATCTCCGGTATGACTACATTTTCTTTTACAAAAGGATCATTGCTTAGCCGACTTTTCAGATCTTCTAAATTACCATGTTGCGCCAGGATTGCGCCGCCCTGTCCTACATCAAGGCTTCCTACCATCAGGAAAATTCCCTCATCAAAACCTTGCTGTATCCATTCATTGTGAGCCGTCATAAATTCGCTGGCCCTGCTTTTATTATCAGTAAATTTTAATAACACTATAAACATTGAAGAAATCTCCGAGTTTAATTTCAGGAAGGGGTAGTTATTAGTGGATACAGTTTTAGCCATTCGTTTAGACGCCTGACTTCCTGTTTGATGAATTTTTCATCCTGAAAGGCGCTGGCTAAAGTGGCTATGCCCTGACTAAGCGCCAGCAGATGCATAGCCAGGTTATCGGCGTCTTTTTTGTAACCCAATAGCTGAAACTGTCGTTTAAGCCATAAGCGGAATAGTGTAAAAAGCTGATTGGCATCATCCTGGGCAGAATGATTTAATTTGCTTAATTCCGTGGTAAGCGTCCCGACCGGACAGCCGAAGCGTTTAATGTTAGAGCGGTTCATGATCAGGATATTGATAAAACTTCGGATGCGATCTGCTGGAGTTTCACCTGTTAACTCCCATTGCTCTAACATCGCCTGGGTATTATTCAGACGGAACTTTATAACTGCATCCAGGATCTCATCCTTGGTTTTAAAGTGGTAATAAAAGTTACCACGTGAAATTCCTACCACCTCAGCAATATGTGCAAACGAGGTATGCTCAAATCCATTCTGATAAAACAAATGATCTGCAGCCTCAATGATTTGATTTCGTTTTGAAATATCGCTCAACCTGGAACCTTTTAATAATGTAGGACGATTGTCCTATATAGCTTAGGTCAATTGTCCTAATCAGTCAAGATTGTAATTATCATTGGTTTATTAAATCCATCCATGCCTTAAAAAATCTGATATAAATGGTCTGGGTAGCTTCGGTTCAGAATATCTAGTCAGAAAATAACAAGGGTCATTAATTAATTTGATAGCGGTTTTTACCAGCGGCAGGCCGCTCAATTGGTATATTGATTTGCTGACTATTTTTTTGCACAAAAGCGTCTACCAGAGATTAAGGAAGCGCTGGAGCATTTGCCTGTGTAAAGGAGCTCGTGCGCAATACCTCACCAGATACGAAACAAGGAGAGCTTTGCGGATGGAAATCTTATCCAGGAAGTTGCTAACATCTACAAAAAAAGTCCCTATCTACCCAAAATCATACCGATAGTACTTCGTGCCTGGATGCGGATTATGATAATAACCCTCTATCTCCCTAAATCCATATGCCTGATACAGGTATAAGGCACTCTGCATCGTCGGCAAGGTATCCAGCACAACTGACTGATAGCCTATCGTTTTCGCCCTGGACATGGCTTTGTGAAACAACTGTTTGCCTATGCCCTGCCCCTGATACGCAGACCTTAGATATAGCCGCTTTAACTCAGCCTGCTGCTCAGTGATCGGGCGTATCGCGACACAGCCAATAATTTCATCGTTCTCAACAGCTAGCAAGATTGCGCCATCGGGTGGTGCATATTTACCAGGTAATGTTGTCAACTCTTCTTCAAAGCCCTGAAAGCACAGATCTACTCCCAGCCATTGTTGATACTCGCGAAACAGGGCGCGAATATTATCAGTATCTTCAATTGTTGCTTCGATAATCTTCATAGATACTTTTCCTGCACATTAGTCTTGTCAACGCACTTTAAAGCAAAAAGCAAATCTCAAACACTGATTTGGATAGGATACCCGCAATTAGGGCAACGCAGAGGCAGTTACCGATGACACTGAGAGTACAGAGCTTTTCTAGTTTAAAAGTCTATACCGAGAAGCACAGGAAGTTCACGAAGAAAAACCAACATTAATATTCTCAGTGTTCTCTGTGCCCTTCGTTGTTAATGCTTTATCAACTTTTGTCGACAATACCGCACTTTTAGGTGGACCTGGGTCCATATATTGCTTATATTGTCGACAATAATTGCTCGGTAATCCCAAATGACCTCGATTTTGCTTTTCAACGAACAACCTGTAACAGTCGCGGATAAAACTTTTATTCAGCTACGGACTGATATCGTTGAGGGTGTCATCGCTTCTGGTTCAAAGCTCAGTGAAACAGAATTGTCGACAAAATATTCTGTCAGTCGCGCTGTGATTCGTGAATCCCTCAACCGCCTGGAAACCTGCCACCTGGTAGAGCGCAAGGCCAATGTCGGTTACCGAGTTGTCGCACTCACAGCAGAGGGCCTTGCTGAACTGTATCAGGTACGCGAAGCACTGGAAGGTATGGCGGCCCGGCTGGCAGCCGAGAATATGACCGATGAGGAAATTGCTGACCTCAACAGCTTGCTGAATACCCACTTCAAAACTGTGCAAGGCGGTGAAACCTATTATCAGGAAGCCGGTGATGTCGATTTTCATTATCGCATCATGCTGGGTAGCAAAAACCGCCATTTGATTTCTGAATTAATCAATGGCATCTACCACCTGATCCGTATGTACCGTGTACAACTTGGCATGGCGGGCCCTCGGGTCACTACCGCTTTTGATGAGCACCGGCATATCGTCCAGGCCATATCCAATCGCGATGCCGAACTGGCAGAAATCCTGATGCGTCGCCACATTCTCTACACCCGTAACAATTTAGAAAAAAAACTGATTAACCATAAAAACGCCTTCAAGAGGGTTACACCATGAACACTAACTATCGCAAAACTCTACCCGGTAGCGAACTGGATTACTTTGATACACGCGAGGCTGTCGATGCGATACAGCCCGGCGCTTATGCGAAACTCCCCTATACCTCGCGCGTATTGGCCGAACAGCTGGTACGCCGTTGTGAGCCAGATGCACTCACCGACTCACTAACGCAACTTATCGAACGCAGACAGGATCTGGATTTTCCCTGGTATCCAGCACGCGTGGTGTGTCATGACATACTCGGTCAAACCGCACTGGTCGATCTCGCCGGTCTACGCGATGCGATTGCCGACATGGGTGGTGATCCAGCCGAAGTTAACCCGGTCGTGCCGACACAATTGATTGTGGACCATTCGCTGGCAGTGGAACATGGCGGTAATGACCCTGATGCTTTTGTAAAGAATAGAGCGATTGAAGATCGTCGCAACGAAGACCGTTTTCACTTTATCGAGTGGACCAAAACCTCTTTCAAGAATGTCGATGTGATCCCCGCTGGCAACGGCATCATGCACCAGATCAATCTGGAAAAGATGTCACCCGTGATCCAGACCCGCGATGGCGTGGCTTATCCAGATACCTGTGTCGGCACCGATAGCCATACCCCGCATGTGGATGCGCTTGGTGTTATCGCCATTGGCGTAGGCGGTCTGGAAGCAGAAACTGTGATGCTGGGGCGTCCATCCATGATGCGCCTGCCCGATATCATCGGCGTCAAACTGGTGGGTCAACGCCAGCCTGGCATTACCGCCACCGATATCGTACTGGCACTCACCGAATTTTTGCGTAATGAGAAGGTTGTTTCAGCTTATCTGGAATTCTTCGGCGAGGGTGCCGCCAATCTGACTATTGGTGATCGCGCAACCATCTCCAACATGACACCTGAGTTTGGTGCATCAGCTGGCCTGTTCTATATCGATGAGCAAACCATCGACTACCTGAAGCTAACGGGTCGTGAACCCGAGCAGGTGGCACTGGTGGAACAGTACGCCAAACTCACTGGCCTGTGGGCAGACGATCTGGACAATGCCGAGTACGAGCGCGTGCTGGAATTCGATCTATCTAGCGTATGCCGCAATATGGCTGGACCGTCCAATCCGCATCGTCGCCTGCCAACCTCTGATCTTGAGTCTCGTGGCATTGCTGGCAAATGGGAAGAGAAAAAAGACGAATTACCCGATGGCGCTGTCATCATTGCTGCT
>JBNKMF010000007.1:0-98573 GCA_050292965.1 Gammaproteobacteria bacterium | reverse complement strand
CTCCCTGGAATCCGGGGATCGAGTCAGAAATCCCACTAGCTTATCGCGAGCTGGAAACGATTTATAATTCGGCCAATGTTTTCACTACGCTTGATGAGGTCAACCAGCTTGTCGCCGATACCGGCCTCAGTGCCATGGAATTCATCAGTTTTCGTCCACAGCGACTGGCGCTGCACGAACTTATAGTCAGAGTCACTGCCGATATCGTCGTTCTGGAAGGCGAGGCCGAGGAGGATCTTGGTATCAATTTTCGAGCGATTACCAGACGAATTTTTGACCACTATATTCATCCTCATTTACCGGAGATTGAACACAGTTATGATTCGCAGTGTGAGCGTATCGAGGCGTTGACGATGCAGGAACTCAATAGCGTAATCGAGAGATTAAGACCGCCCAAAGCACCTGCACCAACACTGTGGCAGCGACTGACAGGTAGCAAGCCCAAACCATCAGCGCCGCAGCAAACCCGAGAGGAACGCGAATTCGAACTGATCAATGAATATAAAACGCGCCAGCTTGCGACCGATGATGAATTCGAAGCCTCGGTTTTTCGCAGCATTCACCGTGTACTCGGTTCAATCACTCGGACGCGCGGATTTATCGGCAACGATCCACAGTACCTGGCCCATATCTGCGTATTGCATGCCACTCATTATCTAACCAGTCGGCTCATCGGCCTCCAGGTAGGTGAACTGGTCAGAGTAGCGGTTGAGCAGGAGGGTTATGCTTTAATACCCGATGCTAAAAGCCCAGTGCTGTTCAGCCTCAAAGGTGCTTCAGCCTCTGGAAAAAGTTATATGCGCCCCATGCTGCGTTCCAAGATGGCCAGTATAGGTATTGCTGACGATGCCTATGGCACGATCAGTCCAGATATCTGGAGAAAGTTGCTACTCGATTACGATACTCTGGGTGAGAGCTTCAAGTATGCCGGCCGTTTCACCAGCCATGAAGTCAGTGTCATCGATGCGAAGCTAGATCGTTACATTCGCGGCAAGGCTAAAAAAAGCCATTCGATTCCGCATCTGGTGGTGGATCGCTTCCGCTTCGACAGTTTTGCCAGTGAAAAGATCGCTCGCGTTTTGCATAACACCTATGTGCGTTATATCAATACCATGTATATGTATTTCATCGTCACGCCCCCTGAGGCAACGGTCGAGCGAGGCTGGGCACGCGGTCTGGAACGCGGGCGCTACAAGGCGGTGGAGGATTATCTGGGGCACTGTGTGGAAGCCTATGAGGGTATGCCGAAGTTATTGTTCAAATGGCTTGCTTATAAAAAGCCGCGTTATTCCTTCAAGTTTATCGATAATAGCGTTCCTAAGGGATCTGTTCCGACATTGATTGCACGTGGCACTCAGGGCTGGATGCAGATATTTGAGCTGGAACCACTTATTAATATCGAGAGATACACACGTATCAATATTCATGCGACCACGCCCGAACAGGTTGACGCCGAGCCTTCGGATTTAACGGTCAAAAAAAACCTGGGCTTTCTGCGCCAATGCATCAACCGTATCGAGTGCGTTGAATTTGTCGATGCAGACAGCAAGCGTTGCTATCTTTCGATTCGTTCGGGTAAATTTGAAATCGTCGACAGACCGCTGTACGAGCGCAAGATCGCTGATGAAACCCTGCGTGAGATACTATTTGAGATTGCTCCAGATCTTGTGAGCGTATAGTCTGGCTACATAGTCTTTGCTACGGAACAGCCATCAATGAAATCGCCAAATCAATCAGCTTTTGCCCAGCCCTTTAGAGTTCGTTATTCCAGGGCTTTTTACCGAGTGGAAATTGCTCTGCACCTATTGGTATTTATCAGTATTGTGCAAATTATTGACTGGCCTTATGTAGTGTTATTTGTATTGTTGTTTTTATTACTCGGGTGGCAGTTTTTTAACAATCAGTCCAGAAGCAGTCAGTACAGTAATGATTGCCTGATACAGATATTGAATAAACCAGCGGGTATACATTGGGTTGGGCCAGAAGGTGAATATACCTATCATGAGCATGAGATAAAAATACTAATGAATCGATGGTTTATTCTGCTACAGTTAGGCAAGCGTCAGAAAATGATAAGGCGCGTTTTACTCGCAGATAGCTTCGAAAGTCTCGAGTTGTATTCATCGATTAGACAAAAAATTATTGAGAGTAAACTATGCTAGCTGATTTTGAATCGGTCATAACCGGTCAAATCATAAAACCAAGAACCTTCTCAGGCTTAATGGATTTATACGAACACAACTTTCTTCGTATTAGAAAGATAGTGCCAGACCTTGAAATAGCCGATGAAATGATCTCGGTATCACCAGGACACCTTGACCTTTATCTTTCAGTACAGGAACGCTGTAAGTTCACCACTATGTTGCGTATGACCTATCAGTTTCATCAGTCTGATAAGGTAATACATCAACCCGACCTGCATATTCGAATCTATCATGACGCGAATATTGCCGAAGTTCATGACCGACTAGATAGAAACCATAAACGGATCTATTCTGGCGATACCCTGCAGCAAAAATGGAAACTCAATCGTTTTCTGTATAAATGGTTAGGTTACTGTATTTATCAAGGGCATTGTTTTCACCCTGTCTCCAATTTAAAGCGTTTGCATAATTCTCTTTAATTGTTAACACTTTTCCCTAAGTATCTGATATCTATTCCAAATATTTTCTTTTCATGTAATTAGTCTTAAATTAGACTTGACCTGGAAGGCAGCATTCGATAAATTCCTGACTAAATTAGTCAGGAATTAAAGGTGAGTCCATGAAACTGTCCACAAAAGGTCGTTATGCTGTAACCGCAATGATGGATATTGCGCTTCACGAAAAGGTCGGTCCGGTAACTCTAGCCGATATATCCCAATGTCAGGGAATATCGCTTTCTTATCTGGAACAGCTATTTTCAAAGCTCAGAAAGCATGGACTGGTGAAGGGTGTACGTGGCCCCGGTGGTGGTTATCGTCTGGCCAAATCAGCAGATCAGATATCTGTAGCCGATATTATTGATTCGGTTGATGAGAAGCTGGATCTGACAAAATGTGGTGGTAAGGGTGATTGTAACAACGGTGAAAAATGTCTGACTCATAAGTTATGGTTTGATCTTACCTGCGATTTGCATAAGTTTTTAACTGGGATAAAGCTTGATCAATACGTCAATCGTCCCCAGATTAGTGAATTAGTACAAAAACAGGATGTGCAATATGGCCGATTTATTAATCGTCGTCCATCTGCAGCCGTTGTAGCCTAGTGGAGAAATGAATTATATGAGTGACATCAAACTACCAATTTATCTGGATTACAGTGCAACTACTCCTATAGATGAACGTGTTGCTGCAAAGATGGCCGAATACCTCACTATCGATGGAAAATTTGGTAATCCTGCCTCACGTAGTCATGAGTTCGGATGGTCAGCTGAGCAGGCTGTAGATCTGGCGCGTCAGCAAGTTGCTGACCTGGTCAATGCTGATCCCAGGGAAATCATCTGGACCAGTGGTGCTACCGAATCAGATAATCTGGCTATCAAGGGTGCTGCTCATTTCTATAAAAAGAAAGGTAACCATATCATTACCGTTAAAACAGAGCATAAAGCTGTACTTGATACCTGTCGTCAACTGGAGCGCGAAGGTTTTCAGGTGACTTATTTAGATCCCGAAGAAAATGGTTTACTGGATCTTGAAAAATTTAAAGCCGCTATCCGCCCAGAAACTATTGTGGTCTCTGTGATGCACGTTAACAATGAAATTGGCGTAATTCAGGATATCGCATCGATTGGTGAAATCTGTAGAGAAAAGGGCATTATCTTTCATGTGGACGCAGCCCAGTCTCCCGGCAAGGTGTCCATTGACCTGTCTGAACTAAAAGTCGATTTAATGTCTTTTTGTGCACACAAGGTTTACGGACCTAAAGGCATTGGCGCATTATTCGTGCGTCGTAAACCACGAGTTCGTCTGGAAGCACAAATGCATGGTGGTGGCCATGAACGCGGATTACGTTCAGGTACCCTGGCAACTCATCAGATAGTTGGCATGGGTGAAGCGTTCCGCATTGCAAAAGAGGAGATGGCAACTGAGAATGAGCGTATCCGTATGATTCGAGATCGTCTTTATAATGGTCTTAATGATATGGAAGAGGTGTATGTTAACGGTGATCTGGAGCATCGAATTGCTGGAAACTTGAATATCAGCTTTAACTTTGTTGAAGGTGAATCGCTCATCATGGCGTTACGTGACCTGGCGGTTTCTTCAGGTTCAGCCTGTACATCAGCCAGCCTGGAGCCTTCATACGTGCTGCGAGCTTTAGGACGCAACGATGAGCTGGCACATAGCTCAATCCGTTTTACTATTGGACGTTATACTACGATTGAAGAAATCGATTACACCATCGAACTGGTCAAAAAGGCAGTTACCAAATTACGAGAACTTTCGCCTCTGTGGGATATGTATAAAGCGGGAGTCGATCTAAATTCTGTTGAATGGGTTGCCCATTAAGCAACAATATTGAGGTTATAAATATGGCATATAGTGAAAAAGTACTCGATCATTATGAAAACCCGAGAAACGTTGGCGTTCTTGATGATGATAGCAGTGTAGGAACCGGAATGGTTGGCGCACCCGCATGTGGTGACGTGATGAAACTACAGATCAAGGTAGGTGCTGATGGCATCATCGAAGATGCAAAATTCAAAACCTATGGATGTGGATCTGCCATTGCTTCCAGTTCTCTGGTAACTGAATGGGTTAAGGGGAAAACTCTGGATGAAGCCTCGCAAATCAAAAATACACAAATCGCCGAAGAGCTGGCCTTACCACCAGTTAAAATTCATTGCTCGGTACTCGCTGAAGATGCGATTGCTGCTGCGATTACAGACTATAAAGAGAAGAATAAATAACACTGTTTATCATTGAACCTGAAAAAGCCTGCACTTAGCAGGTTTTTTTTTCAACAAATAAAATAGATCTGATAGCTAAATCAGTCTTGACATGCGAACTTGGTGACGTTTATAGTCAAACCTCAACTTACTAAAGATTTAATATGAACCTGAACGCTAAATCCCTGCTCAACGTCATCGTCCAACTTGTGGTGGTCGTAGTCGTGGTCGTGCCTGGCGCACCGTAACGGGAAGGAGCTGAAAGATTCTAAAACCCCCGTCCGGTGCGAACCGGCGGGGGTTTCTTTGTTTAAGGCCCGTCGATTCTTTTCCGGACGATCAAACAGGAGATCGATCTGATGATAAAACAAACGGGCGCTGAGCTTACTATCAATCTATTGCTGCGTCAGGGCATTACCCATATTGCTGGTATTCCCGGTGGTGCCAACTTACCCTTGTACGATGCGTTAAGCCGTAGCTCCATTCGGCATGTGCTCGCACGTCACGAACAGGGGGCAGGATTTATTGCCCAGGGCATGGCGCGGGTCTCAGGTCGACCAGCAGTGTGTTTTGCAACTTCGGGTCCAGGTGCGACAAATGTGTTAACCGCATTAGCTGATGCATATCTCGATTCTATCCCTGTGATATGTATAACTGGTCAGGTCTCATTGCCACTAATAGGATCTGACGCCTTTCAGGAGGTTGATATCTATGGCATGAGTCTGCCGGTTACCAAGCACAATTTTCTGGTTCGTTCTGTAGAAGAATTACTGCAGGTAATACCTGCTGCTTTTCGCATTGCCACATCAGGCCGTCCGGGTCCTGTACACATCGATATTCCAAAAGATGTGCAACAGGCAGAAATTGAATTTCTGGAGTGGCCCGAAGCGGGCAAACCGGAACAGGCATTAGCTGCGCCCATTGATGCTATAACATTAGCAGCTAATGCTATTGAATCAGCAGAAAGGCCAGTTCTTTATCTGGGAGGAGGGGTTATTCATGCAGGGGCATCAAGCCTTGCACAGGCGCTTGCTGAAAAATCCGATTTACCCACTGTTATGACGTTAATGGCACTAGGTGTGCTGGATACCGAACATCCACTTTCTCTGGGTATGTTGGGTATGCACGGTGCGGCTGCAACTAATCATGCTCTGCACCGAAGTGATTTATTAATTACTGTTGGTGCACGTTTTGATGATCGAGCCACTGGGCGTCTCGCCGAGTTCTGTCCCGATGCCAGAGTTATTCATATCGATATTGACGCCAGCGAGTTTCACAAATTAAGGTATGCCGATATTCCTCTACGAGGGGATGTAACACCTACTCTGGAATTATTGCTGCAAAAGGTGACACAGCGTAAACGTGATGTCTGGAGGGAAGAAATCTACCTGCTAAAGCAACATTATCCGGCGCCTTTGTATGGTAGTGATCTATCCAGCCCCAGAGATCTGATACGCCACGTTGCCCGTCTACTTGGACCAGATGCTCTGGTTGCTACAGATGTCGGTCAGCATCAGATGTGGACGGCTCAGACCTATCATTTTACTCAACCACGCCAGTGGCTAACATCTGGTGGTCTGGGCACTATGGGGTTCGGGTTACCAGCCGCTATTGGTGCAGCACTGGCACAACCTGATCGCCCCGTTGTTTGTTTTAGTGGAGATGGCAGCATTCTGATGAATCTACAGGAACTGGCGACGGCTTCGGAGCAGGGATTGAACATCAAACTTATATTGCTCAATAACGGAGCCCTGGGGCTGGTGCGTCAGCAACAGGATCTATTCTATAGTGGCAATCGATTTGCCTCTGATCTGGGCAGCAGTCCAGATTTTTGTGCTATAGCGAGAGGTTTTGGGTGGTCTACTCTTGACCTGGCTCAAACTGACTTTAGTCTTCAGAGTTTGGCTACTGCACTCACAGCACCAGGCCCACAGCTTATCCATGTGCCCATTGATGGCAGTGCACGGGTTTATCCAATGGTGCCTCCAGGAGGCGCAAATCATCAAATGCTAACAGGAGCAGAACATGGACAACAATAATCAAATAATGTTGAATCAGGCAATACTCGAATTGACCGTCGATAATCACCCGGGTGTCATGTCGCATGTCTGCGGTTTATTCTCACGTAGGGCTTTCAATGTGGATGGTATTCTGTGTCTGCCTCTGAGTGATAACAAAACCAGTCAAATCTGGTTGAGAGTTCAGGAAAGTGAAAGGCTGGAGCAGGTCGAAAGCCAGCTCCACAAATTACACGATGTGCACTCCGTCAGGCGACATCCACCAGATCATGCTGTATTTGACCATATGCAGGGATTCTTTCAGCAGTAATCCTGCCAGGGTAGAGTCTAATCAGAGATGACCTCCTGTTACTGATTCAACCTGGAATCCGCAGATAGACGAGTTGTAGTGCCTTTGAGGTGGTGTAGATCATGGCGTGACGACGCGGAATAGCAAGCTATTCCAGGGAGTTACAAAGCTACCGAGTCCTGCTCACGCCCCTTACCTATGTCCCTATAGGCAAAGCTGATATACGCCTCCTCAAAAGTGCAATTCAGTTCGTAGCGGGATTCATCGATAGGGTTTTCAGCACGGATGCTGTTATTTCGCGAATGGATGGATGCATAGAAGAGTGAAAAGACACATCAACTTTAATAGTTCATGAAACAGTGGATTACTCTCTCATGCGAGAGGTCAACTGCTGAATCCAGGATAATAGGTTAAATGGAACCATAGTGGGAAATTTTGAGGTGATTATCTGGCAGCAATAGTTGATCCAGCGCATTAAAGCTTAAATTTTCACTATAAAATATTTACATAGTCGGTAAAGTGTTAAACTTGGATTCCGTAGTTGGACGAGATGTAGTGCGTTTGCGGCGGTGTAGATCAAGGCGTAACGACGCGGAATAGCAGGCCTCTCCAGGGAAGTTGCAGTTACAGGGCTTCCGCGTCCTGCTCATGCCCCCTTACTTATGTCCTTATCGGCAACGCAGACACAGGCCACATCAAACGTGCAATTCAGCTCGTAACGGGATTCAGCAGCGGGAAGAAAAAATAAAACGACTGTAATGGTAGATGAAACAGTGGGTTACTCTCTAATGCGAGCGGTCAACTGCGGAATCTAGGTTCAAAGACATGCTAACAGGAATCTGGTATGGATAAAGTCAGCAACAAAAACAATAAGATTAGTCAGGCTCAGAAAAAAACCAGGCAGTTTCAGCATTTGCTGATCAAGGTGGGAATCGTATACGCGATATTGTCCATTGGGCTGTACTTCCTGTTTGCCACTTTGATGAAAAATCATGCCTACGAAGATATATCCAGGGATGAAATTCATCATATTTCTCAAATGGTCTTTGAATCAATGTATACTGCTATGTTGGCAGGTCAGGGTGTAGAAGGAATTGAAAATGCAGCCAGGCGAATGAGCGATACTGGCCCAGGCATGTTGATTTCAGTGATCAGAGGGCCTGTCGTTGCAGAAAAATATGGTGAAATAAAAGTAGATATGATGAGACGTCAGAATGATCTGGCAATCTTTGATGTATTTAAAACAGGGCAGGAGAACATGTTATCGAGGGATAATCGTGTACGTTTTCTTTACCCCGCAAAATTTCGAGAAGCATGTCAGCAGTGTCATGATACTTCGAAGCCCGGCCAGGTTGCTGGTGTAGTTGAAATTATCTACCCAATAACTGATCTTAAGGTATCAACTCATTATGTTAATGATCTTATGCTGTTCTACTTTTTATTCAGTTTTGTGGTATTAATTGCTTTTCTGAGCTGGCGATACAAAACTGAATAAGCAGTTAAAGCTACTGATATAATCACTGGTCTTTTTATTTTAACCAGCTAGTCACTACGGTATGAATTTTGTTGATGGTCTCGATCCTGTAAACTGGGATGAATTCAGTGCCTTCCTTTCTCGGTTTGTCGAAGATGAATATAAAGAGCTGGGCGAAAGCCTGCACTCATCTGTTTGGCAGCCACTGAGTAAAGATTCCCGGGATTTTCTTCAGTATGACTCGCTTCCTGTTGAAGGTTTGGACATTTCTCAAGTTGTTGATAGTTATCGGCAACATATCCGTCCCTATAGAGCTGGTAATACCCACCCCCGTTTTTTTGGCTGGGTGCAGGGCAGCGGCACAGTTCCAGCCTTAATGGCTGAATTTGCTACTGCAGCAATGAATTCTAACTGCGGTGGGCGAGAACACGCTGCTATCTATGTCGAAAGACTGGTGATGCAATGGTGCAAGCAGATATTCGGTTTCGAGAATCAGGCCGCAGGGTTACTTACTTCAGGGACTTCAGCATCAACCCACCTTGCCATGCAGCTGGCTATATACAAAAAAGTGGGGCTGGAATATAAACAAAAAGGCCTTTTTGGCCTGCCAAAGGCGCTACGTTGTTATACCTCTAACGAAGGGCATAGCTCTATTATCAAAGCTATTCATGCCTGCGGTATAGGTACTGATAACCTCATCGTAGTACCTACTGATAGCCATCATCGTATTTTACTACAGGCGCTGGAACAACAAATTCAACAGGACATTGAAGAAGGGTTTGAACCCTTTATGGTGATTGCTAATGCAGGCACGGTAAACACGGGGGCATTCGATGATTTTGCTGCAATCCGAAACTTATGTGACGAATACCATTGCTGGATGCATGTGGATGGGGCTTTTGGTTCGTGGTTAAGATTAGCTGATCAACCTTATCGACAGTTAACCGATCATATCAACCTGGCGGATTCACTGGCTTTTGATTTTCATAAGCTTATGTACGTTCAGTATGACTGCGGCGCATTACTGGTTAAACATGGAGAATTTCAGCAGGATTTGTTTACCGTCAGACCCAGTTATATTGCCAGGCAGGGGCGAGCTCTTGCCGGTGGTGATCCGTGGTTATGTGATTTTGGGCTGGAGCTTTCTCGCTCGTTCAGGGCGCTTAAGGTGTGGTTTTCGATTAAAACATATGGCTTAAAAAAGCTGGGTGAAGCGATCCAGCAAAATTGCGAGCTAGCACAATACCTGGCCGAATGTATCAATCAATCGACAAGTTTTCAGATTATTGAAAAACCAGTTTCTAATATCGTGACCTTCAGGCTTAAGCAGGAACAGGATGTTGCGTTGAATAATCAGTACTGTGAAGAGATCGTAACTCGTTTGCAGTTATCGGGAGATGCCGTGTTTTCGCTGACGCACTGGAATGAATATCGAGTTATTCGAGCCTCTATTACCAATCATCGAACGCGTAAGCACGATATAAAAGCGGTGGTGGGATTTCTTGAGCAACAGGCACAGCAGCTGTTGATCAGAACTGACTTAGATACCTAAGCGCCTGCTGTGAATATCAGGGTCACTGTTTTCCCAGGCATGGTCAAAAAATTCTAGCTGGGTTTTTACATATTTAGGGTCATCTTCGATCAACTTTCCTTCATAGCGCTCAGGATTGCTGATTTCACAGATTGAATGATTGTCTATAATCAACCAGCTTTGATTAAATCTTTGCAGTTCGGGGGTATTCGGTGTGCGGATTTGTACATAACTGGATAGTCTTTGCGCCAGATGAATCAGGCAATGACCTTCAGATGTTATTGAACGTGTTTGCTGTGCAATGATTCGAATCTGGCTATGTTTGTTTTTACGTGCCAGTTGAGCCATTTTTTCACACACGTTCTGATGGTTATAAAGTAGTGGTTCCAGTTGCTGGCTGAAGATTGCAATATGCCGATCAGCCCTATCGACCAGGTGCTGGATTGCTTCACTACATTCCTGTTTATTAGTTAAAGCTTTGACTAAGGATTTACTCATAAGTATTTGTAATTAAAGTAATATTTGTTTTAAAATCAATCTTAATACAAGCTATTGTATCATGTAACCAAATTTTCATAATTTAACAGTATAGTTGTTAACTTTTCAGGCGGATTTATGGCGATACGTATCGGTATTAACGGCTTTGGTCGTATGGGCAAACTGGGACTAAGAGCTGGTTGGAGTCGCCCTGATCTTGAGTTTGTGCATATCAATGAAATTAAAGGTGATGCGGCCTGCCATGCGCATTTGCTAGAATTTGATTCTGTACATGGTCGCTGGGATCAAAATATCTTTTTCGATGAAAACAGTATTTCGATTCATGGCAAAACCATTGGATTTAGTGCCCATTTTTTCCCAGAAGAAGTTAACTGGGCTGATAAAGAGATAGATTTATTGATCGATTGTTCTGGTCATTTTAAAACACCCGAATTATTACAGTCTTATTTTAAGCAGGGCATCAAAAAGGTTCTGGTATCAGCACCGGTACCTGATCCAGCGTTAAATATTGTTTATGGAGTAAACCACCACCTATACCAGCCTGATAAACACCACATTATTACCGCTGCTTCCTGTACAACCAATTGTCTGGCGCCGGTAGTAAAAGTGATGCACGAAGAAATTGGTATAAAACATGGCTGCATGACAACCATCCATGATATTACCAATACCCAGACGATTATTGATAAGGGGCATAAGGATTTACGTCGTGCACGTGCAAATAGCCAGTCACTGATTCCAACCTCGACGGGCTCTGCAAAAGCCATCACCAAAATATTTCCTGAATTAGAAGGAAAATTAAACGGCCTGGCCGTCCGGGTACCTTTGCTTAATGCTTCTCTGGTTGATTTTGTATTCGAGGCTGAGCGTAAAACGTCTGTGCATGAAGTGAATGCCCTGCTTAAACAGGCTTCCAAATCTCACCTACAGGGTATTTTAGGTTACGAAGAACTTCCTCTGGTTTCGATTGATTATAAGGGGGATGAACGCTCTTCGATTATTGATGCTCTTTCCACCATGGTTATCGATGACAATCAGGTAAAAATCCTCGCCTGGTACGATAACGAATGGGGTTATGTGAACCGCATGATGGATATAGCTCAGATGATAGCTCGAACCCTGTAAATGGATTCGGCTCAATCTGGCCTGCGCAGTTATCTGGTCATCACTGCAGGCTATTGGGGATTTACCATCACCGATGGCGCGATTCGTATGTTGGTGGTGCTGTATTTTCATCAGATTGGTTACAGCCCGTTGCAAATTGCCATGTTATTCCTGTTCTATGAGATTTTCGGTGTAGTAACCAACCTGGTCGGTGGCTGGCTGGGCGCCCGCATCGGTCTGAATCGAACCATGCATATTGGAATGTTGATGCAGGTGGTTGCTCTGCTAATGCTAACGCTGCCCGATGCCTTTTTGACTGTGGCTTATGTGATGGCGGCACAGGCTTTATCCGGAATCGCTAAAGACTTGAATAAAATGAGTGCCAAGGCCAGTGTGAAATTGATGCTGCCAGCAGGGCAGGCACATTCTGAAAATCGATTATTTAAATGGGTTGCTGTACTTACCGGGTCGAAAAACTCTCTGAAAGGCGCAGGGTTCTTTCTGGGCGGGTTTTTATTATCAATGGTTGGCTTTCGTATGGCATTGTTAATACTGGCGTCAGCACTCTTTATTCTGCTTGTGGTGACCTTCTTGTTATTGCCTGACAATATTGGCCGCAGCAAACAAAAAGCTAAATTCAGCCAGGTGTTTTCTAAAACCCCTGCTATCAACTGGCTTTCAGCAGCACGTTTTTTTCTGTTCGGGTCGCGTGATGTCTGGTTTGTGGTGGCTTTACCGGTTTTCCTGGGCTCGTCTCTGGGATGGGCACATGCAGAGGTAGGTGCGTTTCTGGCGTTATGGGTCATTGGCTACGGCCTGGTACAAGCTGTTGCCCCTGGCTTAATGGGTTTTTCTCGTTCTGATATTGCACCCGGCAGCAACTTAGCACGGTTCTGGGTGTTTTTACTGGCAGCCTTCCCGGCAGGAATAGCCATTGCTTTGCAGATGGGGTTCAACCCAACTTATGTTCTGATCACTGGACTAACGGCTTTTGGTTTTGTATTTGCGATTAATTCAGCGCTTCATTCATACCTCATTCTTGCCTATTCTGAGCATGACAAGGTGGCAATGAATGTAGGTTTTTATTACATGGCGAATGCAGGTGGTCGGTTAGTTGGTACGGTGCTTTCGGGTTGGTCATATCAACTGTGGGGACTCACTGGCTGTCTATGGTTATCGACAGCCTTTGTAATCTGCGCTGGGGCGTTCTCGCTAAAGCTGGCCGACCCTGAGCAGGCTAGAGCAAACGCTATTTCAGACTAATTCGGGTGCTGCAATTTGCTATCACCTGTGCTGATAAAAGCAGTGGTATCGGCTTTGGGCCGAGTATCAGTAGTAAAGTTACCTTTGATAATAAACAGGATTTCTTCCGCGATATTGGTGATGATATCTCCCATGCGTTCCAGAAAACGCGCAATAAATATCAGGTGAGTACAGGCGCTGGCTTGTCCCGGATTTTCAGCATTTATCTGAAGCAGATCGGCAAAAATTTTGCTGTAAATCTCATCAATCGCTTCATCCTGTTGACGAATCAATTCTGCCTTTTTGGCATCCTCATCGGTATAGGCTTCGATGACTTCTTCCAGCATGGTTAGAACTGCGTGCCCCATATCCAGCACTCGAATTTCTTCGCCAGTTAATTCAAGCTGGTCCAGAGTAATTGAGTGCATGGCGATATTGGAGGAATAGTCACCAATACGTTCCAGCTCTCGACTTATGCGAAGCGCGGCTACTAACTGACGGCAATCTGTAGCCATAGGCTGGTGTTGTACGATGGCCCTGACTACTTCGTCATCGATAATTCGTTCACTGGCATCGATCAGTTGATCAGTTTCCATCGTATCATTTGCCTGGTCTTCATTGCGCTCGGCGAATGCACTAAGGCTTTCATTAACTTCCAGGTTGACCATATCAGCCATACCGATAATATGTTGTTTGATTTTCTGTAAGTCGGCATCAAAAGATTGCTGTATGTGATTGTTTGACATAATTATTTTTCTATATTTGAGTTAGTAATCCTGATTAACGATCAGGTGTTGAGTGGCAAGCTCATATGTCTGTGTGGTATGCCTGCTTCTATAAAGATATCAGAATCTGCAACAAATCCGTAGCTTTCATACAAAGGCTGAGCGGATATTTGGGCATTCAGGTGTAGCGATTTAAAATTTTGATGCCTGGCGTGCTGGATGATGAATTCAAGCATCGCCCCGGCAATGCCCTGGCGACGATATTCTTTGGCTACACACATCCTGCCTATGTAATTATCGGGTAGCAGGCGTGCTGTGCCAATGATCTGTTCATCTTCCAGGCAGGCTTTTATATGCTGACATTGACTATCCATGTCATCGATTTCAATCTCTACGGGTACCTTTTGTTCACCAACAAACACCTGGTGACGTAGGGCTGTTAAGAGCTCTTTATCTTCTTTCCAGTCAGCGAACTGTATCGAGTATTCAGTCATCATCAAGTACGGGGATTAATGTTCGAGTGTCGATTAGCTGCATAAATAACTCGCGTGCATCCTGTGGTAGTACATCATAATAATCGCCAATCGTGACCAGAAACTGGTTGCATAATGTTTTACAGAAATCGAGATTAATATCCGAAATTTCAAGAGATTTAACTTCACCATTAAAGTAGATTCTCAATTGATTCTCTTCACGGTGATAGAATATTTTGCTATCCGGGTGTTTCTGCCATAACTGTTGTGAAGCCTGTTCAATGCTGTCACATTCAATAGTTTCAACATCTTCTGAAAGCGTGCTGTCGGAAACCAGTTTACCAACCACATCGGCCCATATGGGGTCAGATTTATCCAGCATCTGGTAAATCATCGATTTGAATTTAGCGATATCTTCATCGCATATCTCAGCAGCATCGCGGCCTGGTTTTAACGGCACATCATAATAACGTTCTTCGGTCAGACCCATATCACTGGCTTCCATCAGGAAGCTATCCATGATATCGCTCACCGCAGGAGCTCTAAAACCGACTGAATAATTCATACATCCATCGCCTACCGCTACGCCATGATGGGGAATCTTGGGTGGTAGATATAACATATCACCCGGTTCCATTAACCATTCCTGATCAGCATTGAATTCCTTCATGAGAGCAAGATCCACATCGCCAACCAATTCTGGATTGTGTTTGATTTCGCTCTCGATAGACCAGACTCTCTTGCCATTGGCCTGAATCAAAAACACATCGTATTCATCGATATGTGGCCCCACTGATCCCTGATCCGGGGCATAGGAAATCATCAGGTCATCAATGCGCCATTTTGGGATAAAATTAAAACACTCGACCAGATCCTGTAGCTCTGGAATCCATTTCTCGCATTCGGATACCAGCAGTGAATAATGTGTCTCTGGCAGGCTGGTGAAGTCTTCTTCCTTGAACGGACCATAGGTTAATTGCCATGGCTCTGCGGCATCTTTTTCTATCACCAGTCTGCAATGCACGCCTTCTTCACAGGCCAGGCCAGCAAGCTCTTCGGGTGAAAGTACTGTTTGAAAGCCAGGAAAAGCCTGTCGAATCAATACCGGTTTTTTTTGCCAGTACTCAGCTAGAAACAACTCGACATCGAAGTTCTTTAATTCCCACATGGCTGTATTATCCTTCAAGATTTGATGTTCTTTGCCTGTTGTGCAGCGTTGCCAATATAGGAGGCAGGAGTCATTTGCATGAGTAATTGTTTTGCTTCATCAGGAATATCAAGGCGGGAGACAAATTCCTGCATGATTTGTTGATTGACTCTTTGTCCACGAGTTAACTCCTTAAGTTTTTCATAAGGTTTTTCGATACCGTAGCGCCGCATTACTGTCTGAATGGGCTCGGCTAGCACTTCCCAGTTTTGATCCAGGTCTCTGGCAATAACTGCTTCATTCACTTCCAGTTTGCTAATGCCGCGTTGTAAAGAATCCAGAGCAATAATGACATGACCAAAACCGACTCCAAGATTACGCAGTACGGTCGAGTCTGTCAGGTCGCGCTGCCAGCGCGAGATAGGTAATTTTTGTGCCAGGTGGGTCATAATGGCATTTGCAATCCCGAGATTGCCTTCAGCATTTTCAAAATCTATCGGATTGACCTTATGTGGCATGGTTGATGACCCGACTTCACCAGCGATGGTTTTCTGCTTAAAATATCCAATAGAGATGTAACTCCAGATGTCGCGGGCAAAATCAATCAGAATGGTATTCAGGCGAACTGAAGCATCGAATAGCTCGGCTATATAGTCATGAGGCTCGATCTGGATAGTGTAGGGGTTAAATGTAATGCCGAGTGATTCGACAAATGTTTGAGCAAATCCTTGCCAGTCGATGTCGGGGTAGGCACTAAAATGTGCATTATAGTTGCCTACAGCGCCGTTGATTTTACCTAATACTTCAACTTCAGAGATCTGTTTGATTTGACGTCTCATTCGGTAAGCGACATTGGCCATTTCCTTGCCCAAAGTGGAAGGTGAGGCGGGTTGTCCATGTGTACGGCAAAGGATGGATACATCTGCATTTTCAAGCGCCATATTTTCTATTAGCTCAGCAATAGCCTGATATTGATCCGCCACTATTTCACGGCCAGCTTTTAGCATCAGAGCGTGTGAAAGATTATTGATATCTTCTGAGGTGCAGGCGAAGTGAATAAATTCGTTAACAGCCATTAACTCGGCATTGTTTGATATCTTTTCCTTAAGAAAGTATTCCACAGCCTTTACATCGTGATTAGTCGTTTTTTCGATATCTTTGATCCGTTGAGCATCCTGTTCGCTAAACTGATCAACGATATTTTCAAGTAATTGACTGGCTTCAGTACTAAAAGGAGGGACCTCTGGGATTTTCTGTAATTTTGATAGTGCCTGTAACCAACGAACCTCGACCAGTACTCTGTGATAGATCAATCCATATTCACTAAAAACAGGGCGCAGGAGTTGAGTTTTTCGACCATAGCGGCCATCCACGGGCGATACTGCAGTAAGGGAGGATAATTCCATAGAAATCAGTGTCTCATTGAGTCAAAAAAAGAAAAGTCGGTATTCTACATGATGGCTAGATATCAGGATACTTACGATGTTTATTGGGTGTGCAAATAAAAAGGCACTCTGAGAAGAGTGCCTTTTATAGATCTGGAATGCAGGCTGAATTAAGCAACTAGCATAGAAATCGATGCTAGAGCCAGAATAGCACCGATGTATGCCATGCCAACTTGAACTATCATTTTGTTTTCCATTATTGTCTCCAAATAAAAAGTTAAAAAAAATTAAAGGTTAAGAACAAAAAAGGGCCGCCTGTGGCGACCCTTCAAAAATCGAAGCAGACTCACGACAGGCTGGGTTAAAACCCCTGCGCTAAGGTAACTGTAAAAGTATGTCGTTTTGTATTCATAAGCAGTATTTGGTTGTCTGAATGTGCGCTTTATAGGCTTATTATTCGGACTTGTCAATGATATTTTTTTTGCATTTTAACTTGTTGATATATTGGGGTTTTATTTGTAAATTTAGCGGGATATATTTGCTCAATATTGCGTTGCAGCATGTGCTTCTCATTTTATCTTTTGAGTAAGCGTAAATGAGAAGGCTGCAAGCCAAAAATTCGACTCATACAAGCCCCGTTTCAGTGAATACTCAACCCATAACCGTACTAAGAGCTTGTCACAGCTCAGAGGGTGATGGCCGTTTATCGGCAAAAGAAAAAATAGAGGAGGAGCAGTATGTGGTATTTGATTGCAAAGTGGTCAATCAAAACGAGGAGGTTGCCACTCAGGGGGGATGCTACCGTCATGTCTCCTATGTTCAACGATGAAATATCTATCCCTCAAATACCTCAAGTGACTATTGCTGGATTTTATATATAGGTTCCGGTTAATAAAGCCCCTGAATGAAATTTGCCACTCGCAAAGGGCCTATTTCTATTTTCACGTAACAAAGCATCGGTTTTTTGAATGAAACAGTTTTCTGTATCACTAGTTATCTGTAAGATTCACACAATTTCAAAATCCAGTCTTCACAATATTCAGGAGCCGATACATGGGCAGAGCCTACCAGAACCGCAAAGAATCGATGGCTAAAACCTCGGACGCAAAAGCCAAGGTCTACAGCAAATATGGCAGAGAAATATATGTTTGTGCAAAAGCGGGTGGGGCCGAACCGGAAGGTAATCTAACTCTACGCGGCCTGATTGATCGCGCCAAAAAGGATCAGGTTCCTAGCCATGTCATAGAAAAAGCACTCACCAAGGCCAAAGGAGGCGGTGGTGAAGACTTCTACCCCGCTATCTATGAAGGTTATGGACCTGGTGGCTGCATGGTTATGATTGAATGTCTTACTGATAATCCGAATAGAACCTTTGGAGATGTTCGTCAGTGTTTTACCAAGACCAAATCTAAAATTGGCACACAGGGTAGTGTCAGTCACATGTTTGACCACAGTGCCATACTTGTTTTTGATCACGATGATGAAGATGCAGTTTTAGAAGCTTTGTTGATGGCCGATGTTGATGTCACCGACATCGAAAATGAAGGTGGTAAAATAACGGTTTTTGCACCACATACTGAATATTTCAATGCTAAAAAAGCCTTACTAGAAAGTTTTGGTGAAATTGATTTCGACGTCGATGAAATTCAATACCTGCCTCAGAATTCGGCTCCAATAAGTGAAGATGATGTGGAAATGTTTGATAAATTCATCGATATGCTGAACGAACTGGATGATGTGCAGAATGTATATCACAATGTTGAGTTATAGAGAGTCTAAATACCCGTGAATAGACTTAATTGATCTAATTTTGCTCAAAAATGGATAGAATTTGCCTCTAATTCAAGAATTTAGAGAATTATTTTAAATATGCTTATATACTTTACTTTAGGATTTAAATCCAAACATAAAACGCTAGAAATTTGACTAAATGTCACGAGGACATAGCATTTTTTTTAGCCAAGTCTATATATAGACTTATACAAATAGTTAGATTGAGGCTTTCAAAGTCGTTTATCTACATAAAATAGCAGGTACAGGTCAAAATGAGTATTTTAAAATCTGATAAAGAAGTTCAAACAGTAAGTGAAAGACTTAGAAATTTCGACTTATCTGTAGATGAAATTAGACTGGTTAAAACCATAAATGAAATGACCAGTTCGGTAAAAAAAATCGAACAAATGGATCCGAATTCACCGAGAGCTAAATTCATCAGACTGGAAATCCAGAAACTGGAAGACCAGTTGGATGATCTACGTGATAACACCCTTATTAGATAAGAGTTTCAGCTTGCTAGCCTGATCTTTTACGCGATTCCAGAGAGTTCAGTGACATCATCAGCGCATTCAGTGCTGCACCACGAACGCTGCTATGATGCTCACTGTTACAGAGCATAATTTCTGTTTTTAATACAGACTCACTAATTAGCTTATTTACCGCTTTCTCTATAAATTCATACAGACTTTTCGACGGAAAATCGATAACGACAATATCCAGATCGGCAACAGCATTCAGAATTTGCAAGGCTAAATAAAGATTAGCCGAATAACTAAATACCACTTCCTCGGCCTTACTATCACTTACTGAACAAAGTCTTGCCAACTCTTTCCAGTCGTCTTTAGCCAGACCTAAGCTGGGTAATGCTTCGGCCAGATAACCGTCTATTCCTAGAAATTTTTCTAAAGAATTAAACTGACCATTTGCAGCCGGAACATTAATATGACCAATTTCACCAACCCATCCAGAGCCTGATTTTTGTTTACCATGGGTTGCAATTCCAGCGCCTACTCCACTGGAAATATACAGGTAAGCAAAACGCATTTGCTTAAGTTCAGGTACCAGGTCAAGTTCTGATATTACAGATAGATTGACATCATTCTCCAGATAAACAGGGTAGGGAAGTTGTTCAGTGAGTGTCTTAATAAAACTATCGCCTTCTAAAAAAGGCAGGTTGGGCGCAAACATAATGCGTTGTGTGGTGGCTATCCCAGGAATTCCTATGCCAGCAGCTGTAATACGTGACTTGTCTGGAACCTCATTACTCAGTGTGTTGAGCGCTTCGATGACGGCCTTAAGTGTCGATTCACAATCGCTGTTGTCACTTATCAGCCTGTAATAGGTGATGCTAATTTTACCGGCATAATTGCACCATGATCCTTCTATTTCTAATTTATTATGACAGGGACGCAACGTTAATCCTAATGAGTAAGCAGCATCGGGATTCAACATGATCGGAGTTATAGGCCGACCACGCTGGCCTTTTGTGGGTAGGGTCGTTTCTCCTTCAATCAATAGCCCATCAACAATCAATTCTTCAACAACTGCCGATACACCGGCAGGAGAAAGCCCCAGACGGTTGATGATCTCGCTTCTGGAGCCTGGACCCATTTCTCGAATTGAATGAAGTATTGCCAACCGGTTTGTCTGTCGAATGAGCGCTGGGCCAGAACGACGCGACTGAGCTGATTTTAAGTTATGCTTAGATTTGCTCAATGAAAATCCGATGTTAAAAATTCGTTAGTAAAAATAATTGACAAAATATGGGTGTTCATTTAATTTACTTTACGAAATAAATTAAATCAAATTAATAATTATAAAATGAAGCTAGAGGAAACTGGTCATATAACTCATAGAGTCCTTGTTGGCGATATTGGCGGAACCAATGCGCGATTTGGACTTGTGTCAGAGTTCGTTGACGGATCATATAATCATCCAGAAGCTATTCAGAGCTATCCTACCAGCGAATATTCAACCGTATACGATGCGATAGCTGACTATATTTCTCAATTCCCCATTATCCAGATTAGAAAAGCCTGCCTTGCCATTGCAACGCCGGTACGTAGTAAAACGATAAAGATGACCAATAATGGCTGGACATTTTCTTTGACTGAAATGTGCCATAGATTCGACCTGGAGTATGTCAAACTGATTAATGATTTTACCGGCCTGGCACTATCTATTCCTAAACTCCTCTCCGATCAGTTATTACAGGTTTCAGACGGTATAAAAGTCGACAGTAGTACTATGGCAGTTATTGGAGCGGGAACAGGTCTTGGTGTTTCAGGTCTGTTACCTTCGCGTGATGGCTGGATGCCGATAGAAGGAGAAGGTGGTCATGTAACCATTGGTGCGACTACGCAACGTGAGCTAGCAATCTTTCAAAAGCAATGGGAACGATTTGGTCACATGTCGGCTGAGCGCTTACTCTCCGGTACGGGTTTATGCGAAATTTACCAGTCAATCTGTGAAATTGACAATATATCTAAGAAACAATTGCAGGCTTCTGAAATATCTTCCAGAGCCATTTCAGGCGACTGTCCTATTTGCAAAGAAGTGATGGAGTTGTTTTTTGGGTGGCTGGGTGTGGTATCAGGAAACCTGGCTTTAACTTTAGGCGCTCAAGGTGGGATCTATATCGGTGGTGGCATAGTTCCTCGCTTGTTGGAAGCGTTTCAAAGTTCATCATTTATGCAACGCTTTGAACAAAAGGGGCGTTTTAGTAGTTATCTTAAAAACATCCCTGTATTCGTAATCATCGATAAGCATCCAGCTTTAACTGGAGCCGCTTGCGCACTGGTGGATGTATATAGCCATTTAGGTGTATCACATCGTGCAAATAATAAAAGTACATAAAAAGGTTTTTTATCGACAGGAATTTCTGTTGAACAACGTTGATAAATCCTGAAAGGAGAAGAAGTAATGTATGGAGTTATCAAGCAATCTCTCGTTACAACTGCAATCACTCTGTCGCTTGTTACGGCAGCATCAGCCGGTGAGGTTGAAGTCCTTTACTACTGACTTCGGAAACTGAAGTACGCATTGTATGAATTCAGTGAGTTACTGGGTGTGGAACTATTTTGTACATTAGGGCGCATCATCCTGGATTAGGCAGTTGACCGCCAGTTTCTGTCGTAAAGAAATGATATGTTAAGTCAATCAATTTTCTCTACAGACATTTATAAAAAACCCATGTTCAACTGCGGACTCTTGTATCATGAAAATTATCGGCTTTAGCGAGGAAAGTATCCTTCTTTGTTGCAGTCCAGTACAAAAAGCCACTTGTTGGTTTCCCTGAAGAAACTCTTCAAGTGGGGTCATTGTTTTCAAGTTTTATAATTGTACTCATGTCGTGATTATTTAAAAACAGGCCTGTTTAAAACTAATTTTATATCGGAAAAAACGGAGTGTTGATAATATTTTGTAACTAGTCTAGAATCTTTTTCGCTTGCAATAAAGAAGCATTGGAACAGTTCATTTAAGGGAAGTATGGAGATGTTTTGAACTGATATTAAGGTAAAAATAAATGGAGATAATATATGAAAAAGTCGATCACGACTTCATCTGTAGTTGGCTTGTTGTTTGCCTTCGGACTTACCCCCGCTTTCGCTGTTGATGCAAAAATATATGCCGGAACAGAATGTGTCGAAACATACACCTCTGGTCATGAAGCATGGTATGTTCATGGACGCGCTTTAAACACTAACATCTCAACTTCTATCACAATGGAGTGCCCCGTTGTGAAAGAAATCGTAGGTGATACTTCACTTGCATCTGCTCATTTTTATGTCACAGATCTGCATCCCAGGCAAGATGTTAGCTGCTCCCTCATCACCAGAGATGGAGCAAACCCGTCAACCGGTTATTACACTACACGTAGATCAGCCGGACGTTCTTTCACACCACAAAAATTAACCTACCCCGCACAGAGAATGATTGCGAATACTGGTTACACAGTTTTTAGATGCATACTACCCCCTAATATAACAGGTCAAATGGGCTATGAATCGTCCGGTCTGGTAAGCTACCGCGTTGACGAATAGTCTCTCTGAAGGCTTCACATAGTATGTGATACTGGAAAAAACCTAAGGAAATCATAAATTATTAATTATGATGCATAAAGGTGGCAGAGATATCTGGCTCTGCCACTCTATTATGGAGCTAAAACATGAAAACTAAACATGCATTTTCTGCTGCTATTATTGCTTCAATATGCGGGCTGGCTATTTTGTGGGTTGTAACAATTAATAGCGACTCTGGCTCAATGAAATCAACGTCCCTCAAACCAGCACCCAAAGAAACCAGAGCTAACAACTCAGACCTGGAGCTGTATAGGGATGAGGTTTCTAATTTACAGCAAGAAATTAAAAGTCTTCAAATACAGTTGAATGATTTACAACAGGTATCGAGGATAAATCAAGCTGAAAAAATTCAGCTAAAACATGTCAACTCGGAGAATTATCAGGAAGCTACTACATCTGATACGAATCAAAATGTTGAATTACAGCCTTACCAGCAAAAACAGCTTGAACAGGAAAGACTCACAGCTCAGATAAACACCTTAGAACAACAACTTCAATATGAAGATCCTGACCCCGGCTGGAGTAACTGGGCACAAGACCAGATTTTGAATAATATCAGCAATAAACAATATACAGGTGTTAACGTGGTTGGCAATGAATGCCGTTCAACACTTTGTCGTTTTCAATTTCAATTTGATAATGCCGAAATTCGCGATACTGCTGTTGAAGATATTCCCATATTGGTACCCTGGGAAAGTCAGGGTTTTTTTCATGCGGATGAACAGGACCCTTTAAATCTCGTGTTCTATATTTCCAGGGAGGGTGCACAGCTTGCCCAGGTGGAATAGTCTCGGATGATAAAAGATTATCCCTCTTTCAGGCTTTAGCAAACACGTGGAGGCAAGCTGCTTCCTCGAATCTTGATTTATCTTTATCTGGCGCTTATGGGTTAACGATAGCACCAGTATTTAATCTTTTGTTTTTTGAGGAAGGACTCTGCTTTGTTTCCCTGTAACATCGCAAGTGTAGATAAAATTCCTGCCTCGGTACAGGTTGCTGCGGCTACAGTTACTGAACGTGGACCATTCATTACCGGCCATCCGGTTTTTGGATTTAGAATGTGGCTGTATCGAATATTGCCTTTCTGAATATAGCGGTAAACGTCCCCACTGGTGGCAAGTGCGCCATGGTTGAGTTTAATGATTCCTGCAGCGTCGCCCGGCTTTAGTGGGTTCTCTATCCCGGTAATCCAGGGCTGGCCATTTTTCTGTGGTGCATTGGCATGACAGTCTCCACCAAAATTGATCATCATGCTGCTGTCGCTTTGAGTTATGAGTAATTGCAATACACGGTCTACCGCATACTCCTTACCAATACCGCCAAAATCAATTTGCATATTGTGGGGCAGGGTGATTTCAGATTTCGAGAACTTTACTTTTTCCCAGCCGATATGTCGCAGGATTTGATCTATCTGGGATTGTCTGGGGATTTGGTTGGTACCATTAAAGTTCCATAGTCTTCGTAGCACTCCAGATGTGATGTCAAACAGACCTTCACTTAATTGGTAACAGTTATCGGCAAACTGTAACAGGCGGTAGGTTTCTTCATCAATACTGACAGCTTGGCCATGACTGTTGTGGATGCGATAGATGATATTGTCATCGCGATAGCGGCTAAATTTTTGCTCGATCCTTAAGGCTTCCTGCTCAGCCTGGGCGATTAATTCGCGGGCCTGCTTTTCATCATCTGTTTCGATCAGCACCTCGCAGGGACTGGCCATGCATTGAAAGTGGCCATACCAGATATGTTCGCGTTGCGTAACATGCATAGATTTATTATTAAGCCCCGATCAAAAGACATAAGCGGTAACATCTGCTGTTACCGCTTATCTATGTTGTTGCTAAAACTTGTAGCTGTAGTTTACCTGAGCAATGATTGAATTTACATCCGGGAACAGGTCCTGATTGACTAATTGCCCCACCGCTTCGCTGGGCGATGAATTACCCGACTGGTTATACATCTCAAGGCGTACTGACCAGACATGTTTATCGTCGATGGTTTTACCAAATTTCACTCCAACGGTAGTGGTTGTCAATTCACCCAAACGGTAATCGGCACTGGCGAATTCCGGTGTTGGATCACCATCAACCAGGAAGTAACGATAGAAGTCTGCTTTAGATTGCTGGTAAAAACGAAGATGCGGCTGAATGAAGAAGCCACTGTCCATCTTATATCGGTAAGTGAAATCAACCGTATGCGAGTTAACACCCCAGTCATCGGTCATAAAGCGGTATGAAGCGGTGACTATGTCACGATTAGCTAATTGCTTCTTGTATTTACCATAGACGCTCTGACGAGTGCGTGAGTCTGGCCGTTTTTCGTACAGGTAATGATCTGGATCTCCACTGGTGCCATCCACTACGCTGAGCAGTTTGTATGGATCGGTCATATAACCACTACCCAGACTGAGGGAATAGTTGACCTGAAACAGACTGCTTTGATCGATTATTTGAGTGACACCGAATAATAGATCGACCAGTTCGCGACTTTCTGTGCTGGAGGTACGTTGTCGAACACTTGTATCGGTAAGGCCTGCAGGTGTGCCACCAACAGGTTTGATGTTATCCAGCTCAATACTGATACCGCTGGTGAGAGTGGTATTTTTCTGGTTCATTTCATGCTGCCACAGTGCGTTTCCACCTAACGAGATAAAGTCAAACTCTCCAGAGAGGTTTACCCCAAGATTGCGACGATTATTTCTATCTACTGGTTTATCCCAGTTCAGGCTAAGGCTGGCACGTGTATCATGGAAAGTGTCATCTAGCGGTGTTTCATTTGCTGCTGCGCTATAAGTATCATGACCCGATGGGCGGGTGAAGGTTTGGGGCGTTGACGCCGGGGTTGCACCATTGGCTGATGCTCCCGTCAGTGCATCTAGTACTAGCTTGCCAGTAACGATTTCGTCATCACCAAGGTCTTTTTTAACACTGATTACGGGCTCTATGGCAGAAACTCTATCGGTTTCTGAATATAGTAAAACGGCAGTATCAACGGCCAACTGATCGTCCGCAGCCTGAACCGGTGTGCCCAGTAGTGAGCATGTAGCAGCCGATAATAATCCAGCTATTTTTTTATTATTTAATTGCATCCACAACCTCCGCCTGCAAAGCCCTGACCACCGCTGGAGGCTTCTTTACTGAAATAAATGTGTTCGTCCAGTGCGAGGTCAAGTGCATCTGAATCCATTAACATATCATCCTGTGATAGCAGGTTTCGCTCCCAGGGCTTAACTCCCATAGATGAGCACCCTGTGCCAATCAGGATGGGTAATATCATGGTTAAAATAAGTAGTCGCTTCATAACAGCTCCTCAATTTCTTTTTCATAGCGGTTGATTTTTTTAGTATAGAAACCGATGTGTTTCCTGGCCACCTTACCCTGTGCGTTAATCAGGTAAGAGGTCGGCATACCCTGTAATTCAAATTTTTCAGCTATCTGACCATTGGGGTCATGGTAGATGTCAAATTTAGCGGGGACTTTTTTCAGGAAGTCATGCATATCTTCGCTTTGCTGATCTAGATTAATGGTGACAACCTGGAATTTGTCTGCTGGATATTTGGCTTGCAGTTTATTCATCCAGGGGAAGGATTTCTGGCAGGGTTTGCACCAGGATGCCCAAAAATCAAGGTAGATAACCTTGCCACTGTAGTGTGAAAGGCTGAAGTCCTTGATGTCGTATACATCGGCCTGTACCGATGGGATAAACAGCGCTAGCAGTAATATAAGCTTTTTCATAGTCATCATGTCTTAGTGAATTAACAATATGGATAGTACTTAAACTTTTGTTAAAGGTATGTTAACAGTAAGTGAAGTTTACTGAGGCTCGGGTGCCTCCTTCGGGGTTCTGTGACAGCGTTAACACCCAGCCCTGATGATCGCATATTAATTTAGAAACATATAGACCAATTCCATAACCCTGGCTGCTATGACCTCGATAAGTAAAATCAAAGATATGTTCCAGATCATCCTGAGAAATACCAAAACCGCTATCAATAATTGAGATTTCTTTATCTGTCATTTCAATCCGAATGCCACTATTCGATCCATGTTTTATCGCATTTTTAATCAGATTGCTACAGACCACAGTAGCTAAAGTCTTATCGGCTTTGACGATATCGGTTTCAATTAGCGTATTTTTTATGTCGATATTTTTTGAATGAATATCGTTTTGCAGCATGTTCAAAATATCATCTATCACGAAGCACAGTTTGAGAGGCCTGGTTTCCCTTGCTGGGTTTTGATCGCGCGTCACCTGTAACAGTGCATCAATCATTTCGATCATACCACGAGTAGCACGCTGAATTTTTTCTACCTGAGTTTTAGTGGCAAAATCATCATGCTGGCAGTCTATTAATTCTGTCGAAGTCTGGATAATGGTCATCGGTGAACGCAGTTCATGACTCGCCATAGCAGCAAAAGCGATTTGTTTTTCAACATAGTCATCCATGCGTTTCAGATATAGATCAAAGGCATGTGCAATCTTGCCAACCTCATCCTTTTCATAATGTTTACTGAGTTGAACACCACGTTGATCAGGTACCAGATGTGAGACTTCTTCACTTAACCTGCTAATGGGATCGGCCAGTTTTCGACTAATCAGGTGGGACAGAACAAAAATCATGAAGATGAGGACGATCCAGGCAATGATCAATATATTAGTCAGCAGCTCTTCGGATTTTTCCAGTTGCGTAATATCGTATTTGATATAGATAATATCTCCATCCAAAGGCAGTACCTGAATATGATATGAGTTGTTATCAATTTCGATATCGTGATGTATCCCCTGAGGGATTTGGCGTAGAGTTTCAGGGATAGGGGTAGTTGATGCTCGACTCTCAAGATACATCTTCATACTGGCAGTTTGGGGTAACTCTGCCTGCGGGTCAATTTTTAAAATACTGCGAATGTTTTCTATCTCGCTACCAATCTGCTTTTCCAACAGGTCATATTCCAGTTGCTTGTTGGAATAGTCCACTACTATCGTTAGCAGCGTGAGGAAGCTAATGGAAGCGAGTGAAATACTCAGTAGCAATTTTTTAAACAGTGATGTCTCACCGCTGAATATACTCAAGATGCTGTTTCCGAATAAATACGATATCCCACACCATGGACGGTATGGATTAATCGCTGATCAAAGGGTTGGTCTATCTGCTGGCGCAGATGATGGATATGTACGCGTAAAGGATCTCCCTCAGGGGGGTCATCGTGCCAGAGATAGCCGAGCAACTCCTGTCTGGATACAACCCGGTCTTGATGTCTCATCAGGTATTCAAGAATTGCAAATGCCTTGGGCTGGAGACTAATAATGATATCGCCGCGATGTACTTCTCGTGTTTTGAGGTCCAGATTCAGGTCTGCGATTTGATAATATGTATTAGCAGTCACCTGATTGCGTCGGGTAAGGGCGTTTATTCGAACTTCAAGCTCCCGTAATGAAAAGGGCTTGATCAGGTAATCATCAGCGCCCGCTTCGAAACCTTCTACCTTATTCTCTACCGTATCTCTGGCGGTAAGCATTAAAATGGGCGTGTAGGTTTGTTTAGAGGATTTGAATTCACTACATACGCTAATGCCATCTTTACCAGGAAGCATAAGATCCAGAATGATGAGGTCGAATGTATTTTCCAGCGCGAGCTTAAGCCCCAGATTGCCATTGTAGGCAAAGTCAAGCTGATGGCCTTTCTGTTCAAAGTACAGGCCTATATTGGATGCAATATCAGCATCATCTTCAATGACAAGAATCTTCATAAGCTAAATATAGTGAAATCATTGTAAATTATTTGTTAAACCTGCAGCTGGTTTCTAAATACCATCAATATAACCGGGTGTGTGGGCTAATTATTATCAAATTGCTGTAAATACCAGATCAAAGTTTTACGCATACCATCCTCGAAACTATGTCGTGGTAGCCATCCAAGTTGCTGGCGGATCTTATTATCATTAAGACCATATCGCTTGTCATGTCCGGGTCTGTCATCAACAAAAGTGATGAGTTGCTGATATTGAATGCCTCCTGGGGTGGGGCGTAGAACATCTAGCTGCTGACAGATAGTTTGTACCAGTTGCAGATTGCTGACTTCATAACCGCCGTTAATATTATAGCCCTCACCGGGCTGACCTTTTTGTAAAATGAGTGTTAATGCCGAGATGTGATCATCTATATAAAGCCAGTCTCTACTTTGTTCACCTCGTCCATATACTGTCACTGGTTTTAGATTGAGTGCATTTTGAATAGTATTTGGTATCAATTTCTCAGCAAATTGCCATGGACCGAAAGTATTGGAGCTATAGCTGATGAGCACTGGAAACCGATAGGTCATAAAATAACTGCGAACCAGATGGGTTGCAGCGGCTTTACTGGCGGCATAGGGCGAATTGGGTCGGAAGGCGGCATCTTCATCAACAGTTTCATCAGCAATTCGACTACCGTATACCTCGTCGGTTGAAACATATAAGAAACGGAAGCGGGATTTTTTATCTGTTGCCAGGGTTTGCCAGTACCTTCTAGCTGATTCCAGTAGAACCTGAGTACCAACGATATTAGAGCTTACAAAAATATCTGGATCGTCTATTGAACGATCAACATGAGTTTCTGCGGCAAGATGCATAATCATATCGGGCTGAAATTGATTGATGATCTGTTCTATTTTTTCTTTGTCACAGATACTTATCTGTTCAAAGTGATATCGAGGGCTGTGTGCTACAGCATCCAGTGCGTGCAAATTTGCAGCATAGCTGAGACAGTCAATATTGATGACCCGATGTTCAGTGTTGAGAATTAAATGCCTTACTAGTGCTGAACCAATGAATCCAGCGCCACCTGTAACTATAATATTCATCACATGATTACCTGTCCTGGTCATATTAGTCCCAGCTATTGCTGAATCATAATAGTCGGCTGTTCGCCTGATTTTTCGACTACCTGACCGATGATAGTCGCGTCTTGATAGCCCAGGTTATGAAGTTTCAATAAACAGTCATTAGCCTGCTCTGCAGGTATTCCGGCCAATAGTCCACCAGCGGTTTGTGGGTCAAAGAGTAGCGGGTAGCGGGGGTGTTGCGCATATACTTCTATGTTATGGATGGCTCGTCGAAGTCGCAGATTTTGCGGTTGCAGGGAGGATACAATACCACTATTAACACATTGCTGTGCGCCATCTAGCAGAGGGAGTGCGTCCAGCATAATTTCTGCATCGACATTTGACGCTGTCATCATCTCGAATAAATGCCCAATCAAGCCAAATCCGGTCAGGTCTGTGCAGGCGGACACGGAATAATTTTGCAGGCAATGCGATGCCGCCAGGCTGGATACCAGCATGGATTGAATCGCTGCGTCTATCCAGCGGCCTTTAGCTTTGGCCTGCATTTCAGCGGCAAACAGGGTGCCTGTTCCAATCGCTTTGGTTAGAATGATTTTATCACCAGCCTGTAAACCCTGTTTCTTCATTACCTGTGCGGGATCAATGAGTCCATTGACCGTTAAACCGAATGCAAGTTCGCTGCCTTCGCTGGAATGCCCTCCCGCCAATACTGCTCCGGTAGGCTGTAGTATCGAAATCGCGCCGGACAGCAGGTCGAACAGGTTTTCCTCAACGATTTTTTCACTGGCGTAAGGTACCGTAGCAATGGCCAACGCTGCCAGGGGTTCCGCACCCATCGCATACAGATCGCCCAGTGCATGATTGGCGGCTATGGCTCCAAAGGTGAAGCTGTCATTAATAAAGGCACGAAAGTAATCCACACTTTGTACCATGGCATTGCCGGCAGGTACTGTGAACATGGCGCAGTCGTCTGGTTTTTCTCGTCCTATCAGGACATCTGCACGTGACTCAACGGGTAAACGCTGCATCACGCGAGATAGAACGGTAGACCCCACTTTTGCACCACAGCCGCCACAGCGCATCGCTTGAGACGTCAGGATCTTCATAGTGTCTGCATCGGCAATACCTTCAGCCAGCTGGGGGTGATTGTCGATTTTCATCTCTGGTAACTGATTAAACTTCAGCATGAATCTGCGATCAACCCAGTCTTTAATGTTCCACAACCAGGCAGATTCATAAGACCAGTTACCACGCGATGCAACGGCGTATTGGTCTCCAGTGCTGATCAGGCCAAGAAAATGTTTTTGCGCACGATAAGCGCGTAAGGGTTTTAGAGTGGCTGCTGCGCGTAAATTATCAGCCAGTACCGGGCCCTGGCGAACGGCAAATACACCAGATTTGGGTCTGGGAGTGGGTAATGCAGCGACATCGCCTGCAGCAAAAATTTCCGGGTGGGAGGTGGATTGCAGTGTTTCATGCACACGGATAAATCCTTTTTCATCGACCGCCAGACCGGCTTCACCTGGCCACTCGGCAGTGGAAGCACTGGTGGCCCAGATAACCACATCGGCAGCGTAACTGGAACCATCACTGGAGATTACCTGATCGGCTTTCACTTCACTGACCTGTTTTGAACAGTGCAGGGTGATATTGCGTTGTTTGAGTATGCGCACAAAACGTTTTTGTACGCCTTCATTATGCTGGTGCATGATAGTGTCACTAGCGCTTAGCAGGGTGTATTGCAATAGCTCAGGATTTTTACCAGCCTGCTTTAAGGTTTTTTGCAGGCGTAACTGGGTAGAGAGCGCAAGCTCTATTCCGCCAGCACCACCACCAACTACTACGATTCTCAGGGCCTGGTTTGAATCCTGTACACGATCAATCAGAGCATTCCATTGAACCAGAAAGCGATCGATGGGTTTAGCTGATATGGCAAATTGATCAACACCTGGGATATTGTTGCTGTCCGGGCGTGATCCGGTATTAATAGAGAGCAGGTCATAATGGATAGGTGGACGTTCTTCAACATGGATCTGTTTTTTTTCTACAGACAGCTGATTGACGCTGGCATGATACAGGCGGGCATTAGCGAATCTAGCGAGCTTGCCAAGGTCAATATGGCAGTCATCGTAGCTATAGAATCCAGCTATGTGACCGGGAAGCATACCGGAATAGGGTGTGTGGATATCGCGAGTAATGAGTGTGATGCGCAGGCCGGGCAGAGGGTTCATGGCAAAACGTTTTAGTACGCTAACGTGTGCATGTCCGCCACCGATCAATACCAGATCCTTGACTACGGGTGCCTGAGTTGTCTGCATAAAGTTTTAAAGACCAAGTGGCTAATGTGGTTGTTTCAGTATGAAAAGTGATTTTTCGCAAGCATAAACTAATGTAATGAGCAGGAATAGCTTTGTAATCAGGCTGAGGGTATTAACAAGTCCAGAGAATAAGAGTAGATTGTGTCCTTTTTTGAAGCAGACTCCCCGCTTTAGAGCAGTTTTCTTATCCACAGGAAATTGTGCTACAGCCGGACCAGGCTCTTTAACACGGATAAAAGATGTTTTCAGCAGTAACCAAATCGATACAGAATCGACCCTCATATGCAGATATTCAGGCGGATATTCTTGCAGGTTTAACCGTTGGCGTTATCGCGCTGCCCCTGTCTATGGCGCTGGCAATTGCAAGTGGTGTATCACCCGAGCGGGGTCTGTACACCGCGATTGTAGCTGGAATTATTATTGCAATTTCAGGCGGTTCCAAGGTCAATATTTCAGGGCCTACGGCAGCTTTTGTAGTGGTTCTATTGCCTATTGTTCAACAGTTTGGTGTTGGTGGATTACTCCTCAGTGGTTTCATGGCAGGCTTTATATTACTTGCTATGGGTGTGTCTAAGCTGGGTAAATTAATTGAGGTTGTGCCTTATCCTGTTACCATCGGTTTTACTTCAGGCATCGGTGTGGTGATTGCTACTTTTCAAATCAAGGATTTCTTCGGGCTGACTGTTGAGGCTATGGAGGGGCATTATGTGCATAAGCTGTATGCGATAATTAAGGCATTTCCTACTATTCACCTCAATGAATTCATCATTGGGGCCCTCACGCTGGCTGTATTAGTAGTGTGGCCAAAATTTCGATCAAAGGTTCCAGGACATCTGGTTGCTTTGCTATTGGGTTCGGTGGTGGCCTGGTTAGCGCATCAAATTTCTTCCGATTTTTCTGTAGAGACCATCGGAAGTCGTTTTCAATTTGATATCAATGGCATCACAGGCAACGGTATCCCTCCTGTCATGCCAATTTTTAACTGGCCCTGGAATCTACCCGCAGCGAATGGAGAACCCATTGGTCTTAGCTGGGACCTTATTAATGATTTATTACCCAGTGCCATAGCGATAGCTATATTAGGTTCACTGGAATCGCTTTTATGTGCGGTGATTGCTGATGGCATGTCGGGTAAAAAACATAACCCCAATGATGAGTTAATCGGGCAGGGTATTGGTAACGTGATTGCTCCTCTATTCGGTGGAATACCCGCTACAGCTGCAATCGCTCGAACTGCTGCCAGTATAAAGGCTGGGAGTCGTTCTCCTCTGGCCTCGGTTGTACATGGGGTCTTTATTCTGGCAGCTATCTTTGTGCTAGCACCTTTATTATCTTTTATCCCTATGGCTTCGATGGCTGCACTGTTGTTGATGGTGGCCTGGAATATGAGCGAAGTCAGACATTTTATTCGCACACTTAAGGTTGCGCCCAGAGATGATGTTGTGGTGCTGATTCTTTGCTTTCTGCTGACGGTGTTCTTTGATATGACGGTTGCGGTGGGTGTGGGCATGAGTCTGGCAGCAATCCTGTTTATCAGGAAATCTATTTCTTTAAGCACGACGACCAAGATTGAACATGCGCATGAAGACTATGGTGAGTTATCAAACAAAATTGCTATCTATGATATCAATGGATCATTATTTTTCGGTTCTGCACAAAAAGCGCTGCAGAGTATTACTAATATTACGCCTGAGGTCAGGGTCATTATTCTAGATATGACTGAAGTGAATATGATCGATATGAGTGCGATTGTAGCCATGGAAACGATCATTAAAAATCTGGGTGTTGCCAATGTGGGGCTGATTATCAACAACCTGCAGCCCAGAATGATTTTAAAACTCAGAAGAGCAGGGCTTCGAAAGAGGACAGGGAAGCTTGAGTTTTCACGTTCAATGAGTGATAGCCTGATAAAGGCTGAAATTATGCTCCAGAATATAATATCTGCACAATCAAACAACTTGACAGATGTGTAATAGCTTACTGAGGAGGTGGTAATATTGGCTCGAATAAATCACCAAACAGACTGTGTAATACCAGTTGTCTCTGCGGTTTTGGGGTAGCTTTTACATCCTTCCATGGGACGATATAAAGAATTTTAGGCAATTCTTTATTGCTCTTGATGGTAGTGATGCGTAGCTCGATTTCATCATTTTCCTGTGCCAGTAATGATACAGGATGTAAGCCAAGAAGCAGGATCAGTATAAAAATTCTAGCCATTTTTCAGAGTGTTTTTCAAATGGTTAACCCACTCGCGTGTTGCGCTATCTTTTTCCGTCGTGAGCGACAGGTAGATATTATACTGATCAATCGCCAGAGCGATTTCCTGTAGATAAATATCATATAGCAGCGCCAGGTTATAGTGTGCGTTACTGTAATCTGGCTTCAGTTTAATAGCCCTCTGGTAATCATCACGGGCGAGTTTTATTTTCCCCTGCTGTAGATATAGCTGAGCCCTTAAATGAAATGCTGCTGCCTTCTGAGGATTTATTGAAATTGCAATTTCTACCAACTTGAGCGCCTGATCGTAATTTCCCTGTTTATAATCTATTAACGCTAGATTAGTGTAAGCACCTGAGAGTCCAGGATTGTCCTTGATGATTTGCTGAAAAATTTTTCTCGCATTACTGAAGTCATTTAACGCTAAGGCATCTATGCCTTGCTGATACATTTCGGTATCTATTGCTTTCTCTTCAACAACTGGAGCTTGTGGCTCAACTGTTACCGGTACGGTTTCCACCGTTGGAGGCAGCGGTGATTTCTGGCTACAGGCAGTGAATAGTTGTAGCAATAAAAATACAGCAATTAATCGAATGCTTCTCATGCCGAACAGCAGTGTTGTGAATGTATATGATGTATTCATTATGCGCTTAACCTTGTCATTGTATTTCCTTCACGTAATCATCGACCCGAGGTTTGCGGTCATAGCGCACCGGGAATAGTGAGATCAATTGTTGATGGCTTTGTTGAATCCAGTTGTTGTATAAACCCTCTTTAATGCGAGCTAAATTGATTTCGAAGAACTCGATGGCCTTGTCTTCAAATGGGAAGGCCTGATCTTCCAGTAAAATTTCATACTGGTCGAGCTCTTCATCATTCAGGTTGTCTGGACGTTCTGAATTTAACAGCGATTTACTGAAGTCGCGGTAAATTTTTCCAATCGAGAAGGTTGATTCTGTGGCGATGGGGTAAATTTTATTTAACGATGCCTTGGCAAATAACTCTACCGAACTTTGCATGGCCTGCTTTTTATTGCGTAGATTTTTCTTCAGCGGTTTAACCAGTTTGATGTTATCAAAACGATTTTTCTCAAAGCGGGCCAGGGCTAGATAAGACTCTGATGTTATCTGACGGCTTTGATCGGTTTTTACATTATTCAGTACCTTGCTATCAGCCTTGAGGATTCTGTATAACCAGATGTTACTGTATTTGATGTTACCTTTGCTAGCATATAGTTGAGCAATTTTCTGACTGGCTTCAAGTAGTTGTGTATACGGTATATGGGGTTGCTCAGTGTATTTTTTGTAGGCTTTAATCGCGTCATCGGTTTTATTCTTTTCCTGGTACAGTTCGGCAGCCTGCCAAAGCGCTGCAGCTTTAACTTCACGGTTATTATCCACCTGTGCAATTTTCTCAAATTCCTGTGCGGCTTTTATACCCTGATTGGAGCTTAGATAAGCCAGGGAGAGTTTTTTGGATACGTCAGCAGCCAGTTTATGCCTGGGGTAAAGTTTCTGGAATCGTTGGATTAGATTTACCGATGCATTCCATTGTTTGTGTTGAATATTGAGTGCAATGGCGTCATACAGGCCGGTGGCAGCTGTAGTCGTGCTGGGGACGATTTCAGAGATACGTGCGTAGTGATAGATGGAGCGATTGATATCTTCTGATTTCTGACTGGCTTCAGCCTGTCGGTAAATGCTTAAGGCTAGCTTGTCCTTGAAATTTACATATTGTTTATCGTCAGGTTTTGTTGACTTTAGCAGTTCGCCATAGATCTCTTCTGCAGTCTTATATTCATTCAGGCTGAAATAGGATGCAGCTTTCAGATTGTTAATATAAGCCAGTGATCTCGGTAGACTTTTGGCTGCAGCAAAGTCAGCTAGCTCGATGGTTTCTTTGTATTTCTTTGACTTATAGGCAAGTTCCGCAGCATGTAGCGCTACCTGATAGGTTCTTTTGTCATCCGTAAACTGGTGAGCAAACTTTTGCGAATATTCAATATGCTTGTCCAGATAGGCTTGCTGTTTCAGTTTGCTGAATAACTTGTCACTAGTGATAACCGCAGCATAAGCTGCTTCTTTATTCAGGATCAGATCATTATCAAATGCGGCCAGCTCATAATAGCTGTAAGCTTTTTCATCCTGTTTTAGCTGAGTAAGTAACTCAGCATATAAAAAATAAATATTATCCTGTTGCGCGTAGGCGGCATAGTGTGTCAGATATCTCTGGTACCATAGTTGTGCGTTGGCTACATCGGCTTTTGCAGCAGTGGATTGATAACGGTTGTGGTAATAAGCGGTCATCAACACGACGTATTCTCGTAAAGCTCGCCTGATGTGACGGTTAACTTTTGAATCTTCGTTCTGGTTTATCCAATACTTACTGTCCGGGTTATAGTTTACGTAAAAGTCTTCTATGGCCTGGTATATTTTCTTATTAAAGCCACTGTTCTTCCAGATTTCAATAATTTTCAGATAGGAGTAGGGGATGTTATCTGATTTTGGAAAATCACTAATGAACTGGCGATGGGTTGCTACTGCATCCGAATAACGTTCCTGCTTCAGGAATAGTTCACTGATCACTTCGTAGCAGTGGTAGGTATACCTGAAGTCTGGTAGCTTGCGGAAATAGGAAGCAAGTTGTTGCGGATCATTTAAATAAGAAAAAGAAAGCGCTATAGAACGGAAGTATTCATCGAACTGTTCTTTTTCTGCGGTATTTAATTTTTCCTGTGCATCAAAATTATGATTATTTATGGCTTCGATAAAATCATCGTTAGCTTCTGAATAATAACGTTGTTTGAAACGTGACCAACCACGCTTGAAAAGTGCTTTTTCATAAAACACTGTATTACCTGGCGCGTTGATAACTTCACTGTATGCGTATTCTGCTGCGCTGTAATTCTGCTTTGAGAAGGCATCTTCAGCTATTCTAAACTGGGCTTCAATGTAAAAAGGACTTTTGAAGAACTTTTCAACCAACATAACTAATGACTGTATGGATTGGTTCGGCTGGTCGTTCTGTGCCTGAGCTTTAGCTAACTGATAGAGTAGAATCCCATTTTCCTTAGCTTTTGGATAATCTCTGATCGATGTTTTTAATAGATCAATAGTTCTTTCCAGGCGTTGATGGTAGAGCTTCTCTTCAACTGGATTGACCGTATCGATATCATCGCCTGGGTTGATCAATTTGTGACTGGAACTATATTCCAGCTCTGCTAGTCGCGTTAAAGCATCGAGACGAGATTTATCGTCTATCACCGAGTTATTTAAATACTCGGTGTAGGCTTTTCTGATTTCTTCTTCTGATTTATGCTTAATAAAAACTTTGCTACCAGGATCTTTTCTATCAATTTCACCAGAGTTTTTCGCTTGTGTAGTTCTATCCTGCACAGCCAGGCAGGCTGTTAGCAAAGTCATGATGATCAGGGGTGTAATAATTTTCAACAGGCGTGGCAGCTTACTCATTTTTGCTCGCTCCGTTGCAGGTTGTCGTAGTGACGAGCAAGACCGTAACGAGCCTGATTCAGGTAACTGTCTAAAGATTTCTGACGTTTCTGAATTAAATTGTCCAGAATAGTTTTGCTTGTTTTATTGTACCTGGAAAGCAGGTTTTGAATTTTCTTTTTCAGTTTGCTTTGTGATGTGTTTTTCAATTTCTTAATCAAACTGCTGCGATTGGTGAAAAAGGAAACAGGGTAATTCTGACTATATTCGAGCCTTAACTGTTGTATGGTGATATCCCCAGTTTTAGCATCTAAATGCAAATTGTCAGGGTCCAGTTTTACTGACGCTAAATTCTCAAGCTCGGCCAGACGTTGTGTATAGTGATCCACTGCTTCTGAATAAGTGGATGCTACCGATAGCGGTTGCTTCAGTTTCTGGTACAACAGGGGGAGCACCAGAAAGGCTTCATCATAGGGCAGGTCATTGGTTTTTAATTGTTTTAATTTTGCTAATGCAGTCAGTCCGCCAATATAATCGCCCTGATTGGTGGCGCTCAGCGCGATACCTAATAAGGCCTTACTGGTGTAACGACTATCAAGGCTGATGTTGCGAAAAGCCGTGCGCGCATCACGGTAGTATTCTCTTTGCAGCAGTGCATAGCCTAAAATTAGATACAGCCGATGGGTGATTTCCTTATCAATATCAGAATCAGGATTTTCTATCATTGATTTTATTTTTTTTCGAGCTTCACTAAGCCAGCCCAGGCGAATATAAGCGATTGAGGTATTTAACTGGGCATACGCTGTGTAGCTTGATGTTACAGGAATTTTTTCATAACTTTTGATAGCTTTGCGATGTTGTTTGAGGTGTTGCAAAGCTGTGCCCTGTAATAAATAGGCATAGGCTGCTTCGGTATCAGACAATTGGTTTAAACTATTCCCCAGAGTTGTTAAAACGATAGACCATTTTAGATGATCAGCGTAGAAGGCGGCGAGATAAAGATTTGACCTGATCAGGTTTAGATCATCGGCTGATTGTAGAATGATCTGCTGGATTTGCTTAGCCATCATCCATTGATTTTGTTCGAGTAAAAATCTAAACAGGTCGATTAATGCTGGATGCGAGGCATTTTGTTTTAGTGTGCCAATATTGCTATATACAAGTTGAATTACTGCATCTTTATTTTTCTGCGGTAGCAAATCTTTAACACGCGAAGCAAGTCGATCAATGTTTCGTATTTTTTCAGCTTTACCTGCATGGCTACGAAAATACTCTATTGATAAGTTTTGAAACTTTTGATCCAGCTCCTCAATAGTGCTGAGTAACTCATCCTGTTTTGCTGAAACTGTGGATGAAATTATCAATACAGTTAACAGCAAAACAGTAACAAGTAAGCGCTGCAAATAACTATGATTTTTGATCATACCGATACTCCTTTTACTCAGCGACTATAGTTAAGTTGCAGTTTGCAAAAGGTAGGTAGTATCGGAAAACAGAGCCATTATTGAAACATTCATATCAGGAAATGGTGTAGCTGAATTTTCCATCGTCATCTACGTCAACATGAATTTTTTCAATAGTTTCATTATTTGCCATACGCGACAAGCATTCAGTAGCCAATTGGGGCAGCATGGTGCGGGTTAGTATATTTTCAATATTTCTGGCTCCTGTATCGACTTCCTGACTACGCGCGACTATATGCAGCATGACATCTTCGTCATAACTGAATTCGGCGTTGTAATGATCCTTCACACGTTTCTCAATTCTGTTCATATTGATTTTGGTTATTTTTAACAGGTCTTCATCACCTAAAGGATAATAAGGGATGAGAGTAGTGCGACCCAGAAATGCCGGTTTGAAATAATTCAGTAGCTGCGGGCGGAAATTATCCAGCAGCACTTCTGGTTCTGGTAGCTCTTCAGATTGTGCACAAATGGCTCGTATGTGCTCCTCTCCGGCATTGGAGGTCATAATGATAATGGTATTTTTGAAGTCGATATCACGGCCCTCACCATCCCTGATGGTGCCTTTATCAAAAACATTGTAAAAGATATCCTGCACGCCTGGATGAGCTTTTTCCATCTCATCCAGTAATACGATACTGTAGGGCTTGCGCCTTACCGCTTCGGTGAGTACACCACCTTCACCAAATCCGACATAACCTGGAGGTGAACCCAATAGCATAGACACCTTGTGTTCTTCCTTGAATTCCGACATGTTGATTGTGGTGACATTGTGCTCGCCGCCGTACAGCACATCGGCCAGAGCCAGTGCTGTTTCGGTTTTACCGACACCACTGGGTCCAACCATAAAGAACACACCAATCGGTTTACGCGGATCGGTTAGGCCTGCACGTGAAGTACGGATGCTTTTGGCGATTGATTCCAGGGCATGTTTCTGACCGATGACGCGCTCATTGAGTTTGTCTGCAAGATCGAGAATTGAGTGAATTTCATCTGATACCATTTTTCCTACAGGGATACCTGTCCAGTTCGCGACCACTTCGGCAATAGCTTGAGCGTCAACATTAACCTGAATCATTGGGCTACCGGACTGTACCTCGGTCAGTTGCTGCATCAGTTGGTGTAACTCGGTTTTAATGCGTTCGCGGTCTTCTTCGGGTAGTTGTTGCAGAGCATCAGGCTGGGCTATTTCTTCTTTGGATAAGCCTTGCGCATGAAAGTCATCTTCTATGCTGGTCTGTAGTCTGTGTATCTGGGAAACTATTCCTTTTTCCTTTTCCCACTGCTCGTTTTGTATTTCCAGTTCTGCCTTGAGCGCAATAGTTTCCTGTTCTAATTCTGCAATGCGATCATCGCAATTACCCAGCGTGGCATTCTCACGTTGCAGAGAAATAATATTGGCTTCAGTCTGATCGATGCGTCTCTGTGTGTCTTCAACGGCTGCAGGTGTGGCACTCTGGCTGAGTGCGACGCGTGCACAGGCGGTATCCAGCAGGCTGACCGATTTATCGGGTAATTGCCGCGCGGTGATATAACGACTGGATAGTTTAACCGATGCGACGATAGCTTCATCCATAATGCGCACGCCATGATGGATGGATAACATGGTTGAGATAGCACGCATCATATCGATAGCTTTAGATTCGTCCGGCTCCTCAATCTTTACCACCTGAAAACGTCGAGTCAAAGCCGGATCGCGTTCGAAGTATTTTTTATATTCTGCCCAGGTGGTTGCGGCTATGGTTCTTAACTCTCCGCGAGCAAGTGCTGGCTTGAGCAGGTTGGCAGCATCACCCTGACCCTCTTTTCCTCCGGCTCCAATCATGGTGTGGGCTTCATCGATGAACATGATGATAGGGTCTGGTGATGCCTTAACTTCGGCAATGACTGATTTTAGACGATTTTCAAATTCGCCCTTGACGCTTGCACCCGCCTGTAACAGACCAAGATCGAGACTTAACACGGTAACGCCTCTAAGCGGTGCAGGCACATCACCCGAAGCGATGCGTAAGGCAAAGCCTTCAACGACTGCAGTTTTACCCACACCAGCTTCACCGGTGAGGATAGGGTTGTTCTGACGACGACGGATGAGTATATCGACGATCTGTCGGATTTCCTCATCACGCCCAAGCACTGGGTCAATCTTGCCATTTTTAGCATCCCGGGTCAGATTGATGGTGAATTTGTCCAGTGACGGGGTGCTTGTTGGTGTTGCAGAGCCTCGATCCTGAGAACCTGTGGTGTCACCAATAGCAGCAGAAACAGATTCTGTAGTACTACCGACAATACTGGGTAATACGGCGCGTAATGATTCTGGTGCAATTTTCTTCAGTTCTCCTGATGTGATTTCAGTCGAACGTTGTAAGCCTTCATCTAGCAATAGTGCCGCCAGGATATGAGCAGAGGTAGTCTGAGGATGGCTGTATTCTACTGATGCCAGCATCCAGGCATTTTTACTCAGTTCTACAACATTAGGCGATAACGCGGGGGCTCGAGTATTACCCGACTTTAATCTATCTAGTTCCTGATTTAGGTCAGCGATTAACTTGCCCTGGTCAAGCTCAAATTTTTCAACCAGTGCCACAATATCGCTATCGGGAATTTCCAGTAGCTTTAGAATCCAGTGTTCAATTTCTACGTTGTAATGGGTGCGTGCCAGGCAAAGTCCAGCAGCTCCTTCGAGTCCGGCACGACAGGTTTCATTAAGTTTTCCAACTAGAGACTTTAAATCGATTGTTATCATTTTTTATCCTTTTATATGTGATATCACTGTTATTTAATTAATCATTTAAAATAAAAATTGTGAGGTTTTTAAGATTTCCATGTACATCTTTACAGTTCATAACCGGGCCTAGATAAATCTACTTGCGCTTATGCGAATGTCCTGAGTTTCATTTTCAGCATAGCGCGCTGGTTGACTAGTTAACCAGGTGTCCCAACCTATGATAGGTGGTGTTTGTGCACTTAAAGTGATTCTTTGAGGTTTATCGCGTTTATAAATACGTATGCGAAATTCATAATCGTTCTCCATGCCTACATACATCCTGACCAGTTCATTCAAGGCTTTCAGGGTGACCGTACCTGGTGCAAATCGGTCTAATTGAGACTTATTCAATGGGCCAAGAATTATGCGGATTTTTCCTTGAGCAAACCAGGCTTTTTTACCTATCATTAGCGAACGACTCAGTTGTGCATTACGTCCCGATGGGTTATTGAAGTCGGGTAATTTGCTGCGTACGTCATCAATTAATTCTTTCCACTGGCCTATAAACTGTTCGACTTCCACAGGTATATTGAAATGAGTTCTAAGTATTTGTTTTAGATTGCTGCTATTGCGAATTTTCTGATTGAACAGTCCCGCGTAATAAATCAGCGATTCATCTCTGGTGTATAGCCGGTTATAAAGACCCGTAGTTCCCAGGCCAATGAGTGAGAGCAAGCTATGGGTATGCTGGTCGACTTTGTTACGTGATGATGAATGTAACTGGTTTCTTTCATACTGAATCGGTAGTCGATATTTTATTGATGCCTTATAGAATAAGGAAATGGTTCGGTGATTAAAAAGATTTAGAAAATGTTCGAGAGTGTCATCCTTCATTTTCTGTCTTTTCAGGATAAGTTCGGTGTAGTGATAGGGTAATACACCTTGAACGCCTGTTATACCGAGTAAATTAACAATAAGCTGCCACTGTTTTATGCCCGTATTATTTGAATTTTTTCGATTGATATTTCGTATTTCACCGGACGGAAAAGCAAGCGATTGATGTGTGCTAAAGCGAATCGATTCATTTGAGGGTGGGGTAAAACCTGAAATAGAGTTAGTGGCCACGTTGCTGTTAGATTCTTTTTTATCGTACATGGCAGAGCGTTCCAGCAATCGAACCGATTGCTGGAAGGAGTAATCAAAAGCTGATTCAGTTAGTTTCTGAATTACAGGAATATTTTTTCGCCAGCTCTGGGTGGGCATTTTTTAAGATAACCTTCCTTATTTTTTAATTTTACCAGCACTCTGGTAAATGAATTAATCGAACTGTAAAGCGCAAAAAAGTGCTCCAGTATAGTCGCAAACATAAAGCTGCTATTGCCTGTCATTTGAGTAGAATCCAGTTCAATCTCAACCTCTATACCTCTACATAGCGTTGTTTGGCCATCAATGGTTAAGGGGGCTGTAATAGGTCTGGTGGATAGCCGGTAAATCGATTCTATCTGAGCACGATTGGCAGATGAGTCCTTAAAATCGTATAGCCTGAGGATTTCTTTTAATGCGGTAACGGCATCCTCTGCACCACTGATAGATAGATGATTTAGAGTCAGGTGAGATATTAGTCGCCAGCGTGCATTGTTACGCATGGAAGGCCGAATTGCCGCTGATGGTTGTGTCAAACAACGTATACGCTTACAGGGTGGAGCAGCATTAACTGCCTGCAACTTTGGTTGCTCGCTCGAAAAAGGCAGTTTTGCAGGTTGGTCGCGATTACTGCAAATGGTTTCCAGAATAAGTGTACGATCATCAGGATTGTTAGGATTAAAATTCAAATCAACCAGGCTCAGGAATACATCGGTTGCTTCATCGCGTTGCTCCATGCCCAGCTTGGCATGTCTTCGGGCAGTGAACCAGTAAGCATGATGTTCCTGGTTCTGGTTTTCGTGATTTATGCCATACAGAGGGAGATAGGTTTCACTATCTCCAGATGAAGTCGTCGCGTTAACCTTGTTTAATGCATACACCTCATAGCCTTTTGGGCGGCGGGCATCGGGTATGATCTGGTATTCGGTAGTGGTGTGATTTAATTTTATCGGGTCGGCACGATGAGAAAACAGATTGATGGCCGGGACACACCCAAGCTGAAATGTTTCGCTAGAAATATTATGTTCCAGTTCTACGTCGCCATCAGTAAGGTAGAAATAGAACTCAAGTGTATTGCTGTAATCTGATGATATTTTGTGTGAAAAATCGGTGATGTCGAAAAACATAAATTTTTCTGGAAATGCAAAGTATTCGGTTAGCAAACGATATCCCATAAATGATGTGTCTGGGTAGGGCAGTAAACCTTCAGAAAGATCAAAGCCTACAGGTTTTAAGCTGCTTATCGGTAACCTGATCGGGTTGAGATCAGTTTCAGATGACGTCATGTAGATAGCCTGACATTTGCCTAGTAACAGTTCATACAGGGGGTTAATATGTTGAGGCTGACCTTTCAGATAGAAACGAATCAACTCGGGTTTGAGATCTACTAAATTGATATCTTCGGTTAGCGTTTTCAATGATAGTTTGACGACAGCTTCGGCTCCTTTAAATTGACTGGAACCCGGTGTTGTAAATGGTCGCCCCAATACCCTGGCTTCCGCAACCTTTAAGGGATGTAACAGTGTTTCGAATGTGGTACTAAAGCGGCAGGTTTCTCCATTAAATGATTCAGTGTCTAGTGTTGTATTTTTGTTAAGTCGAAAGGTTGATTCAAGTTTTTCAGAATCCGCCACAAATTGCACAATGGTAGTAGATGGGATCGGACGTTGATAATGTGGAAAAAGCACTTCCAGAAGTGCATCACTCAACTCGGGAAAGTCATCATCCAGTTTATGCTGTATACGTGCGTTTAAATAGGCGAAACTTTCTATTAATCGCGAAACATGTGGATCTTCTATCGTTTCCGAACTAATTCCCAGGCGCCCTGCAATCTTGGGATGTTCACTGGCAAATTCAGCACCCATCTGTCGAATGAATGCCAGTTCTTTTTCGTAATAGGGGAGTAATTCATCCGACATGGTGAGCCTCCTCTACATTCACAGTGCGTGAAACAGGTTCCAGCACTGAATCAAATATGACAACCTCAGGGGATGGGTCTGCATATAGCAGGGCATCAATCCTGAAGCGCAGGGTGCGATCCAGTGAGTTAGAGTTTTCCAGATAATTGACATTCACTGACTTAAACCTGGGTTCAAATTCGATTAATAAATTTTCCAGGTGAGTAACAAATTTTTTTCTGCTGACTTTATCGATGATGTTGACGGTTGCTAGATCGGGTAATCCATAACTGAGTAGCGATTTTTTTAATTCGTTGTACTCATCATCCGGCTCTAAAATACGTAGACGAGTATTCAGCAGATTCTCCAGATCACGTCTAACGCTGTTTCTGAGTTGTTTCAGTTTTTGATGTTGACCAGTATCTGCGTCCATCGCATTACCAGGATCATTATCTAGCAATCGATCCAGTATCGAGGGGCGTAATTTTTTCTTTTTATCGACTCTTGCCATATCCTTGCAACTTATAGTTTAGGCTGATTGCGCCAGTTCAGTGACCAACTCTAATTCAGAGACCATATGGTCAAGCTGATAATGTGGGCGTAGATGCATAATGCAAACATAATCGCCGGGTTTCTCGGGATGGTCTTTAACTTCTACAGCCGCTTCTCGCAATGGATAGCGTGCCTGTTCTTCCCACTCCAGATCTTCGCGTCCAGTCGTGTATTTAAATAACCAGTCTCGTAGTAAATCTTCGCATTCTTCCGCCGTGATAAAGGAGCCCACCTTATCGCGGATGATGACTTTTATGTAATGAGCAATACGCGATCCGCATAATACGTGCTGTAGCATGGCCGATAAGCGGGCATTAACATCACCTTCTTTGTTTGCTGACTTTGGTGGCCTGTGTAGAGACTGGTTGCTGTAAAAAGCAGCCAGAGGAAGATCGTAACACTGACACAGGGATACCAGACCGAGTTCACTGAGTTCTCTTTCTCTAGTATCTGTAATGATTATGTCGGTTAGCGGTTTGTATGCGATATCTTGCGCATCAGATTCAAAACTGTCACAGGGAACGGAAGATAATAACCCACCGCCGATTTCATTACGGGGAACACCTCGGATATGCCCGAACCATCCGACATTGGCAAATTCACGCAGCAGGATAGCTGCAAATCCATAAGCTGCGTTACCCCAACAGTAATTTTCACGTCCCTTGCTTGTGCATTTTTCGTAAAAAAATAGTCCTTTATAACTTCCCGGTGTTTTACGGTAAGGCAGGCGCATCAGAATATGGGGTAAGGTTAGCCCCACAAATTGTGAGTCAGGTTTATCGCGTAAAGAACGCCATTTTATGTATTCTTTTTGCGCAAAAATAGCATGTAAATTGATCGAGCTTCCCAGCGTAGAGAAGTCGTCCAGACCAAATAATTCGGGCGCTGCTCCTGTGATGAAAGGGGCAAAGGAGGCTGCTGCTATTTGTGCAAGTCCACTCAGTGTCTCCAGGTCGTTATAGCGATGAGTATCAGAGGGTTTATGGCTGATCTCATAATCACCGATGATGACACCATAGGGCTCGCCACCTGGGGTGCCATACTCTTCATTGTATATTTTTTTAAATAACTGGCTTTGGTCAAATTCAAGTGCTCTGGAAATATCACGCGATACCTCACTCCAGTTTATATCCAGTACCTTCAATTTTATCTGTTTGGTGCCATCTGCCTGTACTGCCAGGTACCATAGCCCACGCCAGGAAGCTTCCAGTTGTTGAAAGCGTTTATGGTGGATGATTTCATTTACCTGCTCATTGATCATGTGATCGATATCTGCCATCGATCTCTGGATTGATGGAATGATATCGTCGACTTTTTGTATACACTGTGCAGGTACAAATTCAGTTAACCAGAAAACCAGTGCCTTAACAGGATCTTTTTCCTCTAAAAAAGGATTAAGACCCGTAATATAAGGAGATCTCGTGTACAGGTCATCTAGTTCAATTGTGTCGATAAGTTTTGACTGCATATTTGTCGAGCTTGGGTAAAAACCACCTCTTCGATTAAAAGAGGTGGTTAAAACAAACTTACTTACCCAGCTTTGGGGATGCTAGCTACCATGCGCATGGATGCGCTGAGTTCTTCCATCTGTAGCCAGGGGCGCATATAAGCGATAGCACTGAAAACACCAGGTTGTCCTGGAACTTCTTTTACTTCTATGCTGGCTTCGGCAAGAGGGAAGCGCGCCTTCATTTCAGCGCTGGCACCAGGGCTGGCATTCACGTAACTGGAAATCCAGTTGTTTAACCATTCTTCAGCATCACTGGCTTCCATGAAAGAACCAATTTTGTCGCGAGCCATAACCTTGAGGAAATGAGCAATACGTGATGTCGCCATTATATAGGGCAGGCGTGCTGAAATTTCTGCGTTTGCTGTTGCAGAAGGGTCATTAAACTTTTTAGCTTTTTGAGTAGTCTGTGCTCCAAAAAATACTGCGTAATCGGTATTTTTATAGTGACAAAGAGGCAGGAATCCCAGCTTACTTAATTCAGCTTCGCGGCGATCGGTGATGCCAATTTCTGTGGGACATTTCTGATCAGTATCACCATCGTCACTGATAAAAGTATGACTGGGTAAACCCTGTACCTTACCGCCACCTTCTGCTCCTCGGATACTGGTACACCAACCGTATTCTGCGTAGGATCGAGTCAATGTGGTGCCCATGGTGTAAGCGGCATTCATCCAGCAGTATTCATCGTGATCACTTTCAAGCTGTCGTCCGGCTTCATCTAGTCGAGCTTCCTCAAAATTGAATTCCTCTACAGGCTTAGTGTCAGAACCGTAAGGCAAACGAGCTAGTACACGAGGCATAGTTAAGGTCACAAAACGAGAGTCTTCACTGTCGCGAAAACTGCGCCATTTAATATATTCAGCTGAATCAAATATTTTTTCTAAATCGCGAGGTTTGGATAATTCGGTGAAGCTGTCAAAACCAAACATCTTGGGGTCGGCAGCTGAAACGAATGGGCAGAAACCAGCTGCTGCAACATTTGACATACTAGTCAGCATATCCAGATCGTCTGGGTGGTTAGTGAACTCATAGTCTCCAATCAATGCAGCATAAGGTTCTCCACCTGCTGTACCAAATTCGCTTTCGTAAATCTTTTTAAAGATTTGACTTTGATCAAACTCAACAGCTTTTTCCAGATCTTTGGTAAGTTCTTTTTTGCTGATATTCAGCATGCGAATTTTCAGGCCGCTACTGGTTTCTGAGTTCATGATCAAATGATGTAAACCACGCCATGAGCCTTCCAGCTTCTGGAATTTTTCATTTTGCATGATGGCTGATAATTGCCTGGATAGAACTTTGTCAATTTCAGCGATTGCATTGTTAATGGTTATCGACAGATTTTTATCCCATTTTACTGTGCCATCCATTGCTTTACGGGTTAGCGTCTTTAGTAACTCTTCTGTTTCATCGCGAGAAGTCTGTTTGGTAGCTGAGATTGCCTGTTCCAGAAAACTGGCCTGCTCTACAACTTCTGCATCCTGCTCGACCGCTTGATTTTCTGCTTCACTCATTATTCATCACCCTCCTTTTTTTCTTCATCTGTACCTAATTCACCCTGTAAAGAAGCCAGAGCATCTGTACTACTTAGTACTTCCTCAAGAATATTTTCCAGTTCTTCAGAACGATCTGCCTTTGTTAGAAGATCGCGTAATTTATTTCGAGTTTCCATCAGTTTTTTAAGTGGATCAACCTTATTAACGATGTTTTGAGGTTCGAAGTCTTCCATACTTTTGAAGTCGAGATTGACAGGTATTTCACTGCCGTCAGCTTCCAGTGTATTTTCCACTTTCATATCAACAGTTGGTGAAACATTGTTCATCACTTCATTAAAATTATCGCGATCGATCTGAGAAAATTTACGATCTTTTAGAGCCTTTTTGTTTTCCGTATTATCGCCTGAGTAATCGCCCATTACACCCATAACAAAAGGTAACTCTTTTTCTTGCATTGCTCCATTAGTTTCCACATCGTAGGTGATGTGTACGCGGGGTTTTCTCACTCTTCTAAGTTTGTCATGAATACTATCAGACATGTTTTTTCCTCGTTATGCTCGGGTTTAAGTTAGTTACAAATGTATTAATCTTCATCGGTTCTTATTCCTGTTAAAGAACCATATATTTCTCTGGCTGATGAATCGGGTATTAACTCTCGGATTAATTCCTCAAGTGGCATATCTCCCCATCTAACTGCCCGTTCGAGTATGTATGGAATAGGGGAGTGGGGTTCTGTTTTGCGGAAAAAATCGGATATTTCAATGAGCTTTTTGAAGGCTTCCGCTCGTGACTGAACAGCTTTATTAGACTGCTGACTCACGGCTTGCTGTGGGTCCGATGTGCTGGCGTCTATTTCTGGTATGTCATCGCTATCAACTTCCGTTTCAGTATTTTCCGGAATTTTATATTTGCCAATATGTTTGATTGCACCCAGACAATCTTCCAGTATGTTGATAATGTTACTTGAGGGGGGGGAGTCATTGATGCCGCAATATTCATCCAGAATACGGCTTATTTCGCGAAATGTTTCAATGGCCAGGTCGGTATCTTCGACCAGATCGATATAAAACTGATCACTAGATTCAGATACCGCACGTTCGACATCTTCATGACTGAAGCCGAGCTTTGAAGCTTTTTCACGCTTCGTTTCTTCGTCAAGAATTTTTTCGACATCAAGTGCCTGTTGGTACATCCAGTAATTGTAAGGCCCGCTAGATACACCTTGAGTGATGTAAATGTTACGTATAGGTGCGATCAAAACGCCCTCAGCCCCTTCTCCATTGAGTCCGGTAAGTGGGGCGACACGTGTTTCTATACCATCTTCATCCGGAAGCGGATACAGGTCATCCCAGAAGTTTTCTATAAGCCCATAAATAAGTTTGAAACCATCACGTAAACCTTGAAAGCCATATTGACGTACCAGTGCTTCAGCATACCAACTGGCTACCTCCAGATCCTTGGAGTAGTTTTGCAGGATGTCAGGAGCAAGCTCAAGTATCTTACGCCAATACGTTTCTGCTTCACTATTATCGCTATCGAAAATATTATTACGTTCGGCTGCCCTGGCCGCATTACGTGCATCTTTAATGGTGTAATAAGGCGAGGTTGGTGATGAGTTCTCACGTATATCGACACCAACTGCGCTCTCAGCGGAGATGGGTTCAAGGAGTTGATCTAGAGGTATAGTTTGTTCAGACGCCATTATTTTCTGTTATTTCTGTTCCTTCAGTGCTAACTATAACCATTAATAGTGTATAGGTAAAATGCTTATTTGTTCATTTTAGATTATTTATAAGATATTGTATTCAAGATGTAAAGCATGATGCTAATATCTTAATCCGACAGCTATCAGCATTTGTCAGAGTGAATAATCATATCTAAAGTTACGCCAAATGATAATTAAAATTTAGCTCCTGATTATTATAACTGGAATAGGGTTTTAAAATATAGCTGATCTGGTATATTGATATTAACATTATCAGGAATTAAGGGATTGACAGCATTACAACCTTAATGAGTTAATTAATATTCTATATATTTACGATTTGTTTTAATTAATTTATTTTAATCAAAACTCATTTGTTGCTTGATTTAGCAAGATAAGGAAAACGGGTATAAAATAATCAGGATGACCGATTAATGTCTTTAGTAATCAACATGTTAAAAGCACCAGATTCGGTGGTAATGTCGAAGTCGACTATATCGTTCGGTAACCAGGGTGGTACTATAGGAAGACGTGATGATAATGATCTGGTTCTAGAGGATCCAGAGCGTTATTTATCATCTTTGCATTGCCAGTTTATTTTCGAGAATGGACAGTTTTATCTGATGGACCAAAGTACTAATGGTACTTTTTATAATGGCTCTATGGATCCAATGGGTAAAGGAACCCGTTTGCCAGTTAAGGATAACGATCACTTTGTCATAGGAGATTATGAGTTTTCCATTCAGCTCGGGACATCCCCAGTAGCGTTTACTGAGGGTGACAGATCCTCCTCACCTAGCCCATTTGAAGAATTCCCCGATGATCCATTCTCTTCTCCCTCAGGTCGTGAGTTTGATGATTTAGACTCCAACCCTTTTCCTTCAGGCCAGGTTTTTACCAAAGAGTCACTATTTGTCGAAGAAGAGGGGGGTGTCGATCCACTCGCAGCGCTAGACAAGGCTTCTATTGCTCCTGATAGCCCAATTGCTGATATTTCTGAAGATAATTATGACCCTTTTTCTGCTGCTGCATACTCTGATGGTTCAGACCCGATAAATCAGCAGATCGACTGGCCGTCTCCAGTGCGCGATTCTGAAACTCCGATTGTTGGTGGTATTCCAGATGATTGGGATGATAACTTTCTTGTAGGTGAAAATAGTGCGCCACAGCAACCTTTGCCTCCTGTTGAGCCACTATTGATAAATCCCTCTGTAGCTGTACCACACCCGGCTGGCAGGAGGAAAGCAATACCTGCTACTCCTGTTTCTAGTGACAATGCTGTATACGAGCGTCAGAAAACTCTCGAAAAGGTGAATGCAAAAATACAGGCTGAATTGAATGAATTAAAACAAAAGGCTGCACAGGCTGCTCAGCATCCATCTTATTCTTCTGCAAACGTCGACACATCTTTTATAGAGTCGCTAGGATTAGATTTTGAAAAACTGACTGATGATGAAATCGTTAATATCAATAAACTTGGTGGGGAGGTGCTACGTGAAATGATAGGAGGGCTGATGAAGGTTCTCAGTTCTCGAAGTGCAATAAAGAATGAATTCCGCATGAATGTGACGACAATCCAGCCCGTTGAGAATAATCCCCTTAAATTTTCTGCCAATACTGATGACGCACTTGAAAATATGTTTCTAAAGAAGGGGAATGCCTTTAAAAAACCGATAGAAGCCATTGAGGAGGGTTTTAAGGGAGTGGCTGAGCACCAGTTGGCTGTTTTAGCCGGAATACGGGAAGCGTTTACTTCGTTGATCGAACGATTTGATCCAGAGAAACTTGAAGAGCGATTTAACCAGCAAAATAAAGGTGGTCTTATACTTGCGAGTCAGAAAGCAAAGAAGTGGGATTCCTATATTGCTTACTATAAAGAAATGGCAGGTGATATCGATAGCTCTTTTCAGTACCTATTTGGTGATAAATTTGTTCGAGCTTACGAAGATCAGTTGCAAAAACTAGCAATTAGTAGAAAAGCAAAAAACTTTAACAATGAAAACTAAAGGAATGAATATGTGGAGTAAATCCCCTCGTAAAATTGTACTTTTATTACTACTTGTCACTATCTCTGCATGCCAGACCAATAAAAGTCTGGTAGGTGAGTACTTTGATCTGGATACCGATCTAAAAATAGATTTCATTGTGGATTCTGATATTAACCAGGATGAACTGGGTATAGCTTCACCCCTTTTTATCCGCATGTATGAGCTCAAATCTGAGAAGATGATGAAGAAAGCCGATTTCATCGATATCTATGAAAAAGATAAAGAGACGCTAGGTGCAGATATGATCGGTGAAGTGCATAAATTAAAACGCTTTACACCAGGCCAGAATAGAACAGAACAATTTGTGCTTCAGAAAAAAACTCAGTATGTCGCGCTGTATGCAGAGTTTTTTGATTTTAAAGAATCAAAATTCAAGCTGATATTTCCAGTTGTTTCGAACAATGTATTTAGAAACTCTATTAAGATTCGTATTTCTGGAAATCAACTATTGTTTAATTCGTCTGCCGATGATCCAAATGTCGAATAAGCAAAATAATCTACCTGTTAAATACTTGAAGCCTGTCACATGTCATTAAATAATAAAGTAGTCTGGTCAGAAGGAATGTTTCTTAATCCGCAGCACTTCCAGCAGCAGGAACGCTATCTTGAATCGTTGATTGAAGGGAAATCCTCCAGTCTTGATGCCTATAACTGGGGCATGAAGGATTTTGAGGTTGACCAGCAAATGTTGAAACTGGGGAAGGTTTCCATGTTATCTGGACGAGGTATTCTGCCTGATGGTACGCCATTCAATTTTCCTGCAATTGATGTCGCTCCCAGCGTTATCGATATCCCTGAGAATACCCAGAACGCTATTGTTTATCTGGGGCTACCGGTAAAGCGCCAGGGTGCAGTAGAAGTTGTTTCAGATAAAAATACTCAAAGCCTTGCACGCTTTACCAGTATGGAACATGAAATCAGGGATGTCTCAACGGATACAGGCGAATCTGTGTCGATTGATATAGGCAAATTAAACCTGAGGTTGTTATTAAGCAGTGATGATCTTAGCGGATATGTCTGTGTTGGCTTAATACGCATCGCTGAGATACGTGATGATAAGAATATACTGCTTGATGATAGCTATATTCCACCTGTACTTGATTGTAGATTCTCTTCCAGGTTACAAAGTTATCTAACTGAATTAACCGGTCTGTTACATAGCCGAGCAGAGGCAATAGCAGTGCGCCTGGCTGATCCCAATCGCGGCGGTACTGCTGAAGTAGCTGATTATATGTTGCTCCAGTTGCTCAATCGGTGCGAACCTCTGGCGATACATATGTCGCAAGTAAAAGGCTTACACCCTGTCGACTTATACGCTCAAATGGTTCAGATGGTTGGAGAGCTTTCAACTTTTGTCAGTAAAAACAAGCGTGCCCCTGTTTTCCCAGGGTATCTGCATGATCAATTACAGGCTAGTTTTGAACCAGCAATGGTTGCATTGAGAAATAGCTTCAGTACTGTGCATGAGCAACAAGCTGTCGCACTAGATCTTGTAGAGAAAAAATACGGCATCCGTGTTGCTGAGATAAGGGATCGGTCAATGATTGGTAGTGCTGTATTTATACTATCTGCAAAAGCCGATATTCCTGAAGAGCAGTTAAGAATGCACTTGCCCGCACAAATAAAAATTGGTCCAGTTGAGCGTATTCGACAACTGGTGAATGCGGCTATGCCAGGTATCGGATTAAAACCCTTGCCAGTTGCGCCAAGGCAAATTCCATTTCACTCAGGCTTTTGTTATTTTCAGCTGGAACCAAAAAGTGAATTCTGGAACGAGTTAAAGCATTCCGGTGGTTTTGCAATCCATGTAGGCGGAGATTTTCCAGGTTTAACTTTCGAGTTCTGGGCTATCCGGCAGTCTTAATTTAGCGCAAGGAACTTCGTCACTAGTCAACTATTGGAAAGTCTATGTCTCCTGATAAGCACGATAAAACAGTATTCAAACAGCAAGCAGTAAATCCTGATAGAACTGTCATACGACCTGGTGGCCGAGGCGCGGCATCCAGAAATGTACCACCCAACGCCGATGCTGCCCTAACACCACGCCAACAACCGGTTCAGCGCAATGCGAATTTATATCGGCCAGACGTTGAGAATAACCTGCAACAGGATTCCAGAATAGTTTCATTTGAAAGTCACAGTGGCGTTAATCCAATTGTCAATAATGCAACTACTTTAATCACCGTATTTGAAAAAACCCGGCAGTCACTATCGCATCCTGATGTGGGAGGGTTGCATAAAAGGCTGACCCATGAAATACGTCAGTTTGAAAATAAACTCAAAGAGCTTGGGATTAAACCTGAGATCGTGCTATCGGTACGTTATGCAATTTGTACAGCGCTGGATGAAGCTGTTTTGAACACGCCCTGGGGTTCCGAATCGGCATGGCCGCAAAGGACATTATTGAGTGTTTTTCATAATGAAACAGCGGGTGGAGAAAAATTCTTTCAAATTCTGGATCGTATGCTTGAATACCCCTCAGATAATATCGATGTGCTGGAGTTTTTTTATATCCTGCTTAGCCTGGGATTTGAAGGGAAGTACCGGGTTATACATCGCGGCCGTGATCGGATAGAACAATTAAGGGATGAGTTATTCAGTATTATCAGAAGGCAGCGCGGGGACTATGAACGTTCTTTATCGCCAAGCTGGCAAGGGCTGGGGAAAATTCATAACTCACTGACAAGTTATATTCCACTCTGGGTAGTAGCCAGTATTTTGTGTGCGGTATTATTGCTCAGTTATACAGGTTTCAGAGTATGGTTATATGATTCGTCAGCACCAGTTGTAGCACAGCTTGATGATATCACCGCTACCTATAAACCCTTAGCTGAGTCAAAAAACAATTAAGGTTCACTTGAATTTATTTCCAGGGATAGACAGTAAAATAAAATGAAAAAGATTCTGCAATTTTTTACCAATAAGATCGTCATCTCTATGATCGGTTTAATAGCTTTATCGGTCGTTATCTGGTTTGTTGGGCCAATGATTAAATTTGGTGAGAATAATAGCGCTCCATTAGCCAGTGAAATTTCAAGACTGATTGCTATCATTATTGTTATTTTGTTGTGGGGGCTTAATAACCTGAGGATTCAGTTAACCAATAAAAAGAATAATATGGATCTGGTTGGCGATCTTGAACAAAACCAGGAAGCCATCAACCTCGATGACAGTGCGAATGATCAGTCATCAGAAGAGTATCACCAGCTCAATCAAAGATTCTCCGATGCTTTATCTACGTTGTCGAAATTAAGATTTAAGGGGCGTAATAAATCTAAAGCGTTGTACCAGCTACCCTGGTACATCATTATTGGCCCTCCTGGATCGGGAAAAACAACTGCTCTCATTAATTCCAGTCTTGATTTTCCATTGGCTGAACAATTTGGCAAGGGCGCCTTGCAGGGAGTGGGTGGTACGCGTAACTGTGACTGGTGGTTTACTAATGACGCAGTTTTGATTGATACCGCTGGACGATATACAACTCAGGACAGCCATAAAGTGGTTGATAGCAAAGCCTGGGAAGCGTTTTTGTCTCTGCTGAAAAGAAATCGTCGACGTAGACCTATAAATGGAGCCATAGTGTCGATCAGTATTCAGGACCTGTTGGTGATGACAGAGCAGGAGCGAGTGCAACAGGCCAAAATTATCCGAACTAGAATTGATGAATTGATGCAGAAGCTCGAAATTCGATTTCCAATCTATTTGATGTTCACTAAAGCCGATCTTATCTCAGGTTTCTCTGAATACTTTGAAGATTTATCAAAAGAAGACCGCGAGCAGGTTTGGGGCATAAGTTTAGCGAATGCACCTCATTCTTCTCAAAGTCCTGATTTTGAGAATTTTGAATACGAAATGGATCTTCTAATAAAACGCCTATATGACCGAGAATTAGCTAGAGTCCATCAGGAAAGAGATATAAAACGCCGTGGATTAATTCAGGGCTTCCCACTTCAGGTTGAAAATATTCGAAATATTATCGGTGAGTTTGTAAACCAGACATTTGTGAAAAACCGTTTCGAAAAACAACCATATCTACGTGGCATTTATTTTACCAGCGGTACTCAGGATGGTACACCTATTGATCGAATGATGAGCGCTGTTTCAGCGAATTTTGGTTTTCAGCGCGAGCAGGCTCATTATCAGCATGGGCAGGGTAAAAGTTTCTTTTTAGGTAATTTATTCCGTGACGTCATTTTTCCTGAGTCCGAACTGGTAGGCTCCAATCGTAAGTTTGAACTGTTTCTTAAATGGTCTCGTCGTTCAGCCTATATCACTTTGGTAATTAGCGCTATCGCCTTATTGGTCTCCTGGTTTAGCAGCATAAGTCAACATGATGATTACATGCTTGAAGTGGCCAGTTACGTTACAGAGTTCGAACGTGAGCAGGGCACAGTAAAAGACTGGAATAAAGATTTACGAGCGGTGATACCGTCATTAAATGCGTTGGCTAAAGCTAGCATTGTTTATGATCAGGAGCAGCATCCCTGGTTATCAGGAATGGGGATGTACGACAGCCAGGTCGATAAGTCAGCTGACCGAGCCTATCATGCTCAGCTTAAGCGATTATTATTGCCAAGACTGATTAGCTATCTGGAAAATAAAATTTCTATGGGACATCAAGGAGGAGACTTATATCATAATTTCCGTATTTACCTGATGTTTCAAAAGGTTGATCATATTGACATACCATTGGTTGTTGATTGGTTTAAAAATAACTGGAAGGAGTCTATGACTGGAGAAGCTACGCAACGTCAGGCACTTGAACAGCACCTTCATGAACTACTTAAACTCAATTCTGAACCGTATAAGTTAAATCCGCAACTGGTTAAGCAAACCCGGCAGGTATTATTAAGAGTTCCTGTACATCAGAGAATTTATAGCCGTATCAGGACACAGTCTGAGTATCGTCAAAAGGTAGATTTGCTGAATTTATTTGGTGAGTCGGTACGTGAATCTTTCAAAGTTTCAGACGAGGTAACTAGCCGACTACAAATTCCTTTTATGTTTACCAGAGAAGGCTATGACAGTATTGATCTTAGCACTGAATCACCAATAATTGCTGATCTTGTACGTGACCGCTGGGTGTTATCAGATGATGAGAGTGGCAAGGTAGATTTCATCAAAGATGACCTGGATGAAATCAGTGAAAAGGTGAAACAGCTTTATCTATCAGAATTTACTCAACAATGGTCTAAAGTTCTAGAGTCTCTCGATATTGTAGAGTTTAAATCTCTGGATATGGCGATGGAAGTACTCTCACGTTTTATTGATCCGGTCTATTCACCGCTTCTAGCTGTATTGCAGGTAACTGCAGAGAATACACAGCTATCTAATCAGTTATTACAAAATCTCAGTGATGATAATGCCGAAGGAAAAACGGGTAAGGTAACAGGCTTGCTTGCGGAATCTTTTAAGGGAACCGAGGTCGATCAGCATTTTCGACCTGTAAACCAATTACTCCGTGAGAGTAAGAAAAGGCCTGCTCCAATCAAATCCATCAATCAAAAAATTGAACAGTTAAAAGATTTCATCGGTGAAATAGCGGTGTCTCCAGATCCTGCAAAAAAATCATTTCAATTGGCTTCGGCGCGTTTCACCTCAGGTTCAGGCAATGCAATCACCGCGTTAACACAGTTTGCAGCTAATAAACCCGAGCCGGTCAAACGCTGGTTAGAAAAGTTATCCGATCAAAGCTGGCGTGTTGTTTTATCAGCAGCACATCAACATGTGAATAATCAATGGAAGAACAAGGTATACACCTTCTATAAAGATGCATTAGCTGGACGTTATCCATTATCAAGAAAATCAAAAAATGAACTGGCGCAGCTTGATTTTACTGACTTCTTTAAACCAGAAGGAAAAATGGATAACTTTTTTCTCACTTATGTTAAGCCTTTCGTAAAGACAGGAACAAAATGGAGTAACAGGGTAGTTGATAATCGTTCTCTTGGTTTAAGTAGAAAAACCCTCGCACAAATTCACAGAGCGCAGAATATAAAAAGTATTTTATTTAGAGCGAACCCTGAAGCACCTGGTTTATCCTTACAGCTGAAGCCGTATCGACTTGATAAAATTGATGCTCGCTTTTGGTTAGATGTGGGAAAGCAGCGTATCAGTTATAATCATGGTCCAAAATTCTGGAAAGATTTAAACTGGTCAGCAAAGGATGAAAATAATCGAGTACGCTTTGTGTTTGAAGATCTGAATGGAGATCACAATGAAAAGTCATTTGAAGGGCCCTGGGCCTGGTTTCATATGCAGGATGAATCGAAACTTACCCCTACAAAGAAAGCTAATGTATATCTAATAAAATACAGCGTATTCGAGCAACCGGAAAATGGATCAAAAAAGATTGAACATAATATGGAATATCTGATAAAGGCGAAAAGTATCAACAACCCATTTAATAATAATTTACTTGGTTCTTTCAACTGTCCAGAGTCTATCTAAATGCATGATACTAAACTCACAGGTATATATGGAAAGTTGCCGGCTCATGGTGACTTCATATTTCGCAACTTGAGTCCCGCATTTATAAACCAGTGGGACGAATGGCTTCAGCTCTATGTGTCGGCCTCGAGAGAACAGATTGGAGATGGCTGGCTGGATATTTATCTAACTAGTCCGATATGGCGCTTTGTTTTATCCTCTGGTGTAATTGATGAAAAAATCTGGGCTGGAGTTATTATGCCTAGTGTGGATAGGGTAGGTCGTTTTTTTCCAGTTAGCATTATTAAACCAATAGCTACTCATCAAAGTGTGGTTTACTTTTTGTTTTCTCAGCAGGAGTGGTATCAACAGGTTGAGTCCTATTGCCTTTCAGCGCTGGATGGGAAAATGGATGTTGATGGTCTTGACTCATCTATCAATCTTTTACAGCAGGATAATAGACAGCCCTATCAAGCCACGTCTAATCTAGGTGAGCAAGGCCCATTTATTATCGGACTTGATGAAACATCCGGGTCTAGCATCAATGATGCACTACCCTATTTATTTGACGTCAGCCTGAGTAGTGAAGGCTCCAGTTTTAGTCTATGGCAGACTGAAGGTTCAGAACTCATTGGGCCACTTATTTTCTGCACACAGGGTTTACCACCAGTATCTGGCATCGCAGCCATGCTGGATGGTCAATGGCAGAAAAGAAACTGGAAAATACCCTATAACCTTAAGATGTAAAAACTATACATGATAGATATCACCATACAGCGCCCTATAATCTGGAAATCGGTACTTGATACCAATGTTGGAAAAGTTAGAGAGGTCAATGAGGACTCTATGCTGGCATTACCCGAAGCTAAATTTTGGGCTGTGGCGGATGGCATGGGTGGCTATGAAGCAGGTAACGTTGCCAGTGGTATGATAGTGTCTGCTCTGCAGGATCTTCCTGGTTTTGACACCTTGAATGAAATAGTCACTACTATCGAAGATCGGTTGATTGATGTTAACCAACGAATACTGGAATATTCTGACATCATGCTTGAAGGCAGAATACTTGGAAGTACTATCGTATCCTTACTGATACAGGGTCGTATTGGTGTTTGCCTCTGGGCAGGTGATTCTCGTTTATACCGCTTTAGAAATCGACAATTACTGCAACTCTCACGCGATCATAGCCAGATTGAAGAACAGATCCAGCAAGGTTATCTGACACCAGATGAGGCGAAAAATCATCCCGATGCAAACGTGATTACCCGTGCGGTAGGTGTCCAGCCTGATCTTTATCTCGATATTAACGTCTTCAGTACGCAGTTAGGTGATATTTTTCTATTATGCAGTGATGGTTTATACAACATGTTAAGTGTTCAGGAAATTACCGATACTCTGCTTGAATTACCACTACAGGAGGCTGTTGAGAGTATGATTGAACAGGCGTTAGATAAAGGAGCCGATGACAATGTTTCGGTTATTCTCGTTAAGGGAGAACAGAGTGCTACTATACGAAAACAGCAGCCATCAGAAGCTAGTGACTTATGAAGGATGATGGGCAGGGAAAAGCACGAGTAAAGAGACCGCAAGTTCCAGGTTTACGGTCTGAGGATATAACTCGTATCGCAGCTAGAAAACCAACAGCCGTACCGCCCAGTACTAGCCAGGATGCTACCCGTATCGCAGTAAAAAAAACAGTACCTCAACAAGTTGGAGTGGGCCAGGATGTTACCCGTATCGCTAAAGGAAGAGCAGTAACTCCGCAACCCGGAGCAGGAGAGGATGTCACTCGTATCGCAGCAGTAGAACCTGCAGTTCCACCCACCACAGCTTCTTATGATGCTTCGCAGATAAATAAAAAACCAGTTACGAAAAGGGACCATGAAGATGAGGCTGATATCCCTATAACAGTTCCTACAGCTGTAGACTCTGAAGGTAATAATGGATTCTCACACAGTTCTGAAAAAACACCTGCACAACATAAAACGAATGATGCGACTGAATTCCAGCCCACTAGGGTACTGGTAACGTCAGAGAGCAAAACGTTGTTGAGAGAAGGTGATGGCACACCTCAGCAACGCACAGTCAGGGGTGATCATCAGGAGCAGCGAAGCTCATCCAGAGAAGCAGATGCTGACTATTCTAGTCAGCATTTGCTGAAACACCGTTTTGTTCTGGAACGAGTTCTGGGCGCTGGTGGTATGGGGATAGTTTATAAGGCTAAAGATCTATTAAAAGTAGAAGCTAAGGACCGAGACCCCTATGTTGCGATCAAGGTATTGAGTGAAGAATTCAAAACTCATCCGGAAGCATTTATTTCATTGCAGCGCGAATCAAGAAAATCGCAACGTATAGCGCATCCTAATATCGTAAATGTGCATGATTTTGATCGCGATGGCGATACCGTGTTTATGACCATGGAATTTCTTGATGGTGATTCACTAGATCAGCTAATTCGCCGTTATAAATCTACCGGTTTGCCTACCGACGATGCCTGGGAAATTATCCAGGGAATGAGCTCAGCTTTAAAACATGCACATGCAGAGAATATTATCCATTCAGATTTTAAACCCGGTAATGTATTTGTCACTAAAAAAGGCTTAACCAAGGTGTTTGATTTTGGTATAGCACGGGCGGTAGCGAAGGTTGAACATCTGGAAGACAGTCCACAGGACCATACAGTCTTTGACGCAGGTAATCTAGGTGCGCTGACCCCTGCCTATGCCAGTCTAGAGATGCTGGAAGGCAAAGAGCCTGATATACGAGATGATGTTTATGCTCTAGGTTGTGTTGCTTACGAAGTGCTAACGGGGCAGCATCCTTATAATAAGGTTCCCGCCGATGAGGCCAAAAGACAGGGATTAAAACCTAAACGTATTAGCAACATAAAAAAACATCAGTGGCAGGCTATTGAAAGAGCTATAGCCTTTGATCGTGAAAACAGGCTTAAATCTGTTAACGATTTTGAAACGAGTATCTCTCCTAAGTTGAAGTCTTCGAGCTGGATGGTAACAGCATTTGCACTAGTCTTTGCTGCAGCAATCAGCAGTTATTTTTTATTTTTTGCCAAAGAACCTGAAGTCCCCACTTACTCTGAGTTTGATATTAGAAATGAACTTGAATTAAAAGTAAGAATTGATTTCTATAAGGAAAATATTGAAAAATTACTACTTAATGCCAGCTTCACAGACCTTTGGCAGGACTCAGTCTGGAAAGACCTTTCTGATCTGAAGAAAATAACTAAAGAACCAGATCCGTGGCTGGATGAAAAAATTGCCACAATTTATAATCTCTATGTCGAACGGATTAAATCAGCAGTCAGTGAGGAAAAGTATACTCAGGCTGAACAACTAATTATTGCTGCAAAACGCTATACAGCGGAAACTTCATTGCTTGATCAATTCTCTAGCCAAATTGCAGAGCAACGTGAGATAGCACAGCAGAAGCGTATTAAACAAGCCAAACTGGAGTTACAGCGTAAGCAAAAGCTCGAGAAGGAAAGAAGGTTACGGCAACAGAAACAACAAAAAGCAGCTGTGGAGGCAGCCAAAATCTCGCAGAATACTGACCAGTTCAATATGGCACTTGAAAATGTAAGTACTCTGCTGGAATGTCAGGGCAGTATCAATATGCGTGATTTTGAAATTGGGATTAAAAAACTTAAACAACTTGATCCCTCACGCTACCAGCAGAGTGAAAAAACAATTGTTCGCTCATTAGCTGGCTGCATTATACGAATCGGTAAGTCATTTCCAGAACGTGCACTAGACGCGAAAAAATACAGCCTTAGACTTTTTAGCTCACCCCTGTTATCACAAATCAATATTCAATCTAGAGATCCCTGTGATATATCCCTGGCAGGACTGGGTATGCGCGGAAAAAGAGCAATATGTAAAGATAAGCTTAAGAAAGTCGGCTATGGCCCGGAAATGGTCGTTATTCCGGGAAATAGTAATATTCAGCCTTTCGCTATTACAAAATATGAAATTTCTATATCTGAATTTAATCAGTTTTGTGCAGCAACAGGCATCTGTACTAAACTCTCAGCAAATGCACAGCTTCCTGCTACAGGAATTTCAATTGAGCAGGTAGAGGCTTATCTTTCCTGGTTAAGTGAATTGTCAGGAAAAATATACCGCCTACCCAGTAAAACAGAGTGGTTGCATGCGGCTAAATCTCGTAGTAAAAAGCTGGATCCAAATAGAAATTGTGAGCTCAGTACGAGAGGGTTTCAAAAGGGTGGAGATTTGGTTTACTATACTGTTGGCCAGCAAAATGACTGGGGCCTTGTAAACTATGTGGGTAATGTGCAGGAATGGGTATACCATAGCGGCCGAAAACTTGAAGCGGTCGGTGGCTCTTTCCTTGATCCTATGGAAAGCTGTACAATAAGCACTTCAAAACCTCACAATGGAACGGCTGATAAGTCTACCGGTTTTAGGTTATTGAGAGAGATTAAGAGTTAACAATTAACAATGGATGATAAAAGCATTTCAGCGGTGTTAAGAGATTTATCGAGAGATTATTATCAGAATCTTATCGGATTTGATGAGTATCGCCTGCAAAGGAAAGTAATTCTGGATAATATCGACCTGAAAATGAATGGAAAACAGAAAAAGGATGAGGTTGAAGAGGATGATGATAAAAACTCACTTTTTATGCAAACGATTACTTTTCTTCAAAATCAGGATAACGATTAATATATAGCTGAAATGTATCAGCATTTAAACCACATGCTCAGCGCAGGGACTTTAGAGAATTTATGGATAAAATCTACCCCATCTTTTTAAATAACACCCCTTTATAGAAACTTGATTGAACACGAGGATGTTTCATGGAAATAGTTAAATTTTTTCAAACCGGCGGTACATTCATGTACCCTATCCTGTTGGTTCTTGCACTTGGTCTGGCGATAGCTGTCGAACGCTTGATTTACATTATGCAAACTCAGGGAAAAACCAGAAAAATTTGGGGTCAGATTGTGCCTATGCTAAAAGCACAGGATTATGATCGAGCGCTTAAATTAACGGAGACAGCAAAAACACCACTAGCGGTCATGCTAAACTATGGATTTGCACGTAAATCGACCAACGCCCCTAGGGAAATCATAGAGTCAGCAATGGAAGAGGGCATGATGGAAGTCCTTCCTGATCTGGAGCAACGTACACATTATCTAGCCACTTTTGCAAATATTGCAACCCTGTTAGGTCTACTTGGAACCATCATTGGACTGATCCAGGCTTTTACCGCAGTAGCTGGTGCCGACCCAGCTGAAAAAGCTGACCTACTGTCATCAAGTATATCGGTAGCTATGAATACCACTGCATTTGGGCTCGTTGCTGCAATACCTCTTATCTTGATCCACTCTTTTCTAGTTACCAAAACAGCACGCCTTGTTGATAACATCGAGATGGCAGCAGTTAAATGCCTGAATTTAATCTCGGAAGAATAGACAGGACAACCGCGAGATGAAGTTGGTCAGAAGAAAGATGGTTAAGGAAACTGTGGAGTTAAATATCACAGCTTTCCTTAATTTAATGGTGATATTGGTTCCTTTTCTGCTGATTACTGCCGTGTTTTCACGCATCACTATTCTAGAACTTAATCTACCAGCAAAAAATAGCAAAGTAGCCCAGCAGGAACAGATTAAATTACAACTTGAACTACTGATAAGGCCCGATAGTTTCGAAATTAGAGATGCCAATCTGGGGCGTATTAAATATCTGGCTCGTAATAATGATAAAACCAATTGGAAAGCTTTCACCGATATTCTGGTTGAAATCAAATCACGATTTCCTGAAGAACAAAATATATCACTGCTATTAGATAGAAAGGTAAATTACAGGACTTTAATACAGGTTATGGATCGAGTACGTAGCGCTGATGTAATTAATGTTACTGAACTGGAAACAGTAGAGTTGTTCCCTAACATCTCCATAGGCGATGCTCCTGATATTCAGGAGACTAAGGGTGCAGGGTTAACCGAGGAAGTTAAGCAACAATGAAAATGTCAAAGCGTGCAAAACGCATGGAAAGACACAATGAGCAGCGTAAAAGACCTGCACTTAATCTCGTTTCTTTGATGGATATTTTTACCATTCTGGTTTTCTTCCTGCTGGTGAGTTCATCTAATGTTCAACAGTTGCCCAGCAAAAAAGATATTCGCTTACCCACATCGGTTTCGACTCAGCCGGCTAAAGAAACTCTGGTGATATTTATCAGTAAAGAAAAAATCTTATTACAGGGCAGGGAAGTTGCCAATATTGCCGATGAAATTGATAAAGAAGATATTCTCATCAAGGGTCTGGTCGATGAATTAATATTTCAGTCATCAAGAACCAGCATAATCGAAGATACACAACAGACCGACGCTGGTAAAGCCATTACCGTGATGGGTGATGAAGAGATTTCCTACCAGTTGTTAAGAAAGATATTAGCTTCCTGTCGTGAGGTTAATTATACGCGTATCGCTTTTGCAACCATGCAGAAAGCAGCATCTCGAGGTCAGGCTGGATGACTTTGAATCGTTACAATGAACTTGCATTAAACTGGTCGTTACAAAGTTCAACTGATCGTCGATTTCATATTATTACTGTGGCCGTTGTGCTACTGATGTTTTCAGCTGGATTTATTTTATCCTCAATCAAGCTGCCGCCTGTTGAACGAAAAGCACACGTTAAAATACCACCACGTATCGCTAATTTTCTGCTCGAAAAAAAAAAGGTGCAGCCGAAATTAGTAAAACCCAAACCTGAGCCAAAACCGACACCCAAACCTAAGCCAAAACCAAAACCAAAAACTGAGCCTGTCGTTAAGAAAATTCAGGACAAAAAGGTCGATAAGCCTTTAACTCAATCGCAAAAAAAAGCTCGCGAAAAAGCTGCGGATAGTGGATTGCTGGCACTGAGTAATGAATTATCCGATTTAATGGATACTGATTCTATCAGCAGTATGGTTGGTGCAGCCGTTCAGGCTGGTAGTACAAAGGTTGCTGGTGTAGACACCAAAAAGAAAACACACGATTTATTACTGGCCGATGCAGGCAAAGGTAGTCAGGGGGTCGCTGATCAACAGTTAGTTGAAGCTCGAGGTACTACCAAATTAACTCAAAGAGAAATTAGTCAGGTGAAACAATCTCTGGTTGCTCAGGAAACTCTAAAAGGTGGAAAAACAAAACTTGCCAGTGCAAAAACTACCAGTAAAGCTTCAGTAGGAAAAGTTCGTACAGAGGAAGAAATCAGTCTGATACTAGATCAGAATAAAGGAAAGTTAAATCGTCTGTATAACCGCGCCAGTCGCAAGAATCCGGGACTGAGGGGTAAAATCATATTCCGTATAACTATCGCAGCCAGTGGCAAGGTTACCGAACTGGTAATTCTCTCTAGCTCATTGAATGATAAAAGTCTGGAGTCCAGTCTGGCGAAACGTATTAAATCCTTCAACTTTGGCACCAAGGATGTAAAACCGGTAACTGTGAACTATCCGATTGAGTTTTTGCCTGCTTGATAGATTTTCTAAATGAAAAGAAGTATTTCTGCCCCAGGAATATGTAAGTTAATGTTCTGAATGCTACATTCGTCACAGTCTGTGAGCGAAAACAAGTTGAACTGGTGAAGAAAATCGCTATATTAGCCAGAGATAATCTGACTCTGAGTGGGAATTAAGACTGAAGCTCAGATTTAGACGCTTTTTGGCGTATGTCAATTTAAGTCGAACATCAGAATTTTTAAGTGTCTAAGGCCCTCAAACTACTGCCGATCTGTATGATGAGTTTATTGATATTGAACAGCTGATTAAGACGGTAATACTTCTAACTCAATATTTACCATTGTAAAGATGATCAGGTCGGAGTATGACTAAGTTTTTTACATCATGGTGTTTCAATAGAAAAATAAGCTCCATTGTTATTTTAATTATATTATTTTCGTAATGTATTTACTTACTCCCCAAACCACTTTTAAAGCACAGGAGTACATCTTCAAAGATGGAGACCCTGGTCACTGTGCTTACATTATTGAGTCCGGAATTGTGGAAGTATTGTATGATCGCGACGGTGCCGAGATTGTTATTGCAACCTTGAGCAAAGGTGAGATTATCGGTGAATTATCTCTAATTGATCAATTACCTAGAATCACCTCGGCACGTGCAATCGTAACTACTGAGGTTACCGAAATTCCCTTTGATTACTTCAGCCAGAAAATTCAACAGTCGGATCCTACTATTAGAATGTTCCTACGCCTGGTCATGGCTAGATATCGTGATTTGACTATCCGGCTTGAAACAGTTGCCACCAGTTTAGCTTCAGTCAGTGATAAGAGGTTGTTAGAAGAGCAGGCATCGAGGACCATGGAATTAGAAAATATGTCTGCGCTGTACACTGATCTGCAAAATCGTATCGACTCCGCTGTCACAGGACCCTCTCATTTAGATACTAACTCGGCAGTTAGTGAAGGCACTATGGAATTTGCTAAAGTAATGGTAACCGAAGAAAAGCTATTAAGGACCGCCGTGGAAAATAAGGAGTTCGTCATGCACTATCAGCCGATAATCGATTTGGCTGGAAATAAGATAGTCGGCTGCGAAGCCCTGATACGCTGGAACCATCCTTCTGGTGAATTAGTGCCTCCTTCAGTCTTTATGAGCAAGATTGAAAAAAACAATTTGATTGTTGACCTGGGATACTGGATAGCAGAGCAGGCATGTCAATTTCAAAATCGTATTTATGACCAGTTTCGCTACAATTTTTTTGTGGCCATAAATCTTTCTGGAAAACAATTCGATGACCCAACGCTTATTCCGAAACTCATTGATATTATTGAAAGAACGGGTGCCAGGCGCAATCGAATCGAGTTCGAGGTAACCGAAAGTATATTGATAGAGAACCCTGAGTATATTTCAAGAGCGTTATATGAGTTGAAGGAATCTGGTGCAGGTCTTGCGATAGATGATTTTGGTACAGGCTATTCGAGTTTTAGTAATCTACATCTACTCCCGTTTGATAAACTTAAGATAGATCGTACTTTTATAAGTTCCATGGCGCGTGGTAGTAAGAGTAAACAGATAGTAAAATCAATGATTAATATGTCTCGTGATCTGGGAATGTCTGTAGTAGCTGAAGGCATTGAGCTCAGGAGTGAAGCAAATATTTTACATGACTACAAGGCAACCTATGGGCAGGGGTTCTACTTTTCCCGACCCATAAGTGAAACGGACTTCGTTAAACTTCTTCAACCTCAACCTGCTGTGCACTCAAGGGATAATTAATATAACCTCGAAGCACAGGAAGATTAGTAATAAAATCCAGATCTTACAGTTTATTATCTGTTTTATTTCAAATTTTCTTCTCGCCACCCCGATTAAAAATTGCTACAAATTCGCCTTAAGTAATAACCTTTAAATTATGAAGTGATTATATTTGGTGTGCAAATTGTTGCGTGGGGTGTTTCTACTAAATCTGATACAACAAATGAGTAATCCTGGGCAGAGAAATGAGTAATATTTCTCAATAACTCATAAAAGTTAATATAAGTTAACTAGAATCGGTGGGTATTACGCGTTTTTCGACCTATACCATTTACAACTATTGTGTTGAGTTGGTCGTTATGAAATACCACTGACACGCGTTGATATCAATTGGTAGATGACGAAAAACATAACAGTCATCATGCAATTCGGTAAACTATGCTTTCTGTGAGGCCATATTTCCAACTCGGGATAATTTATCTTTAAGGCGTGTAGAAGGGAAATTGGAAATGGGTATATCATAGCCGTCAATGGGGGCAATATTTAAATTTGACTCAAATTTTCTGGCGAATTAAATGAATATGGCCCTGGGCATGAGGACTCTAAAAAATGACATCGATGATCTTTTTCACATCAAGTGTTTTTAGTTGTAGATCGCAGAATATATCTGAGCGATTAGCGGGTTTACATTATGGGTGATGAAGTCGGTAAAGATCATTTCACTGATAAAGATTATCAACGCTTTGAGCAAAAACTGGTTCAGGAAATGGAATTTGTACGACTGTTATTCGCCGAAAAGCGATTCGATAATTCGACACGAAAACTGGGGTACGAACTGGAATTGTGTCTACTTGATCCTCTAGGTAACCCAGCAGGTCTCAATCAGAAAGTATTGCAACAGGCAGACAACCCTCTATTCACCTATGAATTAGCGCGCTATAACCTGGAAATCAATGGGCATGCTTTTAATGTCGATTCACAGGTATTTCAAAATATTCAAGCGGATCTAGAGCAGTTATTTCATCAGATTGTTAAGGTTACTGATGATTTACAGATTGAGCCTGGACTGTTCGGTGTGTTACCCAGTCTTAGTCATGAATATCTTGATAGTGAGTTTTATATGTCCGATATGTTTCGCTATCGGATATTGAATCAGCGATTGATGAGTATGCGCGAGCAAGCTGTGCATGTAGAAATTGATGGAGCGGATCATCTTCAGGTAGAACGCAATGATGTCATGTTAGAGGCGCTGGGCACCTCGCTTCAGGTTCATTTGCAAATCCCTTTTGATGAAGCAGTAGATTGCTATCATGCCGCTTTATGGTCAAGTATGGCGATGCTTGCTGTGAGCGCTAACTCACCGCTGGTATTGGGGAAATCCTGCTGGCAGGAATCTCGTATTGCTATCTTCAAACAATCGGTAGATACCCGCAATGCACTGGAAATCCATGATGGGATTATCCCGAGAGTACATTTATCAAAAGGTTATATCAGTTCCTTTCTGGAACTGTTTGAAGATAATGAATATTACAGCCCAATTTTGCCTGAAGTGCTAGATTGCCCTGTTGAGGAATTACACCATTTCAATTTGCATAATGGCACCATCTGGCGTTGGGTACGCCCAATTCTGGGAGCAGATCAGGGCGGAGCATATCATCTGCGACTTGAACTGAGGGTCGCACCTTCAGGCCCAACGCTGATTGATACACTGGCAAATATGGTTTTCTATGTTGGATTAACTGAGGGATTGAGAATGGAGCCTCAGCAATTAACCAGGATACCTTATGCAGATCTTGAACATGACTTTTATCACGTCGCACGAAACGGCCTGGATGCAGAAGTCACCTGGTGTAATGGTAAAATGCTCAGTATGCAGCAAATAATATTAAAGTACGCGATTCCAACGGCTCTTGCTGGCCTGCAAAACCTGGGTATCGATTATCCACTTCAATGGCTGGATATTATTCAGCAACGTAGCACTAATGCTCAGACAGGTGCTCGATGGATGTTGAACTACTGGCAAAAAGATCCCGACGCTGCGGCTCTGGTACAGCAGTATATGCAATATGCACGCAGGAATATTCCAGTCCACCTGTGGCCCTCAGCCTGACAATAAATTGGTAAAAAAGTGTTAATGAGTGATCGATTTTCAATTATCAACGGGTTACCTGATGATTTTTTTCAAGTTGATATCAGTAATATCCGCGAAGTTTTCCCTGTGCCGACCTTGGTGCAACTAGAGGGTGATAAATCAGAGGTATTATTCGTTTCTATTCTACTTCATGGTAACGAGTATTCTGGCCTCAAATCACTACAGAAGCTGTTAACAAAATATCGAGACCATTTGCCTCGATCATTAAGTTTCTTTGTCGGGAATGTAAAAGCTGCTGAGGCTAACTTGCGTCTGATTCCAGGGCAGACAGATTTTAATCGTTGTTGGCCAGGGACTGAATTAAAAGCTAATACAACAACCGCAATGATGCAAAAAGTTGTCAATGCAGTAACAGACAAACCTTTGTTTGCAGCAATTGATTTACACAATAATAATGGTGTCAATCCTCACTATGCCTGTATGACTGATGTGACACTGGAAAATCAGCATCTTGCAGCCATGTTCAACCATATTGCGGTGTTTTTCCAACGCCCAAAAGGTGTTTCTACCATGGCCTTTAATGGTATCTGCCCAGCGCTCACTCTCGAGTGTGGGCGGCCTGGGGATGAGTTGGGCATACATCACGCCATTGAACTGCTTGATGCATTGCTACATCTGGATCATTTTCCACAGAGGCCATTGCCCCCACAGGATCTGCAACTGGTGAAAACACATGCTACGATGTATGTCCCAGATGATGTTAGTTTTGATTTTAATCTCTCAGCACAGGCAGATGTTACTTTTGAGAAGGGTTTTGAACGAAGGAATTTCAATGAAATAAAAACCACCGATATATTTGCTTTTACCCGCATAGAACGCCCTTTATCGATTACCGATCAACAAGGCAAGGATGTGACAGATGAATTCATTCGTATTGAAAATGGCAAGGTATATCTGAATAAACCAATGATGCCAGCGATGATTACACTGGATAAAACTATCGTACGGCAGGACTGTCTGTGTTACCTGATGTCTGACCATCAGGTGAATGCATGAAACCCTCGACCAGTGAAGCCATGCATCTGTTGATCCAGAAAATCAGAGAGTCCATACCCTTCGATACTCAATTGAGGGATGTCTGTAGTGAGGATTGTCGGGGCTGCTCGATGAAATTGCTGGAGTACCTGGATAGCGAACTGGAAAGCTGGGAATACCGGTTGAATCAACATGAAGTTCCAGATTTTCGAGACCTGTCTCGACTGGAGAGAAGTGGGCGTAAGGTTTATAAAGCGTTACAGAAAAATGGTTTGATAAATAAGACCTGAAACAGTAGCTTCATTGCAGTTGGCGGGTTATTTAGAAAGCTGTTCAAAAGGCAAAAAGCCTGAGTGCTTAAACTCTTAAATACCGATAACTATCGGTTGAAAACTTTTGGGATTATTCGCAGAGTTACGTAACAAAAATAAAATCAGTTGATGATGTCATATGAACATCTATCAGTACTGTTAGGAGCGATATTTTAATGAGTGGTTTTTATATGCTGGCAGGAACCCTGACCAGTGATCAGTCGCTGGAGCAGATTTCAGCACAATTGAAAGCTCTAGGTCTTGTTTCTGGGATAGAAGACGATGAGCTTGAGCTTGATAGCCCAGCTAACCTGGTAATACGCACTGGCTTTGATCATGAATATATTCTGGTTGGCGATGCTACTGAAAGTGAGTTGCTGCTGGGTGAGTGTGAACGGTTTTCCGGCTTATTGAAGCAAATGCAGATGTCCCATGAAATGGAGATTTATGATACCCGTAATGAGTTGATCCAGCAGATCGAGTATCATATTGAATGATTTAGCCAACGCTTGATATTCTCTTCTATCTGGGAGTAAGGCTGATAACCTCGGGTCAGCACTGTATGGGTAACAGGTGTTTGACCAATCAGGGTAGGGAAGCCGTTTACCTTCAGGTGGCGGGCATAATCAAAGCTTAACTGGGTAATTCGTAAAGTCTCCGGGTCATCCAGTAAACGCTTGAATTCTTCCTTTTCCAGACCAAATGACTGTGCTTGCTCCAGCAGTTGCACAGATGATGTGATATCTCGGTTAAATTGATAAAAACTCTGTTGCAGGTGTTTCAAAAAGGCCAATGCTTTTGAGCTGTCCATTCGAAAACAGGCTATAACCGCTCTACTGGCGGGTTCGGTATCGTAGATGAAGTTTTCTCGCTCGAAAAACTTAAAATCGAAGGGCTGACCTGACGCCTGTTGTACATGTTGCCAGTGTTTGCTGATTTCCTGTTTTTCTGAATCATCCATGATTTGGGTATTACCAGGACTCAATCCACCCATGAACATCTGTATCGGCAAGTTGGCAAAGGTATCTCGAATCTGCTGGATGACTGGAGCAAACCCCCAACACCAGGAGCACATGGGATCAGCGAAATAGATTAGTGATTTTTCTTCAGTTTTGTCCATTATTGATTACCCCTTAGTTTCAGCTATTCCAATATTAGAATCATTTCACCACAGAGAACACGGAGGTTAATATATTTATATTTCAGGAGGTTTCTGAAGTAGCAAAACAGGTTGTTCAATTAAAATAAAGTAATAATTTGGCTAATTGTTTCTCTCTGTGGCCTCTATGGTGAGTGATTTTCTAGTGAGTTACATGAAACTGAGCTTCAGGAGTAATCAGATATCGATTTGACTGGAGAACGCTGAAAATGGACTTATAAGTTGCTCCATTATGGGTTAAGCTGATTACAAATGAATCCACATCAGGTAGAATTCAGCGCTTTTTCAAATTCATACTGTTTATGCTTGAAACCAACCCAATCTCATTACATATTGAAGACCTGTTAGCGCGTATTGAAGCGTTAAGGGGGTACCTTTGACTATGCCGAAAAGAAAGAGCAGCTAGAAGAAATCCGTATCGAGCTTGAAGACCCGGATGTATGGAATGACCCTGAAAAGGCTCAGCATCTGGGTAAGGAACGCGCACGTCTGGAAACCATTATCGATGGACTCGATAATACGGCTAATGCAGTAAGCGATGCGGCTGAATTACTAGAACTCGCTGAGATGGAGCAGGATGAATCCACCGTAGAGTCGATTCAGACTGATCTGGCTAAATCTGAAGCTACCGTTGCTGATCTGGAATTCCGCCGTATGTTTTCCGGTGAAATGGATGCCTGTAATGCTTTTCTCGATATTCAGGCTGGCTCAGGTGGTACTGAGGCTCAGGACTGGGCTGAGATGATCTTACGCATGTATTTGCGCTGGGGAGAGCGTAAAGGCTTTAAAACCGAACTGATCGAGGTCTCTGCGGGCGATGTGGCAGGTATCAAAAGTGCCACGGTACGTTTCGAAGGCGAATACGCTTTTGGCTGGTTAAGGACTGAAACAGGTGTACATCGTCTGGTTCGTAAATCACCATTCGATTCAGGGAATCGTCGACATACCTCTTTTGCGGCAGCCTTTGTTTCGCCCGAAGTAGATGATGATATCGATATAGAAATCGATCCCTCCGATCTGCGCATTGATGTGTATCGTGCCAGTGGTGCGGGTGGGCAGCACGTCAACCGTACGGAATCTGCGGTACGTATTACGCATATTCCAACCAATGTTGTAGTGCAATGCCAGAATGACCGTTCGCAACACAAGAACAAGGCAACTGCCATGAAGCAGTTAAAAGCCAAACTATATGAATTAGAGATCCAGAAAAAGAATGCGGCAGCACAAAATCTGGAAGATACTAAGTCCGATATCGGATGGGGTAGTCAGATCAGATCATATGTACTGGATCAGTCTCGAATCAAAGATTTAAGAACCCATGTTGAGACCGGAAATACCCAGGCGGTATTAGACGGGTCTTTAGACCAATTTATTGAAGCATCACTAAAGAGTGGATTGTAAGTTATGAGTGATAACCCTGTTGACGAAAACAAACTGATTGCACAGCGACGTGAAAAACTATCAGCCCTACGCGAGCAGGGGCAGGCCTTTCCGAATCATTTCAGGCGTGACCATCTGGCTGCAGATCTGGTCGTTGAATATGAGTTTAAGAGTAAGGAAGAGCTTGAAGAACTTTCTGTAAGTGCCTGTATTGCAGGAAGAATGATGTTTAAACGTGGTAAGGGAAAAACCAGTTTTGCCAATCTGCAGGATATGAGTGGACAATTCCAGATTTATGTACGTCAGGATGCTATTGGTGCGGAAAACTACGAAGCTTTCAAGCATAGCGATATCGGGGATATCTTTGGCGCTGAAGGAACTTTATTCAAAACACAGACAGGTGAATTATCACTCAAGGTCTCGCGTTTGGTCCTGTTGACAAAATCACTGCGCCCGTTGCCAGAAAAATTCCACGGCCTGACCGATACCGAGCAAAAGTATCGCCAGCGTTACCTTGACCTGATCATGAATGAAGAATCGCGCAAAGTTTTCCATACTCGTAGTAAAGCCATCAATTTCATTCGTCAGTACCTGACCCAAAAAGGATATATGGAAGTGGAAACCCCTATGATGCATGTGATTCCAGGTGGTGCTACTGCGAGACCTTTCGTCACTCACCACAATGCATTAGGCATGGACTTATTCCTGCGTGTAGCACCAGAGTTATACCTCAAACGTCTGGTAGTTGGTGGTGTCGAAAAGGTGTTTGAAATTAACCGCAGTTTCCGTAACGAAGGTCTTTCTACCCGACATAACCCGGAATTCACCATGATTGAATTCTACGAAGCCTATGCTGACTATGTCCAGCTGATGGATTTAACTGAGGATTTACTGCGTAATCTCGCGCTAGAGGTCATTGGCAGTACCACCATCATTAATCAGGGCGAAGAGTTTGATCTGTCCAGGCCTTTTGCACGCATGACAGTTAAAGAATCTATTATCCATTTTAATCCTGAAATTGATCCAGTAGCACTTGATGATCTTGAGCAGTGTAAGGCGATTGCTTCCGGCATGGGCATCTCGCTGATGGAAAGCTGTGGAATTGGAAAAGTTCAGCTCGAGATTTTTGAGAAAACTGTTGAGCATCGGCTGATCCAGCCAACTTTTATCACTCAATATCCTACCGAGGTTTCTCCATTAGCGCGTCGTAATGATGAGGATCCACTGGTAACAGACCGTTTTGAATTCTTTATTGCCGGACGCGAACTGGCGAATGGATTTTCGGAATTGAATGACGCGGAAGATCAGGCTGAGCGTTTCCATAAACAGGTTGCGGATAAGGATGCCGGAGATATGGAAGCCATGCATTTCGATGATGATTATATTCGGGCGCTGGAGTATGGTTTACCGCCAACAGCGGGTGAGGGCATTGGAATTGATCGATTGATCATGTTTTTGACTGACTCGCCAAGTATTCGGGATGTATTGTTATTTCCGCATATGCGCCCAGAATAACTGCTATCAACCTTGCAATGAAAAACGCCCACATGAGTGGGCGTTTTTTGAGCTAGCCAATCAAAATAGAGCTAGAGTGGGTTAGGCGATAACCTCCTTGATCTCATCAACACCGCCGGACATATCAATTTCTTCAAAGCTCTCCATACCGACGCGGGCGAAAGAGCCAACCTGAGAGGTATCAACGTTTCCGAGAGGGTGGTTTGTTCCGACCACGGTCTCTATCAAAGCCACCTGAACAACGTCGGTAAAATCCACACGGCCTCCATTGACGCGATTAATGTCAAGATGCTGCTCTGGAACCATAATCATTTCATCATGAAAATCCCACTTTCTTAGAATAGCTGCGCCAACCACGGGGTACAGTTCGTTGATGATTTTATCCATCAGGGTGATATTGTTAAGCAATTCCGGGTCACTTTCAGCTTTTACCAGTATCGGAGAAATTCCGATACAATGGGTCAGCCCCGCCAGTAAGGCACTATTGGGATCCAGATTGGTACTGGTTTTTGCGAGCATGGCACTTAATGCTGCTACATCCGTACTGAGTTTCCAGGTTCTGCGCAGGTATTTATCAACCACCGGGTTAGTGGCCTGAAATAATTGCTTCATAACCAGCGATGTCGCCAGGTTGCGAACCGTAATCAAACCCATACGATTGACTGCGTTATGAACATTATCGGCACTGCTAAGCCCCCTGTAGAGTGCGGAGTTTGCCACCTGAATAATACGAGCTGAAAGCGCTGCATCAGTCTCTATTATCTCGGAGACGTCTCTTATGGTTGAGTTATCATCATCTACAGTTTCACGTACTTTAATGGCAACTTCTGGCAGAGTAGGTAATGGGAGACGATCATTCTTCAAATCTTCAAGAATGCTTTCTTCGGTGATACTCATTTATTATTTTCCACTGTTATATCGATTGTTATATCAATTATTCATTCGGATTATAGATGGCAAAAATTGATTCAACAAAACAATCTAGCTAAATCTTGTAAATTTAATTCCTGGCTGTTTCATTATAGGGTAATGGCTGAAGTTTTATGGCTAAATCAGGCTGGTCCAGCAAAGCCAGATCACCTGTTTCAGCCTTTTCAATCTGAGCAATGAATAACATCAGGCAGCTATTATCGTTTAAGGATATAGCATCTACGACTTTTCCTGCGCCATCTTTGCTCTCGGCATCACGGCTTTTGAGTTCATCGCCTGGCATAGGGCATTGATCAGAATCGATCTGAGCCAGATACATACGACGTTTGAGCTTGCCCAGATATTGCATACGAGCGACAACTTCCTGCCCAGGGTAGCAACCTTTTTTAAAACTGACTCCATCAAGCAGTTGCAGATTGCTCATCTGTAATACGAAGGCTTGCATGGTTTGCGGATACAGGGTGGGCACTCCGGCCTGTATTTCCTGTAATCGCCAACTATCTGAGACGGATGGACAGAGTTTTTCAGAAAGTAACGTTACCAGTTCAATAGCTTCATCTTCATCATTGGTCAGCATCAGATAGCGTTGTTGTCCATCGCTACTATGAACATGCGCAGATATCAGAGAATCAGATTGATAAATCTGATTCAATTGAGCAGGAAATCTTTCGTCCTGAGGTAACAGGTCTGCGCTTGAACTGATACCTATCATGGCAAAAGATTCGCTGATATCAGCCATGACAACCTGAGCACGGATAACGTATTTCTGCAACTGTTGCATCACATCCTGTAAAATCGATTTTGGCATAATGAGGAGGTAACCGCCTTCGATCTGGATTACTCGAAAAATAGCAATCAGGCGTCCTTTGGCATTGGAAAATGAGCTCAGCTGGGCTTTGTTAGCATCGATATGAGTAATATCGTTGCTTAGTTGATTTTGCAGAAACTCCAGGGCATCTTTACCGCCTACATACAATAAGCCGCTTTCGCTTAAGGGACATATTGTATTTTGTGCCTGAGCTGATGACAGCTTTAGGGCCGCTTTAAAATTTTGCCATTTATTCATTGTGATACATCCAGTTTATGATGTTGCTGGGCGATAGCCCAGTCTATGTGTTCTCTAACTAAAGAGGAAGCCGTGGGTTGAGCATTTCTTAATGCCTCTAAAATATTAGGGCTAGAGGCCGCGTTTCCAAGTGCAATGGCCAGATTTCTACGCCACTTCTGATAGCCTATCCGGCGTATCGCTGAGCCTTCAAAGCGATCCAGAAACTGTGTTTCTGTCCAGCTAAAGCATTCTAGCAGGTTAATGTCATTGAGGTGATGACGTGCACTGAAATCAGATTCGCCTGAAAATTTTTCAAATCGATTCCATGGGCAATATAACTGACAGTCGTCACAGCCATAAATACGGTTTCCAATAGACTTGCGGAACTCTACTGGAATAGCTGAATGATGCTCTATCGTCAGATAGGAAATGCATCGACGCGCATCAACCACATAGGGCGATATGATTGCCTGGGTAGGGCATTTATCAATACAGCTGGTACAGTCGCCGCAGTGTTGATCTAGTGGCTGATCGCTGTGCAAGTTTAAATCGGTGTAAATTTCACCGAGGAAAAACCAGGACCCATGCTCGCGATGCAAAACATTACTGTGTTTGCCCCGCCAGCCCAAACCTGCTTTTACTGCCAGCTCTTTCTCTAAAACAGGGGCACTGTCAGTGAATACACGATAACCGAAATCACCGATGAGAGCCTGGATCTCTATAGCAAATTTTTGCAGGCGTTTACGCATCAATTTATGATAATCACGGCCTAATGCATAGCGTGAAATATAGGCTTTTTTCGCATGGTCGAGAAGATCAATAAGGGGGGCGGACTCAGTCATAAGGTAATCCAGACGCACACAGATCACCGACAGGGTACCAGGGTGCATATGTTCCGGTTGTAACCTTTTATCAGTGTTACGTTGCATATAGGCCATTTCGCCGTGATAATTGTTTGCTATCCAGTCCCGGTAATGATGATGCTGGGTATCGAGCCTGGTATCGGTGATACCAACTGCCTGAAAGCCCAACTGTCGGCCAAGCTGTTTAATCTGATGGCTAAACTGAGGTGAGTTGATTGCGTTCAATCGGTACCCTCTTGCTAGTGCCATTGGTGCTGAAATTATCCAACCAGGTAAACTTTGTATTGATAAATCGAGAAGGAATGTTGGCATCAATTAAATCTGGTGCGCCAATGAATTTAAGTTCTGGTCGAGAACGTATGCCCACAAAAAGTATTTCACTATTCTGAGTGGCCTTTAGATTGTAGGCTTCATACGGCGTGAGATATAAGCCATATACGGTTTTCAGCTTCTCTGAAATTTCATTTTCCTCTATCGCCAGTAGTTGCGATGAGAAAAAGCTGGCCAGGCAGATTAAAAATATATTTTGAGTGCGCATTAAGCGGCCTTTATGGGTGAAAGTTTTAGCGTGATAGGTACAATACCGCTTTTTTAAGCGAAAACAAACGTACCTTATGACAGTTTATTTAGCCATCGCGCTGGGCGGATCACTGGGTGCGGTATGTCGATACTGGGTTTCCTCATCTACCTATGCCTGGATGGGGGCTGAATTTCCATTTGGCACCCTGATGGTGAATATAACCGGTTCAATCATGATGGGGTTCCTGGCGTTGTTATTGACAGAGAAGATAGCCATATCAGAAGAGCTGAAGTTCGCCATCCTGGTTGGTTTTCTCGGCTCTTATACAACCTTTTCAACCTTTGCTCTGGATGCATTGAACTGGCTACATAATGGAGCCTGGATGAAGGTCGCAGCGTATATGCTAATGAGTGTTTTCGGAAGTTTACTGGGCGTCTGGATAGGTTATCTAGGTGCTCGCTTTATCATGAGATGATTATTATATGTTAGATCCCAAGATTTTACGTAGCGAACTAGATCAGGTTGCAGCCAGTCTGTTGCTTAAGAATTACGAACTCGATAAGGATACCTTCAATCAACTGGAGAAGCAGCGTAAATCGTTGCAGGTTGAAACTCAGAATTTGCAAAGTGAGCGTAACAGCAAGTCGAAATCGATTGGTAAGGCTAAAGCTCAGGGACAGGATATTCAGCCTTTATTGGATGAAGTAGCCAGTCTGGGAGATAGTCTTAAGCAGGCTGAGCAGCAACTTGAAGCGCTACAACTAAAGATTGATGACCTGATTATGGGTATCCCTAATCTTCCGCATGAGTCTGTTCCGCAGGGCAATAGTGAAGAAGACAATACCATTGTTTCAACCTGGGGTACGCCAGCTGATTATGACTTTGAGGTGCGAGACCATATTGATTTAGGTACTCTGCATGCCGGTATGGATTTTGAGCGAGCGGCAAAGCTATCTGGCGCACGTTTTGTCACTATGACTGGTGCCATTGCGCAAATGCACCGTGCTTTGATCCAGTTTATGCTGAATACACATACGCTAAACAACGGCTATACCGAAACCTATGTGCCGTATCTGGTTTCAGATACAACGCTTAGGGGCACGGGCCAATTACCTAAATTTGAAGCAGACTTATTCAAAATAGATTCTGAAACTCAAAAGCTTTATCTCATTCCTACAGCCGAAGTGCCAGTGACTAATTTTGTTAGTGATAGTATTGTTGAAGATGCTGATATGCCACTCAAATACGTAACCCATACGCCGTGTTTTCGATCTGAAGCCGGTTCTTACGGGCGAGACACACGCGGATTAATCAGGCAGCATCAATTTGAAAAAGTCGAACTGGTACAGATTGTTCGTCCTGATGAATCCTGGCAGGCTCTGGAAGAGCTGACTGGACATGCTGAGGGCATTTTGCAGGCACTAAAACTTCCTTATCAGAAAGTCGTTTTATGTGGCGGTGATCTAGGGTTCTCTTCGGCAAAAACCTATGATCTTGAGGTATGGCTACCTGGGCAGAACTGCTACCGCGAGATTTCATCCTGTAGCAATATGCTGGATTTTCAGGCCCGTCGCATGAAAGCGCGCTGGCGTAACCCAGAGACAGGAAAACCAGAATTGCTGCATACCTTGAATGGTTCCGGTCTGGCTGTTGGTCGGACGCTGGTTGCTGTGATGGAGAATTATCAACAGGCAGATGGTAGCATTAAGGTACCTGAGGTACTTCAACCTTATATGGGTGGTAGAAAGGTACTGGATATAGGCTAAAATTGAGGATAACTTAGATCAGATGAGCCCTATACCTTTGTGTAGATTGCTCATTAGAAAAAGGATTAAAAGATGAAACTATTTGTTAAGCTGATTTTTGCAGCGCTGTTTATTGCCGTTTTATTACCTTTTACTCTGTTGAAGGGGACAGATGGACGCCCTTTGATGAGTGTTGGTGATTTGAAAATGCCTGGTTTTAGCTTGCCCGAGTCAGTTAAAGATGTGAAAATTCCAAAACTACCCAGTAACGATTCATCTAATCAGGATATCGTGTACCAATGGTATGATGCTGAAGGTAACTTGAACTTCACTACACAACCGCCTCCCGAGGGCATTCAATATACTGTGAAGGGTTATGACCCAAGGACGAATCTGATACAATCAGTGAAGATCGAAGAGGAAGCAGAAGTTAGTGATTCTGAACAAAACGACAATGCTGAGGTCAAAAGCGCTTCTGATATTGGGAGCCCTTATTCACCCGATAAAATCGAGAAGCTTTTCAATGACTCTAAGAATGTTGAAAAATTGTTAAACGACCGTATGAAACGACAAGAGGCCTTGATAGGCCAGTAACCAGGGAAAAACATGAAAAAACTATTATCTATTTTTATTATTGCAGTTTCGCTTTTTACTACATCAGCCTACGCTGAATTAAAAGCTGCGTTTATTAACAGCGGGACTATCTTGCAGGAAGCGCCTCAGGCTAAAAAGGCCATTGAGGCGATGAAAAAAGAATTTGCGGGGCGTGAAGATGCTATACGTGGATTAGCTGAAGAAATTCAAAAAGAAGAAAAAGATTTGCAGAAAGATGCAGCGATTATGAGTGCTGATCAAAAGGGAAAAATTGAAGCTGCTATAAAGGAAAAGAAACGTAAACTACGTTTTGATGCTCAGTCATTAAAAGAAGATGTAGACCTGCGTCGTAAACAGGAGATTGAAAAAATAAGAACCGAGATATCAGCTGTTATTAATGAATACTCAAAAAAGCATGGTTATGACCTGGTGTTTACTCAGGGTGTAGCATTTGCTGCTGAAAAGGTTGACATCACCCAGGAAATTCTGAATGAACTAAAAAAATAATATTATCGCCTGCGGCTTTTAGCCGATCTGGCTGATGATTTATGCAAAGCAGTATTCCTTGAATACTGCTTTTTTGTGGGCGAATATTATTTTCTCTCTTCCTCAGGTTAGCGTACAGGAATCAGAAGTTGCTTATCGGTTATGTCACTGCGGCTCATATCCTTTAAGACGGTTCGAATAAGTGGCCAGTTCAACGGGTCGTGATAAAGAGCTAATGCTTTATGCAATTTACCTTGCGCCGTACTTTTGACGATTCTTATTTTCTCCGAGCGGTGGTTGATTTTTTGGAAACGGCTTCTTGCCACAGTGGTACATTGCTGAAGCTATAGCCAATAGAGCAGGTAAAAATGCCTCTATCTGATCAGGTATAACCATGTTTTATAAGTATTTATAAGTTTTTCAAAATATATATACATGATTATTTTTGCTCATTATCAGATATTATAAGAGTCTATTTTCATAATCACTTCCCGCACATGTCATTGACAAAGAATATATTTAAATATCGTCCATATTGGGCTCATAAATTTGGTCCAGCACCATTTTTACCCATGTCACGCGAGGAAATGGATGAACTTGGTTGGGACTCTTGCGACATTATCTTGATAACGGGTGATGCTTATGTCGATCATCCAAGTTTTGGAATGGCCGTGATTGGACGCGTTCTCGAAGCTCAAGGTTTTCGGGTCGGGATTATTGCCCAACCAGATTGGAATTCAGCTGATGAGTTTAAACAACTTGGAAAACCAAATTTGTATTTTGGAGTTACTGGTGGAAACATGGACTCTATGGTTAACCGGTATACATCCGAAAGGCGAATACGTTCTGATGATGCTTATACGCCGAATAATGAAGGGGGGAAACGTCCTGATCGATCAGTAATAATATATTCTCAACGTTGCCGAGAGGCCTATAAAGGTGTTCCTATAGTTATTGGAGGAATAGAAGCTAGTCTGCGAAGAATAGCTCACTTTGACTATTGGCAGGAAAAAATTCGCCGATCAATTATTTTAGATGCAAAAGCAGATATTTTACTCTTTGGAAATGCAGAAAGAGCTATTGTAGAGCTCAGCCATCGATTAGCGCATGGTGAATCAATACATGAAATCACTGATTTGCGTGGTAGTGTTTTTCGAGTTAAAGAGGTGCCATCGGACTTTACCGTTATAGACTCTAGTGAAATTGATGAGCCAGGTAAAATTGATTCCATTCCCAGCCCATATCTAGATACGACAAATTCTTCTAACGAATCAGCAAACAAATCTGAAGATGTTATTGAAAAATCAGATATTTCTTCTCATGTGGTAAAGTTTGAACGACGTCCTCAAAAACTGGACAGGAATAAAACAGTTGTACGAATACCTGGATATGATCAGGTGAAAGGGAACCCTGTTCTTTATGCCCATGCCTCAAGAGTTTTACACCTTGAATCTAATCCTGGTAATGCACGAGCTTTAATACAAAAACATGGTATTCATCAAGTTTGGATAAATCCACCACCGATACCTCTTGAAACTAATGAAATGGATAAGGTGTTTGACCTGCCTTATCAAAGAGTACCTCACCCTGTCTATGGTGCTGCACGTATTCCAGCATATGAAATGATACGTTTCTCAGTCAATATTATGAGGGGATGCTTTGGAGGGTGCACTTTTTGTTCAATAACTGAACATGAGGGCAGAATTATTCAGAACAGGTCTGAGTCTTCAATTTTAAAAGAGATTGAAAATATTCGAGATATGACACCTGGCTTTACAGGGACTATTTCAGACTTAGGTGGGCCTACAGCAAACATGTGGCGTTTGCATTGTAAAGATCCTAAGATCGAATCGAGTTGTCGACGTTTATCCTGTGTTTATCCAGGGATCTGTAATAATTTAAAAACTGATCAAATGCCTCTTGTTCAGCTCTATCGAAAAGCACGAAAGATTAAAGGTGTTAAGCGAGTCCTAATTGCTTCGGGGCTACGCTATGATCTTGCTCTGGAAACTCCAGAATATGTTAAAGAACTGGTCACACACCATGTAGGTGGGTATTTGAAAATAGCTCCGGAACACACTGAAGACGGACCATTATCAAAGATGATGAAGCCAGGTATGGGAACCTATGATCGCTTTAAAACAATGTTTGAAAAATACTCAAAAGAAGCGGGCAAGGAACAATATTTAATACCTTATTTTATCGCTGCTCATCCTGGTACCACTGACACAGATATGATGAATTTAGCTCTTTGGCTAAAACGTAATGGGTTTCGTACAGATCAGGTGCAAGCTTTTTTACCATCACCAATGTCTCTGGCTACAGCAATGTGGCACTCAGGACGTAATCCGCTGAAAAAAATTACTGAAAATTCAGAAGAGGTGGTTTCACCGAAAGGACGTCGCCAACGCCGACTCCATAAAGCCTTCTTACGCTATCATGATGCTGAAAACTGGCCGTTATTGAGGGAAGCACTTAAGAATATGGGGCGTTCTGATTTGATTGGGAATGGAAAAAAACACCTTGTTCCGAATTGGCAGCCAGCTGGAACAGGTTCAAATCATGAAGGAGTAAGAAACTCAGCAAAGAAAGTGAAAACTTTTCGTACTCAACACGTTAGAGTAAATGACTATCGACATAAAAAAGTTAAAGTTAAGTCTAAATCTTAATCTTAATTTAGATATGTGTTCTGTGAATCAGTATCAATCTTCAATCGGGTAGTGAGCTAGCACCACGGTGATATTATCCCTGCCATAATTGTCCAGCGCCTTGCGTAGCAGGATTTGGCCAGCGGCCTCTACATCGTGTTCCTGAAGGACCGTGGCAATCTGTTGATCGCTAAGTTCCTTATTAAGACCATCAGAGCACAACAGATAAGTGTCACCAGGTCGGTTTTCACGGATTTCCATCTCTATCTGTAATTCTTCGGCAGCTCCTATAGCCTGAGTGACAGCGTTGGTGAATATTGACCTGGCGGAATCGTCTATTCCTGGTTCTATTTCTTCCTCGTCGCTGTGATCACGGCTGATTTGTTTAAAAATGCCGTCACGCAGCCGGTAGATGCGGCTGTCACCGGACCATATAGAGGCAATGTGGTGTTCTGTGGATAGCAGGATGGCGACAGTGCTGCCGATAATGGTATCGCCCATTAGTTGCCCTTTGCTCCACAGTTCCTGGTTAATCTGTTCCAGAATTTGTCGGATTTTTTCGATACTACGGCCGGTCAGTGGTAAGGCCTTGAAATTGCTAAAATGATCAATGATCAGGTGACTGGCGAAATCACCTGCAGCATGCCCGCCCATACCGTCGGCGGCGATCCACAGGCGTTGTTCGGGAAGGGCCAGAAAAGCGTCTTCGTTATGATCACGTATATGTCCCATGTGGGTAATGCCGAAGGAAGTCCAGGGTTTCAATGACGAGGTGGATATGGGCATGACTTGAAGCCTTACTGCCCAAACGGGTCGTTCGAGTCGCTGTCACACCAGCCCCATTGATCCCAGTTGCCGTCGAGCAAAGCGGTGGCGCTATCGATAGGGGGTAGACCCTGGCAGATCAAGATCGATGGTTCTACTTCTTCGGAGCCGTCAGTCCACCAGACACTGTAAGCAAAACTGCATTCGAGCAGTACTTTGTGCAGCATTTCAGGCATCTGCATAAGCAGGTTCATTTCTGGGCTGATGCCCCAACGCATTGCCAGGTGGTGACCGTCACTATTTCCTGCTTCCTGTTTTGTTTCAATAATCAGGCCATTTGTTTCCAGTTCGTTCAGTTGGTCGTTGAATTCTAGTGTGTTGAAATCATTATCGAGCGTCCACTGAATGAGTTGCACGGCGTGATCGAACCAGGCTTTTTCTTCTAGCGCAAGTTTCAGAGGATTGGTGCTGGGGTCGTTTTTACGACACAGGGTCATGGGGAAATAGCGCCCCACGCGATCCACACTTGGCATGATTACACCTTGCCAACAATCATCACTGCAGATTCCGGGAGAAAGTGCGAACCGGTAGATAGGGCTTGTGAGATAGATGTCCAGCCAGTTTTCCCCTAGTTGCTTTTTGCTGGCAGTGACCGCTTGCTGTAACCAGTCATCCCAGGGTTCAATAAAGCTGCGAGGGAGGTTATGCTTAACAAAATCCCCCAGTACAGGAACTTTACCGTAATAACCAGTGTTATGATTTACAGTTTCTGTGGACATCTGAAATAGGTTAAATCATTGAGTTTGAAGGGGTTGATTGCGCTGTTTGCGCGCAACTCAAACTTGACATTGCGTTTGCCGATCGAAAAGTCGAGCAGGAATTGTTCTGATCGGGCACCACGTGTCATGGTTGCCTTGTCGAATAGTCTAAACAGTGCCCAGGGACTTTCAAAGCTCAGGCTGGAAGTCCTTCCCGGTAGCCGGGGAAGTAATTGCAAATTGATTTGTCCCGTTTTGGCGGGCCCTGGCCACGTCATGGGCGTGGCGACCACTGGACCATGAGCATAGCTAAGCTGCTGGCCATCGATGGTGAGATTGAGATGGGTAATCTCCTGGCTCATACTCCTGGGTTTCAGGCTAAAGCCCAGTGAGGGGGTCTGACTGCCCAAACTAAAAAAACTATTTTTGATGTTCTGGGCGCGCTTAAACTGACGCAGGGTGTTTTCGGATACACAGGGTTCTGAGTCGTCTTGCTGAACCCAGCGCCATGTTGGTTGCGAGCGATCTACATTGGCCGCTAAATATTTATCAAAAAATTGATCTATCGTACCATTCGGTCCAAAAAATCGACCAAAATCCTCAGGTGTTATTTCCTGGAGTTGCTTGCGGTTGATCGGATAACGATTAGCGATGGCGAGCTTATAAAATTCCAGTACACTGCTTTGCCAACTGTTCTGGATATGTTGACAAACATTACCCTGGATCAAGCTGGAGCTATCACGAGTAATAGTCGTTAGCATCGAGTCCAGAGGGTAAGGATATTGTTTGGAGGTATTCTGCACTTTGCTCAGCACCTGACCGATTTGCTTGCGCTTGACCTGCACCAGTTCTTCGCTACTGGTCAGTGTCAGAGAGGTTAGCTCCAGGTAAAGTTCATTGAGTAGTGAGATAAGTCCCTCTACAGGCGCTGGCGCTTCACCGGATTGATGGACCAGTTTATTTAAATCATTGAAAGCCGTCGATACCCGGGCGGTGTCGAAGCGGCTTAATTCTTCAGGTGATTTATCTGTTAGCGAAGAGGTAAGGTTGCGCCAACGCTTTTTCACCGCATCCCAGGTTCCTCCAATCGGCCCACCAGGAGCCATTTTTTCTGTGCTCGGGTAGAGGTTGGTCTCCTTCTCAATTGCACTTAGCAGTTGCAGCAATGGTGATTGTTCAGAGGACAGAATTCCCAGAACCTCGACAGAATGCTCAACGCTGGTGAAGGGCTGGATAGTCAAATCTGCCAATAGTTGGCGCCAGTGCAGGACAAAGTCATCCAGATAACGCCGATGCACAAGATGACGTAATTGTTGAAATTCTTTGTCCGAGGTGCGGATCTGGTTTTTTTCACCTAGTACCCAACTGGTATTTGCCAGTTGCTGGATAATTTCTTCGCTTTTGGGCAGAAACAGCTCATGATAACCAGAATAGGTATATAGCGTGTTGAGTCCTTCGTTAAGTGGTTTGCCGCTTTTGCGCTTAAATACCAGAGGAGCGCTGCGACCCGCTGCATCACTGATTCTAAAGGGAGACGGATCGTCTCGCATCAGGCTTTTTTTCAGTTCAGTATATACCCGTTGATCCAATGGAGTGGCCACCAGTGTGGCGCGAGCGCGCTTGATCAGGGCTTCATCCAGAGCGCGAGGTAAGGGGGCGGGTCGAGTCTCGAACAGGCTGGTCAGGTGACGGTCGAAAGAATTCCGCTGCGCAGAGCTGATTGAAATGCTGGTCTTTCCGAATAAGTCTTTTGCCACCCAGCTCTTAAAGCTATCACTGTTATAATGCTCGTCGTATTCAGGTTTCAACATCAGATAAAATTTGAGCGCTGTAAAAAGTGCGTCGGAATCGCGACCACTCCGACTAATATGTTGTTCCATTTGTGTCATCACACTGGGCAGGAGCATCTCACGCAGTAGCTTCTCATAAAGTGAGGAAGTTGCCTGCCCCAGTTTGTCACGTTGAGACAGGTTGAAGTCCCAATTCATGATGCCGGAGTCAGGCTCGTCCACAGCAGTAAGTGATCGTGCCTTGTTAAGAATCGGCAGGACTGCAACAGGATCCCATTGGCCCGAAGGTAACGCCTGTAGTTGCTGCTTTAACTCTGCTGCCTGTTGCTGAATCTGGTCGATATAATTATTGTTATTGACATAGGCATTAATCAACAGGACTGATATCAAAAGAAACAGGGTCAATATTCCGCCAAATGCGCCATAACGCATGAGCTTTATTCGTTGTTCTATCTTCGGGTCGCTACCCACTAATCCAGATTCAGTGAATATCACGTCACTAAGAAGTTTGTTGATGAAGAAACTTTTTCCACTTCCAGCCGGAGGTGAAACGAGCTGTCGGTCAACACCAAAATTGGAGGCTAGCGAACCCATGATTCGATCGATGGGTGAGCCTTCCTGGGTGGCACTGGTGAAATATATACCTCGTAAGAGTACCGGTTGCTGAAACTTGCTGAAGTCGAAGATCTGTTTGACAAAGTGGGATATGGTTCCCTTTAACGCGCTGAACTGCTGAGGAAAGGTGTAGATAGCCTCACGTCGCTGACGGTTACGTTGACCTTCCAGTTTCTGCAGTATTTGGCTGTGTAGTCGTTGCTCTAACATTGAGAATTCGTCGTCGAGCCACTCCGAGGAGTCCGACTGAGATGCTTCCAGATCAAAGGTCGCTCCCCACACCTGAGCCCTGTCGTTCTGGTTCAGTTCATCGAAAAACTCCATGAAACCATGCACTAGATCGAATTTAGTGAACAGAATATAGATAGGTATCCTTACACCCAGCTGCTCGTATAGCTCCTGAATTCGGCTACGGATTGCCTGCGCATGGGCAAGGTGCTCCTCGCTGGTTTGTGCCATCAGATCTGAGATGCTGATCGCTACCATCGCGCCGTTGACAGGCCGACGTCGACGGTACTTTTTTAGCAGGCTGAGAAATCCAAGCCAGCCCTGGCGATCCACTTCCTGATGACTGTCCTGAGTGGCGTATCGACCGGCAGTGTCCAGAAGCACCGCGTCCTCAGCAAACCACCAGTCACAATTGCGGGTGCCGCCTATACCCTTGATCGCCGACTTGCCAAATTCCTCCTCCAGCGCAAACTTAAGATTGGAGTTTTTCAGCAGGGTGGTTTTGCCGCAGCCAGGAGGGCCAATGATGATGTACCAGGGTAACTGATATAGAAACTGATGGTTTCCTGCACCCAGTCTAGCCTTTTTCAACCCGGCCATGGCCTGTTCCAATTTCTCCTTGAGGGTCTCTAATTCTTCCTGAGAGAGTTGTTCATCAGGGCTGAGGGCTGGCATTTCTTTAGTTTGAGCGGAAATGCTGGCCATCATTTCACTGTTGCGCTGCCTGGCTCGCCAAAACAGAACAATACGACTTAATGCCCAGATCAGAAATAAAATGCCGATGGCTATTAGTCTGTGTGACTCCTCTTCCAGTGGGTGGCTCTGGCCGAAGCCGAATAGTGGTCCCAGGTACCAGATGAACAATGCTATAGCTATGACGCCTAACAGCGTGATCAACCATCTTTGTTTTATTAATGTAATAATTTTTTTCATGGCTATTGAATCAGTATGACTTCAACTCGTCGGTTTTTCGCTTTACCTGCGCGGGTTTCGTTGGATGCGACTGGTTCCAGGTCAGCCCGGCCTTCGGTAGAAATCTGCCTGGGATTGATCAGGTTCTGGCGGATGATTGTGGCAACTGCATCTGCACGGGATTTGGATAGAGCCCAATTGGAAGGAAAACGGACAGTGTGAATGGGGTCGCTATCGGAGTGACCAATCACTCGGATCGCACCGGGTAGTTTATTGAGTTGTTCGGAAATCTGTTGCAGTAACGGTATTGCGCCGCTTTGAATGGTGGCGCTGCCAGACCTGAAAAGGCGGTCACCTGGAATCACCACCTTGCTGAGACCGGATTGTCCCGTGACCTGAACCTTATTTTGCTCGATCTCGGAGGCGAGTAACAGGCTCAGGGATGGTCGCTTGCGGGGTGTGGCAATCGGTGGTGAAAAACGAGGCGTTGCGTTGCGATAAGTCGGCGCTTCCATCGTGAATATAGCGGCATGTACCGGATCCGACTTTTGATTGAGACTGTTGAGCAGCAACAAAAATAATAGTGTTAGCAGAGCACTTGCGACGGTGCCTAGAACCCAGAGTGGGATTGCCCGAATAACCGGGTTTTGAATATCCTTCACTCCCTGCCAACGGGGTGAGAGAGTATGATCAACGGGTTCTCGAATTTTATCCAGTTGTTGATAGAGCCATTCACGAATCGCCTGCAATTTGTCTTTACCGTCCCTGGCAACCCGGTAGCGCCCTTCGAAACCCAGTGACAGGCAAAGATACATTAATTCTAACAATTCGCGATTGCGGGCAGGGGTTTCGGCGAGGGATTTAAGCATGGTAAAGAATCGTTCACCACCGGAAATCTCCTGGTGAAAACTGCTCAACAAACTCTTTTGTTCCCAGCCGCTGTCGCTACCCCATGGGGTGTTTAAAACCGCCTCATCTATTGCGGTGCAGAGTACATAGCGGGCTGTGTGAACCGTTTTCTGGTCGATCCCGTCAGCCAGTGCCTGCTTCTGAAACTGATGGATCTCATTGGTGATCAACTGGCTAAGACTTGCTGTGTCGACCTGGTCAGGAAAAGTACTGAAACGAGTCAGCAGTGCAAGCAGCCCGGAAGCAGCGTGCTCCAGAGGGTTGAGATGGCCCAGATGATGAAGTTTTACAAGGCCATCGGATGCGCGTGGTTTTGGTCGATCAGGTGGCTTGTGTAAATCCGTGCGGCGGCCGCCGGGTATGGGTTTAACGACTGTGTGGTCATTGAATTCAGGAGCTGAGAAGGGATCATCTGGGTCCATGGCTATTCTCCAGGGTGATTCTTTGAGTGATGTGACCTGATATTGGATAGTTTTGACTTACCAGTGAATTGACTACCAGAAAGCTGAGGCTCGATATGGCGAAAAGCAGAGTCCCCCTGATTTGATGATCGATTTGCTGAAGCATAGTCATGTCGACATTCCCTTGATCGCCCAAAATTCCAGCTCCATTGCGGGATAATCTCCAGAAAAGAACATGGCAAAAGAGCCAGTTTCTTCCACACCTTTCCAGACTTCGTTGTGTTTATCCAGTTCAAAATAGGTGAATTCAGCATGAAATGGAATTTGCCGTGGTGCCACCGGCAATGCTCGAATGGGAATGCCTGGTAAGTGAGATTTAACTAATTGAGACAGTTGATCCTTACTGGCAATTGTGGTTTGGCGTGTAATCTGACTTTGTAATTTATCTACCGAAATCTGCGCTTTGATTGCGAGCACAAATTGTGCAGATTTGATTAACTGTTTTTCGAACACAATAGCGGTGTACACACCACGAGGATGTTTGACAAGTTCGATAGCAACAGCTGGTTTATCCAGTGCCCAATCGAGTGATGTCCTAATTGAGCGTATCAGATCGTCAAAGCTGTGACTCAGATCCTGATGGTTATAGGTGGGATAATCGTCAGGACGTCTCCGTTCGCTTGTGATCGTGGCTAGTTCACCAGCCATCTGCACCAGTATGCTGTAGAGTGTTTCAGGATGCAGCGCTGCAGTTTGCACCAGATGTTTGAATAGCGGTTCGTATTGATTAATGCACTGCAGCAGCAGGAAACCAACAAATTCACCAACACCGCCAGCGCCAGGTGAGCCCAGGCTGCTGGCCAGTTCTTCTCCACGGTGGTGCAACAATCCCTGGATATCCCTTATGCTATCGGTTAACCGTTGGGAGCCGATGCAATGCAAACAGGTGGGAATAAACTGTTCGTCAAGCAGCACCATGTCATCAGAGCGGCGTTCAATCAAGCGGGCTACAGGGATTGTGGCGAAAGCTCCCTTGTCCTGGCTGCCGAGACGAATGCGAGTAGCCAAAGATCCGGTTTCGATCACAGCTTCAGCGGAGTTAGATTCGGTGTGCTGGTCACGAATAGAGAGCTCCTGGCGTATATATCGGCTTAGACTCTGGTCAGATTCGGCATTGCTGACATCGATACCATTACCTGTTTCGAGCAGCAGGGCGAGCTCAAGCGTTTCATTTTTATGTTGCGGTTGAATTTCGAGAGGTGGAGGTAGCGGATGATTATCGGGCATATTGAAAGGTGTGCCGTCAGGAAAAATGCCACTACAGCTTTTGATGGCAAATTTACCAAGTGAAAGTTTCTGGGTATCGATTTCGAGTCGTGTGATTCCCCAGGAATAGGGGTGAAGCCCTCCGCAGCGATCCTCTATCCAGCCACGAAAATGTCTTCCCTGCTGCTGGAAATGCTGTGGACGAAGAAACATTCCTTGAGTCCAGATAACCGGATTACGCCATGACATCTTACTCCCGCTCCTTTTTGGTGAAATTTAATGGATGTTATTACTGTTACTCAGCTCGAATTGATACCGACAACCTGTCCAGTTGAATAATCAGGTTGGTAACGCGTTCCACAGGTATTGGGACAGCCGCCTTCCAGGTTGCTTGATCTATGTTACGGAATGCGGCGATGACTGCCAGGTACTGAGTATCCGCTGTCGGTGTTCTGGTGTAAAGTTTTTTGCCACCCGGCATCATACTGAATTCTTTTCGGTAAACCAGATCTTTCCCGAAAGTGGCTGCTTCTTCATTGTAGAGAGGGAAAAAATCGGTTGTATTGAAGGTACCGAGGTTTTTAAGTTCATATAACCGCACAACTATGGGTGAAGATCGGCCTTCACCATCCGGGTTGATAGCCTCGGTGGCGAGAACTTGCGCGTTGATAATGGTTGCAGGTGCTGGCGGGTCCTTACTAAAACAGGCGCTAATAAGTAACGTCATCAATAGAAAGATAAAAAGTGTGAATGGTCGGTATAGTTGTTTGTTCACTTTGTGCTCACCGGTTATGTTTTAGTTTTTCGCAATTGGTCTTCATAAGCTCTGGCGAAGGCTCGACCAAACAGGTGGTTGAAGTCGTCATGGGCCTCTTTTTCAATCTCACCATAAAGATCCTGGAATAGATCCCATAGCATGGCCTGTTTGTGTATCGGTATTTTTACGCTGATAGGACTTTTTGTTTGCAGGCGCTGCTCAAGACGCTCTGGATTGAACCTTTTTAGCACGTCGTGAAGTGCTGTGCGCATTCCGGCCATAACCGCCATTTCGTGAGCGCCAATGTCTCTGAAAGCCTCGTCTATCGCTTCTTTAGCCGGCATATAGGCTTCTCCTATAGGGGAGAGCATTTTTATGAGTGATTCTTGTGCCGATGGAGAAAATTTAAGGGGATTGTTTCTACGCCCATGGACAATAGTAACATCCAGTCCTAGTTCATTTTTGATTCTCGACCTCGCCCACAGTACCTGGATGGCCCCTTGTAATGAACAGCTCAAAAGCTGGCCTATGAGATAAAAGCTTTTCGCGTTAAGGTTGCTGGCGAGACTAGTATTTTCAATACCCGCTCCTTTTAGAAAGTTTTGGATATGTTCCAGTTCAACTTGTGTGCTGGAAGTTGAGGATGGTTGTTGCTCAGGTTTCCGGGGTTGCGTGGTCGCTGTTTCATGACTATTTAATAAATGATTTTTATCTTCGCTGGTAGGCTCGATTTCAGCAAATGGATCTTTGGTATTGGTGTTTGCTCTATCATTGTCAGCCGCCATTTCATCCGATTTCACAAAAGAGTCGAGAAAGCTGAAATCGTCGGCGTCGTTATAGTTTTGTGCTTTATGATCTAGCAGATCTTCTTTATCTTCTTTCGTTGGTTCGATATCGGCAAAAAGATCAGTAGTGTCAAGATAAGTAGAGGTCTTGTCGGGTTTATTTGGGTCTGAGTTACTAATAGATTTGAGAAAACTGAGATCTGCTGTGTCATGATAGTCTGGAGCGTTCTGGTCCATCAAGTCTTCTTTATCTTCGTCCGCTGAAGCAATATTGGCAAAAGGATCCTCTGATGCAGAGTCGAGTCTATCGTTACTATTGAGCAGAGAATTCGGGTTTCCATAGTCCTCTGTGTAGCTGAGGTCCTGCGAGGCAGCACGATCAGTCTGACTAGTGATAGATACTTTGACTCCGTATTCTCCAAATGTCAGTAAATCGTTATCATTGAGTTTGGCACTTTGACCGTTCCTCAGCATCTTATCGGTCTGGTTTATGGCGATACCATTGGTACTCGTGTCCGTGATGTAATAACCATCTGCGCGATATTCGACTTCTGCATGTTTGCCAGATACGACATTTTCGGGATCAGTTAAAACCAATGAGTTACCTTTTCGTCGGCCAATAGTAATATGCTCATGCCCAATGCTAATAGAGGCCGCTGTAGGAGGTGGTACCCCCTTATAGGATATAACTGTTAGAGTTAGATGCATGTCAAAGGTATTATTCCCTGGTATAAATGCACTTTTATCAAGTCCATTATTTTAGTAGGTTTTCCATAGTTAACGTAGAATACAAGAAAAAACCAGGACTGTTAACAGTTAATCCAATAAATCTCGCATGATGTTTTTATTGGCTGGATCGACTGGCTGTGGCACTTAAAACAATAAAAAGATAAAGTTACTCCTTGCAATTCGTAAGGATGAGCAACTGCGTCGTAGGATGGCGTCAAGCAACAGAGAAATTAGTATTGCCGACACAGGGGATATGTAGTATAAAAAGACTGATTTCAAAAAAGGCTCCACACTGTTAGATTGGGGCCTGGAATTATGGTTTATACCCCAATATTTTAATGGTATCTCGACTGGGCTATGAGCATTGCCTGCCAGTCCGAATACTGCTTTAATGGGTTAACCAGATCTATAGGAAATTGGTATTTTACTAAAAATTTAGCACTAGTGAGGGTGTATTCGATTTAACTGATCGACCCAGAATTACAACTATCTATAGTCGACCTAAGAGAGCAGAATGGTTGGCGTAACCAAATTGGGGTTGTATTGTGACGAACATGGATCCTGGACAGTTTCTTGAGGAGATCTCAACAGAATTGCCGTGCGGGGAAGATCTTGAGTATGATCCTGAATTTGGAGAAATGGAAAGGTCGGCTCAGGGCAAACCTGAACAACAGATTGGTGATACCTTAATTCCAACAGAAGAGGCGGATTGGCTTGCCGTTAAAGCCAGGGCAACTTCTCTGTTCAAACGCACTAAAGATCTTCGTGTCGCTGTTTACCTGACTCGTTCATTGTTACATACAGAAGGCCTGCCTGGTTTAAGGGATGGCCTAACATTGATTCAAGGCTTATTGGAAAACTATTGGGACAGTGTGCACCCGCAACTCGATCCCGACGACAATAACGACCCAACCTTACGTATAAACACGCTAACCACGCTTTACGACCCAGAGACTGTATTACACAGTTTACGCGAAGCAATACTGGTTAATTCACCACTGCTTGGTCGATTTAGTCTTCGTGATATTTTAATTACTTTGGGCAAGCTGTCTCTCCCGGCCAGTTCTGATGAAAAAGCCGTTGAAATTTCCACCATAAATGCTGCATTTATGGATGCCCCACTGGATGATCTACAAAACACTGCTGATGCCATCAATCAGTCTATTGAGTGTGTTTCTGCCATAGAATCACAACTCATGGATAAGGTTGGTGCCAAGCAGATGGGTGATTTCAGTACACTGTTGAATTTGTTAAGGGAGGCACAGCATATTATGACTGAACATTTATCTCAGCGAGGTGCTAGTGCTAGTGATGGCGAAGCTATAGCTACATCTGAAGTGGAAAATGAGACACCCGGTACACAGGCATCCGTTCAGTCGTTTCCTAACTCGATAAATAGTCAGGAAGATGTGATTCGGGTATTAGACATGGCATGTGATTACTTTAAACGCCATGAACCATCGAGTCCGGTACCACTGTTGCTACAGCGTGCCAAACGCCTGGTTGCTAAGGACTTTATGGAAATCCTGAGAGATCTGACACCTGCTGGTGTAACACAGGCAGAGGAAATCAGTGGAGTTAACCATCAGAAATAGCAAATAATTCAGCAACGAGGGATGGAGTACCATACTGTAGTGTTGTAATGAATGGGCTGCATCATTTACGGGTTTATAAAACTTAAGGAGATGAATTGTGGCAAAAGCAAGTAGTCAAAAATTTATAGCACGAAACCGTGCTCCTCGCGTGCAAATAGAATATGACGTAGAAGTCTATGGTGCGGAAAAGAAAGTGCAGTTACCTTTCGTTATGGGGGTAATGTCGGATCTTTCTGGTAAACAGGATCCTGATAACCCGCTACCACCAGTCTCCGAGCGAAAATATCTTGAAATTGATGTTGATAATTTCGATGAGCGTATGAAGGCTATGAAACCGCGAGCTGGATTTCAGGTGCCCAATACACTGACAGGCGAGGGCAATATCAGCGTTGATATCACTTTCGAAAGCATGGATGATTTTTCGCCCGCCGCCATTGCACGCAAAGTCGATGTGCTGAATAAGTTGTTACAGGCACGCACGCAACTTTCCAACCTGGTAACTTATATGGATGGTAAAACCGGTGCAGAGGAGTTAATTGCTAAAGCGATTGCTGATCCAGCACTTTTAGAGGCACTCGTGTCTGCGCCAAACGCTAATGGGGAAGACGCAGCCGAGACACAGAAGGAAGAGGAGAAATAAGAGATGGCTGAAACTGAAACTGAAGCACAGGTCGCACCTGAATCAGAAGCTCTGGAAGCGAGCGATTTTAGCGCGCTGCTTGATAAAGAGTTCAAGCCCAAGTCAGATCGTTCGAAAAAAGCGGTTGAAGAAGCAGTCAGGACACTTGCCGAGCAGGCGCTGCAATATACCAGCCTGATTTCAACGGATGTGATGGAATCGATCGAGTCAATGATTGCTGAGATCGATAAACAACTGAGCGATCAAATTAACCTCATCATGCATAATGAAGAATTCCAGAAACTCGAGGGTGCCTGGAGAGGGTTGCATCACCTGGTCAATAACACTGAAACGGATGAGATGCTGAAAATTCGAGTGTTGAACATTTCAAAAAAAGACCTGCATAAAACCTTGAAAAGTTACAAGGGGACGGCCTGGGACCAAAGTCCGATCTTCAAAAAACTTTACGAGGAAGAATATGGCCAGTTTGGTGGTGAGCCTTATGGCTGTCTGGTGGGGGATTATTACTTTGATCACAGCCCACCAGATGTCGAGTTGCTTGGGCAGATTGCACAAATTTCATCCGCTGCGCATGCGCCATTTATAGCTGCAGCAGCTCCAACACTTATGCAAATGGATAGCTGGCAGGAGTTGAGTAATCCACGTGATTTAACCAAGATCTTTACCACACCTGAATATGCGGCATGGCGTTCATTGCGCGAGTCAGAAGATGCGCGCTACCTTGGTCTGGCAATGCCCCGTTTTCTTTCTCGCCTGCCTTATGGAGCCAAAACGAATCCGGTTGAAGAGTTTAATTTTGAGGAAGAAACCGAGGGTGCTGATAGTAGTAAATATACATGGGCTAATTCGGCCTATGCAATGGCAGTCAATATCAACCGCTCTTTTAAAATGTATGGCTGGTGTTCGCGTATTCGCGGTATTGAGTCTGGTGGTTTAGTTGAAGAACTGCCGACACATACCTTCCCCACCGATGATGGTGGTGTTGATATGAAATGCCCAACAGAGATTGCCATAAGTGATCGCCGTGAGGCGGAGCTGGCAAAGAATGGATTTATGCCGCTGCTGCACAAAAAAAATGCAGATGTCGCCGCCTTCATTGGTGCTCAGTCACTGCAGAAACCAGCCGAATACGACGATCCAGATGCGACAGCTAATGCCAATCTGTCAGCGCGTTTGCCATACCTGTTTGCTACTTGCAGATTTGCGCATTACCTGAAGTGTATTGTGCGTGACAAGATTGGCTCATTTAAGGAACGTGAGGATATGCAAAAGTGGCTACAGGCCTGGATTATGAATTACGTCGATGGCGATCCGCAGCACTCCAGTGAAGATGTTAAAGCGCGTAAACCGTTGGCCGCTGCTGAGGTTGTTGTAGAGGAAGTAGAGGGCAATCCGGGGTACTATACCTCAAAGTTTTTTTTACGGCCGCATTATCAGCTGGAAGGACTTACCGTGTCGTTGAGGCTTGTGTCCAAGCTGCCGTCAGTAAAGGGTAGTTAATGAAGTGTTTCATCAGGTTATGTGCATTGTAGTTAAACATGAAGTCGACGAGGGTATAGCGTCTTAACGCAGTCATGTAACCACAGTTGTACATAAAAAGGGGCTGAGTATTTTCGTGCTGTTTAATAGTTATTCTCAGTGAAACGAGTGGTAAATAATCAATTTTTGAGAAAGGAGATTATCATGGCTGTAGATATGTTTATAAAAATCGATGATATAGAAGGTGAGTCTGTAGATGATGTGCATGCAGGTGAGATAGATGTATTGTCGTGGAGTTGGGGGATGTCGCAATCAGGTACTACACATAGTGGGCCAGGTGGTGGTGCTGGTAAGGTCAACGTACAGGACCTCTCATTTACCCACTATGTTGATAAGGCTTCAGCCAATCTAATGAAGATGTGCTGTAATGGCAAGCATTTTGAAGAGGCCACATTAGTGGTGCGTAAGGCAGGGGAAACACCCCTTGAATACATGATTATCACAATGAAAGGCGGTCTGATTTCTTCGGTTTCCACTGGGGGCTCTGGTGGTGAGGATCGGATAACGGAGAATATCACTTTAAATTTCTCTGAATTCAAGACTGAGTATGTACCGCAGATGGCCGATGGTTCTGGTGATGCCTCAGTTATTGTTGGCTGGAACATCGCAAATAACGTAGATGCATCCTGACACCTATGTTTATGCCTGATAACACCAGGGCACCTCATCATAAGTGCCCTGGCTAAAGCTCAAATTCCATACGCTTATGCGGGGATTTGAAAGTGAGGCAGAGTGTATTTGAATATTTGTTATCAGAATGCTGTCGAATTATTTCCACGTCAGCCAAATCCACGGTGAAATAAAGGGGATGTTATGGATGCACAGGAAAGTCTATCACAAGGTGAACTGGAAGAAACGCTACTTCAATTGCAGGCAACAGTGCGCAGCGATCCTTCCAATGTTAAACATAGAGTATTTTTGTTTCAACTGCTCACAGTAATGGGGCAGTGGGATCGTGC
>JBNKMF010000006.1:0-125705 GCA_050292965.1 Gammaproteobacteria bacterium | reverse complement strand
TGGCTAACCACTAAACTCTGATTATTAACGCTGCTTGCAAGCAGTGCCTCATCAAAGTCAACACGGATCTGTACCGAAGGCGATACATCGATCTGATCCTGCTGAGGCAATCTGGAGACAATAGATGGTGCGTTATTGTCTGGTATTGGTGAGATCTGCATACTCACGCTTGTGCTGCTGGAGAGTTGGCCATCATCCACTGTCAATTTAAAACCGATCTGTTGTGATTGCTCTACCGACGGCGCTATAAAGCTGAGGCTGTTGCCTGTAGTATTTGAAAGCATAATCTCCGGCCCTGCAGTTTTGCTCCATTGGTAGCTAAGGGTGTCTCCATCCGGGTCGGATGAGCCGCTGCCATCCAGCGTGACCGTCTCACCTGAAGTAGCGCTCTGAGGAGCTGTGATCCTGGCGCTCGGCTGCTGATTGATTGACGTGACTGGATCCTGTGTTGGCGTCTGTGTTGGCGTCTGTGTTGGCGTTTGCGTTGGAGTCTGTGTTGGAGTCTGTGTTGGAGTCTGTGTTGGCGTTTGCGTTGGCGTCTGAGTTGGCACCGGAGCTGGATCCGGGATGCCAGATTTGCCATCATCCGGGCTACAGCCACTTAATACGAAAATCAGAAGAAGAACCACGCTTGTGAATAGCAAGCGGGGCTTTGATTGTTGACCACGGAAAATCATTATGAACACTCCATCAGGTATTACGCATCGACAGGCCCTTATCACACCAGTCATGCAGAACAAAAATTTTAACAGCAGCCCCTTCCCAAAAGCACATTCAGGATTCTAATTCCTGGTTTGTGAGGTGCTCTTTATTACTTCATTCGAAAAGTTGCCTAACGCTACTGACCTAAATCCTATACGGTCAATCCCCTGAGTTCAAGTAAGGTTATATGTATCAAAATTTATCGAGATCGGAGTTTTTTGATAAAAAATATCCGCCCGTTTCATACTGCCCCCATTTAAATATAATTATCAAATTCGATTACATGCAGTGGTTGTTTTATGCTCGCATATTCATGCCAAATATCGATTCAAATTTAAATATTTAGAATATATTATCCATTCAGTCCCCTTTATATTTTTTGATACAGAACTACTGTTCATCAACTGCTGCCATAAGACTAACTTTAGTCCCTAAAAACGCGCTTCAACTCAACATTCAGAACAGTTAGGTCTTTACTCCGAATTCAAAAATCAAATGCTTGGCATTAAAAATATCAATATCGCTTTTAATAAAGACAGCCTGTATACATAAGAGCGTAAAATATTGTGAGACTTTTCGCACAAATCAAAATCAGACCTTTTAACGCATTTAACCTTTAACGATCGGATTGGGAAATAATTTTTTTGAAGTTAATTTAGTCTGACCTCTATGATCAGTGATCGAAACCAGACTGTAGTTTGTCTGTTGATCGAGGGTTCTTAAGGCATATAAAATCGCGCTTTATCATGATGACAATAGCATGATAATTTTTTAAGTAAAAAACATTAAAGCATTCATTGTATACATCAATTTTACTCAGCCTCCATTTTAATATTCCACTGTTATCACTGAGTCATAAATACGATCCATTTCTGCTTTAAAGACACCCAACAAGGCCATGCTGAGAAAATATTCTGTGACATACTTGACAGGTTTTTAAGTATTTTATTGCCGCAATTTATACTGCGTGATAATCCATTATACGGGCTTTTGTGGCCGACCTATCAACCTGGAATCCGCAGTTGGACGGTTGAAGTGTTCGTTTGGGGTGGTGTAGATCAAGGCGTGACGAAGCGGAATAGCAAACTATGCCACAAGAAGGTACATGGGTAGATGCGTGACATATCAGGTGCAGGCCTGAGTGACTTGTTCATACCAACATATTTAGCACTTGTTTCTAATATTAGAGATCATTACTTTCCAGCCCTGCTTTTTCATGAAAAAGGTGCGGTGGTCATCTCGAAAAACACAGAGGCCTCCGCATGAAGGTCATATACCGTAAGAGTTTACTCCCAGCTTTGGTGGATCTGAACTTTGCCTACTCATACTGATTCAAGTTGAGTTCAATGGTCGTTACATCAGCCAGACCATCTTTGTTGCATCTCGATTCGCTAAACGGTCACGGACTTTTCCAGTAGGTAAAAGAAAGATTCCTGAAAAAAAGCTATGGGTCGGTCTCGATTAGCATCTGCCAGTGATGGATTAGTCGTGTGCCGAGGAGGTAATGATGAGTGTTTTTACTGTTAAAACTATCCACCAGATCAAGTAATGACCGCCGTTCTGATAGCTGACAGAAAAGCAGTGAGACCAGTTGATCCCGGCAACTTAGTGATCGTGTTCGATAATCGCCATTGTGACGATCCACCACCGCTTGAAAGCGTTGACGAGTTAGAAATTTTAATAGCTGATACAGTATGACGTTATGATGTTTCTTGCCTAAGTTGCTGGTTGGAGAATTGCTTGCATATTCTGGCGATCACCCCTGGCTTTGGAACCACCGCACAGGCCTGGCGAAAAAATCCCTGCATAGGCAAAAAAATTGTAAAACACTGTTTTTTGGTATTGACAATAGAAAGATATACACATTTATATTCACGCTTTGAAAAGATGTCATTATTCGTATGCATTTTTTCCTATACAAATATTGCTACTGGTAAGTCTTTGAAAATACGGGATAAATAAAAATTGCTCGTAAATCATACAATTTAACACAACCGTAACATTGGCGCGGCCTGGACATTATTTTCAAATACTTATTCACAGACTTATCAACAGAAAATGTGGATAAGTGAATATTATCAAATTTGACAGCAGCTTAGCTATCGGCGCGTAGAATTTACTCTAACTAATATGTGTAAGTGAGTTTTATCCTGGGTAGAAAAAGTTGTACTACCAGATACATCTTTGCTGCCTCAAGCATATTTGCTGGAATATCCAGAGTAAGTGATTTTCAATCTTATTTTGGTTGTGTCCCTACTCACGGTTTGCCATGGATCAGTAAAGGCGAAAGTGTAAGTGTCTGGTCAAATGTCCTGATTGAAAGCCGACTACTCAGATTATTACCTGTATCAAGCGCCTGGTTGCAGCTACCAATAACCGACATCAATCCCACTCTCCAAACTTATATCCAACCTTTTTGAAATGCCCTACCTTTTCCATTCTAATTTTTCATGTAGCATAACCAATCACAGCTCCATCGATCTCTGCTGCCAGCCATGAAAATCCTGACATCTGAATCTTATGTATGCGCTCTATGCATATCACTGGCTGTTACGTCTTCTTCCTAAAAGAGATGACTGAATACCTGATGTAGTGATTATAGATTTCGGCTATTGTCTTCGCATCCCTGTCTGTTGTCTCACGAATCATTTAGCTGACCTTTAAGTTATGTGGGTTTAAAAAATTCTTTGTTGATTTATATCGTTTGTCAGCTGCCGGATAAGCATTCAGACGAAAAATTTCGTACTGTATGTGATTGTGAGTGCACCATTTTGGAAAGATTTTATCTCTGCTTGCAATATGTATATAAGACTTTTATTATACTCATCTTTCTCAGTATTTCCCCCATATAACCACTTTGAGTCCTGTTTCTATACACGATTCCGGCAGATTATTTTCTAATGCTTTTTAAACTTTTCGAAAAGAAAAATGGTAACTATAAAGACGATACCTTATCCGGCTTAACAGTCGCTCTAGCACTTGTTCCTGAGGCTATCGCTTTTTCCTTTATTGCAGGTGTAGACCCTATCGTTGGCCTTTGGTCGGCGGTTTTCCTTGGCTTGATTACCTCATCCTTCGGTGGTCGCCCAGGTATGATTTCAGGCGCAACTGGTGCAATAGCTGTTGTTGTTGCCAAGGTGGTAGACATCGGTACAACCACCGGACTGGAAATGGGCGTCGATAATCTAGGCATGCAGTACCTATTAGTTACTTTACTACTGGCTGGAATCATCCAGGCCCTTGTCGGTGCATTAAAGCTAGGTAGATTTATTCGATTAGTACCCCACCCTGTGATGATGGGTTTTGTAAATGGCCTCGCTATCCTGATCCTGCTGGCTCAGTTTGATTCCTTTCGTGATGTGAACGGTAACTGGTTAGACAATAGTCAGTTAATCGTCATGGGCGCATTAGCGCTACTCACTATGGCAATCATTCAATTCTTCCCAAAACTGACTCAGGCAGTACCTTCTATACTGGTAGCAATCGTCGGTGTCAGTCTGCTGACTTACTTTGATGTGGTCAGCACCAAAACTATTGCAGACGTACTTTATGAAGGCACTGGTAGCGAATCGCTCAATGCCTCATTGCCAACTTTTTCATGGCCTGGCGATATTGTATGGAATACCAGCACCTTGCTGCTGATCGGAGGAACTGCTGTAACTGTCGCTCTGGTAGGTCTTATCGAATCACTCATGACATTACAGCTCATAGATGACATGACCGAGACACGTGGTCATGGCAACCGTGAATGTTTTGCTCAGGGTGGAGCTAACTTCCTGTCCGGCCTGTTTGGAGGCATGGGTGGTTGCGCAATGATTGGTCAGAGTCTGATTAACATAAAATCGGGCGGACGCGGACGCTGGTCGGGGTTTATTGCTGCAATAACACTGACCATCCTGATTATGCTGGGTGGGCCAGTTATTAGCCAGATCCCAATCGCTGCACTGGTTGGCGTTATGTTTATGGTAGTGATAGGTACTTTTGAATGGGCAAGCTTTATGACTGTAGGCAAAGTACCTTTCTCTGAAGTCATCGTTATTCTGGTCGTGACTCTGACAACGGTCATCATGCATAACCTGGCGCTAGCCGTGTTTGCCGGTGTGATCGTCTCTGCACTGGTATTCGCCTGGCAGAGTGCTCAGCATGTCCGCCTGAATCCACACAGCCTCGAAGACGGTACACGAATCTATAATCTTCAGGGCGTATTGTACTTTGGTTCGGTGCGTGAATTTGCCGAGAGACTTTCGCCTGCTACTGATCCTGATCAGGTCATTATCGACTTTAAAGAAGCCCGAGTTGCGGATTACTCAAGTATGGAAGCTCTAAATGCTATCACCGAGCGTTATCGTAAAGCTGGTAAGAGATTGAGGCTTCGTCACCTTAGTCCAGAATGCCAGAAAATGATAACATCTGCTGGTAGCTTGATAGAAGTTGAAGTAGCTGAAGATGATCCACATTACCATGTTGCGCGTATTTAACTGAGTTAAGCTACCTGTTGAAATTTCATGCCAGTCAGGGTTTCGAATCATCCAACACAACTGCATTACGCCCTGCTTCCTTAGCGCGGTACATCGCTTTATCAGCCCATGTGATCAGATCGTCTGTAGTAACGTCCTTGTTGAGAAAAACCACCACACCGATGCTTACCTTGCACCGGTGCTGCACCGTTTTCTCCGTTGCTTTGTCCTTGCTATATTGTAGCGTGTAGGGCTCGGCCAGAGTGGCACGGATTTTTTCAGCCACATTGCCTGCTAGCAATGAGGAATTGGTCTTATCCTTATCCAGTTCGCTGAGAACAACCACAAACTCATCACCACCAAAACGGCCTACCGTATCTACCTGACGTACACAACTTTTCAATCTTTTGGCAACTTCAATCAATAACAGGTCTCCAACGCTATGACCATGCAAATCATTAAGTGGCTTAAAGTTGTCCAGATCAAGAAATAGCACTGCAGAATAACGGCCACTGCGTGTGCTGGCCTGTATCGCCTGACTCAGGCGGTCAATCAATAGACGACGGTTGGGGAGTTGCGTCAAAGAGTCATAAAAGGCAAGACTGTGTATCTGCTCTTCCACCAGCTTGCGTTCAGTAATATCGACAAAAGTAACCACTGCACCGAGTACAAAACCCTCATTGATGATGGGCTGCGACCAGTATTCCACAGGTATAGCGCTTCCATCTTTTTTCCAGAATACTTCATCCGTTACGTGAATTTCCTTTTTTTCAAGAAATGCATAAAACGAATTGCAGTTCGAATCTGGATAAACTCTGCCATCTGGATATGAATGATGAATGAGTTGATGAGCATTCCTGCCGATAAGTTCATCGGCATGTTCATAGCCAAGTATTTTCAGAAGTGCACGGTTTACAAATTTAAAACGCCCTTTCTTGTCGATGCCATAGGCTCCCTCAGCCATAGAGTTTAGTAGAGAGTACATTTGTTGATTAGATTCATGCACCGCTGTGACATCCTGCGCGATACTCACACCGCCTATGATCTTTCCTGCAGCATTACGCGAAGGTACACAGGTCATAGTTATCCATCTAATGGCCTCGTTGAAAGCAGTAAAATAATGCCCATCGTAATAGCCATACTCTCCTTCCAGCGCTTTTGTTAAGGCGGGCAGAAAAGAGTGATCATTGAGCTGTTTCAGATCCAGTCCGATAAGGCGCACACGAAGGTAGTGCAAAGTATCTGCGAAGCGATCATTACAGTAGGTGACGACAAGATTGGTATCGTAATACATAATGCCAATGGGTGAATAATTCAGCAATAACTGGTAGCGCTCTCTCGCTGTATCCTCACGCGCTGATGCCTCGAGATGCAGAATAATGTTTTCACGAATACTGCTATTCATATAACGCAAGATCACGATCAAAAAGCCAAGATACAGTATGACAGCCATGCCTACCGACACATAAAAACTGTCTCCTACTACAAACAGGCGAATGACAATAGGCATGGAAGCTAATATAGAAAAACCTATGGCACTGGTAAGATCTGCAGCATATGAAAGCACGCCGCCAGCCGTTAAACCAGCTAGTATGAAAGATAAAAACAACTGATGAAGAGGGTCATTAAACGGGAACATCATAACCCCTGCCATCCCCCACACTAAACCAACTGTCAGCACACCAAGACGAAATCTCAGCAAGCGTACATCAGGCGAGGTTTTTTTATCCAACGGGTTACGTTTATATACAAAAACAAGAATGGAATGAGCGATAGCGACAAATACAGTCAACGTAAGCCAGATTGTAATCACACTGGTATCGATCAGACCTTGTAGCTCATAAGCCAGGATCATCGCAAGCAGTGTGCTTGTAATAATTGATGTATTGCTTGAAGCTAGCATCTGCCGCAGCAGTGCAGCCTTTATTGCTCTCTGTTTATCCATTGTAGATCCGCGAATGTGGAACCCTTCATTCTGCTGCCTAATCTATCCTCCAATCATGGAGGCGAATTATCCTGCCAGCGACGTATCCAGTCAGGAATGTCTTCAGCAGGCATCGGCATAGAAATAAAAATACCCCTGCACGATGACGCACTCGGTTTTACTAACACAATCCTATCTGTCTGATCCCTCTACTCCCTCTGCCACCACTTCCAGCCCGAGTTCTTTACCCAGGCCCAGGCAGGAGAAATACACAGGCCGCAACTTTTCGTTATCGTCAGCACCATGCACTAGAAACTCCATCGCGAACGGTGTCTTACCGCCGCCCGTACCCCCACATAACAGCGTTGACCGTCCTTTAGGAAATCCGCCACTAGTAATTTCTTCCAATCCATTAATGCCAGTAAGTGTTTTTGGTAATTGCTGGCAAGATATGTACTTTGTCCTGGACACTCTTTTTTTCTGGGGATTTTTCTTGGACTGGATTTAGTCATGTATTATTTCCTTATATAGGGTTTTTCAGATTTTGCTCGAGTAACACGAATGTGTGGCTGATCAGTGCAGTAATTCTTGAACGGGTATAGAACTCCAGATCACGCAGTTGCCAATTGAGCTTTTTGCGCACATTTTCGATCTGTTTACGTACCGTCAGCATGACCATATGCTTAGAATCATCAATTTTGATATCGACTGTGCTAGCGGAGTTATCGATGACCGCGGGAATAGATTGTTTGTTAAGCATGGCACCTTCTTCTCCATAGATAACACAATGCAGCGCTAATCCTTAGTTCTCGATTACTACGTCTAGAACTTTATAATGCTGGCTAGTACAGACCTGCACTCTCTAATTCATGAGATTATCTTCTAATAATAGGCCTAACATGGGGGCATGTCGAAGTTTTGAACAGGTTTTGTCGTGTTTAATACCCTGGCAGCACAAATGGGGCAGTGTCCCAATTTAACTTCAGAGGTGAAAACACGCATAATGTGTCAGAGTTTCTATCAGGCTTTTGCTAATGAATGTATCAGGCAAATTATTCCTGTCGATATTATAGGGTCATAGACCCTATACTCTCATCAGCATTTTATTGAGAGACCAGATAAAAATACTTTGTCTGGCATAATTAAAGCCAGCAGTGGCAATAATTCTTCACAATCAATATTAAAGAACTAGAAGCACCAGGAACCATCTGGCTTCGGAGCGTGAAAAGATACATCAACTTTAATGTCGTTGAAACAGTGGGTTACCCTCTTATACGAGCGGTCAACTGCGTAATCCAGGTTTAACCCTGAAGACATAATCAGTCCCCCCTTCCCTTCAGGAAAAAATCTGTGAGTTTGCAGTTTTAGATTCTGCGCAACAGCGCGAGCATTGCACCGATCAAGCGTCTCTTCCCTGCCGTATAGGGCGGGAAGAAGAGCTTGACCGTCTGCAACCAGCCGCCATACAACATCGCTCGCTCATGGGAGAATGCCTTAAAACCATAGTAGCCGTGGGCATTGCCTATGCCTGAATGGCCAATACCACCGAAAGGTAGACCACTGTGGGCGAACTGCACTATGCAGTGGTTGACAACCGCACTGCCCGAACTGGTCTCTCTCAACACTCGACGAATAGTTTTCTGTCGCTTGCTCCACAGGTAGAGGGCCAGAGGTTTTGGGCGATAGATGATGTGCGAGATCACTTCACCGATATCGTCAAACTCAACAACCGGCAGCACCGGCCCGAATATCTCCTGCTGGGCGATCTGCGCCATAGGCGGAACATTGCCCAAAAGTGTCGGGGCAACATGGCACTGCGATGCGTCATGAGTGCCGCCGATGATCTTTTGCGCGCCCGCCTCGCATGCTGAATCGATCAACTCAGCGACGCGCCCGGCATGACTCTGGTCGATCATTCTCGCCAGGTCGGGGCTGGCGGCAATCTCGGTGTCGCTGTGGCCGTAGCGTTCGGCGATGACCTCCTTACAGTGGCGCATGAGTTCGTCACGTACACTGCGCTCGACGAACAAGGTGTCAGGCGCGATGCAGGTCTGTCCCCCATTGACGAGCTTGCCCCACATGATCGTTTCAGCGGCACGCCTGAGATCAGCGCTCCCATCGACGATAACAGGTGATTTCCCACCCAGTTCCAAAGTCACGGAAGCCAGATGCCTCGCAGCAGCAGCCATCACCAGCTTGCCCACGGCCGGCGAGCCGGTGAAGAAGATATGATCGAAGGGAAGTTTGAGCAGAGTCTGAGCTGTCTCCACACCACCTTCAATCAGGCTTACTTCGGTGGGATCGAAGACTTCGGCAATTACTTCGGCGAGGACCTGATTCACTGCTGGTGTGAATTCAGAGGGTTTAAGAATCACCGTATTGCCTGCGGCGATGGCCGACACCAGAGGACCGATCAGCGTCGCCACTGGATAGTTCCATGGCCCGATGATGAGGCAACGGCCCTTGCCCTGATAGGTCACCCGTGCCGAGTTCCCCAGCATCATCAGTGTCGGCATGACCCACCTGAGACGCATCCAACGATGCAGATTCCGTATTACGCTCTGAATCTCGTGAACAACAGGCAGAATTTCCGTCAGATCGACTTCGGCGGCGGGCTTGCGAAAATCTTCATGAAAAGCCTGGTACAGAGCATCCCGTCGTGCCAGCAGAGCATCTCTCAGCTGTGCCAACTTACGCTTGCGCTGTTTGCTTACACTGTTGCGCAAGCGCAGTGCCGTCGCCTGCTGTGCATCGAAACATTGTGCTATCAAGCGTGCATCGAGTTCACTGGCGTCGGCGTGACTCACGACTCTTCTTCCTGAACGGCATCACTCACGAAGTACATACCACCGCTCAACAATATCGCGATAGCAAATATAGCAAAGCTGCTACTGACCAGCGTTACCGTACCGACCTCGTCCCCTTGCACCATAAAGGAGGCGATCAATGGTCCCATAGCGCTGCCCAACAACTGCATAGCAGGCACCAGAAGGGCGACACGACCACTAGGGTCGATGATAAACGCCAGGCCGATGTGAAAGGGCATGATGAACAACCAGGTAAAACCGAATGCCATCAGCAGGATAGCGAAAGGTACCAGGCTGCCCAGCGCTAATTGATGCATAGAATAAGCTACTGTCGCCAGTACAATAGCCCCAGCCGTCAACGTCATCCTGGTACTAAGTCGTCGAACCGCGAAAATGGCTAGCGAGCCGCCAAGAACCTGCATAATCAATACAGCTGAGATCAACGTCTGAGCCCCCCTGTCGTCGTAGCCGATAGCCTTGCCCAGAGGTTCCAGGTAGGCCCAGAGCGAACCGATGGCAGCCATCTGAAGAAATGCTATGATCAGCGGCAGCATAGTGGTGAAAGACCAACTCACGCCACCCATGTCATCGGTACGCAATGGTTTTAGTTCCCCAGGCAGATAGCGGACAAGCAGGCACACTAGTAAGGAGATTCCGGCCACCAGGGCGAAGCCACCCTGCCAGCCTGCGCGAGGTACAATGAGCATTGCCAGCAACGCCGCTATGCCAGCCTGGCTCAAGGTTTGAATAACGATGAAAACGGCAGCCAGGCGATCAGGTTTGAAGGAGCGAACCACGATGCTGGTAGTGACCCAGACGAGCACGCCCTCTGCCAGTCCGGCTGCTGCGCGCAGACTGACAAGCTGGACGTCTCCGGTCCCGAAGCATGTGGCAGCATCCAGCAAGGCGACTAGCAGCGCAGCCAACACCATGATGAGCCTGTAGCGTGATAAGGGCAGCAGCGCATCGCCTAATAAAACACCTAGCCCGAGGCTGATAATCTCCCCCATGGCGACTATACCGACCCCTTCCAGAGTGATGACCTGCCTGGCCACCATTTCACCTAGCAGTAAGGGTTGCAGGCCGAGCATTAGCAAAGCGGATGAGCCGACGAGCAGTGCGGCGCTTATCTGACGTAGTGAAAACAGTGGAGAAAGTACGGTCTCCATGATGGGGCTCCTCCTGTAGTTATAGTTCTTACAAACACTAGTATGCATTACTCTCTGCTGGCAGCTCTCCCATAGCAAAGGCCTCTGCTGCTCGACGTTGATCCTTGACAAGGCGTGAGTTAGCGATCCTACGCACCAACCAGGGCACAGTTTTTACACTCCCCCCGGTGGCGACTGCCAGCACGTAGGCTTTGGTGCATTTTTCAAACAGCTCCATATTCAGGGCCAACCTCGAGCAGGTGGTGCCAAAGCATAATGGCACACCATCCACTAACAGTGCGTTGCCCCCATTGCTCAGAGCTTTTTCGAGTCCGCTGTCGCCCGCTATCGGTGGCGACATGGGACCGATGTGGCGTGCTTGCTCGTCGAATACCTGCGGTAGCAGGCCTCCGAAATCTACCAGACAGTCGCCGAATGGTCCGCCACCCCAGGTGATGGCACCGACATCGGGGCGCAACTGGTAGACAGCTGCATGCAAAGCCGGTAATAATCCGCTCGCTACTGCATCAGACCAGAGCATTAAGGCAGGCGCGGCATCGACCACCTGGCCAAACCACATTGCCTTGCTCGTGGGGCAGCGTATGGAGAGGCTGGCGCCATCGCGGAACAGCTCCTTGTCGACCATTCGATTACGAGTTTCTAGCCATTTATTTTTCAGTATATCCGGCTCCATCATCGAATCATGACCTCATACCAGCTTAAACACATCTTCGAAACGGTTGAGCGCTTCATCGATTACCTCGTCGCTATCCGCTAGACTGGTGTAGATGCGGCTACCTGCCAGGGTAATGAGCCCATGCGCCGAGTAGGCCGCGCCCATCTCCTCCATCATATGCTTACGCTCCTTAGCTTCGTTCTTAACCCGCAACAGCTTGAACAGATTGCTGGTGTTAAGCAACAGCACGCCCGAGGTTTGCAGGTGCACGATCGAGCCCATGTTGTAGGCTACGTAAGGCAAGTGGAGACGCTCGATGATCTCCTCAAGGCCGCGACGCAGGCGGTCTCCGGCACGACTCGCTATGGCAGCCGCATCGCGTTGCTGCGCCTCAAGTAGAGCATGGTAACCTGCGACGCAAGAGAGCGGATTAGCCGACAGGGTACCGCCGACAAAAGCTCGTCTAGAGGTGGAGCCGATGCCACCGACTAGCAGCATCATGACATCGCGCCGACCACCGATGGCACCAGCCATAGGATATCCACCGGCGAGGCACTTACCAAGCACGGTGATGTCCGGCTTGACATTGAAGTAAGCTTGAGCACCACCGGGGCCAAGGCGAAAGCCGGTGACGACTTCGTCAAAAATCATCAGGGCACCGAATTCATCGCACAACGCGCGCACCTGGCGATTGTAATCGAAATCTACCGGACGCGTACCACTCTCCGGCCCCAGAGGCTCGAGCAGCACAGCGGCGGTGCCGCCGCGCAGGCGATTGAGTTGCAGCTTACGGCGCAGGGCATCCAGGTCATTTGGATAACACTCCTGTGTCAGTGCCGTAGCGCCACGCGGGATACCCACGGCTTCCATACGCCCAGTACTGGGCAGGCGCATGCCGTAGACGAGTTGATCGCTCCAACCGTGGTAGGCACCGCCGATCTTGATGACCCAGCGTTTTTTCGTATAGGCTCGCGCCAGGCGTACCGCACCCATCACGGCCTCTGTGCCGGAACCGAGCAGGCGTAGCATATCCACGCCCGGCATGCTCTGGCAGACCAGTTCGGCCAGCTTCACTTCATACTCATGCAACAGACCGGTGACTGGCCCGCATTGTTCTAGCACCTCGTTCACCTTCTGCCGTAAGGTCGACGGGTTGGAGCCAAGCAAGGTGGGGCCGCCAGCCTGCAGAAAGTCGATGTAGCGGTTGTCGTCAACATCGGTCAGATGAGCGCCATGCGCCTCTTTCATCGCCAGTGGGAATGGGTAGTTGAAGGCCAGATTATGCTGTACGCCACCGGGAATCACTCCTTCGGCTGCCTCCGATAGACGCCTGGAACCCTGACAGCGTTGATCAAAATAACGCATAACCTGTGCCATACCCTCTGCCCTGATCGGACGCATGGGCTGATGTACCAGTTCGTCGAAGCGTCGATAGAGGGATTCGACATCGGGCCACTCAAATATTGCATTGTTCTGCATCATGTTCATGAAGGTATACCAGGATAAAATAGTGTTAGGAATAGGATGAAAGCGTTCATTTGTCCTCCAGCAAGGAGAGAACGCGGCGCAAGGCCACCGCGCGCTGAGGATTGGTGATTATCTGATCCAGGATGCGGGTGCTAAGCCAGCGATACGCCTGCTGTTCCAGATACTCGACGGTCTGCAACGCTGCCCCCATGCTCTCCCCACAGCAGAGAACACCATGATTGCGCATCAGGTAGGCGTTTATATCAGAGCGTAGCGTACGGCCCACCATGCCGGCTAGTAGAGAGGTCCCCGATGGCATATAGCCAATGGTCAGAACCCGCTTACCAATGGAGCGACGTATGTGAATCTCGTCGATGTAAAGGGTTTCACCAAGCAGTGCACAGGCACTCGCTACCGGCTGATGCGTGTGAATGCTGCAGCTGACGTCAGGCCGGTGGCGAAACACACGTGCGTGCAACCCCATTTCCACCGAAGGTGCGCGCTCCCCAGAGATACACTTTAGATCTGATAACCGTACCACACAGACATCTTCGGTCGTCATCGTCAGATAGTCAGTGGCCGAAGGAGTAACAGCAAAATGTCCAGCATCGAGCCGCAGCGCGACGTTGCCCCCAGTGCCGGCCAGATAGCCTCGCTGCGAGAGTTCTATGCATAAATCAACAATACTCTGACGTTCCTCATGCGCGAGCATAGGCACCCCCATTGATGGCTGTAGAAGAATTTAGGCGCCGGTAGAGAGGCGCCAGCTTGTGCCGCAATTCAACAAGTACGGCAAAACGGTCATCGTACAGGTTGCGCAAGTCCGCAGCAGGCTCATAGACCTGACGCTGACGCTGCAGCGCTGGCAGATCGTTAAAATTCAGGGCACCCGTACCAACGCCTGCGATGAAGGCAGCGCCAATGGCGTTGGCCTGGATAGGATCGGCTAGCTGGCGGATCGGATGGCCTGTAACGTCTGCAATGATCTGGCACCACAGATCCGATTGCGCGCCGCCACCTACAGCGGCAATGGCACCAGGATCACTCCCAAGCAGTCCTATGAAGGGCTCCAGCATCCAGCGCGTGTTAAGCGCAACGCCTTCCATAAAGGCACGAATGATATCTTCACGCGTATGCGCCAGCGAAAGGTTAATGAGACCGGCGCGCAGGTTCGGATCGTCTACCGGGGTGCGTTCCCCGAACAGCCAGGGCATGTAGATAAGCCCGTTGGCACCGGACGGCACGCGCGCTGCAATCTTGTTGAGGATCTCGTAGACATCAGGTCGTTGCTCGTCGCTCAGCAATTCATCGGGATGGAACAGGATACGATCGCGTAGGAAAGAGAGATTAGCACCAGCCGATGACTGCATTGCCATGGCCAGATAACGATCTGTAACGGCGCAAGGCACACTAGCGATTTTGTTGCGAATGTCAGTCTTCATGAAAGGTACGTGGGCACCCAACCAGGACGAGGTGCCCAGATAGAGATGGCTGGCGTAGTCTTCCACCGCCGCGCCCACTGCTACCACGGAATTATCCACTCCACCAGCAACGACCTGCGTATCTCGCGCCAGACCGAGTGCTTCGGCGACCCTGGGCAACAACGGCCCGAGCACATCAGTGGAGGAGACAATCTCGGGTAGCTTGCAGCGATCAATACCGAGCATAGTGATCAGACGATCATCGTAACGAATGCAGGCAGGATCACGATTGTCCGTTACCCAGGCGGTGAGGATGGAGTCGCGCGTGGCGCAGAACCTGCCGGTGAGGCGCAGGTTCATGTAGTCGAGCACATTGAGGAACTTGTAGCTGCGCTCATAGCGTTCTGGATCATGATCGCGAATCCAGGCGATATGCCCCGCACTGTCCTTACCAGAGAGTGCCGGTACGCCGCCGGTCAGACGCAGCCAGCGCCACAGTTTCAGGGGCCCGTAACCCTTGATATTCAGCCAACGACCACGCAGACGTCGGCCGACAGCGGCAGCGCCGCGCATGTCCAGCCACAGCATAGCCCGACCGATAGCATTACCAGACCGGTCGACGCAGACCGTGCCTTCACCCTGAGTCGAACAACAGACCGCGACAATGCGTCGGCGAAGGCTGGCATCACTGCTGCAAAGGCTAGAGGCGGCTGAGATGAAAGCGCGCCACCAATCCTCCGGATCCTGCTCTGCGGTAACCCCCTCCACATGCAATTTAACAGGTTCGAAAGCCCATGCAGCCACCGTGCCGTCAAGACAGACCAACGCACACTTGCATCCCGAGGTACCGAGATCGACAGCTAAAACCATGGGCCCAGTGGTCGCCGAACCGTTTGTAACAGATCGTTGAGTCATGCTGATTAGAAGTCGCGGGTCACCGAAAACACGAGCTTGTCGTTGTTGGTATCGCGCCGCTCATCACCGTCCTCAGCCAGATACAGTTCACGTGCTTTGGTACTTGTGGTCACGTAGTCTACGCCCCACTCAAAGCCCCACCGCTTGTGCGTGAGACCGACTCCGTAGTCAGTGAAGTCTGCTTCGGAAAAATTAGCTACATCCTGATAACCGGCATGTAGTTTAAGTTTCGTGGCCGGCGTCAAATCGAAGGTATAGTCGAGATCATATAGTAGAGTGCCGCGCGAATCCTTGTCGCCGCGTGCATAGCATTCTAGCGCTCGATTTAAATCCGAATCGGACTGTCTATATTTAAGCATTGAGCCGCAAACTCCGCCGGTATCGGCGCCGCGGTAAGTGTCCGAGATGACATTTAGAATACGACCTTCCAGGGCTCCGTAGCTGATTTCCAGGAGGATGAAGTTGCTGTCAAAGTTGGTTTCACGCACATCGACTGGGCTGAATATCGACATATCGAAGCTATGAGGCGCATCGAACCTGGCGCCGGGAAACATCTCCGTCGCCAGTCCCACGCCGAAGTGCCAGGCGTCCGGGTCACCGAAGCGATATCCGGCGCCCAGGGTCAAGCCGAGACCATTACCTTCCAGGAACTGTTTTTTGCTCACATTCACCACCTCGGCTAACGCCACCAGGCCACTTTCATGAGCTATCTCCATATGTAATCTGACCCCCGGTTTAAGCAGGGAGTCACTGATACCGCGTGTTCGCACATCGCTGACGAGCGATGCACTGGCGTCAATTTCGTAGGTGGCAACTTCGCGGCTTTCCGCGTGAGCTAGCTGTGCTATACAGATGAGTGTCGATATGGCGCCGAGCGCCAGCTGGGATTTGCAATACATGGGCATCCTCCAAAGGTTTTATGTGCCGTAGTGATATGAGCAACGCACCTGGGGCCGGTTAACCGGACCTAGTGCGCACAGACAGGTGTCTCTGGTAGTGAATAGGTCCGACTGAGAAGTTCGTTCTGACCAAGAATTTCTACTCCAATGAAGGCACGAATCTTCAGGACTTCGTCCTTGACCCGTATCGTCGCCTTATAATTTTTATCTTCCCGAGGGTCGTAGACCCAGCCGTCGCGCCAGGTATCATCGTCGTAGTTATCGAGTTGCGCGATCTGCACACCACAGGTGTCGGCAGGCGTTCCCGCATCAATATCCCAAACAATACTTCCACACAGAGAAGTGTCCTTGTCAGGACAGGTCTGGAACTGGATGACCGCATCCTTCTCCGCTGTCATCCAAAGGCCTTTAGCATCGTCTGGACTTACTGCACTAACAAGACTTACCCAAGACAGCGAGGTGAGACATAAGAGTGTCGAAAAAAAGTGACGTAAAGTGATCGTTTTGGGCATGACATTTCCTCACTAAAACATTTTTATTTGAGTAGTTATAGCTATCTTATAGTCATGACTATCGTTATGCAATACTTTTTTAAAATCGTTTATGCATGGCCCTACCCTGTAATTCTTCGCATTGGGAGTGCTCGAGCCCGGCGTTCAGGCGACGCATTGGAATATCTGATACTGACCAGTCGATGAGAATGAGAGGACATTAAGGAGTAATGAGTAGTGGTTGGATATGTTCTGGCTTCTCATAGTTGGTGCAGGTCTATGCACGACCTGATAGCAGGAAATTAAGGAGAAGAGCACTCGACCGATAAGTTTCTGCTAAAAAGATAGTTATTCTTATCGTTTAGCGCGGTCAATTATGTTTTAATAATTGCTATAGCTAGCGAATCAAATTCGCATTCATACCTGGAACAACCCATGGCCACAACACCTAAGCGCGGAGCTGTCCGCAAACCTAACCTACAAGCAAAGAAACGCCCCGCGCAGCAACGCGCCACCGACACCTATGAGCATATTCTAGAAGTCGCCGCCCTCATGCTCGCGGACGTGGGAGTAGAACGTCTATCCACAAACATGGTCTGCGAACGTGCAGGCCTGACACCACCTGCTCTATACCGCTACTTCCCGAATAAGTACGCGCTGTTGAGCGTACTTGGACGAAGGCTGATGAATCGCCAGAACGAACTGGTTCCACGCTGGATTACAGCAGACGCCCTCAGTGGATCGGTCGCGGACCTGGAGCTCGCCCTGGAGGGTTTGCTACTCGACACCTATCACGTCACAAAAGAGACACCAGGAGGCGTGTGGATACTGCGCACCCTGCGCGCAGTTCCTGTTCTGCAAGATGTACGCCTGGAGTCAAACGCCAAGGTTACCGAGGCGCAATTAAAGATGCTGGAGAACGTTTTTCCCAATGTTTCTCAGCAGGAGCTAGTGCTAGTTGGACGCATAGCCGTCGACTTAATCTATGCCGCTGTGGAGCTACTGTTTGACACCCACTTAGATGAACACGCCGTTGCTCAAATTGTTGCAAAGATGATCGCGAGCCACCTGGAGCAACTTCGCACAACTGGGCAGAAATGATCCGTAGGCAGGAGCCGTTTCTAATTATCCTTTTGCATTGTCATTCATGTTAAGGGAATAGACTTTAGCGGCGAACAACGGCTTCGCAGGGGGGGGCCGTTTACCAGAAGTAAAACACTTGAGCAAAAGTTGATCGGCACCCCATCTTAATATGCATTTTATTTAGAGCACTACACTAGATTGCGCAGTTGACCGCTCGCATAGACGTGTAAACAAAGGTTTCGTTGACCATTACAGTCGATTTATCTTTTCACGCTCCTATGCATCCATGCATCCGCGAAATAACAGCATCCTTGCTGAAAACGCTCCTATGCATCGGCTCTGGCTTCCTGCTTCGCTCTACCTCCTATGTCCATATAGTCGTCCATGCATCCGCGAAATAACAGCATCCTTGCTGAAAACCCAATCGGTTAATCCCGCTACGGGCTGAATTGCACGTTTGAGGTGGTGCATTTCCTATTTCCTATAGGGATATAGGTAAGGGGCGTGAGCAGGACGCGGAAGCCTTGTGACTCCCGGGAATAGCTTGCTATTTGCGTCGTCACGCCCTGATTAAATACCACTGCAAAAGCACTACAACCCATCCAACTGCAGATTCCAGGATTTCCTATCAAATGTGACTGGTTCAGACTAGCACCTTTCCCCCAATTAAAGATTGATTTTCACTTTAACTACATATATCTTTGTATTTATGTATAGTGATTTCACATTAAGAGTGTAATAACACCATGAAAGTCAGCAAAAAAGAGAAGACCAAAACCCGTCAGCGGATTCTTCAGGCGGCTTCGGATGTGATTATTGAAAAGGGCTTTAAATCAGCCTCGATGCGCGAAATTGCACGGCGTGCAGAGGTAGGTGACGCCACTATCTATAATTACTTCTCCACCAAGGAGCAGCTTCTGTACGGTTACTGCGAGGAGAAACAGGATGCGGTAGCGGATGAACTGAAGCAAATCAAGGATTTTCATGAATACAGCCTGCGTGAACAACTACAACAACTGACAGAAACAGAACTCGCATTATGGCTGCCGGACCGTGAGTTTCTGGCCGAGGTTTTTGAACTGACCTTCTACTCGCCAGTTACCAGTGTGGTGAACCTGGCGGAGACACGCAAGCGCTTTACCCGCATGGTAGAGGATATGATCGATGTCGCCATCGAGGCAGGAGAAATACCTGATCAACCCTATCGTGAACTACTCGCACCACTCTACTGGGACTACTTTACCGGTATTCTCGGCTACTGGTTGAGAGATGATTCAGAAGGCTATGCTAACACAAGCCAACTGGTTGACCGTTGCGTGGAGATCATCGCAATGGTTTTACATACAGGTATGATTGGTAAAACACTGGATCTGTTCTCATTTATGTTCCGTAGCCACTTCAGTCGTCACTTGAAGGAACTGGATGAATACACCGCACCCTGGAGAAAGGCCAAACGTCGATTTATGGAAGACAACGATGAGTAAGTCAGTTCCAACCAGCAAGCTGGCACGCACTGGAATTGCCGGTACAGCCATTCTAAAAACAGGTGGCAAACATCTTAAACATGCGGCTAAACGACCATTCCTGTCTGAAGCCGCATCGTTAGTGAGTAGGCAAAAGCGTGATGATGAGACAGCAAAAATCTTGTTTAAGACCTTTTCACAGTTGCGGGGAACCGCACTAAAAATCGCCCAAATGTTAAGCATGGAGAGCAATCTCTTACCTGAATGGTTACGCAATGAGCTGTCAAAATCCTACCATCAGGTCCCCCCTTTGGGGCGACCTTTGATTCGTAAACTGATTGAACAGGAGTTCGGCAAACCACCAGAGGGGGTTTTTACACATTTTGAAGCAAAGGCATTTGCAGCTGCAAGCCTTGGACAAGTCCATTCCGCCAGCAATACAGAGGGTGAAGCCCTGGCTGTGAAGCTTCAGTATCCGGGTATCGATATTACTATCGACAACGATCTGCAACTGGTTCGATCAATAGTAAAACGCACTCGGTACGCAAAGCTTCTGTTATCTTCTCTTGATGAAATCGAACTACGTCTGCAGGAGGAGGTCGACTACCAGCATGAAGCGGATAATACCGAATGGTTTCAGCAGCACCTGAAGATGGATAACATCACTATCCCGCTCGTACACCGTGATCTTTCATCAAAGCGTATATTGACCACCACATTCCTCCCTGGGCTGCATCTGGAACAATGGCTACAACAAGACCCCAGCCAGAAACAGCGGAATCACTTCGGTCAACTGCTATACGATCTATTTGTTAACTCATTCTATGGTCTGCATGCCCTGCATGCCGACCCTAATCCTGGAAATTATCTGCTCAATAAAAATGGAACACTTGGATTAGTAGACTTTGGATGTGTTCGTTACTATTCAGCAGAATTTGTCACGCTTATTCCAAAACTTTTTAGCGCCTATAAAATGAAGGACGCCCAGGCGGTTATCACGACCTATCAAAAACTCGGTATGGTCGCAGATATGTCGGACTCGGAGTTACAGTCATTCTATGATAATATCCTTGAACCGTTCGGTGACTGGTTAACCATACCTTTCCAGGCTGGGTCTTTTGATTTCTCCAGCCGTAGTTCTTCATACACTGAGCTGGGTTGGAACTCATTCAAACAACTCGCCAATGCCAGAAAGATCAATAATCTCGCAAATGAGTTCATCTTTTTTGATCGCACCTTCTTTGGTCTGTACCAGACATTTGAACGAATGGGTGCAACGATTAACATGGAGCACGCATGGCTGGAATAAACAAACCACTGGTATGGGCAGGCAATTTCACTTTACTGGCTGCATTTCTACATATCGCCATCATCGTCGGCGGACCAGAGTGGTATCGTTTTTTTGGTGCAGGTGAACAGCTTGCTAATCTTGCTGAAGAGAATTCCCCAATACCCGGAACAATCACAGCCATCATCTCACTGATACTGTTGATTTGGAGCCTCTATGCCTACGCCGGTGCTGGCCTGGTCCGCCACCCACCCTGGCTAAAACCAGTTTTAATTTCGATAACAGGCATCTACCTGCTTCGTGGACTGGCACCCTTTCCACTACTAGTTCTTGCCCCAAAAACTATCGACAGCTTTATGTTGCTGAGTTCTGTGATCTGCCTGTCTATCGGCATACTCTTTTTCACTGGCATTCGCCAAATGATCTGGGAACTCTCATGAGCGATAGCAACAACATGCACCTCTCCGGCTCTTTTTGTAAGGCCTACCGATTACTATGAGAAATGCTGACAGAGACGGTGAATTTCTGCCAGTAAAAGCTGATGTTAAAAGCAGTAGAAGAAGGATGTTAGTCTGACTGCGAACTTGACTCAGGCTTCTATTATTAGAATGACGCCGCTTATGTTTCTATAAAGCGCTTGATTCGCCAGTAGTCATTCCCACTTTTTTCCATATACGGAGAGAAGCATAACGAATGAGTAGACCGATTTAGACTGTTAACCCGGTATGCATCTACACCGGGTTAACAAGATTTGGTAAGGTTTCTCAGGGCAAAACTTAATTAGCCTTTACACGTCGGCGGCCGGTAACCAAACCAGCTATACCCAAACCTAGTAATAGAACAGTAGATGGTTCTGGAACACCATTAACCACCAGTTTCCACTCTTCTGTTTCGCCCTGATAGTAAAAACCTGTCGAAGTTATGAGCTTTTCATAGTTTCCAGTATAACTTGGGTCCCACTGATCATCCCAACTACCGCCATACATATTCGTTACAGAGTGGCTGCAGGTCACCAGTGCGCGTAACCAGACATCGCCAATATCGGCATTTGTTAGCGTATATTCGGAGGAGAAGTATTCAAGATCAGGAATGGTTGGTGTTTTATAGGAACCCAGTTCTGGCTCTGAAGTAAGCAGATGTTCCCCATAAAATACTGTATCAGTTGAATCAAAGATTCCGTCCTTTCCCCAGTCTACCCATGCTTTAATCAGGTCTGCATAGTGGATACCTATGTTATCTTTATGCATATTTAACTTGAATTGGATGGTTTGCCCAACGTATACATTGCTGGTACGGCCCCAGGTTGATCCCCCATCCAGACTCCAGGAAACCCCATATTCATCTCCAGCGGGCTCATTGGCTAGCTCTTGCCACTCAGTGGTGGAATGAGTGGCCTCGCCATAAGACACAGGGATGGCATAGCTACTCGCAGCCCAGAGTGTTGTCAGTACTACTGAGCCAATAGTGGCTACTATTTTGTTCATAAATGTTCTCCTAAACTTAAAATTAAAAGTTTGTAATTATCTTGCCGTGCCCTGCATCACTCAGGCAAACATAAAAAATTACACTTAAAAAAATGCACCATTCTCTAGCATAATCCTTACCAAGTTATTATATTAGTCGTAAAATCAATAAATTAGTCGCAAAATCGATAGATTAAAAAATATCACATATACATATTTGTAAATTTTATTGACAGTATTTGATGATATTTTGTAAATTTCTTCGACATGAAATTTCTAGTGAAAACTCTAAGCACATCAAAGAGTAACAGACTTAACCGCCGTTCTTATTGGCGAGGATTCGGATATATATGGACATTGGTAGCAACAAGTAAAAGTCCTAGTTTTAATACCTCTTAAATTGCAAGCGCAGTATGCCTATACCAGGGAACTCAGATTTCTGTCGAAGTAACTCCTTGACTAATACTGTATTTCCAGACAACACAGCCGGATGTGGCAGTATTTTTACAAAAGCTTGTAGTGTTTTGTGTCCCCCAGTGGGTGGGTATAAATATATTAATTGACCAAAATTATCATTTCCTTACGCCCAGATATTAGCGATCAATTGAACTAGCTTTTCAGTCATACAACAATTTTATTGTTACCTTCGCGTTATTTCGCGGTTCAATCTTTTTTATTCATGCCTTAACGCATCGATCGGATCCAGCCTTGCTGCCTTACGCGCAGGGAAGTAACCAAACGCCACACCAATGACCATAGAGAAGAGGAAGGCGAAGAAAGTCATACCCGCTTCCACAACAAAAGGCATCCCCAGTGCGTTGGCAATAAACCAGGTAACCGCCAACGCCAGCATAATACCGAACAGCCCGCCGATGGAGGAGAGCACAACCGCCTCGACCAGGAACTGGGTGAGCACATCCTTTTCAAGCGCACCGATCGCCAGTCGAATACCAATCTCTCGGGTACGCTCAGTAACCGACACCAGCATGATATTCATGATGCCAATACCGCCCACCAGCAGGCTTACTCCCGCCACTGCACCGAGCAGTGCAGTGAGCACCCTGGTGGTGTTGGTTAGAGTGCTGGTGATTTCCTGCAGATCCATCACGCTAAAGTCGTCGTCCTCACCCGAGGCGATGCGACGGCGTTCACGCATCACACTGGTGATATCTTTTGCTACTTTGCTGGTGGAGACGCCGTCGCGTGCAGAGATGAGGATACGATTGATATCCTGATTACCGGCAATGCGCCGCCAGAAAAAACGCAGTGGCAGGATGATGGTGTCGTCCTGATCCGAACCACCCGCCGACTGACCTTTGCTCTTCAGCAGACCAATCACCTCGCAGGAGACTGTTTTCAGGCGGATTTTATTACCAACCGGATCCTGTGCACCGAACAGTTTCTCACGCACCGTTTCGCCGATGACACAGACGCCTTTACCACCACCTAGCTCGTTATTATTGAAGTAACGTCCCGACTTCAGGCTCCAGTTACCGACGGTAAAATAACGATTGTCACTGCCGTTGACACTGGTACTCCAGTTTTCATTACCAAAAATCACCACCATTGCCTGCGAAGATCTGGGAGCTACCTCGGCGATACCGGGCACATCACGCGCCACTGCCTCCACATCTGCCAGATCGAAGGGTGACCCTTTGGTGCGCTGACCGTGACCAAGACGTTGACCGACACTGAGAAACAGCAGGTTGCTGCCGAGGCTTTCGATCTGCTGTTTCACCTGTAGCGTCGCGCCGCTGCCGAGGTTGACCATGATGATCACCGAGGCAACACCGATAACGATACCGAGAGTGGTCAAAAATGAGCGCAGCACGTTGCGCCGAATAGAGCGTAGCGCCAGTAACAGGGCATTCCACAGCATCAGTGTATCCTCCCCTGCTGTTTATCGTCGGACACGCGGCCATCGCGGAAGCTAATGACCCGTGCGGCATACTCTGCAATCTCCGCCTCATGGGTCACCATGACAACGGTGATGCCGAGTTCTCGATTGAAGCTGGTAAGTAGCTCCATGATCTCGTGGCTACGTGCGGTATCGAGGTTACCGGTGGGTTCATCGGCCAGCAGTACGGCGGGACGAGTAACGATGGCGCGGGCGATGGCAACACGCTGCTGTTGCCCACCGGAGAGCTCACCACGAGTGTGATTTTCCCAGCCCTTGAGGCCTACCTGATCCAGTGCTTCTCTACTGAGACGGTGACGCTCCTCAGTCGGCATACCGCGATAGATCAGTGGCAGTTCCACATTCTCCTGCGCCGAGGTACGATTGAGTAGATTAAAACCCTGAAAGACAAAACCGAGATAATTACGCCGCAGCAGGGCGCGTTGATCATTACTCAGGCCGCCCACCTCGACTCCCTGAAAGTGGAACTGCCCATCGGTTGGGGTATCGAGACATCCCAGAATATTCATACAGGTCGATTTGCCCGATCCACTTGGTCCCATGACCGCAACGAACTCACCCTGTTCAATGGTCAGGTCGATGCCATCAAGGGCACGCATCGCTGCCTGCCCCTTGCCATAGGTCTTGGTGACGCCCGCCAGTTCGATCAGTGATGAACTCATTTTCCGCCTGCCGTACTGTCGGTAATCAACGCCATACCGACTTCTAGCGCACCGCCAGTGATCTCGGTGTGGATACCGTCACTGACACCAATTGTGATCGTTAGAGCTTCCGGCTTACCGTCACGCAAAAGCCAGATCTTGCGCTCATGGCTATTTTCCTCGACCTTTTTGCTGTTACTACGCGGCATCCGTGGTCGACGGAACAAGCGGCTGAAAATGCTGCCCCCGCTACTCTCTACCTTTCTGGCAGCCTTTGGCGGGCTATAGCGGAACACTGCATTGGAGACCAACAGTACGTCCTGCAGATGGCGGGTGCGGATATCGGCGGTAGCAGTCATGCCAGGAAGCAGTTGCTGCTCCGGGTTATCTACGGCCAGAACCGTTTCGTAGATCACCACGCCGTCCACCGTCTGCGGCGCGTGACGTATTTGTGTGATAGTGGCTTCGAAGCGTTTATCCTGATAGGCATCTACGTTGAACTGTGCCTTCATCCCATCCTGGATACGACCGATGTCAGCCTCATCAATGGCGACCAGCAACTCCATCCTGGTCAGGTCTTCCGCCAGAGTGAACAACACAGGAGTTTGTAAGGATGCGGCCACAGTCTGCCCTGGCTCAACCTTGCGATCAAGCACGATGCCTTTAATCGGTGAGCGGATCGTCGCCTTCTTCAGATTGGTCTCATAGCCTTCCAGGGTGGCCCTGGCCAGTGCGACCTGGGCTCGGGTACTGGCCACAGCTGCAACGGCGCGTGAGAGGGCCGCCGCAGCGATATCGACATCGTTGGCAGAACACATCTTTCTCTTTGCCAACTCTTTGCATCGTTTTAACTTGACCTTCATTTCCTGCTCGGTAGCGAGTGCATCCTGCACCCTGGCATCCGCCTGTTGCAGCGATGCCCTGCCCTCGGCAATCCGGCTTTCAAGCGAGGTGGTATCAAGCTGTGCCAGTATTTGATCCTTCTCCACCGTATCATTGAAATCGACATTAATGCTGGAAATAGTACCTGAGAGTTCACTCCCAACGTCCACCTGACTAACCGGTTGTAGAGTCCCTGTGGCAGTGACGTTAAGCGTCAGATCGCCAAGTTTCGCCTCGGAGGTTTTGTAGGTAACAGCTCCATTGCTATTGGAAAAAAACAGGTTGAATAGCAAGAATAAAATCAGCAGTACTGCAACAGCACCACCCCATATCTGCCAACGCGGATGCTGTTTGTCGCCCTTATCAAGCAACAGGACCTGCTGGATCGACTTTTCACTCTTTTCCATGGAATACCTTTTTTAAACACAGTTCACCGCAAGCGGCATTATTACTCAGTAACAGGCAAGCAGAACTCCACATATAGGCCACCCTTGAAGTAAAAGAATAAACGTGCCCCCCCTGCATATCAAGGAAGAAACCTGGTGGTATGGATCCACTCGTTCGGTTCAACCTGGAATACGCAGTTGGACGAGTTGAAGTGTACGATTGAGGAGGTGTAGGTCAAGGAGTAACAAGTCTCCTGCGTCCTGCTCATGCTGCCTTCGCTCATCCTTGAGTCCGTACCTCTTGCATGTATCTACCAGAAATAGAAGACAACTTTTTTAGGCGGACTTCTGTGCTAAGTAACTATTAATATTGCTAAGCGTAAGCGCGTTTCCTTAGTACAATAAATCCATGTTTTGATCCCAGCGATTTTGTGACTAAAATGACTGGATCATTTTTTAGGTCGAGCCAACGTCCGTATCTTAAAAACAACGTATGCTTTTAACCATCTCTTATCGGCTTAACTCCTTTCACCTGCACTTCGATTAGACTAGATATATCTGAAACTACTTTGCTCTTTAAACTGGTCGGGGTGAGAGGATTTGAACCTCCGGCCCCTGCCTCCCGAAGACAGTGCTCTACCAGGCTGAGCTACACCCCGTTTTTTACGTTTTATTTCAGTAGAATATTATCAAATAGATAATTATTCTAGATAACTATTTTTCACCTTCAGCCCTGCTGACACTTAATTCATCTGGAGTTTTGGGCATGAATTCAATTCGATATAACAACCAGACTATCAAGGCAGTGGTGATTTTTTGCGGCATGCCTGGCATACATTGAGTAGCCTCGGAAGCACAAAAAAAAGATGGCAACCGTCAGATTAAGCCAGTTTATCTGAATAACACCCCATAGTGCATTCATTTATAGAATTACAACAAAGATTTGAGAATAGCTAATCTATCAGACCTGAGACGGCTGGCAAGTAATACCTAATCATCTATCAATATTTGAGAAATCACATCAGGCGTTACAGGCTTGCTAAAGTAAAAACCCTGATACTCATTACAGGCTAGTCCTCTCAGGTGATTAAGTTGATGCTCATCCTCCACACCTTCAGCAACAATATTTAATTCAAGACTATTACCTAGTGAAATGATAGCTCGGATGATAGCGGCATCATCTACATCATGAGCTATATCACGTACGAATGATCGATCGATCTTCAGATGTTGAATGGGCAGGCGTTTCAAATTACTGAGTGAAGAGTATCCTGTGCCGAAGTCATCAATCGATATACTCAGGCCTAACTTGCGCAAGTCAGTTAATACTGACACGGTTTTGTTAATGTCTGATATCAACATACTTTCGGTTATTTCCAGTTCTAGTAGTTCAGCAGGTAATTCACTCTCCCGCATGGCATTTTGTACCATATCGAGTAGCTCTTCTGACTGAAATTGACGCATCGACAGATTTACTGATACCCGCAGTGGTTTTTCAGGACTTTCATCTAACCATTTTTTTGCCTGATAACAGGCCGTTTTCATTACCCATTCTCCCAGCGGTATGATTAATCCTGTATCTTCGGCAATAGGGATAAATTCATCTGGTGAAATGACGCCAAATTCAGAGTGTTCCCAGCGCACCAGCGCTTCAACGCCACACATCTTGCCACTAAACAGGCCGACCTTGGGTTGATACAGTAGAAAAAACTCTTCCCTTTCAATCGCATCGCGTAATGCATGTTCCAGTTCCAGTCGACGGTTACTACTTTCATTCATTATTGCATCAAAGAAACAGTATTGATTACGCCCTGCTCCCTTGGCCTGATACATCGCAATATCGGCACTTTTAGTCAGAGTTTCTACATCTTTTCCATCATCTGGGTAAATACTAATGCCGATACTGGCACCGACATATGCCTTGTTTTCTCCCAGATGAACTACTTCAGCCACCTGATTGATAATTTTATCGGCAACTATTGATACTGCCTCGGTATCGATATTTTCCATCACCACGACAAACTCATCTCCTCCCTGTCGTGCTACTAGATCAGCCTGTCTCACACAGTTTTTCAACCTTAAGGAGATTTCCTGCAATAGAATATCGCCCATCGAGTGCCCCAGTGTGTCATTGACATATTTAAAGCGATCCAGGTCGATGAAAAGTAAAGCCAGCCTCCCGTTCTCTCTAGACTGTTTACCAATTTTCATATCTAGTAAAACATTTAGCATTGAGCGGTTGGGTAAGTTGGTTAGGGGGTCGTGGTAGGCTAGCCTTTCCAGCTTTTTTTCAGTTTCCTTTTGCTCTGTAATATCAGAAAAAATACTGACATATTGCGTCACTTTTCCTTCATTATTTACGACTGAATTGATACTTAACCATTTCGGGTGGATTACACCATCTTTGCGTTTTTCCCATATTTCACCACTCCAGAATCCATTATTTATGATCTGTAGTTGCAGAGTTTCAAAAAACGCAGGGTCGTGATGTTTCGACTTCATTATGTCGGGTGTTTTGCCTATAACTTCTTCACGCTTCCAACCAGTAATACGTGTAAATGCTTCATTCACTTCAACTATCACCTGCCGGGCATCGGTAACCATGATGCCTTCACGGGTATTCTCAAATATCTTGCCAAACAGGTTCAGCCTTTCATTGGCCTCTTTATGCAGCTTAATCTCTTCATGAAGTTGCAAATTGACCGAGCTTAATTCTTTGGTCCTAACTTTTACCCGACCTTCCAGTTCAAGTTTATTTTGCTGCAATTGTTGTTCAGCATCTTTTTGAACTCGAATATCTCTGATGATGCCAGAAAAATAATGTTTACCTCCCACTAGAAATTCACTCACAGATATGTGCACTGGAATCAGCCGACCGTCTTTATGTTTTGCCATCGTTTCACGTGCTATACCAATAACTCGGGGGAAGCCTCCATTCAAATAATCAGCTATGTATTGGTCATGTTTTTCATCATGTGGTGGAGTAGCCAGTAGCTTGACATTTTGACCTACCAACTCTTTGGAGGAGTACCCCAAAAGCGCTTCTACCGCAGGATTGATTGAGTCAATAATACCCTGGTCATTAATAATGATGATACAGTCAACCGCAGAATCCATTACTGCAGATAGTCTTTTTTCCCGTTCAGCCAGTTGAAAGTTTTGAGCTGTGATGCGTTCGGTCATGCTATGAAAAGCGCTAGCAAGCATACCTATTTCATCTTGTTGATGCTCTATTGAATCTAGATGAATAATACCTGAGCGATATTTCACAACTTCACCAGTTATGTCCTCCAGAGGTCGAATCAAACGCCGAGTAAATTTCAAAATGGAAACTATACCTACGACCAATAACAGTAATGTTAATAAAATACTATTTTTGCGAATTCGATTAATTTCAGCTAAAGCAGCAGATGTTGGCACCTTGATAATCAGTAACAGGTTTTTATTCTGATTTGAATAACCCTTTAGCTTAAGCTGCAAAATACTAGCTATGAGAAGGCTGCTATCGCTTTCAATAATCTTAGAGGGTTCAGCTTCTGTATTGCGCAGAATTGACTCTCGAATATTGGCTAGCTCTGGAATTTCCTGTGCCAGTTGATAGCTTTTGTCGTATTCAAAACTGAATGTTTTACTTTTTTCAGGGTGAATAAGAAAATCACCATTAGCATTGACCAGATAGATGATTGAGGGTGATTTAACCAGAGCTTCCAGTTCGTCTAATATCGGTCCCATATCCACATTGATAATCACTATTCCAAACAACAACCCAGCTTCTGAATCATGAATTGGAGTTGCAATTCGTAGAGTTCGTGTGACTGGAAGACTGATTTGACCGTGTTCACGATTTAAATTAATTTCTGATAGATAGAGCTCACCGGGTTGAAGCGCTATAGTTTCCAGAAAATAGTCTCTATGTCCCTTCTCCTGTAGCTCATCGCCCACGACAGGCAATATCTGTTTATGTCTTCGATCTACCCGCACCAGCTCTTTGCCATTCCTCTCTATACCAATAAAGCGTATCTGGAAGTAGTCTGGATGGGATTCAAGTAAGTTCTTAAAAATTGAGGCTAGCCTGACCTTCAATTCAGACAAAGAAGTCCCATCAGTAGGATCACTACCGTCAGTGTTACTAGCTCGAATAATACCCTGAATGGGAAGAACAGAAGATATAAACCGTACATCATCGACAATTGCACCTATATGGTTATTAATCGATTGATGGTACTGCTGACTCTGCATACTCAGAATAGAGAGTTCACGTTGTAGCAGGGTATCACTATTCTGGCGATGAATGAGTGTGCCAACAAGCGTCACAATCACCAAAAGCAACAGTGTAAAAAACAGGATAATTTTAAATGAGATACGTGAATTTGATTGCATAGGTACTCATTACTACTAAGACGAAGGTTTTTTATTAGAACAAAATAATAACGACACTATAACCGATTACTCTGGAGATTTATGCCTGTTTTTTTTAGTATTGATGAATAGATAATAATGCAATAATTGATCTGAGATTAATTTTCGCTAATAATTACTCAATATGAAAAAAATATGCGTGAAAGCAATGGTTTCCGGCCGGGTTCAAGGTGTGTTTTTTCGCCAGTCGACACAGCAGCAAGCTCAAAAATTAGGCATAACTGGGCATGCGATTAACCTGATAGATGGACGAGTTGAGGTTCTAGCCTGCGGTACAGAACAAAGTATCAAACAATTACTGATATGGTTAGATCACGGGCCGGAGATGGCTCATGTATCAAAAGTTGAATATAAAGAAATTCAAACGCCTGTTACAGATTCTTTTATTACCGGCTAATCAGCATGGCTAGCCACCTCCACAGGCGGTGAACCCAGGGCGAACAATTGAACCTGATAGTCCCAATTAACCTTTAGGGGTCAATGCCACATCAATTAAGCCCAGCGAGTGGAGTAGTAGCCAACAGTCCAGGCGAAGCAAACAGATTCGCCAATAATGTATTTACCGTTACGGGGCAATGTTGGGATAAAAACTGTTAAGCTTCGCTCCGACTTCCCGTTTCTCCCATTTTCATGGACCGCTTTAAAACATGAATCCGCAGTTGGATGAGTTGTAGTGCGTTTAAGGTAGTGTGGATCAAGGAGTTACAGGGCTTCCGCATCCTGCTCACGGCCCTTACCTATGGCAACACAGATATTCGCCACCTCAACCGTACAATTCAGTTCGTAGCGGGATTCACCGATTCGATAAAAAGATACATCAACTGTAATGGTTTATGAAACAGCGGGTTGCCTTCTTATACGAGCGGTAAATTGCGGAATCCAGGTTTAACTGCACACAAATATAAAGGCTAGTCTAAGTTGAACTCCTGGTAAGTGTAATTTAAGTTATACTGCAATGCTTATTGATGCACGCTTTTTCTTGCTACCGACTTTCATATTCCATGCTAGATTTTTTTCAACAATCGCAATTATTCGAATTTACAACTACGCAGATAATCCTAACTGTCCTGATATTTATCTGGTCAGGCTTTGTTCGTAGTGGCCTGGGGTTTGGTGGTGCGGCACTGGGTTTACCACTGATGTTAATGGTCTATGATCGCCCCATTTTCTGGTTACCAATCATAGGCATGCATCTGCTGATATTCACCAGCGTGACACTACTTACCAGAATTAAAAATGTCGATTGGGACTACCTGAAAAAGACCAGTATCTATATATTCCCTGCAAAACTTGCCGGAGTCTTTGGACTTCTGAACCTGCCCAATCAATGGCTGGTAATCATCATCTATTGCATTACCCTGTTTTACTCAGTTTTATGGATCTTTAAGCTATCCATACGCAGTCAATCTGGCTGGAGCGACAGGATTCTACTCATTATAGGTGGTTATGTTTCAGGGACTTCTTTAACCGGTGCCCCTTTAATAGTGGCGGTATTCATGAATCATATCGCTCGAGAAAAGCTGCGTAATACAATGTTTGTGTTATGGATTCTACTAGTCACCATTAAACTTGGTACATTCTCGGCTTTTAATGTTGATCTTCAATTTGCCAGCGCCTTCATCCTGGTACCTATAGTAGCTATAGGTCATATCTTCGGATTAAAAACACACGAGTATCTATTAACTAACGATGAGGGCTTCAAACGGATTCTAGGAGTGGTATTACTGACAATCTGTATCCTGGGATTACTGAATGTCTAGAGATTACTAACGAAGCCTCAATAAAGCGAATTAAACCACTTAGCCACCGTGATATCGGCGATGCGAAAATTTTGCAGACACCGATTTTCAATATCGTCAAGAATCTGTTCCTTATTTTGCACACAGGGAGAATCCCCTTCTAAATCACTACTGAATCTGGTGATCAGGTTCTTAATTGAGTCAACACTCATCTCCAGATGAAACTGAATAGCTAGATGTTTTCCTCGCACAAAAGCCTGACTAGCAGTACAGTCGCTATAGGCAAGAATAGTCGCATCGTTGGGTGGTATGCAGTGGTGAGCATGCCAGTGAAACGGTATGAAGCTGGAAGGTATCTCGGTAAAATAATGATTGTTAAGCCCCGCTTCTGTAAGCGTAACCTCATGCCAGCCGACCTCTACAGTATCACCCTGCTTCACCTGACCTCCCATGGCCAGACACATCATCTGCGCGCCCAGGCAGATGCCAAGCACAGGTACATCCTGCTGCAAAGCTTTATGGATGATGGCTATTTCTAGTATCATCCAGTCATCCGGCTGGTTGACGTCGCCCGGCCCTCCCATAAAAACCAGCCCCGCATAGTCTTCAGGGTTAATATCGCTAGTTTTACCCACTAACAGGCAGGTTTGGCGATAAGGTAAGCTCAGCAAATCAAGTAACGCGGTAAAATAACCAGGCGGCTCACAATCAGCATGTGTAAAAATCAATATAGGTTTCATGTTTGTTTACTAGAGCAAATCTGATACTTTATATGAAATTGAATAATAATAACCTAACATGGAACACTTAATCACACTACCTTATTGGTTTTTTATCCTTCTCATACTATTTTCTGGCATCCTGCTTCTGGATAGGGTTCTGTTACCCGGTATGAGATGGTACCTGCGCCGACGCGTCAATAGAGTTATTGAAGAGGTTAATACGCGTCTGGATATAGAGATCCGTCCGTTTCAGCTTACGCGTAAACAGGCATTAATCGATCAACTCATCTTCGATGATAAGGTGATCGCAGCCATAAAGGAATACGCCCAGCAAAACAATATGCCCAAGGAAGTCGCTCAAGCCAAGGCGGTTCGTTACGCCGAAGAGATCGCGCCCTCTTTCAATGCCTATATCTATTTCCGCCTGGGTTACTGGCTGGCAAAAAAGATCGGTCGGCTAATTTACCGTGTTCGAGTTGGCTTCTATGATGACCATCAACTGAAAAATATTCCAGAAGGCAACAGCGTAGTTTTTGTGATGAATCATCGTAGCAATATGGACTATATTCTAGTTTCATTCCTGATTGCCGAGAAAACAGCCCTCTCTTATGCGGTTGGCGAATGGGCAAGAATCTGGCCCTTACAAACCTTGATCAAGTCAATGGGGGCTTTTTTTGTACGGCGTAATTCGCGCAATGCCCTGTATCGTCGGGTACTCGAAAGATATGTCAACCTGTCAACTCGAGCAGGGGTTACACAAGCGGTGTTTCTAGAAGGAGGACTGACTCGCGATGGAAAAATTCGAGAACCCAGAATGGGATTTATGGATTACATGTTGCGGGACTATCACCCAGAAATCGACCGAGATATTATATTTGTTCCTGTAGGCATCAATTATGACCGAGTCATCGAAGATAAAAGCCTGATACGCAAACTGGATAAAGATGTGAAGCAGCGCAGTCTGTGGTATGTCATCAAAACCAGTAGCAAGTTCTTCATTAAAACCCTGTTGATGAATCGAAAAGCTCGCTGGAATCGTTTCGGATATGCCAGTGTCAATTTTGGCAAACCCCTGTCCGCCTCAAAATACTGCAAACAACAGGCTATCGACTTTAGTCTTCTCGATGAAGAAAAACGTTTCGCCAGTATCCAGCACCTGACTCAGAATCTAATGCAGGAAATCGCTCAGGTGATTCCGATTTTGCCGATAGCCTTAATGTGTGAAACTTTGCTGGTATATACTGAGCAATGGGTCAGCGAGCTAGAATTAAAAGCTAGCGCACTCGAGCGTTTGCATAAACTTGAACGCCTCGGCGCTCCAATTGATATCTCAGTCGTGACCTTTGAACATGTCATGACCCGTGCTTTGGACATGTTAACTGGGCGAAGATTTGTCGATACCAACAATGAGCTGTATCGAATTAACCCTGAATCTTTAACGGTCATAAAATACTATGCAAATTCCATAAGCCACTGGCAGACTAATCCAGTAAAAAACGATTCCTGAAACTATAATGAACGTGACTAAAAAACGCAGACAATGCGTGATACTGCTGCACGGACTGGCGCGAACGCACCTGTCTATGCTGGCGATGGAGAAAGCTCTTGAAAAACAGCGTTATCAGGTCATTAATATCAATTACCCATCACGCGAGTTTGCCATCAATGAACTAGCACGAGTGGCTGTTGAAGAGGGTTTAAATCGTTGTAAATTAAAAATTTCGGATAGCGTTAGTTTCGTCACCCACTCATTGGGCGGCATTCTTGTCCGCCAGTATTTACAAACCCAGCAAATCCCTGAGTTAGAACGCGTGGTCATGTTAGGGCCACCTAATCATGGCAGTGAAGCAGTAGATAAGTTGAAATACTTTCCAGGTTATTTTCTATTGAATGGCCCCGCGGGACAGGAGTTAGGCACCTCAGATCAGGATATGCCCAAAAAACTGGGGGCAGTAGACTTTGAGCTGGGCGTAATCGCTGGAAAACGCAGTATCAATCTGGTGCTATCTACTTTGATTCCAGGCCCAAACGACGGCAAAGTGAGTGTCGAAAGTACACAAATAGAAGGCATGAAAGATTTTATCGCCCTGCCCGTCACCCACACTTTCATGATGAGAAACCCACAGGTCATTCAGCAAACCCTGTACTTTTTGCAGCACGGTGAGTTTGATCACAGTAATCTGTGAACTTAAATTACCGATCACGTACTAACTAGATTACAACTTTCTGGTACTACACAACCTTTATGACAATTAAACACCTGATAACCGTCGCCTTTTTACTGGCAACCTCAGCGCTGAATTATTCTATAGCGCAGGCAGACACTGATAAAGCTACTGCCACCCTTGCTGGGGGATGTTTCTGGTGCATAGAATCTGATTTTGAAAAACTCGACGGAGTGATCGAAGTTGTATCTGGATATACCGGCGGTCATGTTGACAACCCGAGTTATAAACAGGTCAGCGCTGGAAACACCGGACATATCGAATCGGTAATCATCACATATGACCCAGCCCGTTTAGAATACAAACAGATACTTGATTACTTCTTTCACCATATTGACCCAACTAACGATAAGGGACAATTCTGTGACATTGGTCCACAGTATCGTCCGGCGATTTTTTATCAGGATGAAACTCAGCGAAAAATCGCAGAGCAATCTCTTCGGGAGATCGCTCAAAACAAACCTTTTAAAGATTCAGTAAAAGTAGAGATATTAAAAGCATCAACCTTTTATCCTGCTGAAGAATATCATCAGGATTACTACAGAAAGAACCCTATCAGGTATAAGTATTATCGTTACTCCTGCGGCCGGGATGATAGAGTTGAGGAACTTTGGGGAAAATCTTAGGCTTGCTTTCAATCTGAAATCCGCAAGTGGACCAGTTATAGAGCGTTTGCAATAATGTAAATTAATGAATCACAAAGCTTCCGCGTCCTGCTCACGCCCCTTACCTATGTCCCTATAGGCAAAGCTTCCGCGTCCTGCTCACGCCTCTTACCTATGTCCCTATAGGCAAAGCTTCCGCGTCCTGCTCACGCCTCTAACCTATGTCCCTATAGGCAACGCGAGATAGACCACCTCAAATCAGACATGCAATTCAGCTCGTTGCGGGATTCACCGACTGGGCTTTCAGCATGGACGCTGTTATTTCGCGAATACATGGACGCTTACATGGACGTAGGTGGTAGGGCGAAGCAGGAAGCCAGAGCCGATGCATAGGAGCGTTTTCAGCATGGATGCTGTTATTTCGCGAATGCATGGATGCATAGGAGCGTGAAAAGATAAATCAACTCTAATGCTTTACGAAACAGAGGCTTACACTCTAATGCGAGCTGTCAATTGCTGAATCAGCATTAAAGCAACATAGCATTTCTACAAGAAACTGTTTGAAATTTATAAAAAAAGAATTATAGATTTTCCTTTACCGCATAAGCTTCATTCATTGTAAAAATATCTGACAAAGAGTGTCGACTTTTTTTACAAGAATCATGGTTTGTAATTAGCGATGTAAAAAATTCAATATGAACAACTCTAATGAAATTCTTTTATAGGATTGATTGAAAATCTTTATTGCCTTTCTAATCTAAGGGCTTTGTGTAAATTTTAGCCTGGTAAATAAACCTTTAAATCATAATCCCCCACCTACTCATTCCTGACACAGGCATAATTATTGCTAGAAGTTCCATCGCAAAATTTAAGAAGTAAGGAGTCCATTTGATGAATACACATTTTCACCCCAAATCTTTGTGCCTCAAGGTAGGTACAATACTATTAATTTCAACATCACTGAATGCTAATGCTTTTGTTATTACTGATAACACTGATGCTGATGCTCTAGCCAACCAGCTTATTATTTCAAACTCAGGAGTCACTATCACAGGTACATCACTAGATTTTGGTGTTTCAACAGGCGTAGGTGGAGTATCAATATCAGGGGCTCAATCGGGCCTTTATACAAATACGGCTGGCACCTATGGCCTACCTGGTCCAGGTATCGTTCTCAGTACCGGCAAAGTTTCTGACACCACTTCGAGTTCGAGTACTGATTATTTTGCAAGTACTAATTTTGATAATATTGCCACAGCAGATCAAAATGTTTTACTAACACCTTTAACCGGTCAAACACAGCACTTTGACCCTGTCCAGCTCAACATTAGTTTTAACGTTGATAGTACTGTTGATACCATTTCTTTTTTTGCCGCTTACGGTTCTGAAGAATACCCTGATTTTGTAAATTCATCTTTTACCGATGGTTTTGGACTGTATTTCAATGATGTAAATGTTGCCGGCGCATTGCCAACTGGCGGTGTACCCGGTGATCCTCTGCTGCCAATTAATATCGATCATCCTGATATGAGCCCAACTTCTGGTACGGTTTTAGATGGCGTATTAACTCCAGATGGTTCTCCAGTTCTTCGATTTGATATCCCAGTTGCTCCTGGATCCACAGGAAATACATTTTCCATGATTTTAGCTGATGCCTCAGACAATGCTTACGATACAACCATTTTTCTGAGCAGTTTTGGTGACTTCAGTTCAAGTGGTGGTTCTAGTGAGTTCACTCCAATTTTACCAACTGATCCGAGTAACCCAACTAATGCAGAAGGTGGTTTTGTATTTGAACTACCAGAGGTTATGGCGTTCGAAACCATATGGATAGATCCTGATGTTTCTGTCGGTTATACCTATGTTGCAACCGGAGGTGGATTATTTGCCAGCGTAACAGCTCCATCTCTAATCAGTGTTAATGATTTAGACGGGTATACCATTACTTATATAGATCAATTTGGTAATGAAGTTACAGTGTCACTGTTAGCTGGCGAAACCTATAGTTTTGGAGTAGGAGTAGAATCTTTTACTCTTAATGGTATTGATACAGATTTATTAGTCGATCCAACTGATCCTGCCGCATTTGCAACAGGTCTTTCATTCACAACTAGCGGCACAGGATTTGGAATAATTCAGACACCTATAAGTGAATTTGTTGGTGGCAATAGCGCTGTACCAGAACCTGCAACCTTAGCACTATTTGGATTAGGTTTAGCCGGTTTCATAGGTGCAAGAAAGCGTAAAAACTAATAGAATTCATTATTTGTTTTAAGTTATCAGCAGGCTGACTTAACATGTCAGCCTGTTTTTTTATTAGCAGATGCCGCATATGAAAACTCTTATCTCACTATTTATGATTATTAGTCTATCTGTATCCTCAGTCTGGGCTGCAGACAAAGATGGAAAATTTGCAGCTAAAGGTGCCGCTAGAAAAACATGTTCAGAATTTGTTCAAGCTAAGGAAAAACTTTCTAGAGATTATCTGTTATTTGGAGGCTGGCTTGAAGGTTATATAACAGCCTATAATCAGTTCCAAAATAGCAACTATGACATAACCCCCTGGCAAACCACTGAGCTTTTGCTCATATTGATGGAAAAACATTGTAAGTCCAATCCAGATACAAAAATTTTAAATGTCACTAACGGCTTGATACAGACTTTATTCCCTGCACGACTTCAGCAGGAGAGCAAAATTGTTAAGCTGAAATTTAATAATTCGGATGGCTACTATTATTCTGAAATTATTAAACAGGTTAAAACCAGACTAAAAACCTTAGGTTTTTACAATGGGGATGCTAATAACGATAGTTTTTCAAAAAAAGAAATTTCTGCTTTACGCAAATTTCAACTTAGTAATGGACTCAAAGAAACAGGTATGCCCGACCAATATACATTGACTCAACTTTTTTTACGCTTAAAAAAATAGAACAAGCTACTGGATTAAAAATACTCAATAAACCTGTAAAAGCTCATTATTCAAATTAAATTCCCCACAGCTAGCCGCGGGAAATATAGCACCAGGAGATTTAAAAATCTCTAACAACTCAGATATTTAGCTCGGTTGCTTTCCCGAATTCATTGGTAATGAATATTTCACAAGCTAAAAAATAATATAGGAATTGCTAAATTCAGGATATTCTATATAAAATCGCACGCCCCAAAACAGTGCAAGCAACCACCTGTCTCGTTTTCACAGTTGCTTATAGAGCCCATAAATCCTTAATAAGTACAGCTAATAGCTACAGCTTATTTAAGTATCAAATTAAGGTCTTTGGTATTTCGACCTGTTGACCCATAATACTGCAAAAAAATTTCTTGTAATCGACCAGGTTAAAAATCAATTACCATGCCAAATTCTAAAATAATTTATACACTAACAGACGAAGCCCCTCTGCTGGCAACTCGCTCTTTTTTACCGATCATTGAAACCTTCGCTTCAGCGGCTGATATCGAAATTGAACTGAAAGATATCTCAGTTTCTGCGAGAATTCTTGCAGAATTCCCTGACTACCTTGATGATAACCAGAAAGTGCCCGATGATCTTAATGAACTGGGAAGACTTACTCAGGAGCCCGATACCAATATCATCAAACTACCCAATATCAGTGCTTCTATTCCCCAGTTAATCAATGCTATCAGCGAATTACAGTCTCAGGGCTATAATATCCCTGACTTCCCGGAAGAACCCTCTTCTGATGAAGAAAACATCATTAGACAGCGATACTCCAAAATCCTGGGTAGTGCCGTTAACCCTGTTTTACGCGAAGGTAACTCAGACCGTAGAGCTCCACCTGCTGTTAAACGTTACGCGCGTAAGAATCCACACTCTATGGAAAAATGGAGCCCTGCTTCACGTACCCATGTTGCGCATATGCGCGGTGGTGATTTTTACTCCAGTGAAAAATGCCTGACTCTGGATAAGGCCTGTGACGTACGCATGGAACTGGAAACCAAAGATGGAAAAGTCACTGTCTTTAAGGAAAAAACCTCCCTGCTTAAAGGCGAAATCATTGACAGCATGTTCATGAGCGCTAAAGCTTTGCAGCAATTCTTCGAAGATGAGCTTGAGGATGCGCGCGAAACTGGTGTGATGTTTTCGTTACACGTTAAAGCGACCATGATGAAGGTGTCACACCCTATCGTTTTCGGACATGCAGTTAAGGTTTTTTATAAAGATCTGTTTGCCAAATACGGTGACCTGTTCCAGAAACTGGGTGTGAATCCGAATAATGGCATAAGCAGTGTGTATGAAAAAATAGAAGACCTGCCGCGCTCTTTCCGTGAAGAAATCGAAAAAGATATTCATGCCTGTTACCAGTCACGCCCTGAACTGGCGATGGTTGATTCAGTTAAGGGAATTTCTAACCTGCACGCACCGAATGACGTCATCGTTGATGCCTCTATGCCTGCCATGATCCGCAACGGCGGCCAGATGTGGGGACCGGATGGCAAATTGAAGGACACCAAGGCAGCCATCCCGGAAAGTACCTACGCACGTATCTATCAGGAAATCATTAACTTCTGTAAAACCAATGGTGCGTTTGACCCGACTACTATGGGGACCGTACCTAATGTCGGGCTGATGGCGCAAAAGGCTGAAGAATATGGTTCACACGATAAAACCTTTGAAATTCCTGCTGATGGTATCGCTCGTATTGTGGATGATGAAGGCAAGGTTCTGATCGAACAGAATGTTGAAACTGGTGATATCTGGCGCATGTGTCAGACCAAGGATGCACCTGTTCAGGACTGGGTGAAACTGGCAGTAACTCGTGCTAAGCAGTCAGGTATTCCAACTGTATTCTGGCTGGATGAGTATCGTCCACACGATGCCGAACTGATCAAAAAGGTTAAGGTATACCTGCAGGATCACGACCTGACAGGAACCGATATCCAGATCATGTCGCCGCTGAGAGCCATGCGTTATTCGCTGGAACGCATTATCCGTGGCAAGGACACCATTTCGGTAACCGGCAATATCCTGCGTGATTACCTCACCGACCTGTTCCCTATTATGGAACTGGGAACCAGCGCCAAGATGCTATCAATCGTGCCATTGATGGCTGGTGGCGGTCTATTTGAAACCGGAGCTGGTGGATCAGCACCCAAGCATGTGGATCAACTGGTTGAGGAAAATCATTTGCGTTGGGACTCATTAGGTGAATTCCTCGCGCTGGCTGTGTCGCTGGAAGATGTTAATATCAAGACAGGCAATGCAAAAGCTAAAATCCTGGCAGATACCCTGGATAGCGCAACCGGGAAGTTACTGGACAATAATAAATCGCCTTCTCGCAGAACTGGAGAACTGGATAATCGTGGCAGTCATTTTTATCTAGCTATGTACTGGGCCCAGGCCCTTGCAGAACAAACTGAAGATGCTGAACTTCAGGCTAAGTTCAAACCGTTGGCAAAAGCACTGGAAGAGAATGAAAAAACCATTGTGGATGAGCTGAGTAAGGCTCAGGGCAAACCGGTTGATATCGGCGGTTACTATCATGCAGATGTCGCGAAAATGTCCGCTGTGATGCGTCCTAGTCAGACCTTCAATAGTTTGCTGGATTCTGCACACGGCTGATTCGGCTTCATATTAGCGCAATAATAAGGGGGCGGCTGTGTACCGCCCCTTTTTTATGAGTATCGATTACAGATAGCGTAGGTAGACGTACACACTGCTGACCACAACTGACAGCATCATCATAGGAAACGCCATCAGCATGAAGGGCAAAAACTTGATGGGCTGACCCGAGCGTTCGGCAAAACCTGCAACGATTAAATTGGCACTGGCTCCTACCAGGCTACCATTCCCCCCCAGGCAGGACCCCAAAGCCAGCGACCACCATAGTGGTATTAACTCTTCTGTTCCACCCAGGCTTGTCGCCATATTTTTAATTAACGGGATCATGGTAGCTACGAAAGGGATATTATCGATTATTGCCGAAGCTGTGGCAGAAACAAATAAAATTGATAAGGCAGTAACGGTAATATCACCGCCAGTCAAGTTCATAACCTGATGAGCCAGCAACTCCAGTAGACCCGTTGTTTCGATACCATAAACCAGAATAAACAGGCCGATAAAAAAGAATATGGTCACCCACTCAACTTCATTAAGAGATTCTGTGACCATAGCCGTCTGTTTTTCTGCATTCTGTGGTAGACAGTTAAGCGTCAACAACAATGCCGCTCCCAGCATTGCAATGGTTGCCGCCTGCAAACCATAATCATGCCCGAAAATGAACCCTATCATCACTAGGGTCAATACAAATAAGGATTTTTTCAGCAAGATGACATCTTTAATCGCATCATTTTCTCTGTATAACATGACCTTTTTGATTAATTGTGGCGTAGTAGTTAAACGCCTTCCCCAGATGACATAAATGGGCAACATAGTCATAAGCAAGATTATTAGAGATATAGGTGCCATATTGAATAGAAAGTCGTTATATCCAAGACCGGTTGCCGATCCGATCATGATATTGGGTGGATCACCGATCAGGGTGGCTGTACCTCCGATATTTGAAGCAAAAATTTCGGCAAACAGATAGGGATAGGCATTCAATTTTAGCGTATCGGTAATCAGCAGGGTTACTGGCGCTATCAAAAGTACTGTAGTCACATTGTCCAGTAATGCTGACAATAATGCGGTTATTATCATCAACATAACCAGAATACCCCATGGCTTGCCATTGACCAGCTTAACCGCACGAATTGCCAGGTACTGAAACACGCCGGAGTCACGAGTAATGGCAACTATTATCATCATCCCAGTGAGCAGGCCTATCGTATTAAAGTCCACACCCTGTATGGCAGCCTGCTGATTTAATACACCGCTAACAATCATAAGGGCAGCACCAAACATGGAGATGACAGCTCTGTTGAGTCGCTCAGTCACTATCAGGATATAACTCAACACAAAAATACTAGCCGCTATCCATGCTGGAGATAGACCAAAAATCACATCAGGTGAATGAAACTCAGTCATGCTTTTGAGACCCTGCCTGAAGTATTTTCTGCTCCACATCCCAGTAGGAAATCATACCTAATAACTTGTTACTACCCTGTTCAACCACAGGAATACTGAGTTGTGTACTGTATAATTGCAGTAAGGTTTCAGTAAGCGGTGTGTTGGGGCTAAGCGATTTTATATCCATGCTAATGCACTTAATAATAGGCTCATCCTTAACAGCTGCAAAACGATCATACAGGTCATCCAGTGACTCATGGATAAAGCTGACATTTTCCAGCCCTCGGTGCATGAACACGGCTTTCGGGATTACCTGTTTAATCAGGCAATTAACACCAAACATGCCTATATAACAGCCATTTTCATCAATTATGGGCAAACTACGATAACGTTTATCCCTGATGAACTTAACTGCATATTCAATGCTATCGTCTGGTTTTAATGTTGATGGATTTGGGTCCATCACGTCTGAAGCTTGCATAGTTTAGGTGCCTGTAGCTTGACTGTTTTTAATTAGCTCATCGAATGGTAGCGGTTTTCCAATCCCATAACCTTGTGCATAGTTTACCCCGATGAGTTTTAACTTTTGCATAATTTCATCATTCTCAACAAACTCAGCAATAGTCTGCATACCCATTACCTGTCCAATTTCGTTGATTGATTTTACCATTGCATAATCGATAGGGTCATCGACTATGTCTTTGACAAACATACCATCGATTTTTAGAAAATCGACCGGCAGATTTTTTAAATATGCAAACGACGACAGGCCACTACCAAAGTCATCTAGTGCAAAACGAAAGCCGGTATCTTTTAGCAGTCTGATAAAGGTTATAGCAGCACTTAAGTTTGATATGGCTACCGTCTCGGTGACTTCGAAACATATCTTGCTGGATGCTATGCCTGCCTCAGTTAAATTTAAAAATATTGATTCCAGAAAAGCCCCGCTGGTTAGTGATGCGCCAGAAAGATTAATAGAAACAAAGTCAATTTGATCAACAAAATCCATATGGGTAGATAATAATTTAGATACACTTTTCATAACCCAATTATCAATTTCTGATATCAGATCATATCGTTCAGCTGCTGGTAGAAAATCACCTGGCTGAATAATCGTACCGTCATCTTCCACCATTCTAACCAGCAGTTCATAATGTTTTTTCTTTGAATTATCTAAAGAGATTATGGGCTGAGCATATAAATAAAAGCGGTTTTCTTCCAACGCCAGACTTATTCGATTGACCCATAGCATTTCGCCCTGGCGCTGGGCTAGCCCGCTATCCTCACTATGATATTCATGGATACGATTACGACCTAAATCTTTCGCCATATAGCAGGCTGCATCCGCCTGTTTGAGTAACTCGCTCAAATTACTGGTTTCGTGGGTTATAGCAACCAGGCCAATACTCACACCGACGTGAAAGTACCGCCCTTCCCATACAAACTGATATTGCTGGATACTCTTGAGCAGTGATTCAGCAACCCGATGCGCCTGATCCAGCGAACAGTGTTCCATCAAAACACCAAACTCATCTCCACCTAGCCGAGCCAGAGTATCACTTTGTCTGACTGTGTCCTGTAACAAATAGCTGAGTTGACGTAATAATTCATCACCAGCGATATGTCCACAGGTATCGTTGATCAACTTGAACTGGTCAAGATCCATAAAACACAGGGCATGCTCTATCTGATTTTCTCGACAGCTGGCAAATAACTGTCCTGACCTCCGTTCAAATTCAATACGATTATAAAGCCCTGTTAAGGCATCATGAGTGGCCTGATAGTTGAGTTGCTCAGTCAGTAGATATTCATGAGTTATATCGTCCTGAACCCCGATAAAGTGAGTAGTTTCACCGAGAGCATCCTTGACCGCTGAAATTGAAATTCTGGCTCGAAAATGGGTGCCATCTTTGGTCTGATTATCCAGTTCTCCCCGCCATTCATCTCCTGAAGTTATAGCTTTCCATAAATCATCATAGATAGAATCCTTTGCGTTACCTGCGCGCATGAAATCAGCTTTTTTCCCAATTGCCTCATCTTTATCATAACCCGTTTGATCACTAAAACTGGGATTTACATATTCTATGATCCCCAGCTTGCTGGTAATAAATATCGCAGAGGAACTAGATTCTATGGCGCGTGATAGTTTCCTGAGTTCTTCTTCTGCCTGTCTACTTTCAGTGATATCTTCTGCGATTCCAGCAAAACGGATTATTTGCCCACTATCATCATAGATCGGGTAAGCCCTCGCCTTTATCCAGCGAATGTGACCATTTTTTTGTTTTATGCGGTACGCTTTAAAGTCTATAACACCCTCTATATCCTCCAGGTTCTCGGGGATTTCGGCTATCAGCTGTTCTCGATCATCTGGATGGACTGAATCTATCCATAGTTTCGGGCTGTGATAAACATCTTCGCTTTTCACTCCCCATAACTTTTCAAATGCAGGGCTTAAATAATATACCTCTCTCCAGTCAGGAGAACTTAACCAGAATATCTCATTGATATTCTCGGCTAGCTGACGAAAACGCTGTTCACTTTCCTTTAGTGAACTAAACGTCTCAGATAAAGTTTTCTGCATATCATTGAGAGAATCAGCTAACTGATCAACTTCATCATGCCGACCTCCGAAAATCCCTCTTATTAACTGTAAAGGAGGCATTGATTTAGACAGGTTCATACTCTTTGCAAATTGAGTCATCGAGTCAAGCTGACTGGTAAGCAACCAGTTAATGACAATGAATAAAAAGGCTGAAATCAGCAAGGTCTTAATAGCATTAGAAGCCAGGATAATACCAAAACGCTTGAAAAGTTGATGATAGATACTCGACAGGTTGGCAACGACTTCCAGATTCCCAATCAGTTGCTCGGTACCACGAAAATAATATGTCAGTGGATAGTTTTTAATAATCGACTGGCTAGCTAAATCTTGCCCAGCGCTAGCTAAAGTTTTTCCGTTGCTGCCTCTAACCCTGACGAACTCAATACCCGGAAACTCTGCTATACCATTGATGAGAAGACCAAGGCGCTCTGCATCCTCTTCCCAGATATTTTCTGAAATACTTTTGAGGTAGCTGCGTTCTACCTGAGTGAAGTGCGCATTTACAGCAGCGATCTCATCCTCATATTCAAAGTACAACTGTAAGGCAGTGATAATTAGTGTTATCACTGAGCTGAAAAGAATCAGCAGTATAATAAGCTTCCTTGCAATTTTATTTGGTATAAAAAACACTCTCCTTCTATCTCCAGAAAATATCAGCGTAGTAAAACCTTTAATGTTCGATCATATATCGCCTGGTAGCTACCATCTTCTTTCATCTGTTGCAGTGCCTGCGCCAATTTAGGTACAAGATTGGCATAATCCTTGTGGATATACATAAACATTTTCACAGATGCTAGCGGTGGCTCATGTACAGTGACCCGTATACCCGAGTCTTTTGCGTATTGTAGCCCTTGCCAGCGTTCATATAGCACCAGATCGACTCTATTTTTCTCAAGCATAGCAAACATCTGCTGTGGACTTTTAACTGTATGATAATCCTGCTCAAGGTTCAGGTTACGACTAAAAATTACCCAGCCATTGATATATACAACTGAAAATGGCTTTAGGCTGTTCCAACCATCAGTGACTAAATCTATATTTTTTGAATAGGCGACAAAGTCATTATCTATAAGAGGTTCGTCTATTCTAACCAGGTTAGGATATTTTTTTTCCAATCCTTTTATGCGCATCGCAACACCCTGATCCAGATTCTCATTCGCATTGGTTAAAGCACGAGCTGATGCTTCGTATTTTTCAACCCTGCCATTTAATCCGATACGTCTAAATACTTCACGGACAATCAGATCCTGAAATCCAGTGTGATCTTTTGTTACATAAGGTGCTACAGTACTGGTATTGAAGATAAACACATCAGGTTGTGCCTGACATGGCAAGCTAAGGCAGGCCAGGAGAAAAAACAATAGGAGAAAATCTGGTTTAGTTGAAAAATGTATCATTTTAATGCCTCTCAATTTAATGAATCTTCCGTTAACTTCAGAAAATCTGGACAAGTAAATAATACTAACACTTAAACCATGAGTTTCGGCTTAATATTTAATTACCTGAATACCTTTATGATAGTTGAAAAAAATCTATCTACTTATTATCTTCCTGGATCTATCGGTGTTAAACTTTATCAATGGGTGGTATTAAACGTTAAGGTGACTGTTTATTTAGGACAAAAAACATTACCTGAAAAGGGCCTGTATTCTTTCCAGGAAACCAGTACTCACCGCCGATATCATGTTTGCTGAAGAAACTACATTAGATAACATCGCTAATAATGATACGTTATCGGATTATCTTGCGAACTGTGAAAAACATATATTCAAAACATCTTGATGTCTTTCATAGAACGAATTGCAGATTCGGCGAATGCTTAGAATATCAGTAGAAAAAACCTGTGGGAAAAATGAAAAACACAAAAATAATCCCCCTCAGATTGATGATTTACTTAATCAGCATAAATCACTAGCGTAAAATCCTTGCAGCGATTCCTCCCAGTAACGGAAATCATCCTGTAGTAGTATGTTCTTACAAAAATTCAGCGCCAGTTCCAGATCATTTTTTGAGCGTTCAGATAAGCTCTCACCGAGCTCAAACGACTGCCCTCGTAATGCCAGAAGATAACCTGGAGGTGATTTTGATCCCAGGGTTTTTTCATAGGTATATAACAGTGTTGAAGGAGACATACCGTGCGTTGTATAGCTAGTTTCCAGGCACGAATGTAAAGGTTGAAAGGTGTACGGAGTTTCAAGTGCCAGATGGGCATCTATCAATAACACCCTTTCACATCCCTGCATATCCAGTATATGTTCTACCTGAATCTGATAGTCAGTTAGATATTTAACTGGATGACCACAACCCGTAGTGATATTTTCACTTTGAAGTTTATCTATCATTAATGGAGCCAGGGCGTCATCCCCTCGAGAGATATTGCCATAGGCAAATATCAAGACCTGTTTAAGCGACATCGCAGGATGATTTTTCTCTGACTGCAAGCGTATTACCCTTATGATCCAGTAGAGTCACCTGCAGAGGCATTTTTCCCAGCGCATGGGTAGCGCAGGATAAACAGGGGTCGTAGGCACGTACCGCAACTTCCAGTTGATTGAGCAAGGGTTCAGTGATCTCATTGCCATTCAGGTATTGATTTGCAACATGGCGTATAGATTCATTCATCGCTCGATTATTATGCGTTGTGGATACGATCAGGTTGGCTTTTTCAATCAAGCCATCTTCATTAATTTCATAATGATGTAGCAAGGTGCCACGGGGAGCTTCTATAATTCCGTAACCACGAGATTGCATCTCACCTTTTACGACGAGGTTATCACCCTGCAAATCGCTATCAGCCAGTAATAGCTTGATCGACTCAGCACAATGTAACAACTCGATCAAACGCGCCCAATGATAGGCTAAAGAGAATTGAACAGGTTTGCCGCCATTCAGAGACTTGAATTCAACACGTTGCTGTTCAGCCAACGGAGTATCGATGAAATCACAATTATTCACACGCGCTAATGGACCAACTCGATACCAGCCCTGTTCAAACCCTATCGACTTAAAGAATGGAAACTTCATATAACTCCAGGATTCAACATGCTCATTGATGACATCCAGGTAATGAGTATCATCGTAATGATCAAATATCTGAGAACCATCCGCATATCTTGCGCGCAAACCACCATCGTATATTTCCAATGCACCATCTTTACGTATCAGGCTAAGCATACTGCTTTCTATAGCGGCAAAGGATTCCTGATAGTCGCGTTGCTGATAAAAGACTTTTTTAAATAACTCAACAGCAGAAATTGCCCACTGGATCATTTGATCGATATCTTTCTGTAGATAATCGCGTTCTTCAATACTAAGATTTTTATTGATACCTCCTGGGATTGCACCGGTACCATGAATTCTTTTGCCAGAAGTGATGCGAATAATTTCCTGCCCATACTTTCTCAATAAAACACCCTGTTTAGCCAGCTCAGGATTTTCCTGAATAACGCCGATGACATTGCGGTGACGGACCTCATCATCATAACCAAATAATAGATCAGGAGATGAAAGATGAAAGAAATGCAGGGCATGCGATTGTAATGTCTGGCCGAAATGCATTAGACGACGCATTTTCTCGCCCGTTGGGGTGAGTTGCTCGACGCCTGTCAACTGATCACAGGCTTTGGCTGCCGCCAGGTGATGACTGACCGGACAGATACCACATAGTCGTTGAACCAGCACGGGGACTTCCTGATAGGGACGTCCCTGGACAAATTTCTCAAAGCCTCGGAACTCGACAATATGTAATCGTGCCTGAGTGATATAATTATTCTCATCCTGTTGAAGCGTAATTTTTCCATGGCCTTCAACACGGCTGATAGGGTCTATCGCTATTCTAGTCATATTGCAGAATCTCCTGAGTAATTTCAGGCTCCCTGCCCTGGATTAAAGCGCTTAATACTTCCCAGATCAATTCAGCTGGGGGAGGACAGCCGGGCAACACATAATCTACTTTAACCACTTCCTGTATCGGGTGCACTTTATTCAATATTTTAGGTAATTCTGGATCATCAGGTATATGCGCATGATCCAGGCCTATGCCATTCACGTAAGATTCCTGGAAGATATCATCAACCGTATAATGGTTACGCATTGCGGGTATGCCACCATTTAATGCACAGGCACCTATCGCAATAATAATCTTGCACTGTTTACGAAACTCACGCAGTACTTCTACATTTTCTGAGTTAGCTACCGCGCCTTCGATGATGCCAATATCGCAATTTTCAACATGTTTAAAATCTGTCAGTGGCGATCGGCTAAATTCAACCAGCTCAACCAGATCGATGATTTTTTCATCGATATCCAGTATCGACATATGGCAGCCGAAACAGCCTGCCAGTGAAGTTGTCGCAATTCTAATTTTATCGCTCACTTTTTCACCTGCTGCTGATCTATGGTTTCTATGTCATATAACCGATGTCCTATAGCCGCATCAAACCCTTTGCCCTTGGGTAAAAACACACCCACTGGACAGATGGTGGCGGCGCGGTCTGTTTTTTCAAAGCTGCTATTTCCCAACAGACTTTCATCAGCATCTATCTGTAGGTGTACCTTATGCCCTCTTCCTGCGATTGAAAAAATAGATTTTCCATCCACATCACGACTCGCTCTGACACATAATTCACAAAAAATACATCGGTTGTAATCTAGCATATAATCCGGATGGCTGGCATCGACCTGTCGATTCGGATACTGAAAGCGGAAGGGCGGTGTCAGCATACCGCAGAACTCAGCGACTGACTGCAGGTTACAGGACCCACTTTTCTCACAGGAAGGGCATACATGGTTGCCTTCAACGAACAGCATTTCAAGCACTTCCTGCCGCCATTTTTGAACTGCCGGAGTTATATTTGAAACCTCTATCCCCTCCTGTGCTGGATAGGTACAGGCTGCAAACATGCGTTTATCAATCTCAACCAGGCACACCCGGCAACTACCGTGCGGGTGAAATTCAGGATGAAAGCATAGGTGCGGGATATAGATCTCAGCCTCCAGTGCGGCCTGCATGATGGTTTGCCCAGGGGTAAATGGTACAGTTTGACCATCAATATAGAATTGCGACATTAGCTAACCTCCTGCGCTGAGGTTTTAATCAGTTGATCGTACTCAGTGACCTCTTTTTCCAGATCAAACACCGGGTCATCACCCGTTGCCATCTGAGCTTCGAATATCTCTGGACAATCGCGCATTGCATCAACAAAAGCGTGCGGTGCACTACAACCCAGACCACAGAATGAGCTTCTTAGCATTAAACTACTAACTTCAGAGAGTTGATTCAAAGCCGTACTAGAACCATTTCCATTAGCGAAGTCATCGATTATTTCCGCTATCAGGCTCGTTCCAACCCTACAGGGGGTACAGAAACCACAGCTTTCATGTACGAAGAAGCGGGCAAAATTGTTAAGTATCTCCAGTAGATTACGCTCTGGCCCTAACACCATAAAAGAACCTCCGGTCGCCAGGTCCTCAAAACTCATTACGCGGTCAAAATCCCTTGCCAGTACCAGATTCCCGGCCGCACCCGCCATTTGCACCGCTTGTGCATTCTCAGCCCCACAATCCTTGAGTATCTGCTGCAGACTGACACCGAAGGGATATTCATAGATACCCGGCGTGCTGCAATCACCACTGATACTGAGTAATCGTGTGCCTCTGGATTGCTCGGTACCAGCTTGAGAAAAGATTTCAGCACCCTGTGAAGCAATGAAATTCACCGAATAAAAGGTTTCTACATTATTCACTACGGTAGGTTGATTCATATAACCGTGCTGCACTGGAAAAGGGGGTTTAACACGAGGATTTCCCCGCTTCCCTTCCAGCGATTCAATAAGTGCCGATTCCTCTCCACAGACATAGGCTCCAGCACCTAAATGGATATCAATATCAAAATTAAACCCTGCCTGCCCGAGGATATTTTCCCCCAGCAGACCTTGCTGTCTGCGTTGCTGCAAAACGGCATTGAGTTTATCCAGTAAAAACCTGTATTCTCCGCGCAGATAAATAAATCCCTTACTGGCACCAATGACTTTGGCACATATAGTCATGCCTTCTATGACCGCATCGGCATAGGAATTTAATAAAACCCGATCTTTAAATGTACCCGGCTCCCCTTCATCAGCATTACAAATCACATAATGCATATCTGCCTGTGAATCTTTGCAAAACTGCCATTTTTTTGCGGTTAAAAATCCCGCTCCACCGCGTCCACGAAGACCCGAAAGCTCAAGTTGCTGTAAAAACTGAGTTTCTCTACCCTCAGCTACAGCCTTAAGCCCATCACCAGCAAGGTAATCAGCGGAGAGTTGTATGTCTTTACGCTGAATATTGTCTTCTATTTCAAACCACTCCTGTGGCCATTCTGATACAGGTTTATTTTGCTGGATCAATTGGACAATCGCATCGGCCCTTTTACTATTCAGATGATTAATAGCATGACCGTTCACCAGTAAACCTGGGCCCTGGTCGCATAAGCCAGTACAGGAGGTCAACCCAAGTGTGACATTCTGATCTGACAGGGCGCTCTTCATCTGTTCCAGATATCCTACATTACCTGAAAAACGATCCGTAATATTGTCGCTAAATAGTAATTGATAGGATCCTGGCGATTGTAGATTGAGGAAACTATAAAAATCGACCACCGATTTTATATGGGCCTCAGTGGTAGATAGTTGCTGAGCGAGTTGCTGGATAGCTGCGGAAGGGATGTATAGATACTGATGCTGGATGGCGATCAAATACTGCAATAAAAGAGAGGAATCAGGTTGCTTACCTATGCACTCTGACGCGAATTTTTGTACGCTTTTTGCTTTATTATCAGTCATTGTTCTAGAAACCTACTAATAGGTGGTACTGATAATAGCATAAACTAGCCTGATATTTAGAGAAGCACCTTATATTTTTTTGGCCTTATCAATGTACAAATTGACTTAGGATCAGTTTTCATTCAATTAAGGTAAACCATGGCGATTTGCCATACTGTCATCGAGTAATATCTGGCCGGAATCGGCTGGCCGATGTGTAGCTGCAGCATCTGCATTATGAAATTCCTGCAGCTTCATATAACGACCCAGGCTTACCTTATCAATATTAGAAAACACAGTAAGCTGGGACTTGATCTATCCCTGTCAAAGAGGCTGCATCTGCTATAAAAAAAACTTTTCCTCCCATAGATAACCCTGTGTTTATAAATGTAATTTTGACCAAAATCAGTATGGCTGGTATAACAGTTATGTAGTTACATTTTTATAACAAGAATACTAAGGAGTTACTATGCTGGTTGAAGACATTATGAGTACATCGTTGAAGACGGTTACACCTGACACACCTATGGCCGAAGTGGTCAGCATGATGTGTCTATACCGACTCAGCGGAATCCCCGTAGTTGAGGACAAAAACAGGTTAGTGGGCTTTATTTCCGAACGCGACGTGCTTGGCCCTATGTTCCCCAAAGTTGAAGATATGATGGAAGGCCTGTCTCATATCGACATGACCGAAGCGCTGGGACAATATTCTACGGTAGTAGGCATGAGGGTAGATTCGTTGATGAGTAAATCAGTCATTACCGTACCTCCCGACATGGAGATACTGAAAGCTGCAGCACGTATGGTTGGCAATAAATTCAGGCGTATACCGGTAGCAGTCGGTGACCAATTACTAGGCATGCTCAGTCTGGGTGATGTTCACAAATCCATCTACCTACAACACGTAAAAACTCGTCTGGGTAAATAGCTATACACTATTAAAACACCCGGGTAACAATCCGGGTGTTCAGCTTATAGTCACTTCGCCGCTAGCACCCTCAGCATTTACATTAAAGTTACAAGCCGAAAAAAAAACCATATAATCCAGCTCTTAGTCCAGCCAGTTATTCATTATGCAAAAACTATCAAAAAAGCTGTTACTTCTGCCGCCAGTCATTATTGCTGTTGTCATTTTTATTTTGCTTAAAAGTGGTCAACAAACACCAAGTAAATCTAATGACAATATAGAGGCCCTCAAGGTGCGTACTATGTTGATTGAAGCACAGGATTTTATCCCGGTAGTACAGGGGTTTGGAGAAGTACAGCCTGCACAGGTGTGGAAAGCTATAGCACAGGTATCAGGACGAATAGCATCTATGCATGAGAAGCTAAATGATGGCGAAATAATTCAGCAGGGAGAAATCCTGCTACAAATTGACCCAGTCGACTACCAGCTTAATCTGGCCCAGGCTCAGGCCCAACTGGCAGAACTGGAGGTCCAGCAAAAGAATGCCGTGGCTCTGCTGGATATAGAACAGCGCAATCTGGCTCTGGCTGAAAAGGAATTCAACCGTCTTAAACAGCTGGTGAAAAAAGGCAGCATTTCGCAAAGTGATACCGACAGTGCAGAACGTACACTATTGAATTCGCGTGTTTCAGTACAGAATTATAAGAACACCCTCGCATTGTTCCCCTCAAATCGTAAATTACTTCAGGTCAAGATCGATCAGGCGCAACGTGATCTGGACAACACGATAATTCAGGCGCCTTTCAATTTACGCGTCAGTGACTTAAAAATTGAAGCCAATCAGTATGTATCCAAAGGAGAGCATATGTTTTCCGGTGACTCGATAGACAGAGTTGAGGTCACAGCACAAATTGCCATGTCTTCAATAAAAAACCTGTTTGCTAATGGCCAGGCTGTAGCTATCGACATGCTCAAGCTAAATAACAATATCAGCCAGATTGCCGGTTTCAAACCTACTGTTAGCCTGGATCTAGGCAATGACCAGCCCGCAGTATGGGAAGCTCGCTTTGTACGAATTACCGATAGTGTAGACAGCCAAACCCGCACCATAGGTTTAGTCGTTGCCATCGATGATCCATTGAAACAGGTTATTCCAGGTAAACGTCCACCTCTTTCCAAGGGTATGCTAGTTGAAGTTAGCATAGCTGGACAAGTTCAACCTGACTCTATTGTGGTGCCTCGTAGTGCATTGAGAAACGGACGTGCTTATATCATGGACAGTAATAAACAATTGCAGATCCGCTCGGTTAAAACGCTATACAACCAGCAACAGTTCAGCATCATACAGGCCGGTATAAAAGCTGGTGAGCAACTGGTATTGAGCGATATCATTCCTGCAGTATCGGGCATGTTGCTCGACCCCGTATCAGATACAGCAGCAGGAAATTAAATCATGTTAAAGTGGTTTGCCGATCACCCTACCGCTGCGAACCTGACTATGCTGGCGATTATTCTGCTCGGTCTTGTCAGTTTGCCCAATCTGCAACGAGAAACCTTCCCGCGTATCAAGAATGCAAAAGTCACTATTACAGTCATTTATCCTGGCTCCACCGCATTAGAAGTTGAAGACGCCATTTGTAGACGCATTGAAGATGCACTGGAAAGCCTTTCTGATCTGGATGAAATGACCTGTGATTCCTCAGAGGGTGTGGGTAAAGCGACAGCTGAGATGACTGAGGGCAGCGATATGCCACGCTTTCTGGACGATGTGAATGCTGCTATCGATGCTATCAACGACTTTCCCGAACAGGTAGAAGCCCCGGTTATTGAAGAGTCAGGTCGAACCGACTCGGTTATATCTATTGCGATCACCGGCCCCGAAGATCCTGTACAGCTTAAAGCTTATGCAGAGGACGTTAAATTACGCCTGCTGGCCAAAGCCGATATTGCAAATGTCAACATTGACGGTTTTTCAGACCACCAGATTCGTATTGAGATTGCAGCAAACCGTTTACGTCAATTCGGGTTATCACTTTCAGATATAGCCACCACCTTAAAGAACCAGAGTATCGGAATTCCGGCCGGTCGCCTGGAAGGACCAGAAGAAGACATCCTTTTGCGTATCGATGATCAACGCAAAAACGTTGAGCAGATTGGTAACCTGGTTGTGATCTCCGCCAAAAATGGTGCCACCATTCATTTAAAGGATATCGCCAGCATCACTGATCGCTTTGATCGCGAAGAAAATATGATTTTATTTAATCGCCAACGAGCGGCCATTCTTAACATTACTAAAACGCCCGAGCAGGATATTCTCAAATCTTTACAGGATGTTAAGGATTTCGTTGCCATGGAAAACAGTAAGCTGCCAGAAAACGTTAAACTGACCTTAACACAGGACGGAGCTTCCATTGTTCAGGACAGGCTGGATATGATTCTTATCAACGGTGTTCAGGGCTTGATTATGGTGTTCCTGATGCTGTGGCTGTTTTTTAGTATCCGCTATAGTTTCTGGGTCACAATGGGCCTGCCCATTTCTTTTCTCGGGGCACTGTTTGTAATGCCACTGCTTGGCATAACGATCAATATGATCTCTTTAGTCGGTCTATTGATAGGTGTCGGCCTGTTAATGGATGATGCTATCGTCATCGCAGAAAACATAGCATCAAGGCTGGATAAAGGAGAACGAGCTCTGCATGCAGCCGTCTCAGGGGTCACCCAGGTACTACCCGGCATCTTATCTTCTTTTGCCACTACTATTATGATCTTCGGCTCGCTTGTTTTCATCACTGGCGATATGGGACAAATTCTCAGATTTATCCCCATTGTATTGATAATTGTACTCACAGTAAGCCTGCTGGAAGCATTCCTGATCCTGCCTAACCACCTCGGTCACAGTCTAGATCATATGGAAAACCGAGATCCCGGAAAGTTTCGTAGCTGGTTTGAGAATAGCTTTAATCATTTCCGTGACAACTGGTTCGGCCCGGCACTGGACAAGGCGATTGACTACCGTTATCTGACGCTTGGTATCACCATCATGCTCATCATCATGGCGATTGCCATGCCAGCTGGTGGAAAACTAAAGTTTGTTGGATTTCCGTCCATTGAAGGCAATATTATTGAAGCACGCATATTACTGCCCCAGGGTACGCCTTTGGAGAAAACAAAGTCTCTGGTTGAAAAGATTGAGCAGGCTGCCTATGCCCTTAATGATAAATATACACCTCTACAACCCCGCGAACAAAGTCTGATCAACAATATGACGGTCATCTTCAATCAGAATCCGGATGCCTATGAGACAGGACCTCACGTTGCTCGTGTCATCGTAGACCTGTTGTCTACGGAGACCCGGAAAACCAGACTCGAGACCTTTAGGAACGAGTGGCGTGAAGCTGTTGGCAAGCAGCCAGACCTTATCTCTCTGAAATTTACTGAACCGACCATTGGCCCTGGTGGGCGGGCCATAGAAGTCAGACTCAGAGGTAGTGATCTGGAGCAATTAAAGTCCGCATCTCAAATGATGCAGAACTGGTTTAATGGTTATGTTGGTGTGGTCGATATCAGCGATGATTTACGCCCCGGAAAACGTGAACTTAAAATCAGTCTACTGGATTCTGCAGGCGTACTGGGAATAACAGCAAATCGTATCTCGGCTCAGGTTAGTGCCGCTTACCAGGGCATCAAAATCGATGAATTTCCGGTAGGCGCTGAGACTTACGAGATCGATCTAAGACTTGCTGCCGCTGATCGTCAGGATATCGATGACCTTCAGCAATTCACCATCAGTACTGTCAGTGGTGATCAGATTCCGCTCACTAATGTTGCTCATATTGAAGAAGATAGAGGCTGGGCACGTATCAACCGAGTTGATAGACAACGTACGGTAACTGTACTTGGAGATGTTCAACGAAATCTGGCAAATGCCCAGGAAATGCTCAAGCTGGCCGAAACAGATATCTTCCCGAAAATCCGTCAGCAATTTCCAGACATCATGATCGATACACAGGGAGAAAGCGAAAAATCATCCAAAACAGGTGCTTCAATTGTAAGGAACGTCGGTCTGGGCATGATCGGCTTATACATTCTGCTCGCATTTCAATTCAGGGGCTATATGGCACCCCTGACAGTTATGATGGTCATACCAACCGCATTAATCGGTGTGGTCTTTGGTCATATGGCATTGGGGCTGGATTTAACCATGCCGAGCATCATTGGAATGGCTTCCCTGTTTGGCGTGGTAGTTAATGATTCCATTCTACTGGTGGTATTTATCCGTGAGGAGAGAGAAAAAGGAATCCCTGTACAACAGGCTTCACGCGAAGCTGGAAGATCCCGGTTTAGACCCATTCTACTGACCTCAATCACTACCATAGCTGGTTTAGCACCCCTGCTACTTGAAACCAGTCTTCAGGCTCAGATACTAATTCCCCTGGCCGCCAGTCTGGCTTTTGGTTTAACTTCAGCAACGGTTATTGCGCTGTTTCTGGTGCCATCAATATACTGCATACTGGATGACTACAGGCTGTTGGGGAAAGTAAAGCATCATTCAGGGAATAAAAACTGAATTGATATTAGCCCCACTAAGATTACCTGATTGGCCCAAGTTTCACCCATTTCAATTAGAAAACAATTTAACCACTGATTATGGCAGGACGTCCGTAAGTAGAATAACGCAGGAAGACAGAGTCGAGCTATTGTCGAAAGCGAAACTGGATGCCTGAGCCGAACTGTTATCGAGGGCACAGAGATCACTGAGGTTTTAAATGTTTATATCAGATTGCAAAAGGTTTCTCGGGTATCAAGACTGCTTGTTCGATTAAAACAGGGCAAAAATTGAGCTAACTTTCCCTACCTGTATCCTCCGTGTTCTCCATGGAGAGTGTTTTTTTAGTGCTTTAAATTAGCTGAGGTTCAGGTGTAATAGGCAACATTATAGATTTTCAAGGTGTTGAAACTATTCAACAGGGAATAAAACTGGCTTCATTAGCGTGTACTAATTTAGAGGGCTATGCCCTATTCCTCTGGAACAACTTAACGACTGACTGGCTAAATACCAAATTCCTGAGAAATGGTTGATACAGGTCAAAACCCTCTCTGATATATTTTTGAGGTTGGTGATACTGAAATAATAAAGCTAAAGATTGTATACAATGCACCGATAAACCTTATAAAACTTTCCTTTATATATTACTTAAATCAGGGCTAACCATGAATTTTTTTGCAAAGAGCCTCAAAAATAAAATCCTTTCCGTTCTAATTTTGGTTTTCGCACTATTAATAGCAGTGACTACCACTATAACCACGATCAACGAACGTGAAATGGTAATGGATCTAGCGGTAGATAAAACCGAACAAATCACGCGCACATACTTTGATAACGTCAATACTATGATGCTGTCAGGCACAATGGCACAAAGGTCGATATTGCGCGATAAGCTGTTGAAAACCGACGGTATTCAGGCAGTAAAAATCATCCGTGGTGACGCCGTACGTAAAGTCTATGGAGATGGCAATCCAGAACAGATTGTCGAGGATGATCTTGATCGACAGGGATTAAAAAGCAAGGAAGAAATAGTTGTTAAAGGTGAAAATTCTAATGGCCGAACTGTTACTGTCATCGTCCCAATGTATGCGTCTAAGAATTATAAAGGCACAAACTGCCTGCTTTGCCATGTCACTGAGGAAGGCAACCTGCTTGGTACCGTTCGAGTTGACTATTCTCTGGAACATCTAGACAAGCTAATCGATGCCAATATGCTGGCACTATCTGGTGTAAACATCGTAGTCATGTTTGTCGGCCTTATCATCATTACCTGGTACATCGGCTCAGTGGTACTCAATCCTTTAAGCAGAATTCGAGATATCATGGCTGAAAATGCTGAAAAGCAGGATCTTACCCAGACCATAAGTATCGATAAGGAAGACGAGATTGGACAGGTCGCCAAAGCCTTTAATAAATTACTTTCTCACTTTTCAGAAAGTCTTGGACTGGTCAGCGATGCAGTCAAACGTCTTAATCAAAGTTCTTCCTCAATATCAACATCTGCTGAAAAGACAGTTGACGCAGCCAATCAACAACGCCAGGAAACAGAATCTGTAGCAACCTCCATAAGAATGTTAGAACACTCTGCTGAAGGCCTGTCAGTAAATGCCGTTGACGTTGCGGAGGCCTCAAGCAAGGCTGATGCAGATGCGAGTGAAGGAACATCTACAACGAATAAGGCGATAGAGGGCATACTCAAACTGGTCGACAGTATCGAAAATGCTTCTCAGGTTATTAAGTCATTGGACCAACAAAGCGAAGGCGTAGGTTCAGTACTGGATGTTATCAAGGGCATTGCTGAACAAACCAATCTGCTGGCCTTGAACGCAGCCATCGAAGCCGCCCGAGCAGGTGAACAGGGCCGAGGATTTGCAGTTGTAGCTGATGAGGTCAGAACACTGGCAACTCGTTCGCATGAATCTACCCAGGAAATCGAACGCATCATTGATTCTCTCCAGGAAGGCGCAAAGCAGGCAGTAGATGTTATGTCAGAAGCCAAAGAGCAGGCAGAACAGCGTAAAGTCGAAGTTGAAACGGCTGATAACAACCTCAAATTAATTGCTCAACGCGTATCTACCATTCATGAAATGAATGAAAAAATGAATCAGACCGTGCGCGAACAAAGTGAAATTACGCATACGGTTCAGGTCAGCATTGAGAATATCAGTGACCTATCAGAAAGCACCAGTAAGGACGCTGAAATCACCTCAAGTCAGGGTGAGGAAATTGTTCAACTGGCGCACGACCTGGATAAATTAATCAATCGTTTTAAATTTTAACCTGAGAGCCTGTCGGATTTAGTTTGAGCAAAATAAATTGATACTGCATTGTTTTTCAGTTTCCTGGCTCTCTGCATCGCCCTAACAACTAAATCCCTTTAAGTGTGCGTTACTCTACTTTTAGGCACACTGCCCTAACCTGGGGTGAAACGATTTTAATATTGAAATGGATGAAGCTTTGGTGCATTCATGAAAAAATTTAAAATTTTTTTATTTAAAGCCCTTGAAATTACTTGAAGCGATTTTATTTTAATTTCGCAACAAAATCGCGTGTGTAATGTTGCTATTAATTGTTAACTTTTGTATTGCTTCTTATGGAGGATATATTATGAACTCAATTGATTTTACACCACTATATCGTAACAGTATTGGCTTTGATCGCCTGGCATCACTCATCGATAACGCCATGCGTAGCGATGCTACTTCAAGCAGTTATCCACCCTACAATATCGAAATACTGGAAGAGGATCGCTATGCCATCAGCATTGCAGTTGCTGGCTTCGAGCAAGACGAGATCGACATTGATGTGGAAAAAGGAGTGTTGACAGTTCGAGGCAAAAAAGTCAAAGATAAGGAACGCGAGTTCCTGTATCAGGGCATCGCTGAAAGGGCTTTTGAAAGCAAGTTCAATCTGGCGGATTATGTTGAGGTAACTGATGCCAAATTGAAAAATGGTCTGTTAACCATACACCTGTTCAAGGAAATTCCTGAAGCCATGAAGCCTAGAAAAATTTCGATAAATTCGGATACAGCAGTAATCGAGCATAAAGCCGAAAATAAACAAACTAAAGCTGCGTAACTGTTGCCGGGCTGCGGCTATCACGCCGTAGCCCTGTTTAATTAGTAAAACACTTAAATCTGGATGCCATAGTTGACCGCTCTATTGGTGGGTAATTCACTGTTTCGTCGACCATTACAGTTGATCTATCTTTTCGCGCTCCGATGAATCTATGCTGCAAAGTCAATCGGTGAATCCCTCTACGAGTGGAAATGCACGTTTGTGGTAGCGTATCTTTAGTTATTCCCTATAGGAACATAGGTAAGGGTCGTGAGCAGAACGCAGGAGCTTTGTAACTCTCTGGAATAGCCCCTATTCCGCGTCGTCGTACAATGATCTACACATCGCAATCGCACACTTCAACTCGCTCTATTTCGGATTTCAGGTCAAGGGTTTTTAATGTAATAAAAGGGCGCACGCATGGTACCCATTTGAAAACATATCAAGTTGTTCCAGTGCCAAAAATATCCGCGTAGGAATCCCGTAAGCGGAATTTGATTGATTTATAATTTTTTCAAAAACTTTTGCTTAATATATTTGTCTTGAATGTTCTAGTGGTCTGGAACCCTCTCGACTCTCTGGAAAATTAAAGCATTCAACAAGAACATAGGAATTGAAAAATCGAGGTTATATTATGATAAATATTGATCACCTGAAACGATCGTATGATGATTTTATTGCGGTCGATGATGTTAGTTTTAGCATAGAGAAAGGCGAAATTGTCGGCCTGCTTGGGCACAATGGCGCGGGTAAAACCACCATCATGAAAATGATCAGTGGCTATCTCGAACCAGACAATGGTTGTATTGAAATTGATTTTAAAGATATGAAAAAAGATCGTCAGGAAATACAGCGATATATTGGTTATTTGCCTGAAGTTTTGCCCATTTATCCAGAAATGACAGTAGCCGATTATCTGGACTATGCGGCTGAACTTAAAGGGATCTCTAGTGATGATTTAGATAAGGAGATCAGGCGAGTAGTACAGGCAACTGATATCCAGCAGAAACTGCTCTCCCCTATTTCAACCTTATCTCGCGGATACAAACAACGAGTTGGTGTTGCCCAGGCCATACTCGGCAAACCGAAACTTTTAATCCTTGATGAACCCACCAATGGTCTTGATCCTACTCAGACTCAACTGATGCGCGAGTTGATTCGAGATATTGCTCAAAAATCTACCGTTATTATTTCTACCCATATCATGCAGGAGGTGGATGCATTATGTGATCGTGTATTGATCATGCGCTCGGGTGAGCTTGCTCTTGATGCAAAGCTGGAGGAAATACGAAAAAGTAACCGACTGCTTTTAAGAAGTGATATCGATAATGTTGCGATGCAAAAACTTATGAAATCGATTGAAGAGGTATTGGAGGTCAAATCGAGCGGGCTTAAGGAATACATCATCACATTTAAAAATGAAAATAATCTAGATGCCATTACTCATAAAATTGCCGCTGCTTTGATTAGTGAAAACTATCAGCTGTATGAATTGAAACGTGAAGAAAAAGATCTGGAAACTGTATTTAAACAAGTTAATGAGCAGGTCAATCAGGAGGTGCTCAATGCTGCATGATAAAACCATGAATAGAATCATACGAAAAGAGTTGACGCTCTTTTTCACCTCTCCTATCGCCTATTTGTTTTTAGCGACATTTGCTGCCATTACTCTATTTGTGTTTTTCTGGGGAGAAACCTTTTTTGCGCGCAATATTTCCGATGTCCGTCCGTTGTTTGAATGGATGCCGATATTGCTGATATTTTTAACCAGCACTCTAACTATGCGCTTATGGAGCGAAGAACGACGCTCCGGAACTCTGGAACATATATTGACTCAACCGATTGCTATCTGGCGTTTTGTGCTGGCAAAGTTTTTCGCCTGCCTGGTATTGCTGGCGATAGCATTGCTGATTACTCTGCCCCTGCCACTGATGGTCTCTCTGATAGGAGAACTTGATTGGGGGCCTGTTTTGAGCGGTTATCTGGCCGCCTTATTGCTGGGTGCTGCTTACCTGTCGATTGGTTTATTCGTTTCAGCTAGAAGTGATAATCAAATTGTCAGTTTGATTAGCGCTACTGCCTTATGTGGTTTGTTATACATAATTGGTTCACCTGCTATTACCGATTTTTTTGGTAATCAACTGGGTGAATGGCTGCGTCTGCTGGGTACCGGTTCGCGCTTTGATGATATCAATCGTGGTGTGATTGATTTTCGCGACCTGTTTTACTATCTCAGCCTGATCGTTATTTTTCTGGCGTTAAATACCTATAGCCTGGAACAGGAACGCTGGTCTAAAACCGGGGACCGCTCGAACCATTTTAACTGGCGCCTGGCTATAATTTTGCTGGTATTCAATGTCACAGCGGCTAACCTCTGGTTAGGCCAGCTGAACGTGCTGCGAGTGGATACCACTGAGGGCAAGATTTACTCTATCTCTGATGCAACGCGTCATTATCTCTCACAGTTACAGGAACCCCTGTTAATTCGTGGTTACTTCAGTAGCAAAACCCATCCCCTGTTAGCACCGCTAGTGCCGCAGGTGCGTGACTTGATCAATGAATACAAGGTGGTAGCAAAAGGAAATGTTCGGGTTGAGTTCATAGATCCTGCCAGCGACCCGGAACAGGAAGATCTAGCGAATCAGAAGTATGGTATTCAGCCGGTTCCATTTAAGGTTGCTGATCGTTATCAGGCTTCGGTGGTGAATTCCTATTTCAATGTACTGATTAGATATGGAGATCAATTTCAGGTACTGGGGTTTCGTGATCTGATCGAAATCAAGTCACAGGGCGAAGGTGACCTAAATGTGTTATTGCGTAATCCGGAATACGATATCACTCGCGCGATTAAAAAAGTGATGCTCGCTTATCAATCGGGAGGAAATCTTTTTGATACGGTGAAAGGTGATTTGAACTTTACCGCTTATGTTTCAGCCGATGATAAATTACCCAAAGAACTGATCAAATTTAAATCTGAGGTAACTAAGATTCTGGAGCAGAAAAAGCAACAGGCCGGAGGCCGATTAAAAACCAGATTTATCGACCCAAATAGTGCTGGAGGTAGTGTTGCCAAACAGATTCTGAAGGATTATGGGTTTAAGCCAATGGTCGCAAGTTTATTCGATGCCAATGAGTTTTACTTTTACCTGACACTGAGCAAGGACGGTCAGGTAGTACAGATTCCATTAGGTGATTTTTCGCCAACAAATTTTGAGCTGGCGCTGGAATCTGGCATTAAGCGTTTTGCCGGTGGCTTTACCAAAACCGTAGCCATGGTCACCCCAAGCGCAGATCCGCAAATGGCGCGTTATGGTTTATCTGGTGCGCAATTCAATCAACTCAGTCAAATCCTGGGCGATGACTTCAATGTGAAGCACGACGATCTGAGCAAGGGTGAAGTGGATACAGAAGCCGATGTGCTGTTATTGATGGCGCCTAAAGATTTGAATGAGCGGCAATTGTTTGCGGTGGATCAATTCCTGATGCGAGGCGGTACTGTAATCGCCGCGACTTCGCCTTACAGCGTAAATCTGAGTGGCAAATCTCTGTCAATGCAACCATATACTAGCGGGCTGGATGAGTGGCTGCGCTATCATGGCATCGATATCGAACAGAAACTGGTCATGGATGCACAGAATAGCGCATTTCCAGTACCTGTTACACGCCAGATGGGGGGCTTCCGTTTTCAGGAAGTGCGCATGATCGATTATCCCTATTTTGCTGATCTTCGGGGTGATAGTCTGAACAGAGATAACAGCATAACCAGCGGATTGAATCAGCTCAACATGGCCTGGGCATCACCAGTCAACCTCGATGATAAAAAGCTTGGCGATAAAAAAGTCACGCGCTTATTGCATAGTTCAAATAAGGCCTGGTTATCGACATCTACCAACGTAATGCCAAGCGTGGATCGTCAGGGCCGTAGCACATTCACAGTGCCAGATGAAACCGGCCAGTATGTATTGGGCGCGATTGTTCAGGGCTCTTTTTCATCCTACTTTACTGATAAGGATATCCCTTTGTTAGAAAAGCAGGATGCGGCGGCTGAAAGTGAGAATAAAGAAACTGACGTGAAAAAAGATGCTCAAAATGTCATTAGCAGTGTGATCGAACATTCGCCAGAATCGGCTCGCATTATTGTGTTTGCTTCTAATGATTTTCTCAGTGATCAGGTGATACAACTGAGTGGATCAGTGGGTGGAACCCAATATCTAAGTGGTCTGGAATTGATGAGCAATACGCTGGACTGGTCGTTGGAAGAACAGGGCTTGTTAAGCATTCGTTCAAGAGGTCACTTCAATCGTACCTTACCGCCGATGCAGGAAAATGAACAAATCATGTGGGAAAGTGGTAATTACGTGATGGCGGTATTGCTACTGGTGCTACTCGCCTGGTGGCAGCATGTTAAATTGCGTGCTCGCAATCGCCATTATCTGAAAAAATTTAGTGCTTAAGGAGGCAGAAAATGAATAAAACCAATCAGATTTTGCTCATGGTATTGCTGCTTCAGGTAGCGATTGCCGGCAGTCTTTTTTTTACTGGAGAGGATTCGGTACAGGCCAATATAAAACTTGCCTTACTTGATGCTCAGAATAAAACAATTGACGATATAACCATACAGGAAGCAGGTGACAAAGTGGTTAGATTGAGGCTTGATAATGGTCACTGGCAGATGCCAGACTATCATCAGTTACCTGTAGACAAGGAGAAAGTCGATCAACTACTGAGTAAACTGAAAAGCACTTATACCAATTGGCCTGTAACCACCACAGCTTCCAGTCATGAGCGTTTCAAACTCTCGGAAGATAACTTTGCAAAAAAGATCGTGTTGAAAACTGGAGATAAAGTAGCGCAGTCGTTACTACTAGGGACTTCACCGGGTTATCGTCAAATCCACGTTCGTCGTACAGATGAAGATAACGTCTATGCTTTAAAGTTGAACAGTTATGACTTTCCAACGAATAATGATAACTGGCTGGATAAAAAACTGCTTCAAGTTGAAGGAGATATAAGCAAGCTGACAGGCCCTGACTTCTCCTTGACCAGACAGGGCGCTGACTGGCATTTGCAGGGTGTTAAAGATGAAGTCGATGAGGATCAGGTAGACAAGCTAACTCATAGTCTAAAGAGTCTGAGTATCCAGAGTGTGGCGCAAAAGTCGTTTGAGCAAAGTGATTTTGAGTTAAAGTTAACGATGGCAGATAAGGAATTTCAATATCGACTTAAAAAAGATGATAGTAATTATTATGTATCACGACAGGATCGCTCGCAGTGGTTCAAGATTAGTCAATCGCAGTATGAAAGCATCACTCAGTATAATGCTCAAAAACTAGCAAAATCCAGTAAAGAAAATGAGCCACAGGATGTCGTCCATGGTGAACCGGGAAAAAAGATAGAGCTTGAGTCTAACTCATAACATATCCAGGTTAATTTCCTGAGCTGCCATTTCTGTCTATGGACAGAGATGAGCTACAGCATGACCATGCAGCTATCTCTGTCCTATGACATCATCTAAGGAATGCCAGAATCAGTTGTTTTAACCTTGAATCCGCAGTTGGACAAGTTGTAGTGCGTTTGCGGTGGTGTAGATCAAGGCGTGACGACGCGGAATAGCGGGCTATTCCAGAGAGTTACAAGGCACCGCGTCCTGCTAACGCCCCTTGCCTATGTCCCTATAGGCAAAGCTACCGCGTCCTGCTAACGCCCCTTGCCTATGTCCCTATAGGCAAGGCTGACGCAAACGTGCAATCCAGCTCGTAGTTGGATTCACCTATTAGGAGAAGAGATATATAGACTGTAATGGTCAATGAAACAGTGAGTTACCCTCTACTACGAACGGTCAACTGCGGAATCCAGGTTTAAACTTGTCCAGAATGCGATTAATCGCAGAAATTAGTTTTGACTTATCATGGCGAAGTGGAGACTTCTTGTCCCCAACATCTGTAACTAGTGTATATATCCAGTCACAATCGTGGCGTTCTCTGGAGCTTGGCCAAATTATCGCGTCAATAATATTTGAGCCAAGTATTTGTTCCATCCAACGACATTGTTGGTCAAGCGACAGCGTTCCGATAGCATCATCGATGGGTTTCATATTGGCGATGTATATAACCGGCGCTTTGCTATTTACTATAGCCTCAAGTAATTCACTCACAAGTAAATTCGGCATCAGGCTGGTTACCAGACTGCCAGCAGACAAAATAATTAAGTCGGCGTGCTTAATTGCCGAAACAGCTTCAGGTGTCGCTACTGGATTGGGGTCTAACCAAATATTGTCAGGTAAAGATGTAAGTTCCTCGACCTCTGTTTCCCCATACTGAGTGATATCGTCAGTATCATTTGCGGCAAGGTGAACAGGTTGTTCAGACATTGGTATGATGGCTGTTTCAATATTAAGTATCTCTCTGGCATGTGTAATCGCATCTAAAGGTCTACCGATTAATTGATCCAGTGCATATAACATCAGATTACCAAGATTCTGATTTTCTAATGCGTTAAAACCTTCAAAACGGTATTGAAATAGTGCCCCCGGAATACAACCTTTTTTTGACATCTGGTTAAGACAGTTTCTTATATCACCCCATGCAATAGAATTGGTTTGTTGGCGAATCCAGCCTGTTGAGCCTCCGGTATCTGTAGTAGCTACAATTCCTGTAGTTTTGACATTGATAGATGAAAGCGCATACAGTAATCTACCTAAACCAGTTCCTCCCCCAATTGCACAGATATTATTATACTTTTGTATATTATTTGATATTGATTGCATATATTTAAACTACGTAATGCGAATTTTTATATAAGGTAATGCTATTTAAACGCTGAGATATAAAAAATTTAGTCTGCTTCAGGCTTTGCTATACCGGGCTTACTGGTTGCCCGCACACTTTGTCTACTATAAGGATGTAGGTGAGTAGCTGGATGCGCTAAGCTTTACAACTTTTTGCGTAAGTTTCCTGCCAACCTATAGCTGGAGGTCACGCATAAAAAAAGGCGTTTATTCATAATCCGAAATAATTCAAATGCTTACGAAAAATTTCAGAAGAAAACGCCTATGCAAAATGTATCCAACAATTAACCCTATTACCACCCATAAAAAGACGTAAATATTTAACAAAATTTCAGGCAAATATATCACTAATGATAATGGTGGTTTCCCTTTATTGCGAGAAGTCGATACGAAACTGAGGACATCTGCATCCCAGTAATAAAGACAAGCCCAACCTCAATGGCACTATTTTTAAAGCTACTATGAGTCCTTTTCCGCAAGATACGCAATTGTGCATCAGCGGATTCCAGGGTCATAGACGACTTTGTATGCATGTTCAAAATTATCACTGATCCTGTTCATAATCTGTCGGTATATTACAAAGCGCCTTATCATCTACTTAAAGGTGATAAAATAATACTATGGAAAGTCGCAATATCATAGAGACAGCACTATCTATGGCTTCTTCCTGTCCTTTACTCGATATAGGTGAGTCATTAGAGGTATCAGAGCCGATAGAGATGAAGGTTCATAAACCTGGCTACATTCCATAGGATTGATCTTCTAAAAACAATTAGTCAATTGCCTTAGCAGTGATGGTGATTATAAAAAAGGTCAAGGTAATTAGCGGCTCCCAGAGAAAACTCAGGCTATCAGGATTGATCAACAAAGCACGCCATAGCAGTCTTCCATCAAGCCGTCCAATATAAAATCCGAGTTATAACGCAAGTAGCGATTGGGGAAGTTAAAAGCCGTAGGAGAATTGCCAGTGAGCATACAACTGCATGATGATAACCCCCGTCAAATTAAACAGCATCAAATAATGCGGTATCGAAACAATGGTCAGAAGAAATAAATTTTTTGGAAATACTGAGATTTTAAACTGTAAAGATCACAGCATTTCCTAGATGAAGCAAGCAAGTCAGTCACTTTTATCTACAAACAGGCCCGTAATTGAACCTGATGTTAAAAAATCGATGGGAGCTTCAACCAAAAGCGACTTTACGATATTGTCAAAGATACCACCATACCTGGGTAGATTTAAGGGTTTCGATATTACCTGTTACAGTCATGAGAATGACTTATGTATGAATGGTTGACTTGCGTATAATTTTCAACAAATACGGACTATTATCGTCCGGGAAATGAATATCCACCAGCAGATCCGGTTGCAATATTCCGGATTTTTTTTCAGATTATTCACCTATCTTCTTTTCTACGCATCATCTGTGCTTCGACTGAAAATTGCCAATCCGTGATATCCTCCTCGTAGTGGCTCAACTGACCTTCCAACTCCTTGATACGATGTATAGCCGCTTCGATAATTGGCCTGTCAGACACATTCGCCGTTATAGCAATTATCTTTAATTTTTCAATTAGATTACTCATAATATATCTCTGTTAATTCGCTTAATTCCCACCATTCACTTACCCCGTCTATAAGTGTAACCGTTTAATCTCTATTTCAAATCACGGATCTCTCGCCACTAGAAATAAGCAGGTTTGAAAACTTAGCTATTTTATTACAATGCATTCACCGCAAACCATTGCCAAATTAATAAACTAAGTGCAACATTTATTATATTAAATATGGGTTGGCTGTGATAAAAACGGTTTTTACTCCCGTCAGGAAGTGAGAAACCTTAAAACTTGAAACAACCCACACAGATTACCCCAGATAGTATGTATACAATCAACCACCACAAAAAGCAAGGTATTAGAGGTGTCAACAAATTCTCAAACTTTAATCCGGCTCAGTATTATAACTATTGATCGAAAACAAAAACGTGATCAGCATCCCTCACCTGATCTTTATTATGAAGTTATCGCGTCAACCGTGATTTGAAATGTAAAACTCCACCGGTTAAAAGACGCTGGAGAATTCACTTATTGGACCAATTGCAACTATTGTGAAAAATTATAGATTACCGGCAAAAATCAGAGCTTGTGACCTTTGATTAGTAATCTGCATATCTGGCAAACTGTTTAACATATTCTTACCATAAGATTTTGCGGTTAATCGATTGTCAGTAATCATCACAATTCCACGGTCATTTATATCACGAATCAAACGACCAACACCCTGACGTAGCGAGATAATGGCTTCTGGTATCTGAACATCGTTGAAGGCATTACCGCCCTGCTCTGAAACCTTTTGTAATCGTCGTTTGTAAACCGGATCTCCTGGTGATTTGAAAGGCAGCTTATCGATAATAACCAGTTTCAGACGATCACCTTTAACATCTATACCTTCCCAGAAACTACTGGTACCCAGAAGAATGGCATTGGGTGCTTTCAGATATGCCTGTAGTAATTCGCTACGTTGCATTTCACCCTGAATAAATAACGGATAGCGAACCCTTTTTCGCAAAATATTGGCGGTCAGGGTCAGCATACGATAGCTGGTGAACAGTAGAAAACTATTGCCTTCAGTCGCCTTAATCAAGGCGCAACACTCTTCGATAAATACATCCAGAAAATTATCATCAGAAGGTTGAGGCATATTCTCAGGCAGGTACAGCATAGCCTGTTTTTGATAGTCGAAGGGACTATCGAAACTGGCGCATTCAATATCCGCTATCCCTAGTCGTTTGGTGAAATAGTCAAAAGAATGGTTCGAACTCAAGGTAGCCGAGGTGAAAAACACCGACTTAATAGCACTATTGAAAAGTTGATGACTAAATTCTTCTGCTATCTCTATCGGAGATATCATCAGTCGAAAACTATGCTCATTCCATTCATACCAGCTAACTGAATTATTATTTTCCTGTTCGAAATCAGCTAGAGATTGACGGTAGGCTTCCAGTCTTGAATAGCATGCAGCAAGCTCCTTACCTCGGGGTTTCAATTCTTCAAGTTTTTTCGAAAGCTGTTGAATCTCTTCCTGCATGGTTTCTATAGCTTTGCGAATCTCTGGGGCATTCTTGATATGCCGCCATTCACCACGCGAGGTAAACTTACCCAGTAATAGTCTAAAGTCTGCCATCAGGGTTTTATTTTTGTCGCAAAAAGGCTGAATGTCAGAGCTATCACGCGCTTCCTTGATCTGCGCCTCTGTAATTTCTCGCATTAACATATCGAACTGGCGCATCGTGATACTGCGCCCAAAAAAATGACTCGCTATATCTGGCAGTTGATGAGCTTCATCAAAAATCAATACATCCACATCGGGTAGCAATTCTCCAAAGCCTTCTTCACGTAGTGCCTGATCGGAAAAAAAAAGATGATGATTGATCACAACTACATCAGCATCCATAGCTTTGCGACGCGCTTTGGTGACAAAGCATTGGGAGAATTCAGGGCAGTCGCTCCCCAGGCAATTATCGGCATTTGAAGTGGCATAAAACCACAGGCTGTCGTTTTCGGGTATATCTGCGAATTCTGCTATATCTCCAGTTACCGAGGTTTGTGACCAGTCTGCCAGGGCATCAAATACTCCAGCTAACTGTCGTGTTTGAAAACGGCGCTGTTGGCGGTATTTATTGATACGATGCGGGCAACAATAATTACTTCGGCCTTTTAACAGTGCAAGTTGCTTACCCGACACAATAGTTTTATTGATTAGCGGAATATCCTTTTTATATAGTTGGTCTTGCAGGTTTTTAGTACCGGTTGAGATCAGAATTTTATGTGCCGACAAAAATGCAGGTACCAGATAAGCAAAGGACTTGCCGATGCCAGTACTGGCTTCAATCACGTGACTTTCACCTGCTTTGATGCAGCGCATGATCAGGTTAGCCATATTTAACTGGCTATCGCGAGTCTGATACCCATCGATATACTGTTGCAGTATGCCCTGTTCGCCCAGCACATCTTCAACTTCGAGTTCTGAAGCCAGCTTTACCATGGGTTGTTACTCTTAGAAAAATTCAAGGAGAACACTGCTCTAGCAGTATTTTGTTTGCCCGCTGTAAATCAGCATCGAACTGGCTGTAGGCTATGGCACGTTGAATCATATCCCGACAGCGCGGAAAATCCTTTTTATGCCAGTAGTTCTGAGCCAGGTAATGCCAGTTAAGTGCATTGCGCGGTTCAATCTTTACCGCTCTTTGCAGGTACTCGATTGCTGAATCATATTGATGCTGGTTCATCAGCTTCAGAGCCTGCATTTGTAGACTGTTTAAAGATTTTTGCTGTACCTTGCTACTATCTGGTTGATGGTATTGATCGGTTTCAAAAACCGGTTTTGGTGTCGTACATCCAGCTAATAATGCCAGAGCAACCAGTAATATTAGAATTGATTTTGTAACCAACGTATTCCTCGATCTATAAAGTCTTGTTTACATTCGCTGCTGAAATCAGGCTGCTTTCCTTTCTCAAAAGGCAAAAGTGCAGTTGATTCACAACCCTTTTTAGTTTTACCACCTTTGATTTCATCCACATAAATCCACTCCAGTTCGGGGTCTGGCGATAGCTTAAGTGAACTATCATCCACTTTGTTCATGATATCGGCCCAAACGCGCAAAGCCCCAGACGAACCGGTTAAACTGATGGGCTGGTTGCCATCATTGCCAAGCCATACTACCGTCAAATAACGATTAGCAAAACCAGCAAACCAGGAATCTCTTAAATCATTGGTGGTTCCGGTTTTGCCAGCAAAAGTTTTTGTGGTAAACCGGTTCTTCAGGTAGCGCGCAGTACCTTCTTCTGTTACCCCTATCAGAGCTCTCTGTAACTGAATCATAATGCGTCGATCAAACACTTCCTGTGAAGAAAGAGGGATGCGTGACAGTAGCTGAAAATGATCATCAGTCACTTCCCGTATTGTGGTCAGTGGTGAAAAATAACCAGTATTAGCAATCACCTGAAACATTTGAGCAACTTCGTAGGGTGTTAATTGTAAAGCGCCTAACAACAACGAAGGATAAATTACACTTTGCTTCTGTAAATGAATCTTTTGCAAGTTTTCCGTTAGCGTTTGTAGTGCACTGTTTTCTACGCCAAGATTCACGAATGGCAGATTATAGGAGTGGATGAAAGCATTGTACAAAGTCATATTGCCATGTAGCTTTTTATCGTAATTTTGTGGTGCCCATACCTTTTCATCCGATTGCTTAATGCGTATCGGCCTGTCTTCAACCAGTGTTGCCAGTGAATTCCCTGACTTCAACAGGCCATAAAGCAACAAAGGCTTTATCAATGAACCGATAGGCCGTTGAGCCATGACTGCGCGATTGTAGCCTGGAAAATCTGTATCACGGTCTCCCACTAAAGCGACCAGATCACCACTTAAGTAATCAGCCATAATGACAGCAGACTGGATTTCCTTATTTTTAAAGCGATTGAGCCCATGCACCAAGCCCTTTTCCAGTTGTTGCTGACGTAAAGGATCGAAAGCAGTAAAGATATTCAAACCCTTATTCGATAAATCCTGAGCTGAATAATTGCTGTTAAGTTGTTTCTTAACCAGATCTAGATATGCAGGAAAGCGATTTACCGGAGGTAAGCGTTTGACCACACCCAGTGATTTCTTTGTAAGATGATCATATGCGGTTTTTGTAATCTGCCCATCCGTCAATAAAACTTTGAGCACCTGGTTGCGCCTCTTTAATGCGTTTTTGGGGTTAGCTATTGGGTTATAAATTGAAGGCCCCTTTACCATACCCACTAACAAAGCGAGACGGTCAGTGGAAAGGTCGCGCAATGGTTGTTTGAAAAGCATTTTACTGGCTAGCTCAAAACCATGTACCGAGGTATTTTTCTGCTGTAATAGAAAAACTTCGTTGATATAGGCAGTTAATATAGTTTTTTTATCAAATCGAAATTCAAGCATCACTGATAACAATGCTTCATTAATCTTACGAATTAGAGACCGTTCTGGAGTCAAAAAAAGATTCTTTGCCAGTTGCTGAGTCAATGTACTACCGCCCTGCACTGTTTTTCCGGCTCTGATATTCGCCATCAAGGCACGTACAATAGAAAGTGGATTCACGCCAAAATGGCTGAAAAACAGGCGATCTTCAACCGCCAACAAGATTTCAACTAACTCATCGGGTATTTGACCCTCATCGACCACCAGCCGATCTTCTCCATTGCCTGGTAGATAACTGCCGATTAAGGCAGGGGTAAGCTGGTAAAAATCGAGCTGTTGCGCTGCATCCAGATTTGTAACTTCACTCACTTCCTCACTAGTGAATCGAATACGAATATGATTCTGCGGTTGTGGTTCAGTCTTGCCGGGTAGCTGGAAGGGTTTAGCAAAAAACTCGACGGTTGAACCGGATCTGGAGAATTGACCCACCCCTGAAACCTGTTTAACAGGTTTATAATCAGCCAGTCTCAATTCGTTCATCAACTGTTCTGGCTTAAGTTTTAAACCAGCATAAAGCTCAAGTGGGCGCGCATAAACACGTGAGGGTTTTGCCCAGGTATCTCCATCAAATCGATGCTGAATAATCCGATTCAGGTACCAGCTATAAGCAATCAGCATAATAGTAAATGTCAAAAACAATCCCAGCAGAATTTTTTTCCAGCTGTAGTGTGTAGTTTTTTTATGCTTTGAGCGCTTGGCAAATGATTTCTTTTTACGAGCTTTTGTCATTGAGAACTTATGTTAGACTCTGCGGATTTTTAAAGGCTGGATTACTTACGATGTGGGTTGTGCGAATTATAACTTTTTTACTACTGTTTTACACATTCAATGTTTCGGCTGATTTAAGCATTCGCTACGATATTGTTAAACCCGGTAAACACCTTCCCTATCATTCAATATTGATAAAACACGATCTTGTTCGTATCAATCAGGATATTGATCAGGCAAATGCCATTCTGCTCAACCTGCGTACTGGAGATATAGCACAACTGCATAATCCATCATCACGCTACTTTCAGATTAATGCGTTAACCATCGATCAATACATCAGCTTTTATAAACAGAATAAATCTCTATTGCAGGGGTTAATTGACCAGGGTATGGCTCAGCTTGATCCTCAGCAACGTGATCAATTGCTGCAATTCCTGGATCAATATAAAAGACCAGCCTCTGCTAATCGGTTCGATATTAAGATGACTAAACAAAAACAAAAGGTTTTAGGTGTAGACTGCACAGTCTTTGCTGTATTCGAGCAAAGTATCCTGCAGAGTGAGATTTGTATGTCAGGCTATCAACAGCTTGGATTACATGCAGACAATATCAGCAGCCTTGAACTATTAAAACGATTTATTCAGCAATTTAAGCAATCAGCGCCAAAACAACATCAGCAGTTATTCGAACTGATTGCACAACCTGATCAGAAAATCAATGGCTTACCCATGCAGGTAGTGAATTATCGACCTGATGGAAAGGTTGCTAATATCATCCAGGCGGGCGCAATCTCATTGCGTGAGATTCCCGAACAAGCCTATCGCATCCCACCCGGTTTTCAAGCTAACAACTTTCCAATTTTGTAGGCTTGAAAAAAAACTATTAACAGTTTATTTGCTTGAACCTAAATTCCGCAGTTGACCTCTCGTATTAGAGGCCAACTCACTGTGACGTCGATCATTACAGTCTATATATCTTTTCGCCAAATAGGTGCCACCCTCTACGAGCTGAATTGCACGCTTAAGGCGGCGTATCGCTGCGTTGCCTATAGGACATAGGTAAGGGGCGTGAGCAGGACGCGGTAGCCTTGCCTATAGGACATAGGTAAGGGGCGTGAGCAGGACGCGGTAGCCTTGCCTATAGGGCCATAGGTAAGGGCGTGAGCAGGAGCGCAGAAGTCTTATAACTCCTTGAAATAGCGGGCTATTCCGCGTCGTCACGCCTATATCTACACCTGCTCAAACGCACACTTCAACTGCGGAATCTAGGTTGAACGGGCCTGCTTAACAGCGTCTGCTAGTGTATATAACAGTTTTTCGCTATCATCCCAACCCAGACAGGCATCGGTAATACTTTGACCATAGGTCAGCTGCTGACCATCAGTATTCTGACGACCTTCCACCAGATGAGATTCAATCATCACACCGAAAATAGCTTTCTGCCCGGTTCTTAATTGATGAGCGATATCTTCACCCACTTCAACCTGTTTGTGGAATTTTTTGGAACTATTGGCATGACTAAAATCGACCATTACCCGTTCTGGCAGGCCACACTCCTGTAATTGACGAGCGGCTTCATTAACACTTTCACGATCATAATTCGGACGACTACCACCGCGTAAAATTACATGGGTGTACTCATTCCCTGAAGTATTAAAAATTGCTGAGTGCCCCTGTTTGGTTACTGAGAGAAAGCTATGAGGCCTGGAAGCTGAGCGTATAGCATCGATAGCAATCTGCAAGCGTCCATCGGTACCATTCTTAAATCCTACCGGACAGGACAAACCTGAGGACAGTTCTCTATGCCCCTGACTTTCAGTGGTGCGAGCACCAATGGCTCCCCAGGAAACCAGATCCGCAATATACTGTGGACTAATCAGATCCAGATACTCGGTACCAGCGGGAATGCCCATGTCAGCGAGTTTCAGTAATAACTCACGCGCCATTCTGACCCCCTTATTGATATGAAAACTCTCATCCAGATCAGGATCATTGATCAGACCTTTCCAACCAACGGTAGTACGAGGTTTTTCGAAATACACCCGCATAACGATGAGTAACTCATTCGACAGCTCACCCATCACCTTTTTCAGGCGTCCAGCATATTCCAGTGCAGCTTCAGGATCATGGATCGAGCAGGGACCAATCACTACTACCAGACGATCATCTTCGCCATCTAGAACGCGATAGATATTCTGTCTGGCCTGAAAAACGGTTTCGTTGCCCTTTTCAGTAATAGGGAATTCACTGTGAACCTGTTCGGGAGAAGCCAGTTCCTTGATCGCGGTAATTCTTAAATCGTCGGTTTGATGCATGATATTAGATGTCAAATGCCCATAGGGCGTTAAAAAAGCGCTCTATTCTTCCTGATCAAATCAGGAATTACCAGAATTAAATTGATGAAGGATATCCAGGCTATCCTGAGTACTTAAACGGGGACCAAATTGAGTAACAATTTTTGAGGAAGCCAGCGAAGCCAGCTGCCCAGATTCAACATACCCATAACCATGAGTCAGACCGTAGAGAAAGGCTCCAGCAAACATATCCCCTGCCCCCAGAGTATCAATGGCTGTTACAGGATTGGGTGCAATCTGATGCAGTTCATCTCCATCGAAAACCAGCGCTCCTTGTGCTCCCATGGTTACCACAAAGGCTTTGGCATAGGCTTTCATACGCTCTACCATTTGTTCGGTATATTGAGTTTCGGTCAACTCCTGGGCTTCTTCCTCATTTGCAAATAACAGGTCAACACCCTCGCCGATCATCTCCAGCATACCTTCACGAAAAAACCTCATCATATTCGGATCTGACAAGGTTAAAGCGGTTTTAACGCCATGTTGCACCGCATATTTTTTTGCCAGCAGTACCGCATCACGTGAACGCTGATCGGTGACCAGATAGCCTTCCAGATAGATATAATCGGAATCTGCTATAGCATCTTCAGACACAAAACTTTCGTTTAGATCTGCGCTGGCACCAAGAAACGTATTCATAGTCCGATCGGCATCTGGAGTAACGAATACCAGACATTTACCAGACATGCCGCCATCAACCATATGACGGTCAGAATTTGTATGTAGCCCTGATTTTTTCAGGTCCTGGATAAAAAACTGTCCCGCCATATCGTTCGCTACACAACATGAAAAGAAACACTGACCACCCATTTGAGCAATAGCAATGAGTGAATTTGCTGCTGAACCGCCGCAAGCCATTTTTTCATGATCTTCACCCAGGTAATTCACCAGATGGTTGTGCAGGGTTTCATCAATCAGCGTCATCACCCCCTTCTCTATACCCATGGAGACCAGCTCAGCGGGTTCTTTGTGATACTCAATATCTACCAGAGCATTACCGAGCGCATACACATCATAGCTTTTCATTTTTTATCCTAATGTTATTAATTTCAATATGTTACGAGTATTTTAGGAGATTTTATTTAATCTAAAACCTTAATTATTTGATTTACCAAGCAAAACAAAATTAATTTTATACATAGGTCAATTTTTTGTATACAAACACATCATTTCCGTTTTTAATGTGTCTCCAAATTAAAAAATTAAAATACCTGGAGGTGATGGACTATGACCTATCGTATTGAAACCACTGACCCAGTGACAGGAACATCCATAAAACAACTCATGAACATGCCATACGTTGTTGAGAGCAGCGAAGAGGATGATCTGGTCATTTACTTCGAATCAGAACAAACCAGAGAAATATATCTGCAAGATCCAAAAAATCACGAACTGGAACATTATAACTCACACCCCGGTTCACCAAAAATACTTTCCTGAACAAAAAGCCACTGAAAAGTGGCTTTTTTAATGCCGCAAACAAACTATATCAAATAGCTTCAGATCGAACTACCAGCGTTTTCTCAATTTGCATATCTCTGAAAGTATAAGGGATTCCTCCAACCCCCAGGCCAGACTGTTTCAGACCGGCAAAAGGCATCCAGTCAACGCGAAACGCTGAATGGTCATTAACCATGACAGCTGAAGCGTTGAGGTTTTTGTAGCAATACAAAGCCTTATCCAGATTAGTGGTTACTACTGCCGCCTGAAATGAAAATGGAACATCATTTGCTATTTGTACCGCCTGTTTCAGCTCATCAAAAGCGTAGATACAGATTACCGGACCAAAAATCTCCATGCGACTAACCTTACTATTCATATCCGGTTCGAGTAAAACTGTGCACTTATAACAGTTATTTTCAATACGTTTGCCGCCCGCCACCAATGAAGCGCCTTCTTCTACGGCCTCATCAACCCACTGAGAAATACGTTGAGCTTCCAACGGTCGAATCAAAGGACCTACATCGGTATTTTCATTATTAGGATCACCACATTTTAATGCATTAGCCATCTCCGCCAGTTGTGCTGTTACCTGATCAACAACAGAGCGATGAGCAAATACACGCTGAACAGATACACAAACCTGTCCTGCATGATAAAAGCCACCTTTTGCAAGCAGCGGCAGTGTATCGTCGAGATTAGCATCTTCGCAGATGATAACCGGTGCAGCCCCGCCATGTTCCAGTGAGCAACGGGTACCGGGAGCCAGCTTTGAGCGCAACATCCACCCTACTTTGGCACTGCCTATAAAGCTGAAAAAACCTACCCGTGTATCACTAACTAACTGTTCAGATACTTCCACACTTTCTGTCATAAGAGCCATAGCATACTCATCAGGCAGCCCTGCTTCGCGTAAAATATTCAATAATCGAAAACAGGATAAGGGCGTATCTTCAGCGGGTTTAACGATTACTGGACAACCCGCCGCAATAGCGGGAATAACCTGATGAACGATTAAATTAAGTGGATGATTAAATGCACTTATCGCCACCACAACACCAACAGGTTCGAAACTGGTCACTGCCATACGATGAGCAGAAGCCGGATTAATATTCATCGGAATTTCACGGCCAGCATTATTGCGTAGACATTCTATAGTGTTGTGAACACCATCTATGGCTCGTGCAACCTCTACTTTAGAATCGAGTAGTGGTTTTCCGCCTTCGCGTGCTGCTTCACTTGCCAGATCATCGGCCATGATTTCCATTATTGCCGCAACACGTTTAAGAATATCCATGCGTTTTGCAACCGGCAACCAGCGCGAACGATCTCGAAATATTGAATAGGCCAGCTCCAGTGCATGTTGAATACCATCAGAACTTAGCTGAGGCACTGAACCAATTATCTTACCGCTCCAGGGGGAAGTTACCGATAAACGCGCAGTTTCATGGGTGCCGGGAACCATATTGGTAAAATCGTTATTCATCTTTATACCTCGTCACTATCGGTTAAATGGGACAAACCAGCTTGCCGAGCTTTTCTGTAAGCTTCATATTTTCAGCATAATCAACCGGACAGTCGATGACCACCACGGTGTTATCCTGTTTTGCCCGTTTTATTGTGGGAATTAAATCGGCAGCCTGATCGATGCGATAACCTTTTGCACCGAAGCTTTCTGCGTATTTGACAAAATCCGGATTTTTAAAGCTGATATTTGTCTCTCGTCCAAAACGACGTAACTGATGCCATTTTATCAGACCATATTCACTGTCATTCCAGATCAGGATAATGACCGGGATATTATAACGTAAGGCCGTCTCAATCTCCTGAGAATTCATCATAAAGCCAGCATCTCCGGTCACTGTTAATGACGTTACTTCTGGGTGGGTTAACTTTGCTGCAATTGCGCCAGGTACACCTATGCCCATAGAAGCAAAACCATTTGAAATGATACAGGTATTAGGACGTTCAGCCTGATACATCCGGGCCATCCACATCTTATGTGCACCCACATCCGAGATAACGATATCTTCATCGTCCAACGCCTGTCGTAAATCCCAGATAATGCGTTGTGGCTTTAATGGAAAAGAGTCATCATTGGCATGAGCTGATAACTCTTCAACAATCGTCTCGCGTAGATTGCCGTGCAAATTATCGTTAACCCGACGGGTTTCGATGGCAATCTCCTGTAGCGCAGCGCTGATATCTCCAATAACGCCACATTCAACTATATAATGCTCATCGACTTCAGCAGCATTCATATCGATATGAATGATTTTCTTGTCCTTACTGCCATGCCAGAGATGCGGATGGTACTCCACCATGTCATAACCGATACAGATAATGACATCGGCACGATCAAATCCACAGGCAATAAAATCCCTGGCCTGCAAACCGACAGTGCCCAGTGACAGATGATGGCTAAATGGAATAGCGCCTTTAGCCATAAAGGTTGTCGCTACTGGTAGATTGAGCTTTTCTGCGAATTCAATTAATTGATCACTCGCTTTAGAACGAATGACGCCATTGCCAGCCATCACTATCGGAAAACGTGCGTTATTAATGACCTCTGCAGCCTGCAGTATCTTTTCACGCGGAGGAACAGGACATAATGCAGACTGAACCTTAAGCGGTCGCTTATCCGCCGAAAGTTCAATATGCGCGATATTCTCTGGTAAATCGATAAAGCTACCACCCGGTTTCTCAGCCTGAGCTGACTTAAAAGCCTTGCGCATGATTTCAGGGATTATTTCAGGCTCTTTCACTTGCACACTATATTTTGATATCGGGGCAAACAGATTAACCAGGTCGAGTATCTGATGGCTTTCTTTATGCATACGGGTGGTGGCTCCCTGACCGGCTATGCCAATAATAGGGGCTCTATCCATATTTGCATCAGCAAAACCGGTGACCAGATTGGTTGCTCCAGGTCCTAATGTCGCCAGGCAAACACCCGCCTTTCCGGTTAGGCGCCCATAAACATCTGCCATGAAGGCTGCACCCTGTTCATGCCGGGTAGTGATAAATTGAATTTTGCTATCGATGAGCGAATCCATTACATCCAGATTCTCTTCGCCAGGTATACCGAAAATGTACTCTACATCTTCATTTTCCAGACACTTAACAAATAAGTCGCTTGCTTTCATAGCAATAATCCCCTTGATTTTTTGTTTTATTAATAGCCTTAGTAGATACCTATTAGAACTTATAAGTTTCAGGTGCTTATGAATTGTTAGTTATAGAGTATTATTTAGTAAAGACTAATGATAGATATATAATCAATTGAGGATTTAAATCGATAAGATTGCAAAAATTAAATATACATTGACGTCGCGCTTGTTAGACTACAGCACATGTGTAAGCCATTAGCACATACTAAATCCTTAACACTTCTTACAATCTACGGAGGCTATATGTCCCTTAAAGGATCAAAAACTGAGCAAAATCTGAAAGACGCTTTTGCTGGTGAATCTCAAGCTAATCGTCGTTACCTTTATTTCGCTGCTAAAGCAGATGTAGAAGGCTATAACGATGTATCAGCTGTATTTCGTTCAACTGCTGAAGGTGAAACAGGCCATGCACACGGTCATCTGGAGTACCTGGAAGAAGTTGGTGATCCAGCAACCGGTATGCCTATTGGCAATACTTCTGACAACCTGAAAGCTTCTATCGCTGGTGAAACCCACGAATACACAGATATGTATCCTGGTATGGCTAAATCAGCTCGTGAAGAAGGTTTTGACGAAATCGCTGACTGGTTCGAAACTCTGGCTAAAGCTGAGCGTTCGCACGCTAATCGTTTCCAGAAAGCACTGGATAACCTCGAAGGTTAATACTCGCTGATGTAACGGGTCACACCAGAAGCCATCGAACTTCTGGTGTGCCAATATAGTTCAATCCTCTAACTCATATAGATCATCGATATGGCTACACGTGAAGGCAGTTTACAAGCTCCAACCCGACATCCATTAGGTCAGAATGGCCCAGATTTTTATGATGAAGACAAACTATTTGAAGAACTCGAACGGGTATTCGATATCTGCCACGGTTGCCGACGTTGCGTCAGCCTGTGCCAGTCCTTCCCTACCCTGTTTGATCTGGTGGATGAATCAGAAACCATGGAAGTCGATGGAGTCGATAAACAGGATTACTGGAAGGTAGTCGACCACTGTTATTTATGTGACCTGTGTTATCTTACAAAATGCCCATATGTACCCCCGCACGAATGGAACCTGGATTTCCCGCACGTCATGCTGCGCGCGAAAGCCTTTGGTTTTAAAAATGGCAGAACTAAAATACGCGATAAAATAATGACCTCGACTGATACTATCGGCAAGCTGGCCAGTATCCCTATTGTGGTCAATGTGGTAAATGCGGCGAATAAAAACCCGCACAGTCGTGGATTACTCGAAGATCTACTCGATGTGCATAGCAAGCCGAGATTGCCGGCCTTTACCAGCAACACCCTGTCCAAAAGAACAGCTTCGCATCAACCAGAAATGTCTCAGGTTAAAGCGACAGAAACAACCACCGGAAAGGTAGCCATCTTTGGTACCTGTTACGGTGAATACAACGAACCCCATCTGGGTGAAGATTTAATCAAGGTATTCGAACACAATGACATTGCTATACAGGTGATAAAGAATACTCACTGCTGCGGTATGCCCAAGTTAGAACTGGGCGACCTGGCCACAGTCGAAAGCCTGATGAACCATAACATCCCCATCATGGCAAAACTGGTCGATGACGGCTGGGATATCATTGCTCCAGTCCCTTCCTGTACACTGCAATTTAAACAGGAATTACCCCTGATGTTCCCTGAAAATGAACAGGTTATCAAGGTACAGCAAGCTATGTTCGACCCGTTTGAATACTTGATGCTCAGGCATAAGGAAGGCTTATTGAACACCGATTTCAAACAGTCTCCTGGAAAGGTCAGTTACCAGGTCGCCTGTCATCAACGTGTACAGCGCATTGGAAATAAGACGCGCGACTTACTCAGCCTGATTGAAGGCACTGAGATCGATACGATAGAACGCTGCTCGGGTCATGATGGTACTTACACCTTCAAGAAAGAGTCGCATGAATCAGCGATGAAAATCTGTAAACCCGTTGTTAATCGCGTTAAAAAAGAACAACCGGATGTCTACACCAGCGATTGCCCAATGGCTGGACATCATATCTCGATGGGTCTGGATGACGGCACGGATTCGGTACACCCGATTACCCTGTTACGACAGGCTTACGACTTATAAGCATTGAGGATATAAATATGAACAATACCCATCAATTATCCAGAAACGATCTGTGGTCACTGGAAGAATATGCAGAAAAGCGCAGTGATTATCGCCAGCAGGTGATGGCACATAAAAAGAATCGTCAGGTAGCGTTAGGACCCAATGCAACCCTGTATTTTGAAGACAGGCTGACCATTCGTTATCAAATCCAGGAAATGCTACGTATCGAAAAAGTCTTCGAAGCCGATGGTATAGAGGATGAGCTACAGGCCTACAACCCTCTGATTCCTGATGGAAAAAACTGGAAAGCCACCTTCATGATTGAATATGGTGATCCTGAGGTACGTGCAGCTCAGCTGGAAAAAATGGTTGGCATTGAAGAACTGGTGTGGGTTCAGGTTAATGACATGGACAAGGTCTGGTGCATATCGAATGAAGACCTGGAACGTACCACGGCAACCAAAACCTCTTCGGTACATTTCATGCGTTTCGAATTAAGCGATGAAATGATCAACGCTTTAAAAAATGGTGGCGAATTAATGATGGGCGTTGAACACAGTGTTTACACCCATCAACTGACTATTGATAACGACACCAAATCCTCTCTAATCAACGACCTCGATTAAGATGAAGGTCTGGGTAGATGCTGATGCCTGCCCGGTAGTCATCAAGGAAATATTGTTTAAAGCTGCTCATCGAACCGGTGTGCAGCTTACCCTTATCGCCAATCAATCCATTAATGTCCCTGCTCTAAGCAATATCAAGATGCTCAGAGTCTCCTCGGGATTTGACGTAGCCGATAATGAAATCGTCAAACGACTCGCCCCAGGCGATCTGGTCATTACCAGTGATATACCACTAGCTAATGAAGTATTAGATGCCAAAGGCGTAGCACTCAGTCCACGCGGCGAATTATTCACCAGGGAAAATATCAAAAGTCGCCTGAATATGCGTGATTTCCTGGAATCCATGCGAGCCAGTGGCATTCAAACTGGCGGTCCCGCCTCATTCAGTCAGAGTGATCGACAGGCTTTTGCTAACGCCCTGGATAGGTACCTGACTCAAAACCTGACCGGTTGATAAGCCGACACTTTTTGCCACACTGGCACTATATTCTTAATGTTCTATAATATGTTTATCTTCTAAATTATTGAAACATTTAACATTTATAGAGCGTGAATAAACTTCGGTATTTCCCGTTTTTATTGATAATCAATCTTCTCTTCATCAAGCCAGTGACGGCTGATCTAAAGATCACAACATCAGCCAATGAGGAGAGCAACCGTGTGGCTTCCTTTATATACGTTCCCTCTAACAAGACAATTCTTGAAGGAATAAAAAGGAATAGCACTCCCACTGAATTGGCGCAACAAATTCCCTTTTTGGCAAAATTAACTGATGAACCTGGTGAGATGGATAAGATACAGTGGGAAGTCCGCATTCTGGATAAGGCTATAGGTCGTATTAAAGTCATTTCCAACTTCCAGGGTTCTTATATATACGTTAAGCCGGGTTACCTGTGGCGATCTAAGGAGCTTGACACTACGGTCAAGCAACGTAACACACTGGTATTTAAGCCAGCCCCTCAAGCACATCAGACTGCGCAGTATAAAAAAGGGCGCTCACGACACAATGTACGACAAAAATACGGTGGCGGTACAACCAGGTATAACGATTACATCTACAATCCACGCCTGAGCTACACCTTAACCGTAAAAATATTGAATGCCGGTAACATCACCAAAACCTATAGTGCAACCATTCAACAGGATGACCGAGATTTACTGCGGCAGGAATATATCAATCACTATGGGCGCTCACGCTATGGAAGTGGGGATGCTGGAAACATACCTGTTCCTAAACGCGAAGAATTAATCGAAAATATCGTAACTCAAACAAGTCTGGCTGGAACCGGGGTATCACAAAGTATTTACTCTGTAATGATTGAAGATGGTGTTATCCAGCTGGCTGAAAAAATTGCTGATGCCTTAGAGCAAAAAAAACAACAAATAATACAGCATAAAATTAAATTCTCAGATCTCCATGGAAATCCACTCCCTGTCACAGAAAACACACCCTGGTTAAGTAGTGGCTGGCGAAATCCGGAACGTAATGAGTGGTATAGTAATGCGATCAACGGCGTCCATCAACGCGGCGCTGCTATCGATATAATACCCAATGAACAACCTGGAACAGTCGAAAGCGCAGCAACCTTCTGGCTATTATGGAAAACACTAAACGATAAGCAGTTCAATCTTACCGGCTACTGGCAACTCGAAACCCTTGGTCGTCCGATGAAGTCCAGAGAATATGTTCAGGATATAAAACCAGAGAACGGCATTCCAGATGCTTTCGATATTGCTGATCACCTACATATACAACTGGATGAGATATATGAATAAAATACTTATACCGGTGTTAATTATAAGCTGGCTCTGGCCGCTAAGCGTAAATGCTCAGCCCCTATTCTCAGACAGCTTTGAATACGAAGGTGATAAGCTGCTCCAGTATGTTGATAAAATCAGCGCAGAATATTTCGAAGACTCCCCAGAACCAGTCCAACACCGGCTTCTGCAATACCAGAAATTCTCTAAACAGCATCAACAACAGTATTCTGAGAAACATCGCGCAATCTGGTACTTTATTGAAGGATTAAACAACCTGAATATAATCAGCGTCCTGAAACAGATCCAGACTGAGATGAACGTTGATAATCAATCCGAGATAGAAAAATATAATACTCGGCTACAACAGGCTTTTAAAAAAGCACTCTCTGAAGATAAAAAATCAAATGAATTAACCGCCAATATGTACTCAGTCATGCAGCGCTCACTTGACGATCATCTAAAAATCGAAGCTATCCTGAAGGAGTTAGAACTAGGAGGAAGCGGTGACAGTGAAGCTAGTTACTGGTTCAAGCACTGGCATGTTATTGGCGCATTAAAAGATGCTGGCAGATTTAACGAGGCCTATCTCGCACTAAATAAGATGAAGCAGGAGCTAAACGAAGCTGGATTACAGAAATCTGCTTACGCCCAACTTGAACAACGTGCAGAACAGAACCTGAAAAATTCGCGCAGATTATCAAATACTCAATCTCTAGCAGAGGAAAGTAAGTCTGCAACGAGGTCTCGATCAGTGATAGAGAAACTTTTAGGCAAATATTGGCCCATGATTTTGATTAACGGCATTATGTTCACCTTTATTATCATTGCCGGATTGAAGGTTTATATAAAGAAGCGCTGAGCCGGAATATTCACTTTAGCTCATTTAACTCTCATACCTGTCACAGGTTCTGCCCTGCTGAAAACCAAATAGGGAAATCCCGCCACGAGCAGAATTGTACGTTTACAAAGGCGTATCTCCCTGTTGCCTATAGGGACATAGGTAAGGGGCGTGAGCAGGACGCGGTAGCCTTGCCTATAGGGACATAGGTAAGGGGCGAGAGCAGGACGCGGCAGCCTTGAAACTCCCTGGGAATAGCCCGCTATTCCGCGTCGTCACGCCTTGATCTACGCCACCGCAAACGCACACTTCAACTCGCCCAACTGCGGATTTCAGGTTGAAATACACAGCATTACCGATACATAATTATATAAACGTTTTATATCAGCAAGGCGTATCTGAAGATATGAAGAGGCTTATCAGTGAACTATTCACCGTTAATATGGATGGCAGAAACAGTCACAGAATGGCCATTTACAAAATTACCTGAAACCGATATTACCCTGTCAAAAAAGGTAACCATCAGCTTGATGGAAATGAGCGCACAGGGCAACCCAAAAGGCATTAAAGGACCAGAAGGTCTTGCCGGAGACGGATCAGGTTCAATCTCACCCAAACCCACTTACAGAAGATATTTTAAATTCTGGGACTGTACGAGAAAATAACTGCCAACAATGAATGTAAAAGTTGTTGAGCGATATAAGGTGAAATCTGGTTTACCTCCAGACATCACCGTGAGACTCCACAGCGTATTGAAAATGCAGATGCTGACACAGATATTGTCCTGAAATACCGTAGTCAAGCACGCATAAAGCGAGGGTCGCAAAATAGGCGGGGTAAGCATCCCTGCCCCATGCAACATGAGCCATAAGGCCGGCTATGCCATTGGTACACTTAAAACAGGCAGAAATCCCTACAATGCATCCCGCCGCCTGACCTATCCTGATACTGACAATGCCCAGGCTATATACTCTAAATATGGCTTTACTGATGCATCCACCGAAGACCTCAAAATATAGCCTATACTTTAGGCTTTATCACTCAATGAGAAAAAACAATAATTTTAAACCATTAAATAAGAGGAAAAGTTATGAAAATAATTCTAACAATTTTTGCAATATTGCTTTCATTCAATATACAGGCTTCGCCACAAAGTAAGCCATTTGCTGAAAAGAGAGTTGTCCTGCAAATAACTGACTCGGACCCAATTAAACAGACTTTAGTACTTAATGTTGCCAACAACCTGATCAAACACTACGGAACCGACAAGGTAGATATCGAGATAGTAGCGTTTGGTCCTGGGCTAAGACTACTGTTCAAAGAAAATTCAAATGTAGGTCGTATTGATGGATTGGCCAACAACGGTGTTCAGTTTAGTGCCTGTGAAAATACTATTGCAGGTATGACAAAAAAATTAGGACATGCGCCCGAAATCAATCCATCAGCCACTCATGTTTCTGCTGGTGTCGTAAGAATTATCGACCTGGTTGATCAAGGCTACCAATTAATTAAGCCGTAATACACAACTCGAATTACCTGTTCCACTTCGCCCAGGGATCAGAGTCACTCACAACTGAAGGTTCTGAAGAACCTTTAGATTTACAGCCATCCTTGCGAGTGTCATCCCATGCACGTTTTTTTGCATATGCACTCTCTCGTTTAGCGCGAAAATTCTTGCCAGGATCCGACCGGAATCTGGAGCTCTCACCCCTCTCTGCCAACCTTTTCTCTCGCTTCTTGCGCAATCGTTCAGCATCTTCCAGACTCAATATCTCTGGCTCACCCGGTTTGTGAGCTTCAGGCACAATTCGATCTCTGGGTGATAACTCAAACTGCTCATCAGATGCTCTGGGCAGATTTTTGAATTCATAAAGATAAAAGTTTTCAACTTTCTCTCGTGCCCAGTTCGTTTTCTTAAGGAACTTTAAACTCGATTCAATCGAAGGATTAGTCTTAAAACAGTTGATATTTAAATAGGCAAAGAGAATATCAAAGCCATAGTAACCCACGACTTCTATCAACAGTTTTTTTAAACTGACACCATGCAGGGGGTTATTCCTGTAATTGATTTCATCATTCATAGACATGCCTGCAGATAGGAATTAAATTTCTTCATTTTTAAATTTACCCCTTTTTAAATTACCCCAGGGGGATGGTTTTTCAATTGTTGAGATATACAAACTCTCAACCTTGTCTCTAGCCCATTGAGTCTTACGTAAAAATTTCAGTGATGACTTGACAGATGGGTCATTCTTAAAACAATTGATGTCGATTCTCTGAGCTAATCCAAACCAGCCGAAACGATCCACCAACCTCATCACAATCATTTCAAGCGTTACACCGTGCAATGGATTTTTCAGTTGATCTTTATTCATGCCAGCTACTGTGCCGTGATTTTATATAGATTTCAATCGTTTACTAAGTGTTAGCTATCACTCGTCGGTATTTGCTTATTTAATGAAGCACTGATCAATATCCTGTTACATTGGGCTGCCATAGTGTGCATATAGCCACTTCATGAGTAGCGGTGGTACTATCGTGGTAAGTGAAATTACGATAATCATCGCTGCATAAATTTCGTTACTAAAGATATCGCTCACCCTGCCGAGTTCAGCAAAAATAATACCCACCTCCCCGCGCGGCACCATTGCCAGGCCAATCATAGATTTCATATGCGTTGATTCGCGAATGAAAAAGGCTCCTGCAAATTTACCAACGATGGAAAGCACAAAAAATAATAGTGAGAAAACCCAGATATAACTTGAAGACCAGTCTATCTGATGCAGATTCAATGATACTCCGACCATAACAAAAAATATCGGGATAAATAACTGAATGATCGGTTTCATCTGGGTATCGATGCGATTTGAAAACGCAGCATCGGTACTCAATGCCACCCCAAAGGGTAGAAAAAAACGACGCGATAGCGCCAGTCCGGCAGCAAATCCGCCGAGTAATTCTGGTGCACCTACCACATGCGCTAGCCAGGCAAAAAACAATACCAGAGAAACGATAGTGGTCGGGATCAATCCCGGCATATGATTAACCTTATCGAAGCGATGAATCAGTACCGAGATTAATTTTGCAGCTAACGGAGCCAGCACAAAAAAGGTTGCAATGAAAAGAACTACCTTACCGATATTCAATAAATTAATGCCACCACCAATGGAAAACTCATATAACAGGGCTAGCAATACAACGCCCAAAATATCATCCAGTACAGCAGCACCGAGTACAATCTGGCCTTCTGGTGAATGCTGACGCCCCAGGTCAGCAAGTACTCGAACAGTAATTCCTATACTGGTTGCCGTTAAAGTACCGCCGATAAACAGGCTCACCAGCACTGGCAGCTCAAACAGACTGCTACTTAACCAGTAACCCAGAATAAACGGCACAAAAAATCCGCCAATAGCCACCACCAGAGACTTTTGCCCACTATTTGCCAGGCGACGTATATCAGTTTCCAGACCTACTTCAAACAGTAGAAGTATAATACCGATCTCAGCCAGTAGTTTGAGTACTTCATTGGGCTGTAACCAGCCCAACAGGCTGGGACCTAGAATAACACCAGCGAGCAGTTCCCCGATGACTGAAGGGAGTTCTAAACGAACGGCAACTTCTGCTAATAAACGCGCCATTAGCAGGATTGCTAGCAATTGTAGAAAGAAGATGTGCGTATCCACTGATATCTACCTAATCGTAGAAGGTTGCTTTACATCGAGTATAGCTGGTGAAACCAGTTACCAACCAGCACATCCACAGACGAAAGGTTCTGATGACATGGGTTATTGTCGAGAGTGAAACACGACTACAGGGAAGGTGGAGGTACTAGCCCATGGATGCTAGAAGCTAGAACAATGCAGGAAGCCAGAGCTGATGAATAGGAGCGTGAAAAGATAAAGCTATGGTAATGGTTCACAAAACAGTGGGTTACCCTTTAACGAGAGCGGTCAACTGCAGAATCTTGGTTAAACAAGAGTAGTAACACAGAATTATTTACAGGCTCAAAAGCAATGAGCCCACTCTCCATACGTCTTTCGCAGGATTATTCGTCAAGTTTTCTTCTTACCACATAACAAAGTAATTTGCTAGTTAATTTGACACAATTTGATTGCAGGGGAATAACAAATATCGTCATCCTGGTTTGCTACGCTTTGTCACGCAAGACAAGTAAGAAGTTTTTTTTGGAATACTCAAATTGGATTTGATCCATATGGAGAAAATAATATGAAAAGATTAACAAACTTAGCCGCATCAATCACTCTCGCCTCATTAACTGCGTACTCAAGTTTTGCAGGTGCCTATGAAGTAGCAAACAACCGTCAAACCTATACGGCCTGGAACTGGCAAAGAGGCACAACAGTCAACATACCGGAAAGTACAATCAGAAACCTGTGCGGCGACTGGGATGGCTGTACTTTGAGGTTAGGCATGTACAACTGGGATGGTACCCGACGCACAGCATCTAGGGATTCCCTCTTCTATTATGACAATGCAACTAGAACCTGGCGCGCCTCAGCTGGTGACAAGGCAGGTAAAAACAATAACCAGGTAACCGAGCACGCAATGCAGGCATGGGCATGCTATTTCACAGATGGTGAGTATATTTCGTGGTTTAACCGTGGCGACTTCGATACCAACTTTGGTTTGCTCTCGTGGAACCAGTACAATGCCACCTGTAAGTTGACGATCATCGACTAGTTCACTTAAACAACCGCCAGGGCATCTGCGTATATACAGAGCCCTGGCTTAAATACCAATAAGGATGAATGGGTGGGTTTATGAACATCAAAGCGATAATAACCGGCGTAACATTGATTATGTTTTTCATCTTAGGTGGAATCTTTCTGGATTACGACAACCTAAACCAGAGTGAGGGAAAGCATGATGCAGCAGTGATAGATGCAAGTAACGTGCATCACAGCAATAAAAAAGAAACCGACCTGAACACGATCTCAAATCCATTTGGAGATAACTCAAGCAATAATATCGATCCGTCACTGGACGAGGTCGCATCGAAAGCGGAGATCATAAACGACCAAAGTGTAGCGATAAACCCTGAGGAGCAGGAAACTAGCACTCCCAATAAAGATGATGGAGACGAATCGCTTGAAGACTTAATTGCCAGGCAGGAAGCCTATTACAAGGAAAACGTCGAATATGCCGGAATCAATTACGGTAAACTCGATTTTAACAACCCTGACATTCCACCCGGAGAAGAGTTCAAAGAACAGATTGACCAACAAATGATTATTGAACAGGCACGAGCTGAGGGGTATGAAGTTAGCAATACTCAAGCGTCAACGACCGAGCCCTCAAAAGAAAATTCAGAAGTTAGCCCGAAAGGTGAATATTACAACGAGATAGATCAAGAGCTGATTTTAGAAACTGCACAAATAGGCGGAATCGAAATTACAGGTGTGGATGCAAATACCCCAAAAGACGACAATATCTCAATAGCACCGGATGGAGCGTATGCAGATCAAATTGAGATATCCCAACCCGTAGACTGAAGGCATGACAAATATTTTGCGCTGAAAAAAACCAGCTCAAATCTAGCCTGACAGACACCCTGAAAAAGCGGGCATCTGTCAGATCAAGCCTGAGCTACTACAACTTAATGTAATTTGAAACCACCAACTTTTAGTCGGTGGTGTATTCACATATTTATAAGCTTTAAGAGTGAACCCTTTGATTTATTAATTGCTGCAATAATTTCTTTATGCTCTATTACAGCCATATATAGCTCATACTACGTCAGGCTTTACAATTGACTCGTCAAAAAAGGCCCTGAACTCATTATTTGTACAACCACTACGAAGTACAATATTAAAAACTGAAATTTAGATGATAAAAGATGAACCAGGATATGAACGATACATTAAGAATACTTATTTTTGAAGATGACACCCTTATCAGAGTATAAAGAAAGCTGGACTGTGAAAACCTGAATAAAAAGTCACCCGTAAAGAAAGTTATTCTGAGCTAGTAAAAAATTTACTTTTCACATCTGAGCTTCATAAGCTTTTACAGCTCGACTTACCGTTGCATAGCTACAGCCAAAATACTCTCCTACCTGCTCCAATGTATACTGCCTGCTAAGATAGGCTTTTGCCATTGCCTTATTTCGCTCTACCCCCTTTTTAGCGTAATAGCTAATTGGCCGTTGTACTGCCTGTTTCTGTTTTCTGGGTTTGTTCTTGAGCGATTGACCTGGATCTAACTTACAATGCATAGCTTCTACAAATTGATCACTGCCTAAATAGATTTGATTCTTCACTCTTTCCCAGGGAGAGGGTTGATTGCGACCATCTGAAATAAAAGCTCGATATTTTTCCTGCGCTTTTTTGCGTCTTTTCCCTAGTACCGACAATACACTTTCAGTCGTTAGACAGGGGTGTGCTTCAGTCTGGCCCGCTGTTGCGCGATAACTACTCCAGCGCCATTCTTTTGCACTACGCACCATTTTAGCTCTGACAGGGTTAAGTACAATGTGGCGCGACAATTCCAGTAGATAACTTTCTTTTTCGACCAGTATGGCTTTATAACGCCCCTGAAAAACATGCCCTGCGCGTTGATGCAGTCGGTTAAAAGATTGCGTATAGGTGCCATTGAGATATTTCATTCCCACAGACAGGGTTGGCGCACCGGTTTCAATTAGTAGGTGGTAATGATTATCCATCAGGCAATAGGCGTGACAATACCAGTCATATCGACTGACAGCCTGACTTAATTGATCAAGAAATCTGATCCGATCATCATCATTTAGAAAAATATCACACTGAGCGTTACCGCGCGAGGTGATATGGTACAAGGCACCCGAGAATTCAATTCGTAGAGGCCTGGCCATTTTCTTAGCTCCTGTTATGGGAAATATACAAATTAACAAATCTAAAACATGGCGTCAAATGTGTAAGCTATGCTCCTTGCAGCTTATCCTATAAACCAAATAGCATCCATACAAGAGTAGACTATTCGCTATGTCCCTTTTATAGATTACCTGGTTCTACCATCCTTCCTTTCCAGGTAAATCCGGAGCAATAAACAAGGGACGACAAAAATTAAAATTTATAATTCTGTATTTAATATTGACTATCTAACTAAAGTCCCTCTCAGTAAGTTACATTCTTCATTACTAGTTATAGATCTTTCCAAAGCTGTTTACATCTTGCCATAGCTATGTCCTGCATAACCATATGCTGTTGTGTGAAGTGTATTGTTGCCACCCGCTTGCCATGTGACGGTGTTGTTATTAAAAGAATCGCCCTCCTCTCGCCGTATACACTTCCACTCAATGGCTGTATTTGAAGGCAGATCGCTTATAACACCAGTCCATACAGGTGCTGTTGGACCAGGCAGGCTGGTATTGCTACGGTTGATGTAGTCATAGTAAATATTAGGGTCAAGCTTAACTGCCTGAGCTGGATCCCAATTGCCTAATTCAGCAAGGTTCCCCGTAACATAGATGCTTTGACCTAAGGAGGTAAATCCACCATCACAGATAAAGTTTACAGATGTAGTTGGGCTAGCTACAGTCTCGAGTCTAAAGTAGAAACTTTTAGGAGTACTGACAGCTATATTATCTGATTTCGCTAATACCAGATTGTTGCCTGCATTATACCAACCACTGCTAGCGGCATTGAATTCAGCCTGAGAGTTCATTTTTTGCAAAGCCTGACCATCTAAAGTGACAGCTGTTGCATGAGCATTCTTCACAACCAGTTTTACGATGTTTGCTCGATTCATGACAGCCCCTTGATAAGGCGTTTTCACAGACTCCATACCTCGCTGGTTAATTGCAGAATCTATCGTAATATTGACAATATTGCCCGCCTGTTGCTGAGAAATATGGGTCGTGCGATACACATATAGAGGTCGCCCCTGATAGGTATAGTTCAATGTCAGGCCATCATCCTCATACAGTGTAAAGTCAGAGGGAGTTTCATCAGCATACACCTTTAAGATGAGTTCATCATGCCTGGAACCATCCGTGCGATCACCATACGCATCTTTAGTACGTTCATCCACAAACATTTGAGGCAGGATCGCCCCTGCCCTGACAAAAGCTGGTAATCGAAAAACACCATCTCGATAGGTGGGTATGTTTTTGATTGTGCCCCCATTGCTATCAACCCATTCCTGAGAATAGTAGTTGACCCACTTACCTGCGGGTAGATAAACATTGCGCTCGTACTCGCCATGCATCGCCACCATGCCAACAAGAATATCTCGACCAATTAACTTTTCGTTACCCACAAGTCTTAACTCAGGATCATTCTGGTAGTAGAACAAGGGTGGAGGAATCAGGGGTTCACCATAGAGATAGGCCCGATATGCTAGTGAATAATAATACGGCAGTAACTCGTAACGCTGGCGAATATTGGCTAGATTACTCTGCTTTTTCCCCACCTGATCAGGTGCGGTTTCGTAACAGGACGGCTGTCTATTACCTATATTGCTGGCACAGCTAGGGTTGTTTTCAGGGGTGTTAAACTCATTGTCGGTATGAGGACGCACTGGCACGTCAAACCAGCTTGCATTGGCGAACCACTGCGTGAATAACTCATCCTGATAAGCTGTATAAAAAGGTCCAGGTATATTCTTATTGCCGGGCATCACTTCTCGCCGAAAACCTCCGACATCCGATCCATAGTAGTCAATGCCAGAGAATGACATCTGCATCTGGGCGTTGGCATGACTGGCTAATAACTCCAATCTGGAACCAATATCACCTGACCACATGGCCGTACCATAGCGTTGAGTACCAGCAGCTCCTGAGCGTGTCACAATAAAAGGCCTGGGATTGGTAATGCCTAAATCATCAGTGATTCCTTGCATGGATACGTAGCCATCCCAGATCGATTTATTCCACAGCAGGTTATGCAGATTATGAATATCTGAGTGCTGATTCTTAAGTCCATCCACAGTGGTTTCCACACCTTCGTAACAAGCTCCTGCATTAAATGTTTCAGGCTCTCCCAAATCTGTCCAGTGGGCATTGATTCCTTTTTTCACCAGATTAGGGTAGCGACGATTTTCGTGCAACCATTTCCCTGCATTGGTATCGGACCAGTCGATCATACGTCCTTCGCCCCAAAAGCCGGTCACAGTATCATCCGGCAACTGATTACCTGGGTCGCAGTTACCATTAGTACGCTTGTAGGTAGACAAATCTGACGGCATTTCGGTAAAGGTATCGACAGTATTAGCCAGATAAGATTCTTCAATCGCAGTGAGTCTAATACCATCATCAGCGTATGCCTTTATTTTGGCAGATGGGTTTTCAAAGAAATAGGGATAGGTAATCGTTTTCCCACATTCCTTCCATTCGCCCAAAAGGCAATTTTGCTGATCTTGCTCATCCTGATTTTCATCCCAGTTAAGCCGCCCCATATTGCTCTTAGAGGCATCCTGGGTTGCAATGCCACCAAACCAGTTAAGATCGAGTACAAAACCATCTAACGGAAATTCATCGTTACGTAGACCCGCTATTAGCGTGTCTATTTCATCCCAGTTGTCATAGCCAAATTCTGAAACCCATAGACCAAAAGATTTGAGTGGCGGAACCGGAGGGGTTCCGGTAAGTTGCATAAAATCGGTGCGTAGATCAGGCAAGTCACTGCCAGTCATAAAATACAGACGCAATTGATCGCCGTACATTCTGGCCTGCCACCAGTTTTTAGTGAAATCCCACTTCTGCCAATACACATTATCCATGAACAGTGCATAATTGAGATTATCAGGACCTACCGCATAGTAAACGGGGATTTGAACATTACCGACCATCCCACCATTGTCTATGCCTTCAAAGCCATTACCAAGAGGCTGGTTGTATTTGTAACTTCCTTCCCTTGCGACACCCTGACTAAGGCGATCACCATCGGCTTTTCCCAACGCTACCTGGCTCAGGTTTTGACCCAGCCCATAGATATTTTGTATTTTTGCTGGTTCGATATCTATTCCTTTCAACCCCTGATCCAGATCAACCGGACAAACCGTGGTTAGGCGTTCATTAGCTTTCATTTTGTCTATGAACTTGACGCAAATCTGGTTATTGTTTTTAACAATCTCGAGTTTCATCGCAGAGGTTTCGATAATGTTGTCGTCTGTCGATAAACTAGTCGGGCCAGAGTAATCTTTTTTCATCACCATGGGTGATGTATACAGGGGGTTATCAGTTGACGGCTGTTTACTTCGCACTGAGAATTCCAAATGTGCCAGATCATCGTCAAGCATCTCAACAACTAAATATTGTGTATCTGTATTGAATATTGTTCGGAAAACACTTGCACTAGCAGAACTGTTCGCCGCTAGTAACAAACTTAGAGTAAGAATTGTTTTGAAAAAATTGTACATCGGTAAAATCTCCTTATTTGCCGTTTTTAATGAAAATCAAGAATGAAAAGATATTTTCTGATACTAGCCAGGCTAGTAACAACAGCCGTACTGTTAATTCGACCTAACCGCTGCGCTGCCCCTTCTCACAAACAAGATGAGCAGTCTGGCCCGTTAAAGAATAAACAAAATGATTGTACCAATGGGTGAGTGAAGAATATAAAGCTACGTCTAGTTGAAAATCAAGATCAGTGACAGAATGCAGTTGCTTAAGCATTTCGACTCTCCTTGTTGACGAAGTACGACAATCATAAAAGGCCTGCCTCAATATTTCAAGTTGTTAATAACTTCCTTACGATGCGTGGTTTTAGCTGTTACAAGCCCAGGGAGGGGAGAAGGTAGAACAATGCAGGACGCGACCATGGACGAAGGTGGTACGAGTTCAGCTATAAAACATATCTCGATACATACCTTCTGCCCAGGCCAGACCAGCCTGCCCTGATTGTGGACTCCATTTTTCCATTAGATGAACACGATCAAATGCAAAGCTTTTTTCCTTTTCATCATATTTGTAAAAAGCGATGATGCTCATAGCTTCTAATGGATCAATTTTTACACCTGAGAAACACATAGTTTGTGGACTACGCCAGTCTATCTGCTTCCCTTTAGCGTGAGCAATGATTACCTCGGCTACATACTTGGCTTCAGAGTGAGCAGTATTCCCACTTTTTGAAAAAGGTTGAGAACGTGAGTCACCCGTAACATAAACATATTCATCGTCTAGCATATGATACTTAAAGGGGTCGATGGCTGCTTCTTTCTGAGAGTTTTCGCTGTCTACCAGCCCAAACGTTTCAAGAATTCTTGCTGCCCTTACAGGAGGATAAATAACGGCATCATCAAATTGATAGCTATCGAATTCGGTTTCAACTTCTTTATCTTCCACATTGATAGCTGAAATTTCAGCGCTGGACTGATAATCAATAATTTCTGGATAGTAGTCCTTAAATGCACGATGGAATCCATCTGCTTTAATCCGAATTTCCGGATTAGCATCTAGCAGCACTATCTTTCCCTTTATATGATTTCTTTTCATGATAGCGGCAGCCATACAGGCCCTTTCATAAGGTGCAGCCATACAGCGATAATTGCCTGGTGGCACCGACATCAATAGCGTCCCCCCCTTAAAATTCTCCAGTTTATGCTTGATGGCCATGACTTCTGAAGCACTATTAAAACCCGCCGGGTAATTCATTCGAATGGCAAATTCATCTTCAGGATTTTCAACGCCTATGCGTGCGTAGTCATAATCAATGCCTGGCGCCACAACCAGATAATCATATTGAATCGACCCGATGGTGGTAATAAGCTTTTTACTGACCCTGTCCAGCTCAATCGCTGTAGCATTCAAAAAGAGATAATTATTATTGTTTGCTGCCTCAACATAACTATGGGTCAGAAAATCCAGGTTGATCTGACCTGCCATCCAGACATTGCTGAGTGGACAGGAGACGAATTGATCTTTCTTATCGATCAGAATGACATCAAAAGCAGGGTTATATTTCTTCAGGTATTTTGCCATAGTGAGGCCAGACCACCCTGCCCCAAGCACAACTACTCGTTGACCTTTTTTAGCCGGTATAGCCGCCGGTGATGAATAGAAACCTCCTATCGATGGAGTTACGACAGTGTCCTGAGCCAGACTTGAAGAACTGGTAAGCGTTGTTGCTGACGCCAATGCTGTTGAAGTCTGTAAAAAGGTACGTCGATTAATTTTTTTGCTCATCGCAAACTCCTTTAAAAGCCGGTTAATTAAAGTCAGGGTTACGCCAGTTTAAAGAAGGCGCTCGTTCTGCCTCTGGAACCGGGATGTAGGATACGTAATTGATGATATCTTTCAGGTTATCATCTGTCATTTGATCGACTATTGCTTTCATTGCTGGATCGACAACCCTTAAACCAGTTTTGATATGGCCTATCTGGCGCATCATATAGGGATAATGCTGCCCACGGAGTTTGGGGATGAGCTGGGTGTTGTTACCTGCTGCCCTGGTACCATGGCAGACAGCGCAGTGCTGCTTAAATAACTTTTCACCATTTTTATACTGGGGGGTAGAGTCATTATCAGGACCCTTTTGATGATGAGGATGCATAGGTAATTTGGCAATATAAGAAACTACATCAACCAGTGATTGATAGCCGCCTATCGTTCTTTGCTGAACAAATGGGTACATCACAGGGTTTTCTCTGCGTCCTTCTCTGATATCCAGCAGTTGTTTGAGTAGGAAATTCAGATGCTGCCCCGCTATCTGAGGATAGGTACCATCTTCACTGCCCCAGCCCTCAGGTAAATGACAGGCGGCACAGGTTTCGTAAATAGCACGACCATTTCTTAAATCAGGTTGAAAAGTCAGCGTTATGGATACGGGTTCCTCTGCTTCAGCAATGTTCAAATAACTGAGAAAAACGCCCAATACGAGCCATAACCATACAATCCTGCCAATCATCACACTATATTCCTGAATATTATAAGATTTCAAAATGAGGGCGCTGCATCCCACAGCCCCTTCCAGTTATACAGGAAACCATCACCCACCTGAGATGGTATCGATCAGTTATAATATCAGACTTTTCAGTAATATCTGTACTCGATCACGCCGCTTCAATAAAATCCGCAGGGATAAAGACTAAGGGATGCCTTATCAGAACCCCTTTTATTTTTAATAAAAACAGTCTCCTGACAGCCAGTTTTCAGTTTCATTTAAGCTAGTAATGTTAATTTTCCGGGTCTGAATCAGGGAGCTTTTTTTGTTTGTCTATCCCTGAATGATTCTATGCCGAATAGATTGCTACATGTTATAAGTTTTTAAAATCTGACGCATCAAAAGAAATCTATACGGAGATTGGGTATGACCTAAAAAAACATTAGCATGAAGATGTAAATTCTACTTGCGCAATAACTACTCTAGCTTAAAGTAAGCATTTTACATTTTCTGAAGACAGCACAGTTGAAAATCAAATCGTATTCCTTATTGTTTGTAGTATTGTTAACTACCACCCTGGCCGCCTGCAATCAGTCCCCAGACTTACAAGCCAATGCTGCTGCGGGCAAAACTGATCGAGCTGAACGCCCCGCACATGCGGTGGAAACTATAGTGGTGTCAAGGCAGGCCATTGCGATCAAACGCACATTGACAGGAACTCTTGAAGCCCCCCGAACTGTACATATTCACACCGAACAATCTGGTCGAATCATCGAATTACCCTATTATGAAGGTGATAAGGTCAATAAAGATGCGACACTGGTCAGGCTGGATGACTCCCTGTTGAGAGCGAATCTGGCAAAGGCAACCGCATCACGTAAACAATCCGAACTCGATTTGAAACGCCTGAAACGTCTGGTTCCCAGCAAACTTGCCAGTGAAGATGAGTTGGCTAGAGCCAGTACATCAGTGGAACTCGCAAATGCAGAAGAATCATTACAGCGTACCCTGCTCTCTAGAACCATCATCAAAGCGCCATACAATAGTGTTGTCAGTGAAAGGCTTAAGGAGCCCAGCGATATTGTTGCGGTTAATGACCACATTTTGACGTTGTTTGACCCGAAATTAATGACCGCAGCCATTCAGGTGCCGGAACAATTACATGGTCGGGTAGCCATAGGTGATTCGGTAAAGATGCGAATCGATAGCCTGGGCGACAGCAGTTTTGCAGCCAAAATTCTACGCATCCATCCAGTGGTCGACCCAAATACCCGACAGGGAACAATTGAAGTTCGTGTTGATCCGGTACCAGCAGGTGCAAGACCCGGACAATTATGCCGAGTAACGCTGGAAACGGCTGAAACCCCAAGACATCTGATTCCATTAAATGCACTGCAATTCGATGCAAAAGGCAGTTATGTCTACCGAGTGAGTGATGACTCTAAAGCGCTACGCACGCCAGTAACTATTGGTTTACAGATTGGTGAATCAATAGAGATTATCGATGGTGTTCAAGATGGTGATAAGATCATCTCCAAAGGATTTCTCGGACTTAAATCGGGTAAAACAGTACGCATCATTAAACCTGCGCAAAAGCAGTCAGCCAACATGACAGCCTATCCACTGAGTCAGGGGTAAATAGCTATGCAACAACGTTTTCGTAGTGGAGGTCTGGCCGCCTGGTCTATCCGCCACCCCATAGGCGTCATTATGCTGGCCCTGGCTGTTGTTGTGCTAGGTCTGGGTTCATTGCAACGACTGGGCATCAATCTACTCCCTGACCTGATCTATCCAGAGGTACGAGTTCGTGTTAATGATTCGGGGGTTCCCGCACGCATTATGGAAGACCGAATTACACGCCAGTTGGAAGAACAGCTCGCTATTACTGAAGGATCTATCCAGGTTCAGTCTAACTCTCGCGAAGGTCGCAGCTCAGTCGACTTAAGCTTCCCTTATGGTAGTGACATTGACCTCGCTTTCCGTGATGCCAGTGCTCGTCTTGATCGGGCCAAGCGTTTTCTTCCCGACAGTATCGATCCACCAACAATTTATAAACGTGACCCGTCCCAGATCCCGGTGCTGGAGATGGTCGTGAGCTCTACCGACCGTGATCCCGTTGAGTTACGCAGCTGGGTAGATTACACCTTTGCCAAATGGTTCCTAAACGTACCCGGCGTGGCAGCAGCCGAAGTGGGTGGTGGTTTACAGCGAGAGATACAGGTTGTAGTCGATCAGGAGCGTCTGAGTGCATTCGGCTTTACTCTGGAAGATGTCTCCACCATGTTGAGCAATGAGAACCTTGATAGCCCTGGCGGGAATCTGCAGACAGCAAATCGCGAAATCAGCGCGCGCGCAACAGGACGGTTTAACAACCTGACTGAGATGGCGACCTTGCCTTTATGGAAAGATAGTCAAAGCGATACCGGACTACGTCTGGAAGATGTTGCTCAGGTCATGGATATTCATGCTGATGAAAAGTTACGCATACGCTTAAATGGTATTCCAGGAATCAAACTATCGATTCAGAAGCAACCCTCCGCGAATACCGTTGCGGTAGTTGATGAAGTTTCTAAGCGGCTCGACTGGTTACGCGAACAGGGTCAGATTCCAGCCGATATCCACATTGACCGTGTCGGTGATCAATCCACCTATGTACGCCATGCTTTACGTAATGCTGCCATGGCGGCAATCTCTGGCGCCTTGCTGGCAATGACAGTAGTGTATATATTCCTGGGGAATTTACGCCGAACGCTGATTATCGGCACTGCTATCCCGCTGGCAATCATGGTGACCTTTATGATTATGGATCTGGGTGGCCTCACATTGAATATCATGACTCTGGGCGGTCTGGCTCTGGGTATTGGCATGCTGGTGGATAATACCATCGTCATGCTGGAGAATATTACACGCCATCAACGCCTGGGTGAAAGCGATCTGGAAGCGCCCATCAACGCAGCCCGAGAGGTTAACAGCGCAGTAGTCGCATCGACCTCAACCAACCTGGCGGCGGTATTACCCTTTCTGTTTATCGGTGGACTGGTTGGATTACTGTTCCGCGAACTCATCATTACCATTTCCGCAGCCATCGTCGCATCGCTTATTGTCGCCCTGACCATGGTTCCAGCCCTGGGTTCCAGAGTGCATGACAAAGGACGTAATGCTTTACAACGATTCATGCATGTAAGCATGGGATTTTTGCAGACAGCATACTCCAGACTGACTCGAAACCTGCTTAAACGCCCCTGGATTCCGCCACTAGTTTTGATTCCACTGCTGATTCTGTCGCTGCCTGTATTTGTTGAAGGTAAACAAATCTTCCTGCCATCGATGGATGAAGGAGAAATCTCGGTTCGATTAACTGGAGAACCCGGTATGCGACTGGATGAAACTGATAGCGCCATTATCCAGCTGGAAAACCTGTTTCTCGCCCAACCCGATGTATTGACCGTATTTACCTCTGCCGGAGGCAGGGTATATGGACGATCTCAATATGAAGCATCAAACTCTGGATCACTAGACTTACGACTGACTCCGCTCACTGAAAGAACGCGCAGCAGTGAACAATGGGTTAAGGACATGCAAAAAGAGATTGCAGCATTGAAACTGACAGGAATACAGATCCGCTTACGGGTGCGTGGTATTCGTGGGGTACGCATGAGCTCTGGTGATGACGATTTAAGCATTCGAGTACAGGGTCCTGATATCGATGTATTAGCAGAACTGGGTGAAGAAATCGTCAATCGACTGGAAGGTACCGAAGGCTTGAGAAATCTCAGTCATAGCTATGAAGAGACGCGTAATGAGGTTGCCATCAATATTGACCGCCAACGTGCAGCCGATCTTGGAATACGAGTTGACGACATAGGCCGGGCATTACGCATAGCTCTGGATGGTCAGGTAGTCTCTGATTTTATTGATGGTGACCGTCAGTTCGATGTGCGCCTACGCCTGCCAAGAACCGGATTTCGCTCACCAGATGACCTGGGAAATATCCTGGTTGGATTACATCAGGGGCACCCCGTTCGTCTACGCAGTGTTTCAGATATCAAATTTACTCCTGCCCCAGCCAGTATTTTGCGCGACAATCAACGTCGAATAGTTGAAATCACGGCCTCTCTATCACCCGATATTGGCCCCGAACAGGCAATGGACAGGATCAACCAGAGACTAGCTGATATGCCTATGCCCGAGGGTTATACCCTGTACGATGGCGGTGCAGTTAAGACTTTACAGGAAGGTCGACAACTGACGTATATGCTACTGGGTCTGGCGGTTTTCATGGTTTTTGTAGTGATGGCTGTACAGTATGAATCGCTGCGCAACCCGCTGGTTATTCTGATGAGTATTCCGTTTACGCTAATCGGTGTAGCTGCAGGCATCCACTGGCTTTCTATTCCGATTTCCATGCCCATCTGGCTGGGTCTTATTATGCTTGCTGGTATTGTCGTCAATAATGCCATTGTATTGGTGGAACAAATTGAAATCGAACACGAGAAAGGACTGGATATCATTGAAGCCATTATTGAAGGCGCCCGTTTGCGTCTGCGCCCTATTCTGATGACTTCACTCACTACCGTGGCTGGCATGCTACCTTTGGCGGTAGGCTTTGGAGAGGGGTCTGAAATGCTTCAACCACTGGCAGTTGTAATCGTTTGGGGTCTAAGTTTCTCCATGTTCGTGAGTCTGATTCTGGTACCTTCGGTTTATCGTATGATGCACCTCCAGCGTAAACAGCCTCAACAGGCTCCTGTACTGTCAAAATCACTCTGAGCTCCATGCTTTTGAGTAAAGCTTCTGCTAAAAAATGCACCAAAAAGATCAGGATTAACCGGCGGCAAAACGTCACTGATGCAAAACAATTTACAAAAATTTATAATCCCAGCACTAAATCAGCGAAAATTGCAAATTATTTAAAGCAATTGTGACTTTAATATGTGATAATTCGCGCCCGTTTTTTTTAGCCTTGAGGTAGATGTGAGTCAGATAGATATAGATATTCAGTTGAAGGTCTGGAAAGACCTCGCCCTAAGTAAACAGGTATTGATGGGAGCCGCTACAGACGCTCTTGGCTTAGATGCTGAATGCAGTTCCACTGAGTTAAAAGAAGCTCTGGAAAGCGCTATAAAGAAAGTGAAAGAAGCTGACGCCAACATACTTGAAACTAAAGAAAGAACAGAAAAAGAAGTCGCGGAAATGAAAGCTCTGGTCGCTAGCAGTGATCAGGCCCGAAAAGAAGCGGAAGATAGAATTGCAGCCGCTGAAGAAGCACGCGAAATCGCTGATCGCCAACTGGCCGCAGGACGTGCTGAAAACAGTGAGCTACTGAAAAAAGCTCGTGCCGATGTTGCTGACAAGCAAAACAAGCTAAAAGCCATCTCCAAGGCACTGGCTGACACCCCTGAAAATGTGGTTAAAAAGCTTAAGACCCTGAAAAAGCAAAAAATGGACGAAGCTAAGCTACGTAGCCAGGTGGAAGCCAGGCTTAAAACAACCACTAAAGAAAAAGCGAAACTGGAAGCCGAACTGGAAGCTCAAAAAGCTTTTATCGAAAAAGCAAGTGAGGCTGCTGAACAGATCGAAACCTTACACAAGTTATGTAAAGATCAGAACAAGAAAATTAAATCACTTAGCGAAGAAAAGGACGATCTTTTTGAAATCCCAAAAATTGATAAGGAATTGATTGAAGCACTCAAGAGTGTCTCTGCAGATAAGTAATCTGTTACTTAACCTATGCTAAAAAAAGGCCGCTCATAAACTAGCGGCCTTTTTTATGCTGAGGATAACTTACTTTTTAACCCCTTCAATAGACAGGGTTATCTCCACTTTTTCAGAAGCGGGTCCCAGGTTTTTATCTATTCCAAAATCAGAACGATTGATTTCTGTAGTTCCGTAGAAGCCCGCGCGGTACCCGCCCCAGGGATCCTTGCCTTCACCGATCTGCTCCACCTTGATAGATACGGGTTTAGTCACACCATGCATGGTTAGATTGCCAGTAAGAGTGCCGCTATTCGCGCCAGTAGATGTATATTTGGTACTGGTGAATGTAATTTCTGGGTATTTATCAGTATTTAAAAAATCAGCACTACGTAAATGCTTGTTACGTTCAGCATGGTTGGTATCCAGGCTAGCGGTTTTTATGACGACTGAAGCCTTAGCTTTAGCAGGTGCATTCCTGTCATAACTAAATTCACCTGAGAATTCCTTAAATCCACCATATAACCAGCTATAGCCTAAATGCTGTATTCTGAAATTTATGAAGGCATGCATACCTTTGGTATCTATGGTGTAATCTGCAGCATTTGCTAATGGTGTCAATGCGAGCATAAAAATGCCCAGTAGTAGTGATTGTGTTTTTTTCATTTTTTGTCTCCTATGGTGGTTATAATCCCAAGCATGCGCCTGAGGGTTAAATCTTTAACAATGAAATGATGGTATAAAGCTGCCAGGGCATGAATGGCAGTGAGTATGATAAAACCGGTCGCGATAATTTCATGAATATCGCCTGCCAAATCTGCCCTGTCTGAATCCTCAGCGATGAGAGATGGGACAGTAAACCAGTCAAACACTTCGATACCCACCCCCTCTGCGGTAGCGATCATATAACCACTGATGAAAAGCATAACAACCAGTAAATAAAATAAGTTATGGGTAACTCGAGCTACAATTTCAGATTTTTTACTGGATGAGAGGGGTTCGGGACTTGTTTGGAATTTATTCCAGAAAAAACGCAATAACATCATTATCAGTAATAAAACACCTATACTTTTATGTATTTCAGGTGCTCGATGGTACCAGGGGTCATAATAATCAAGATCTACCATGTATTGACCAAGTAAAAACATGGCTATTAAAGCGATAGCCATAAACCAGTGCAAAAAAATCGATAACCAGCCATAGTGAGTCTTTGAATTCAAAATCATGTTTACTTCTATTGTTATTTTTGGTGAGTTTAAACAGGTATAGTCTTTAAAAAAAATGAATAGTTTCACATCAGACTGATATTGTTGAAATTTATTTCTAATTTGCTTATAGGATTAAAAAAGCCACTATTTTCACATGGTTTTCACATCAGTTATACAACAGCTTCACAGCTTTGGAATTAATATCTAAAGATCAGATACAGATTCAAATAACTAATGGTGAAGAAGATCAGCATGCCTATAGATCAAGCAATTATCAACATTAAAAAACCTGAGACTGAGAACTTATACAGGTTTTAATGGTGAAGAAAATAACAAGCAGCAGGATGTCGATATTAATATTGGAGTAAAATACCGCATCTCTGAAGCCGCTTTAAATGATCTGATAAAATATCAAGCGAGCACATAGACGTCGCATACGCTAAAGTGACAGTCGACAAACCACAAGCTTTAAGATTTGCAGATTCAGTATCATTGACCCTTGAGCACCATAACAAAGCGCAAGACAACATCAACTATCTGGAGAAAGCATCATGACCCCTGAACCGGTATACCTGAAAAAGCAACAAACAGCGCCAGAAAGCAAATTAAGTGCCGAAGCCATCATGGTGAGTGATGCCCTGATAGCTCAGGGCCTGGAAACCCCCATGCTTGATAATGGATTAACTCCAGAACAGAAATATAACCGAGTCAAAGACCTTTTCACTGAGATAGTCACCACACTGGGGCTGGATTTAACTGATGATAGTCTGGCCGAGACACCTCACCGTATCTCCAAAATGTATGTACACGAGATTTTCTCAGGTCTTGATTATCACCATTTTCCCAAGCTCAGTTTAATCGACAATAAAATGGGTGCGGATGAAATGATCAAAATTCGAGATATCGATATGACCAGCACCTGTGAGCACCACTTTGTTACGATTGATGGCCGCGCCAAGGTTGCCTATATACCTAAAAATAAAATTATAGGACTGTCAAAAATCAACCGCGTAGTGCGTTTCTTTGCTCAACGACCACAGGTTCAGGAACGTCTGACTCGGCAAATCCTGGTCGCCATGCAAACCCTGCTGGAAACCGATGATGTCGCAGTCAGTATTGATGCCGTGCATTACTGCGTAAAATCACGTGGTGTACAGGATACCAATTCGCAAACCACCACCACGGCACTGGGCGGCTGCTTCCGTGAAAATATCCACACGAGGGCTGAATTTCTGAATCCCTGATGAGCAATTAAATAGATTAAGCCGGCAGATTTAATCTGTTATATTAAAACCTCGTTATTAATCGGGTTTTAATCATGAATTATTACTATATGGCTGTAAATTAGTGCTAAATGTTCAGGGACTGAGCAAGCAATATCATGCTGCTAATTTTACCCAATCGATATTTACAGACCTTAGCCTGCACATCAGGCAGTCCGAGGTTTGTGCATTACTTGGTGCCAGTGGTAGCGGTAAAACCACCCTGCTGAACCTGTTAAGTGGCATCGATAATCCAGATAGTGGCCAGGTCATCATCGATGGCAGCGATATTCACGCCCTGCAGGAGCCGCATAAAACCCTGTTTCGTCGCCAGCATATCGGCTTTGTGTTCCAGTTTTTTAACCTGATCCCTACCCTGACCGTAAGCGAAAATGTGGCATTACCTATGGAACTGCTAGGCCACTCAGATAAACAGATACAACAGCGGGTCGATTATCTATTACAACGAGTCGGCCTGGTCAATATGCAGCAGCGTTATCCTGATTCCTTATCTGGAGGAGAACAGCAACGTACCGCTGTCGCCAGAGCGCTGTCTCATCAACCCTCGTTATTACTTGCCGATGAACCAACCGGGAACCTGGATGAAGATACCGCTCGCCAGGTAATAGACCTGCTAACTGAACTGGCCAGGGATCAGCAAACCACCATGTTGATCGTGACACATAGCCAGAGCGTGGCGAACAGTGCAGACCGCATTCTGCAACTCAAGCATGGCAACTTAAACAGGCAATGAAACTGCTCTGGATCTCTCCTTTATTACTGCGCTCGGGCCTGCGTCACCAACATCGACATCGATGGCAAGCTTTTCTTGCATTAAGCGGAATCATCATGGGTGTTGCGGTGGTACTGGCTGTCGACCTTGCGAATACTGCGGTGAAGGCTTCATTTGAATTATCTGCAGAACAATTACGCGGCAAAGCAAGCCACCGACTAATCAGTCAAAGTGGTCCAGTCCCTCAATCCCTGTACCAAAAACTGTTTACCACACCACAGCACCCCGACATGGCACCGGTGATTACCAGTAGAGTCAGGCTTGCAGACCAGACACGAAGTTTCCAGTTGATTGGGCTTGACCTGTTCGCCGACCGTTCTTTTCGCCCACAATTACCCAGCGCCATTCATGGCAGCGCTACACTTGCAGAGTGGCTGTCAGACCCTGCCGCCGTTATAGTCAGTCAGTCGACTGCAGATGCACTGGGTTTGAAGCGGCACTCGACATTTACCCTGCTACATCAGTCGTATCCTTTCCAGCTAAGGGTATTCGACATACTGGATAATCCTCAAATGGCTAGCCAGGACTTGTTGATCGTGGATATCGCGACAGCTCAGGCAGTAACAGGACTAACTGAGAGCCTTTCACACATCGACCTGATACTGGATAAACAACAGTTAGAGTGGATTCAGCAACGTATCCCTGTCTCAGTAACCTTAATCGACATCCAGCAACAGACTAGTGGCGTCGTTCGGCTTTCCGAAGCGTTTGAACTCAACCTGAGCGCGATGAGTCTGCTTGCTCTTCTAGTAGGATTATTCCTGATCTTTAATGCGATGAGTTTTTCCATTGTACAGCGACGCAACCTGTTTGGACGTTTAAGAGCGCTTGGTGTGCTACGTAACGAGCTATACCGCCTGGTCATGGCAGAAGCCTTAATACTCGGGATCATCGGCACAATGTTCGGCCTGCTGTTAGGCGTCTGGCTGGGCAAAGGTTTGACCGGTATCGTCGCAGAAACGGTAAGCGCGCTGTATTATCAGGTGAGTGCAGATGCCATGCAGCTATCGGGCTGGTCAATCAGTAAAGCGATCATCCTCGGTATCGGAGGCACCCTGATCGCGACCTGGATACCGGCGCGCATGGCTGCCCGCACCAGTCCGTTGACGACACTGTCGCGTGCCGATCTGGAACAGGCCAGTAAACAACAACTACCCCTGTTCGGATTCATCGGCAGTCTGCTGGTCATCGCTGGTATATTGATTGCTTTTGTATTGCCTGGTGGTGTACTTGCTGGGTTCGTGGGCTTATTCCTCACCCTGATCGGCTGTGCGTTAATCACACCGCTGGGATTACTGTGGGCGCAATGGTTGCTAGCGAGGCTTCCATTAGGTGGTATGTGGCGCATGGCTACACGCGATATGGGTAGACATCTGTCACGTCTGGCTACAGCTGCGGCCGCGTTAATGGTGGCACTGTCAGCAACCGTTGGGGTGAGTATTATGGTTAGCAGCATGCGCAGCTCTGTCAGTGACTGGCTGCAGGATCTGTTAAATGCCGATAGCTATATCGCCGCTGAGGGTTTTGAGCAGGGAGCGGTTCTTGATCCCGAAGTGATCAGCAAGGCTCAACATATCGAAGCCGTCACTGGTATTAGCCTTTATCGAAACAGCAAGATTACACTCAATAACCGCGTGCATAAGCTGGTGGCTTGTCAACTCGCAACAGCTTCGCAAGCAGGCTATCAAATACTGGACGGTGATAAGCAAAATGCCTGGAAGCAGTTTGATAAAGGAGCCATCCTGATTTCAGAACCCCTTGCCTATCGATTGAAACTCCACCCCACTGATATCCTGACTCTGCCCACCCCGCAGGGAAAGTTATCGTTTCCCATCGCAGCCATTGTGCGCGATTACTCCAGCGAACATGGGCGGATTTACCTCAACCTGAAACAGTATCGAAACTACTGGGGTGACCAGAAAATCAATACTATGGCTCTTTTTTCCAGTAGTCTCGAGGCTACAAAATTATATGAACTACTACAGAATGAATTCAGGATTTCGAAAAACCTGAAGTTTACCCAGGCACGAGAAATCTATCGCGAATCCATGTCAGTGTTTGGCCAAACCTTCCGCATCACCGAGGTTTTGAGACTGCTTTCCATGCTGGTCGCATTCATCGGTATTTTAACTGCTTTAATGGCAGTACAACTGGAACGGCGAAAGGAGTTTGCGGTACTGCGTGCATTGGGCCTTACCCGTTTTCAGGTCAGTCTGTTAATCATCCTTGAATCATTGATGCTGGGGTTGGTGGCAGCCTGCATGGCCATACCCACCGGACTGGCAATGGCCTGGGTATTGACCGATGCAATACAGCTACGCGCTTTTGGCTGGACCATGCCTTTTCAAATCACTGCCAATCCTCTCTGGATGTCACTGCTATTGGGCCTGTCAGCTGCCCTGCTGGCCAGCCTGTATCCAGCCTGGCGAGCAGGTCAGGGTAACCCTGCTGGTCAACTGCGCGAGGATTGAATATGTTCAGGTTATTATGGCTACTGTTGGTTGTATCTATCTCTGCCTGTGATTCATCCGATCAGGATAAGCTGCAAACCAGCAGCCTGAGTGTTAGTCGTGTGATGAGTTCAACTCCTGACCCCGGTTTTTCCAGAGCCTATAAGGTGCGTAATTTCGAATTCCCTCAGGATCATGCGGCACATCCAGATTATGCGACCGAATGGTGGTACTTTACCGGCAATCTGAAATCCACCACCAATGAACAGCTGGGCTACCAACTCACCCTGTTCAGGATAGGACTGAGCCCTGAAACCATAAAAACGGATTCATCCTGGCGTAGTAATCAGTTATATATGGGACACCTGGCGGTCAGTGATATCGATCAACGCCAGCACTATAGTGATGAAATATTCAGCCGAGAAGCAAACGGGCTGGCGGGTGCAGAAACCTTTCCCCTTAAGATCTGGCTAGGGCCCTGGTCTATTCAGGGTGGGAAGAATGATCTTTTTCCCATCCGTTTATCCGCAGCCAACAATGAGATAGCCATAGATCTTAGCCTCAACCCATCAGCAAAGCCACTCGTATTACAGGGTGAACAGGGTCTTTCACAAAAAGGAGCCGAAGCTGGAAATGCTTCTTACTATTACTCCTATACTCGCCTGCCGACACAGGGTGTAATAAGCATAGGTCCTCGCAAATTAAACGTAAAAGGTAACTCCTGGTTTGACCGCGAATGGTCAAGCTCGGCACTGAGCAACGATCAACAGGGTTGGGACTGGTTTTCACTACAACTGGATGATCAAAGCGAAATTATGTTTTATCAACTGCGCGATAAACAGGGGCATGCACAGAGTTTCAGCGATGGCGTTCTGGTCGATAGAAACGGTAATTCACATAAGCTTACCTTAGAAAACACACGACTAAAGCCGCTATCGACATGGCAAAATCCACAGAATGTTAGTTATCCAGTTAGCTGGTCACTTAAGATACCAGAGCATAATATCGATATACTGGTAGAAGCAGCGTTTGAAGATCAGGAAATGCGTCATAGCGTGCATTATTGGGAAGGAGCTGTAGTGGTTAGTGGTAGCCACAGCGGGAAAGGATACCTTGAATTAAGTGGCTACGTAAAATAAAACACTATTGCTTATTTACTGATAGGGAAAAGAACAAATTCACCTGCATCTGTAGCTTCAGGTTTAACATAATTGATAAAATGGGGAAGCAGCTTGCCTCCCCGTATTTGCTTAAGCCTGTAAGGGGGATAATCGTTTTCCACCTGAGATCATTCTACCTGAGCAAGCTGTGTACCCTCTCTGGAAATATAGACTACGAGGTTTAAAGGGTCATTTTCATCTGTATGGAAAAAGCCCTGACTGTCCCAGGGTACCAATGAGGAAATATCTCCAACAGTGGTATCGCGAATTTCGGTATCATCAAATTGAAATTGAAAACGACACATTGTTGAACGGCACTCATTGCCAACCACGCTAACACCTGTATATTGTTTATTACTGATATTGTTCATAATCTCATCTTGTGCCCAGATGCTCCAGCCTGGGTCAGGCTCTTCATATTGAAGTTGTTGTTCTAAAGTATTTATCTGAGCTGTGATCTTTTCCTGTTCACGTTGTTGTTGCAGGTCAGGTTGTAATTCAACATCTTGATTAGTATCAGCTGCATGAGTTTCCTGATAACTCTCCTGGCTCTCATTTGCTAGCTTTTTGCTAGCTGCTTGATTTTGCTTCGTGGCCTGTTGTAAATCATTCAGCTGTTTTTGAAGACTATTAATATCCTGCTGTAAATAGGAAACCTCATCCCGATACAGCTCCAGTTCTGAGTTGTTAGTTGTGGTTGCTTTGGGTGTTGGTTTCAGGGCCAGTGACTTTGTTGAATCGGAGTCGCTATTATTTGTTGCAATCCACAAAATAGCCAGTCCACAAATAAAGCCGATGATAGTAGCTGTAAATTTATGTTTAGTTTTCATGTTTTAGTTCCATAAAAGAGTGGCAGAGTTTACTGACCCTGCCACAAATCAACATCGCGATTAAGAATAGTTGATACCTAAAGTTTTTCCTGTATCACTGGTTATGTGGAGCTATCAACGAGACTATTCGTCAATACGGTAGCTCACCAGCCAGGAAGGTTTTCCACTATAAACAGGAGGTACTGTGCACCTGAAAACCATGTAACCAGAATCCGCATAAATTGGCTGTGAGGGGTAAAGTAGTTTTTGTGGTGTGGGTGAAGTACCGATGGATGAACGAGTAGTATACCAACCCCATGAGCCGCTATTTGTTGCACTTTGGGTTTTGAGAGTGCAACTAATATTGCTGTCGAAATTCATGTCCTTGACATAAAAATGACCAGAATTAACTGAAGTATCAGCGATGTCATCTTTAACAATGGGGCATTCCATGGACAGAACAGCTGAGGTGTCTTTGTTTTTAACGCGCCCATTATAATACCTTGCATTTCCTGTCGAGTATGCATCAACACAATCCGATGCGGCATATATTTTTCCATCAGCAGCGAAGGTGGGGGTAACTCCGAGCGCAAGCAACAAGCCAACTACAGATGAAGTTATGATTGACTTTTTCATATATTTTCTCCTTTAAATTAAAACCTTAATACCAGTTCAAAACATCTCTATATTTCCCATAAGTGAACTGGTTTCAATAGAGCCAACTGCAAGTAAACTCAGGTTTAAGACTAGTTGCTAAAAATTATCAACACTGTGAATTAAACACTAAAAAATTGTGATGAATTCACATTAATAATGAGCTGACTGATTAGTGAAACGGAAGATAAGAAGATGCGTAACAGCGAATCACTTTAATGGAGCCATAGTTGTATCAAATAGCCATAAAGGTCATAATCATCTGGAATTAAGTGATTCCCCTGGGATCCGTGGTTGGACGAGCTGTAGTGCGTTTGGAGCGGTGTAGATCAAAACATGATGATGCGGAATGGCCATCTATTCCAGTATGGGTGGAGTATTCCTTTAACCCTGCAGATAATGTGATAGCGCAGCAACCCAGGCATGATGCTCTACCATGCTATAAAGCAGAGGTAGTTTCTTGCGCTTTAATTTTGCACTATTCGTCAACTCAAACGGCGACACTCAGCTCTTCTTCCTGACAGATATCTGATCTGCTAACATAGGCCGGGCTATTCCATAATCCTGGACGTGATAACAGCCAGGTTGTACTAACAACTCATCCTGTTCAACAGTCTCTACAGTTTGATCTGTTAATCGGGCATCAAATGGGCACTAAATCCCTGATCAAGCAGCCAGTTACTGCTGCGTAGAATATGAGCAGGAATGGAATGTCTGGCCTGATACCCTTTTTCAGGATATTTTTGAATACGTTCTATATCTCCAACCATTTCATTGATTATGCCCCATAGCCCGATAATATTCGAAACTTGCGCAGGAAATTCAATCTCCGGGCAGGACACTAAAGCGTTTACTTCTGGCCACTGTGCTTCAGCAGTCAGCTTGATTCTTAGAAGCGTGTTGGGTTTGGAAACAAAAGTTACCGTTTTAGCATGCGGGATCAGTTTTCTGGAAAAGTTTATATTTTCACCCAGGTTTGTGGCCTCTGGCTCCAGTAAAATTTGTGATTCATCAACCCCGTTTGTTATTGCTCGATCGAAAAAAACTTCAGCTTCTGGTTTACTCCAGATGTGCCGGGTCCAGTTACCCGATTTGCCACTGATGACCAAAGTGCTGGAAAAGCCCTTATTGATCAGGTAACAGGCATAGTCACAGACACGTAGATCATAAGAGCAACAAATCACAACAGCATCAGATGTAGTTTGTGTTTTGAGCGCAGACATATAATCCCATAACTCTTTTGCTCTTGTTAAAGTCTCAGTGTACATAATTTTAAAAAACTTCAAATACCCAGTGACTGTTGCGCTGATCTATACTCCAGTCCCTGAACTTCGGCAACTTCCTTAATCGTCAAATCGCCTAGATGCACATTCAGCCCATTCATTAAATGTGGATCATCACTGAGTGCCTGGTGGTAACCCTTGTCTGCCAGCGCCAGTACAAACGGCAGAGTTGCATTATTCAGCGCAAAGGTTGAGGTTTGCGGTACACCACCGGGCATATTAGCCACGCAGTAATGAATAACATCATCGACCACAAAGGTTGGATTTTCGTGCGTGGTGGGTCTAGAGGTTGCAAAACAGCCGCCCTGATCGATGGCTACATCCACCAGTACCGAGCCCTTAGCCATTTGACTAACCATTTCAGCACTCACAAGTTTGGGTGCGGCTGCACCAGGGATCAAAACCCCGCCGATCACCAGATCAGCAACCAGCACATGTTGTTCGAGGGCATCGCGGGTTGAGAATACAGTATTGATTGAACGTCCAAACTGACTCCATAACTGCCTGAGCACTTCGGCATTTTTATCCAGCACCCAGACATCTGCGCCCAGCCCTACAGCCATATAAGCAGCATGTCGACCTACCACACCACCACCCAGTATCACAACCTTGGCAGGATCAACACCAGGAACACCGCCTGGCAGCATACCTTTTCCACCATGAGACCTCTCCAGGCAATAGGCCCCTGCCTGTATTGACATACGACCAGCTACTTCAGACATAGGTGCCAGCAACGGTAAGCCACCATGCGCAGAGGTTACGGTTTCATAAGCGATACAGACTGCGCCACTATCAATGAGATCACGTGTTTGCTCAGGATCTGGTGCAAGATGCAGATAGGTAAATAACACCTGCCCTTCACGCAGCATCGCGCGTTCGATCGCCTGTGGCTCCTTGACCTTGACGATCATGTCTGCAGCGACAAAAACCTCTTTTGCACTACCCGCTATGGAAGCCCCGGCTGCAATATAGTCATCATCGTGTTTACCTATGCCCAAACCGGCTTGAGTTTCTATCAACAGTTGATGTCCATGCGCAACAAGCTCTCTCACACTGGTAGGGGTAAGACCAACCCTGAACTCATTGTTCTTGATTTCTTTGGGAACACCGATCAACACGACTTATCTCCTTAGTTTAATTAAGATGGATAGCAGTTTATCAAGTAAACTCTACATTAATCATATTTTTTGCAGGAACTATTGTCGAGAGCGAAGCACGCCTTCAGGGGGAGGAGGTAGAGCGAAGCGTGGTAACGAGAAAATGAATTAGGAGTTAAATCACAGGTCATTTCACTCTTGATTTTTTTGGACCTTACTATCATCCGGCCCCGACAACCGATTAGGAAAGGTCAACTTGATCATTTCCATCATACGCTGCTCAGCGGCTTCGGCATCGGCTTGCCAGATATGGAAGTACTCCCTGAAATCGATTCCGTAACCAAAGCGGGCATACAGGTAGTATTGTTCATCCAGCGGCTGGCAGTAGTAATGCGCTGGATAAGTCGGCTCCTTTTTCAGTGCGTAGTACAGCCATTTCTGGTCACCATATTGACGGGTTTCGAAGTGAGTAGGAAGTTCGCGTAGTGACTTACTTAGACCCAACTCCTTTTGCCTAAGCTTGCGTTCCTCGGGTATTGACGGATGGCGCGCGTTGTACTCATCCTCCGCGTTTTTACGTGCTTTCCGGTTTTTCCCTTGCCCATATTTTCCTGGCTGTGCTACCTCAAAATACCATTCATAGTCCCAACGAATAGCTTTGGCCAGGGTATCCAGATTATCTAGATCCAGTTTTTTTTCTGGTAATGCCCGTTTGATACAAACACTAATATCGAGAACTCCGAATGGTTCGTTTGACACCTTCCAGAATGGACCTCTATAGCCCCACATTTCTTCAAAAATACTGACATAGAAGTTATTCCACAACTGCCTACTCTGATCTTCGAACCAGCCGGGTGATCTGAATGGATAGTTGATTCCAATCTTACCCAAAGGTATATCGATATTGGTTTTTGGTAAGGTAAGGCTTAGCTCCGCATCCTCTAGCTCAAAATAGAAGGTTTCAAGCTGGTTGAAGTCAGGACCACCAGTAAAACCTTTGCCAAAAAGATATGTGATCAGACTCATCTTTCCCGCCCAAACATAACTAGGGTTTCTTGATTGCGTTGACGTTCTCGCTGGTAAATATAACGTCTTACCTCTTTTGCCTCTTCAGTATGGCCTGACATCACTAATTGCGCTTGATAAGTCTCTATGCCCAGGTAAGACAATGAACAAGGGCTTAGATCACAGGTCATTTCACTCTTGATTTTTTTGGACCTTACTATCATCCGGCCCCGACAACCGATTAGGAAAGGTTAACTTGATCATTTCCATCATACGCTGCTCAGCGGCTTCGGCATCGGCTTGCCAGATGTGGAAGTACTCACGGAAATCGATACCATATTCGAACCGGACATAGAGGTAATAATGTTCGTCCAGAGGATGGCAGTAGTAGTGAGCGGGATAACTGGGTTCTTTTTCCAGAGCATAGTACAGCCATTTCTGGTCACCATATTGACGGGTTTCAAAATGAGTGGGAAGTTCCCTGAGCAGGTTCCGCAAAGTTTTTTCCTTATCACTGAGTTTACGTTCTTCGGGGATACGGGCGTGACGGGAATTGTATTCGTCTTCAGCTTTTTGCCTAACTTCACGATTTCGACCACGGCCATATTTCCCTGGCGCCTCTTTTTCGAAGTACCACTCATAGTCCCATCGAATGGCCTCTGCCAAAGTATCCAGGTTATTCAGATCCAGAGTCTTTTCAGGTAAAGCACGTTTTATCCCGATTCGAAAACCAAGCACTCCAAAGGGTTCATTCAACACCTTCCAGACAGGACCGAGGTAAGCCCACATGTCACCGAGAACACGAACATAAAAATGATTCCCTATTTGCCTGCTCTGTTCATCGAACCAGCCGGGCGATCTGAACGGAAAGTTGATGCCTATCTCACCATGAGGGATGTCTACATTCGTCTTTGGTAGCGTTAAACTCAGTTCAGTATCCTCCAGTTCAAAATAGAAGGTTTCAAGCTGGTTGAAGTCAGGACCACCGGTAAAACCTTTGCCAAAAAGATATGTGATCAGACTCATCTTTCACGCCCAAACATAAGTAGAGTTTCTTGATTGCGTTGACGTTCACGCTGGTAAATATAGCGTCTCACCTCTTTTGCCTCTTCTAAATGATCTGACTACACTGATTAAGTTTTATAAGTCCCTATGCCCACATAAGACAATGAACAAGGGCTTAGAACACAGGTCATTTCACTCTTGATTTTTTTGGACCTTACTATCATCCGGCCCCGACAACCGATTAGGAAAGGTCAACTTGATCATTTCCATCATACGCTGCTCAGCGGCTTCGGCATCGGCTTGCCAGATATGGAAGTACTCACGGAAATCGATACGGTAACCAAAACAAACATAGACATAGTACTGTTCGTCCAGAGGCTGGCAGTAATAGCGAGCAGGATAACTGGGTTCTTTTTCCAGAGCATAGTACAGCCATTTCTGGTCACCATATTGACGGGTTTCGAAATGGGTTGGCAATTCTCGGAGCGACTTCTTTAGACGCAATTCTTTTTGTTGAAGTTTACGTTCCTCGGGGATACGAGGATGGCGTGAATTGTATTCATCTTCAGCTTTTTGCCTCATTTCCCGGTTGTGACCTCGACCATATTTTCCTGGCTCCTCCTTCTCAAAATACCATTCATAGTCCCAACGAATAGCTTCGGCCAGGGTATCCAGATTATCCAGATCCAGTTTTTTTTCCGGTAATGCCCGTTTAATACAAACACTAATATCAAGGACACCGAAAGGTTCGTTCAACACCTTCCAGTATGGCCCCGAATAACCCCACATTTCTCCGAAAACACTAACATAAAAATGATTACCCAACTGCCTGCACTGATCTTCAAACCAGCCGGGCGAGCGGAATGGATAGTTGATTCCGATCTTACCCAAAGGTATGTCGATATTGGTTTTTGGCAAAGTAAGACTTAGCTCAGCATCTTCGAGTTCAAAATGAAAACTTTCGAGTTGATTGAAGTCAGGACCACCGGTAAAACCTTTGCCAAAAAGATATGTGATCAGACTCATCTTTCCCGCCCAAACATAAGTAGGGTTTCTTGATTGCGTTGACGTTCACGCTGGTAAATATATCGTCTCACTTCTTTTGCCTCTTCAGTATGGCCTGACATCACTAATTGCGCTTGATAAGTCTCTATGCCCAGATAAGGAAGTGTGTGAGGACTAACACCGAAATTGCCACCATTATCACTAAACACCAGGCCCTTGAATTTAAGAGCTCGGTAAAAACCGCTTCTGTTCATAGCGTTAAATCCAGCCAGGCTCGGCACCAGATCGAACGGATTATTGCGCACACCCACGAGTTCCATTTGCGCTTTTAACAGATTAGCTTTGAGTCGTTTCATGAGAGCACCACTTCCATGGACGGCTACACGATGCCGATTCAGAGGCGTACCAATTCGCCTATTGTGAAGTATCACAGCGGCATTAAAGATAATTGCACCCTGGCTATGTACAACCCATTCTGTGGTTTTGCCGCTCTTTTGCTGTTGATGCAAAACTGAGGCAAGATGCTGCGCATTATGACTTCCGTTTATGACCGGTTTATCCCAAATGCATTCAATAAAGTCAACAAGCTTGCCTTCACTCGGGTTATGGAAAAGAGTATATTCCTCAGGATTGGCATCCTGATAAGCTGCATCTAAATGCACTCCCATCAGCCAACTTGCTTTTTCTAGATTATTTTGCATGCCGTTAACAGCAGCATACTGGGTGGTGATATTGGGTACGGGGTCACCAACTTGCCAAGCCCTGACTAAACTAGTGATTTCAGTCTGTTCCATCGGTCTATCATATTTCATGCCGTTAAGCCGTTTCACGTTATACAGCATATTCCTTTCCTCTGAAGCTAACTCCTTCGACCCATATAGATTTCTATCATGGAAAATCTCCATCACCACAATATGCCCATTACTCTGAACTTCATACTCGATCATGTAGTGATAATCCGGAAACGGATATCGGCTCTTGATAAAACGCAGCCAGGGATTGCGCCAATGGCGCTTATGTCCAGCAGGGCTTGGGTTGTAGGTTAGATCGATGATTTCTTCGAGCACTTTTCGAATATCAAAACTATTCATAACTTCCAGCATCGCCTGTGCCTGGTCGGAAAAGGTAACTCGTTGTTTCAAACGCTGTGACTTCAGATCTTGACCAGAGAACAGGCTCCGAAAATGATCTACCCTCTGAATAATGCTACTCCATGGCCTTTGTTTCCAGGCTCGTTGCTGTTCGGGTTGGGGATTCATGATGCCGAATGTCATGTGATTTTGCCTCCTTGGCTCGTTAGGTGATGATTTAGTTTGTTAAATATAAGTGAGTGATACCGGAAGAGCAATTTTTTCTAAACAGAATAAACATAGACCGCATCTTTTGGACTCAGGTCGAACTGTCTCGTCTCGGATTCCTTAACAACTGAATGAAGTGAAAAAAGATTCCTATGTGAATACTCCGGCACGATAACTCTTGCCATATTTTCATACCCGTACAATCAAGTATTGGCCCTCGGATATCCCCATGCTTTATACCTCCTCCATTCGGTCGAAAGATTTTACAACTCCTTATTACTAGCGTTGAAAATTTTTACACCAGAACTCATTATCTTCTACTCTATATAAACTACACCCCCTGTTTTTAATCATTAATTATTTATAGGCATATATTTTGCTTTCAGCAGTTTTGTTTTTGTTTAATCCCAAAGGAAGTAACTATGAAATATCCTTCAGCGCTGACTGCGATCTTTACACTCGCATGCTGTTCCGGCGTGGCCTCAGCTTCTGTAATAGAAGATTATAATATGGTCCTGTTTAACGACTTTTCTCCATCCGGCGGTAGCGGCCATATCCATGGCAAAGCCTTTATCGGTGGTGACCTCAATGGTTCGACTCCAGAGTTTGGGGCAGACCTGAACAAGTCAATGACTGACAACTCACTGGAAGTAGCAGGTAATCTGAACGCCGGGCATGTCACAGTACAGGCTGGCTACCTGGCCTATGGTGGCTCCAATAATCTGGGCAGTATCAACTGTAACGGTAATGGTCTGGCTAACGGTAATGCCTGCCTGAAACCTGTTTCTGGTCTGGACTCTAAGGCTGCCAACCTGTATTCAGAATTAAGCGCTGAATCAGCTTACTACAGCAGCTTATCAAACACCGGCAGTGTGACTGGCAATCTATTCAGCTACTCCGGTACTAGTACTGACCTGGCAGTTTTCAGCATTGATGGTAGCGACCTGTTCAGCAAAAACAGCAACTGGAACCTGGATTTAGGTGCAGCCAGCAATGTGGTTATCAATGTATCTGGCGACATACTCTCCAGTGGTGGCGGTATAAATTTCATCGGAGGGTTCAGTCACTCAAACGCAGCAAATATTCTGTGGAATTTTTACGAAGCCGACAGCATTAACCTGAGCTCCACCCCATGGCTTGGCACTATCTATGCGCTGGATGCGTCTATCTACACTGGAAACGACCTGAATGGAACATTGGTTGCCGATTCCTATGTGGGTGATGGCGAGATCCATATCGCCAATTGGACCTATGAACCACCAGAAACTAATGTACCTGAGCCTAATGTTGTTTTTCTGATGTTGACTGGCCTGGGCTTTCTTGGATTCGGCCGGCTGCGTCGTCGTAGTCAGGCTTAATAACCTTCAATAAATACGACACAAACCTCACAAATCGTATGTATCGTTCCAGAGGTGGTCTCCACCTCTGGAATCGAATACATCAGTCTCTAAAGACTTAGAGTTCGCAAACGAACTACCTGTTATCTCATGATGGTCAAACCCATCTTCCGTTATCTGCATCGCCTGAATCAGATACAATCAGAAATCCAGAATTCCTTAACCCTATACCGGATCATCAAATAAAACATTAACGGTAATATTTGAATTTAACATGAGAGGCTAATTGCCAGATTTCAAATCATGAATAAAAAAGTAACCTTAGCATTAAAACTGATCTTGTCCTGTATGCTATGCCTCGCTGCGATTACAGGTATTGTCTATCTGGTAAGTTAACCCACTTTTTTAAGTGATAGATCAATAATCGAGGAAGCGAATAAGGTTTGTCCAAAGTCAATACCATATTAGGTTTTTGGATTCCTATCGATTTCAGGCGGCTGCTTCCGCTTCCGAGTGAGGCGCATTGGATGACATCAATAAAACCTGCCTGATCACTCTAATTATCTGGTCAATTTCTTCAGAGGTAATATTAAAATGTGGCGTGAAACGTAAAGCGTTTTTCCCACCATGAATAACACCCACGCCCATTTTACGCATCCTTTCTTCTATTGAATCTTTACCAAAACACTTTAAGCCCGAATGCAGTTCAAAGGATACCAGTAACCCTGTGCCCTGCACGTCAGTAATCAATCCATTCATTTCCTGTGATAGCTGTTGCAGGCGATCCACAAATTCTCTGCCTTTGAACTTTATATTTTCTCTTACATCAGGCGTTATCATAGACAGAACCTGCGTCGCTACATCCAGTACACGCGGGTTTGTGGTCATGGTATTTCCATAAACGCCTTTTTTATAAAGTGCCGCAGCTCGTTTGTTCATGGCTAATACGGATAAAGGGTACTGACCGGCATTCAGCGCCTTGGACCAGGTTTCCATATCCGGTGCCTGTATGCCTTCAAACCCAGGGTAATCGACAATAGACAGGCAGCCATGAGCTCGCAGGCCAGCCTGTATGGAATCGACCAGCAATAAAGCCCCATGCTGGCTGGTTAATTCTCGGGCCAGATCATAAAAATCTCGCTCAATTGCCAGTCCTGGGTTGCCTTCACCCATGACCGGTTCGATAAACATGGATTCAATAAAAATGCCATCCACCCTCGCCTGCTCAAAAACCTGGCGCAGCTGTTGTTGGTTATTGGGTTCAACCGTCAACAGATTGTCTCTGTCTCTAAAGCTGGCCAGATGTTTTTTATAAACAGATTGAGATGAGTCTGAGTATTGAGCGGGCCTGTCGGTACGGCCATGAAATCCGCCTTTAAGGGCAATATGTTTAATGATCTTTTTGGCATGTGGACCATCGTTTTCAGTAGACAGAGCGGCATGAATATCAGAGATTCTCGCAGCAACAGAAACCGATTCCGAACCTGAATTAACAAAAAGAAATCCCTCGTAAGGACAACAACCGGAAGAATGTCCGACTTCATGTTTCAATGCCTCAATCAAGCGATACTGTGAAAAACTGGCTGTCATCACATTGGCCATTACCTGATGTTGATTCATGGCCTGCAATACGGGCTCGGGAGAATGACCAAACCCGAGCATTCCATAGCCCCCGTTATCGTGAATCACTGCACCTTTGGCTGTAATAATCCAGGGACCGCGAGCAGCCAGCGCAACAAAGGGATTCACCACATCTTCATCATAAAAATTGACGATGCCTTTTTGCATAGCCCTTACCTGCATAGACTCGTCTAGCCTCATCAATGCAGGCTGTTGTTGTGATAACTCCAGAAAAACCTGATAAGCATCATTAACGGCATCAACCAGAGAGGGATGGCTGACAGCAAACCGATTGATCACCTCATCATCCAGACCGACTGTTTCCGCTTGCCCGGAAAAATCACGCATCGCTTTTAGTTTTTGTATTACATCCATATCCGGCTCACATTTATAGATTGAATGCTTATTAAATCATTGTTAGTAGTCAATTCGTAGTTATATACTAACCAAAGTTTGTAGCTAACCTATGCAATTTAACTATATAAACAAACATAATGACTAATTACGATAAAGATAGAGAGCTTCTTGCGCTGCTCAAAGATAATGCGAGAATGCCCATCAGCGAGCTTGCGCGAAAACTAAATGTATCTCGTACGGCTGCTCAAGCCCGCCTTAGCCGACTTGAACGTAGCGGGGTCATTAACGGCTATACCATCAGGCTATCTGACAGTTATCAGGAAAATAACATCAAGGCCATTATCATGATTAAATTACCGCCTAAAAAGCGTGCAAAGGTTGAACAGACCTTGAAAGCAATCCCCGAATTAACCTCGCTTTATTCTATTAGTGGCACTTTTGATTTGTCTGCTATCGTCACGGCACCATCGGTTCCTGAACTGGATAAGATCATCGATCAAATAGGCGCTTTGGAAGGCGTAGAAGAAACTCAATCTTCAGTTATTCTTTCAACCAAGATCGATCGTTGAAATCGTCTTCTAATGACTCATGGAACCATGGCTCAGCAGCATTAAAGAGATTCAACAACAGCCTGCTATTGATGGATTCTATTTCTTATAAAACGAAATCTTATCATTAGCACATGACAAAAACTCATACCCATCAACATGGGCATCAGTTATATTAGAGACTTCTGTTCACCTTTACTAAACCGCTCATGGGTATGAACCAAAGAAGGCTACTGCCGTCAACCAGCATGCTATCCGCGTTTGAATCAGCTGCCAGGCTGGGTAGTTTTTCGCGCGCAGCATCCGAATTAAACCTCACACAAGGCGCTATCTCTCGACAGATTCGAGCCCTTGAAGATCAGCTTGAACTCGAACTATTTGATCGTACGCCTCAGCATGTCTGCCTGACACACGCAGGGGTTCAATATGCAAAAGAAATCGCAACAGCCCTGAATATCATCAGAACCGCCACCCTAAACATTATTACCAATCATGACGGTGGTGAATTCAGGCTCTCAATTCTACCGACCTTCGGCACCAAATGGCTAATTCCGCGACTTTCAGGCTTTCTTACACAAAACCCGGATATCAACATCAGCTTTAAGAGTCATTTCGCTCCATTTGATTTCAATACAGAAAACGTGGATGCCGCTATTCATTATGGACAACCCGATTGGCCCGATGCGGAATGTAGCTTTTTAATGAATGAAACCGTAGTCCCTGTTTATGCGCCGTCTTTGGAGAAAAAATATGCGATAACCCGGCTAGAGGATTTCAAGAATATTCCTTTACTGCATCTGTCCACCCGAGATGATCACTGGACTAAATGGTTTCAGTTAAACGGCATACAAAACGAAATATCACAGGGGATTACGTTTGAACAGTTTTCTTCAGTAGCGCAAGCTGCCTGCGCAGGCCTGGGTGTTGCCCTCATGCCCAGGCTGTTTGTTGAAAATGAACTGAAATCAGGGGCCTTGAAAACATTTGAGGCCGGAGACTGCAAGAGCTCATCATCCTATTATTTCGTCACTCCCAAGCACAGAAGTACCTACGCCCCGGTTAGAGCGTTTCGAGAATGGATCGTAGAAACCGCCAGGGATTATTACATTTCGTAATACCCTTTTGAAAATCTGTCGTTAGCACCTTGTGCGTTTTTTAGCTTTACTTGTCATACATTCAGATCGCAATCAACGGTTGCGTCTTTTTCACCCGGTGAGGAAAAACAATGTTAGACAAGGTAAGCGCTCAGGAGATTAAAGTTGATGAAGTCATGCGTAAAGCTGACTTATCCAGTGAATCAACAGGGATTGATATTGAAACAGTCATGCATGAAGGCGGCTACCCGGAAGAGGCGCAGCAAATCGCGTTAAAAGAAAAGTTGTTACCTTCAGGGCTGGTGAATCGTTTACACAATATTTACCCCCACTATTCCATCCTCAGTCGTACAAGCAGGCCGATGTTTACCGAGCGTGAAAACTACACCGGATTGAAGGGCTTTCGTACCGTTTGTGCAACACTTGCAGAACACGGTATTGACATCGGCCATATTGATGAGCGCGAGCTTTTTGTTGAGGTTTACCGTTTTCTGGCAACACGCCATACATTGAATAGTATTGACTGGGAAAACTACAGCAGCGATAGCGTATTTCAGCTGGTCTTCCCCCAACCAGGGATGATTCGCCAGGATATCGTAGATAAATATATTGCTGCCGGAGACAAACAATCTCGTACTCAGGTTGCGCTGGATTATATGCAGGAAACCAACCCGCATGACGGTAACCAGCTACTGAACAAACCCTGGTTTAAGAATGAGGATGGTGTACTTGAAGTGCTAGCAGGAAGCCAGCATAAATACCCGCAGACGCAGCTAATTTTTGATAAATCAACGCAGCACTGTTTCTCTTTCTGTACCTACTGTT
>JBNKMF010000005.1:0-147939 GCA_050292965.1 Gammaproteobacteria bacterium | reverse complement strand
TGGTGAGAAAAATTACAGAAAATGCTGGATGCATAGTTTCATTCCAAAATTATATTTTTCTATCAGCAAGCTAAATGAGGCAATGTGCTTATTACCCACTTCTGTGAGATTGCCGCGCTTCGCTCGCAATGACAAAGATGGTTTACCAGGCGACATCATCAAGGGTTTCACCCTGTTCATAGTTGACGTCTTCTTCCTTACGCAACGGATTATCCGAACGTACCAGTTCATCTTCGCTGATGTGGATATGCTGTTTACGCCTGGGCAGATAATGATTTGCTGGACGCGTGCCCCATTCAGGTTGTAACTGGTAGCCCCCCTCTTCGCGAATGGCTCTGGATGCTTCAGATTCCGGATCATGCACATCGCCAAAGATGCGCGCGCTGGTTGGACAGGCCATGACACAGGCAGGTTTGCGTTCTGATTCGGGTAAATTTGTATCGGTTATACGATCAATGCACAGAGTACATTTCTTCATCACCTTACCTTTTTCATCAAACTCACGCGCGCCATAAGGACAGGCCCAGGAACAGTATTTACAGCCGATACATTTATCATAATCAACCAGTACTACGCCGTTATCTTCACGTTTGTAGCTGGCTCCCGTTGGGCATACCGGTACGCATGGCGGATCTTCGCAATGCAGGCAGGACTTGGGAAAATGCACGGTTTCGGTATTCGGATAACAGCCAACTTCATAGGTCTGTACACGATTAAAGAACACACCTGAAGGGTCGGCATCATAGGGATTTTGGTCGGGCAAAGGCCCTGCCCATCCCGAGGTATTCCAGGATTTGCAGCTGGTTACGCAGGCATGGCAGCCAACACAGACATTCAGATCAATTACCAGAGCGAGCTGCGTCATTATATTTTCTCCTTACTACGGAAAACCCCGGCGAAATACGCCTGCCACTTTTTATGCCGGCCCTTTTGACCCGGCACCATTTTTTGCAAAGGAAACTGCGGCGATGTCTCAGCGGGTTCGCTATCGTCGGCTTTGTAGATCTTAACCCGCACATCAAACCATGCCGCCTGACCGGTAACCGGGTCAGAGTTAGACAGGTGATCTCCTGCTTCACATTTCGGTAATTCTTCTGGGATCAGATGGTTTAATAAAAACCCTTTACGAGATTCATTGGCATTGCTGGAAAGTCCCCAGGCGCCATTACCTTTACCAATTGCATTCCAGGTCCATACCGTGCCCGGTTCGACAGCTTGACTGAAGCGACACATGCATCGCACCTTGCCGGTGGGTGATTCAACCCAGATCCAGTCGCCATCCTTAATGCCTCTCGGTTTAGCTACCAGCGGATTAACAAACAGGTAATTATGTGTATGAATCTGACGTAGCCAGGCATTCAACGAATCCCAGGAGTGGTACATCGCCATCGGGCGTTGGGTTAGTGCATTGAGTGGATAATCGTGCGTATCCGACAACTTCGATAACAGGGATTCACTATAAAATGGTAAGGGATCAAAGTTGGTTTCAACGCGCTTACGCAGATGATCAGGTGGTTGCCTGCCCTTGGTTTTACCCTGCGCCGCCAGGCGGAATTTCTGTAGTACCTCTGAATACAGGTGGATGGTAATCGGTTCTGCATAACGCGTCATGCCATGCGCACGGGCCCATTGCAGATATCCTTTATTCCAGTTCCGCATGTACTGGTATGACTTGGGCAATTCATGGTGATAGACACAGCCATTCTTTTGATACATTTCCCATTGGCGAGGATTGGGTTCGCCCTTAAGAAATTTCTCACCACCCTTACCGCGCCAGCCAGCGAGAAACCCAATGCCTGAACCTGGCGAGGTTTCATAGTTAGTGATGAAATCAGGATAGTCGCGGTATTTAGCAGTACCATCTTCCTTAACAAAAGCAGGCAGACCCAGACGCGAACCGAGCTCAATCAATACTTCCTGAAACGGTTTACATTCACCGGTTGGTGGTAACACAGGTATACGTACTGAGTCCACTGGACCACTGTATTCAGAGATGGGTCGGTCCAACATGGAGAGTGCATCGTAGCGCTCAAGATAAGTCGTATCCGGCAATACCAGGTCTGCAAAGGCAACGGTCTCGGACTGGAAGGCATCACAGACTATCAGGAATGGGATTTTATATTCGCCATTTTCATCCTTGTCTTTCAGCATGTCGCGTACATTGACGGTATTCATCGATGAATTCCACGCCATATTGGCCATGAATAACAGCATCGTATCGATCTTGTACGGATCACCGCGCCAGGCATTGGTTATTGCATTGTGCATCAGGCCATGTACCGACAATGGATACTCCCAGGAAAATGCCTTGTCGAGACGAACCGGTTTTCCTTCATCATCGATAAACAGGTCTTCCGGTTTGCCTGGCCAGCCTAAGGGCATGCCATCCAGCGGAGTGTCTGGCTGGACACCTTGCGGACTATTAGGTGGTTTCGGGCATGGTGGAATTGGTCTGGGGAATGGTGCCTTATGACGAAATCCACCAGGACGGTCGATAGTGCCAAGCAGCGTCATCAGTATGCTCAGCGCACGTATCGACTGAAAACCATTAGAATGAGCTGCCAGACCGCGCATCGAATGAAATGCAACCGGATTACCCTTCACTGATTCATGCACATTATCCCAGCAATCTTCCCACTGGATGGGTAACTCGATCTGATGGTCACGTGCAGTAACGCCCATTTCATGTGCTAGACGGATGATAGTCTCTGCAGGTATGCCGGTAATGCCTTCAGCCCACTCTGGGGTATACTCCTCTACCCTTTCCTTGAGTAACTGGAATGCCGGTTTCACCGCAGTTCCATCCTCCAGGGTAAAGGAACCGAGCAGACGAGGGTCTACACCGGGCGTATGCGTTGAAATCTCTTTATCCAGCTCGCGATCCCACCACAGCTTGTTTTCCGGATCGAAACAGCCTTCTTCAATATGCATTTCAAAGCGTTTGAACAGACCGTGGTCATCCCGGCTTTCATCATTCACCACCAACTCCGCAGAATTAGTATATTGCACCAGAAATTCCCGGTCATACAGGCCCTGCTTGATCAACTGGTGAATCAGCGCCATTATCAGCGCGCCATCGGTACCCGGTTTGATAGGTACCCATTCGTCTGCTATAGCGGAATAACCACTGCGGATGGGGTTGATGGAAATAAACTTACCACCACGACGCTTGAATTTCGAGATATGAATCTTGAGTGGATTCGAGTCATGATCCTCGGCGGTACCAATCATCACAAACAACTTTGCGCGATCCAGATCTGGTCCTCCAAATTCCCAGAACGATCCACCAATCGTATAGATCATGCCTGCGGCCATATTCACCGAACAAAAACCTCCGTGGGCCGAATAGTTGGGCGTACCGAACTGCTTGGCAAACATGCCAGTTAATGCCTGCATCTGGTCGCGACCAGTACACAGAGCGAATTTTTTAGGGTCATCGGAGCGGATACGCGCCAGGCGTTCATGCATGATATCGAAGGCCCTGTCCCAGGAAATTTCTTCGAATTCTGACTCGCCACGCTCAGCATTTGGTTTACGTAATAGAGGTTTAGAAATACGTGCGGGCGAATACTGCTTCATGATGCCAGACGAGCCTTTGGCACAGATTACCCCCTCGTTGTGCGGATGATTGGGGTTACCTTCTATATGTCGCACTTCCCCGTCACGCAGCGTAACACGTATGCCACAGCGGCAGGCACACATATAGCAGGTCGTTTCCTTGATCTCTACATTACCTATGTCTCGGTCTGTTTGAAGGGTTGGATCCTGCATGATTGGGGCCTGAAGTTCGGTTAATAGCAAAAAATCCAGCTTGTCATAGACATAGCCGGATTATTGATGGCGGTTAAATTAATTTATTAGCTGATTCTAATGTTCAGCTATTAAACCTTCAACCCCAAAAAGCTAAGCGATTGAAATCAATAGAGATAGAGATCTATCCCGATGGGGTTAGATTAAGGATTTCTTTGCTAATTATGATCCTGGATTCCGCAGTTGAGCGCTAGTATTAGAGGGTAATAAACTGTTTCGTAGAGCATTACAATCGATTTATCTTTCACGCTCCTATGCATCGGCTCTGGCCTCCTCGGCTCAGGCATCCTGCTTCGCTCTACCTTCGCCCATCCTTGGGCTCGTACTACCTACGTATATGTAGGTGTCCATACATTCGCTAAATAACAGCATCCATGCTGAAAACCAAACAGGTGAATCCCGCTACGAGGTGAATTGCACGTTTGAGGCGGCGTATCTCTTCGTTACCTATAGGGACATAGGTAAGGGGCGTGAGCAGAAGGTAGCACCCTCATCCAGACAGGTCTGTTCATCAACTCATCCCTCGTGTTTCTTGATAAAGCGCTTGACGATTGCCTGGCCAACACCTGTGCCATCGAACTCATCCACACCATATAGTCGCTGGAACATAACAAACAATTAGTCCTTATAATCATTGCTAAACCCAATGCCGTTATCACTCACCTGGTAATGAATATAATCATTAATAACGTCGCCCTTCACTCCGATAACGACAGGGTCGCTAGCTGCAGAAAACTTGAGCGCATTAATGATCAGGTAAGAAAAGATCTGACGAATGGCATTGGGACCAGCTTCAACTGCTGTCAAATAGATAAAAAGCACCCATATCCCCTCTGGAGAAAATAAATTCATGATTATGGCTAAATATCTACTATAAAGCTTTGATACAAGAAACTTCGGGAACCCTAAAAACTTAGAAAGAGTCACAGCAAAAATTTAGTAGGGCAAAATCAAATATCTCCCAGACCCGTTTAATTCGTTAACATGACCAAACAGTCAAATCAGTTTTATAGTAAAGCTTTAACTACTTAAAGCCAAAAAAGTAGGGGCTAATAATATGGAGAAAAGTATCATAAATATCTTACTGGTTGAAGATAACCCCAATGATGCAGAATTAGTTATACGCACACTAAAAAAACAATATCAGGCCAACCAGCTGCATTGGCTTAAAGATGGAGAAGAAGCGTTTGACTATATCTTTTGCCATGCAAACTACACAGATCGAAAACCTGACTTACCTCGAGTTATATTACTGGACTTTAGGCTACTACCCAAACTGGATGGTATTGAGGTCTTTGAACAAGCCCTTAAGCACAAAGAAACACACAAACTCCTCGTTGTAGTACTAAACTCATCAAAAGAAGGTCTGGATCTGATTAAAACCTACACGCCTGGCGTAAACAGTATTGTTACCAAACCTGAGGCATTCGATGAATTTGCACAAACCGATGCAAACCTTGGTTATTATTGGGTACCTGTTAACCATGTACCACACCAAATCAGGATCGATTAATGTCCACCCCCATTAGAATTCTGATGCTGGAGGACACCCCCTCCGATGCGGAGTTAATCCAGCACACATTACAAAAAGGGGGGCTTAACTTCGAAAAAAAGCAAGTAGAAACTGAAACATCATTCCTTGAAGCGCTGGAGTCGTTTCAACCCGATCTCATCCTGTCTGACTACCAGCTGCCAGATTATGATAGCTTCAAAGCCCTGCAGGCTGCACAGGCCTTTGATCCGGACATCCCTTTTATATTCGTCACCGATGCCAGTGAAGAAGAGGCCACGGTGCACATGCTGAAACAGGGTGCGGTAGACTATATTCTTAAGGATCGGCTGGCACGACTACCAGAAGCAGTCAACCGGGCTATCGAAAATGCCCTGCATCAAACACAGCTTAGAGCCAGTGAAGAGCGCTATCATCTGCTGATGCAATCCTGCCATTATGGGATCTGGGACTGGGATTTAACTTCTGACACACTTTTTCTTTCACCACAATGGAAACAACAACTAGGCTATCTTGATCACGAGCTGGTAAACAGCTTCTCAACATTTAAACGTCTGCTACACCCTGAGGACCGAGGCTCCCTCATCGCCAGTCTAAAGTCCTTTATTGTGGCCAACAAGGATCACTGGAACGTCGAGTTCCGTATGCTCCACAAGTCCGGTAACTACCGCTGGATTAATGCTAGAGGCAGCCATAAAACGGATGAGGAAGGCCGTGTTATTCGAATGCTAGGTGTTCATATTGATGTAACCCAGCACCATCAATCTCAGGAAAAGCTACGCCAGGCCGCCCAGGTTTTCAGCAGTACCATCGAAGGTGTCATCATTACCGATGCCGAACCTAACATTCTTAGCGTTAACCCGGCATTTGAACGCATCACGGGATATCGTAGCGAGCAAGTGATTGGTCATAACCTCAGAATCCTTCAATCAGGGCATCAATCTGACGATTTTTACCAATCCCTGTGGCAAACGCTACTTAGCGAAGGGCACTGGAGCGGGGAAATATGGAATCGACGCGCCGACGGAAATAACTACCCCTCACTCACAACTATCAGCACAGTCAAGGATGATAGTGACAGAACCACCGGTTATGTCTGCCTTTTTACTGATATCACCCAGTTAAAACAATCCGAAGAAAGACTCGACTTTCTTGCTCATCACGACACACTGACTGGACTCCCCAATCGGCTATTATTCAAAGACCGTTTAACTAAGGCCCTGCAACACGCAAATCGAAAACGAAATAAAGTCGCAGTGATGTTTATCGATCTTGACCGGTTCAAGAATGTCAATGACAGCCTGGGGCATACTGTTGGCGATGAATTACTCAAACAGGTTTCACAAAGACTGAAACAAAGCACCCGCGACGCCGATACTCTGGCTCGTATCAGTGGGGACGAATTCGTATTAATGATTGAAGATAGTTTTACAGTTGAGAGCACGACAAATGTACTAAATAAAATCATGGAGGCATTTCGCAAACCTTTCAAACTCAAACGTCATCAGGTCCTGACCACCTGTAGTATCGGCGTCAGTGTTTTTCCTGATGATGCCCACGATACAGACGAACTGGTTAGCAATGCCGATGCGGCGATGTACCGTGCAAAAAATGTAGGTAGAAATACCTACGAGTTCTATACACCCGAGATGACAGCCTCAGCTCTGGAACATATCTTTCTTGAAAACGCCCTGCATAATGCAATCCCGCAGAAACAGTTCGTTCAGTATTACCAGCCTCAATATCAACTTGATAATGGTCAGCTGATTGGTTGCGAAACCCTGATTCGCTGGCAGCATCCACTCGAGGGCATAATTCTGCCACAACGGTTCATTACCCTTGCTGAACAGAACGGTACCATTCGTGATATTGACTTCTGGATGCTTAAGACTGCCTGCCAACAGGGAAAAATCTGGCATGACCGGGGCTTAGCTATTCCACGCATATCGGTCAATATGGCCGGTTCGCAGATACAACGCGAAAACTTTGCTACTTCAGTGCATAAAATCTTAAAGGAAACTAACTTCCCCAGAGAGCATCTGGAAATCGAGGTAACCGAGAGCTTCATCATGCAACGACCAGAAATAGGAATCTGGCAGCTTCAAAAACTGTATGACGATGGTATTAGTATAGCCATTGACGACTTCGGGACTGGGCACTCATCTCTGAATTATCTAAAAAAGCTACCCGTGAGTAAAATCAAGCTTGATCAATCCTTCATTAAGGATATCACCGAAGACAAAGACACTTTGGCCATTGTCCGTGCAGTCACAGATATGGCCAAATCTCTGGGTAAAACTATCATTGCGGAAGGCGTGGAAACGGTCGAACAGGCAGAACTACTGAAAGAACTTGGCTGTGAACAGGTTCAGGGCTTCTATTTTGGACGACCTGTGGAATTGGGCATAATGACAGAAGTACTAAGTCAGTCTCGTCAGATCAGTGGCGACTACCAGGCAACCGATTCTGAACTCTCTGCAAGATATTTAAGATAATCCTGATGTGCCTGTTTATCGGATTCAGGCACTGTCCACACAGGTAGTTCCAGTGGAACATTAGACAGTGATACCACCTGTTCATGAGAATGATCAGAATCATCCTCTGCATCCAGTGATAGCAGGGTTTGCCCACCCGTCATTGCCAGATAGACTTCAGCCAGGATCTCGGCATCGAGTAAAGCGCCGTGCAGGGTTCGACTACTGTTGTCGATTTCGTAACGTCGGCACAGGGCATCCAGATTGTTCTTTTGTCCCGGATGTTTCTCTCTTGCCATCTTCAGGGTATCGGTGACACTGCAGATATCTTCTATCAGTGGCCAGTCACCATCCAGTAACGAAAGCTCATGGTTTAAAAACCCGATATCAAAGGACGCATTATGGATAACCAGTTCTGCACCATTGATATATTCCAGAAAGCTCTCGGCGAGTTCATGAAAACGTGGTTTATCCTGCACGAATTCATTGCTTATGCCATGTACTTCAAAAGCACCGATATCGATTTCTCGATCCGGATTTAAATAATGATGCCAATGGTTGTGAGTCAGACGTCGATTCTGCATTTCTACACAACCGATTTCTATAATTTTATGCCCCTGCTTAGGTTCCAGGCCAGTGGTTTCCGTATCCAGTATAATTTGTCTTGCCATTATGCCTTTCCTGTATGTTGATCGATGGCCTGATTTGCCAGCAGATCGGCCATTTCATTGCCAGGTTCGCCGGAATGTCCCTTCACCCATTGCCAGTTGATACTGTGACGTGACACTTCCTTATCCAGCGCCTGCCATAGATCCACATTCTTGACTGGTTTTTTAGCCGCAGTTTTCCAGCCGTTTTTCTTCCATCCAGGCATCCATTCGGTAACGCCCTGTAAAACATATTTTGAATCTGTTCTTAACTCGACCTGACAGGAGCGTGACAACTCCTTTAACCCGTAGATAACGGCGGCCAGCTCCATACGATTATTAGTGGTCTGGTGTTCATAGCCTTTGAGTTTTTTTTCTGCATTGCCATACTTTAGATAAGCACCCCAGCCACCAGGGCCGGGATTACCGCGACAGGCGCCGTCGGTATACAGAACTACACTATTTGTCATATTTCATACCTCGCCCAACGCTTGGACGTATCACTTTAGGAGATAATATACGCCGCTTAACCCAGCGCTTTTTGTAAGGGGTCAATGGAATGGTATTTTTTTCAAATTCCAGAATATTGACTGCTGCAGAAAATTTTAACCAGCGCTCAGAAAACTTACTCAAAATTCTTGATTTATTGATCAGGCCCTGAAAGTTTACCGGCAGTACATATCCGCAGCGATAATGGTGAAGTAAATCAAACCCAAGCAGGCTGGTCCAGTCCTTGAGTCGTCTGGCGGTGTAATAATGTCCGCCCCAGGGCACTTCTTCCAGCCAGGACTGGAATAGATGGCGCAGCCCCCACAATGATACCGGGTTAAAATCGATGATAATGAGTTTTCCATCTGGGATCAGTACGCGATTAACCTCTCGTAATAGCGCATGAGGATCAGCGCATTGGGATAGTGCATGGGTCAGTATCACCAGATCTGTACTATCGGTTGCTACGGGTAAGGAGCTTAAATCCACCTCAGCATGCTGCAGTTCCTGCTGTTGTCCCAGATGGAATACATATTTCACTCTACAATTCGATAACAACTCCTCTGGTAATGGATTGCTGCCTAATTGAATTGCGTAATAACCAAAGCTGGTAGATAACATTTCATCCAGATAAATCTTGACCTGCTGTGCGAGATAAACACCCAGAGGAGTCTTATACCAGAGATCAAGGGCCGAGTTTGTTTGGCTTAGTCTATTGCCTTTTATTAATTTTGAGCTATGGTCTTGCATGATTAAACTTGCTTTGATGGCTTCAGGCTTGTAGGATTTTGTGCACATATCATAATGACCACCATAATAAACCAAGTGAAAAAAATTAATACCTCATACAGGCTACTATTCATTGCACCCGCTTTTATTTATTTATCAGCCTGCCAGACTCTCCCGCAAGAGCAACAACCTGCAGCAGCAGTAGCACCGACTGAATTATTAATGCTCGAACAAAGCTCATTAGTTTTACTGCCAACTCAGGAAGAATTAATCGCAGATATATCTCTGCTACAGGAACCGAATTACTCCCCTGAACGGCCTCCTGAGGAAGCATCCAATCTCGAAAATAATCAACCTGTTATAGTCGACACGAGTGAACAGGATATTGATAACTCACCTGCTAATCCCGCAGTATCAAATGAGATCGTACAGGAAGCTGAAATTGCCCTGCAACGTGAGAATACTGCATGGACTCGCCTGCAACAGGGTATGCAGATGAACTCGGTGATGAACTCTCGTGTGCAGGCTCAACTGAACTGGTATCTGAAACACCGTGAATACCTGGCTCGGGTGATGACGCGTGCCGAACCTGTACTACCCTTTATTCTCGATGAGCTGGAGAAAAAGAGCTTACCCACTGAACTAGCCTTACTACCTATTGTAGAGTCTGCTTATCAGGCTTTTGCCTATTCGCATGGACGTGCATCTGGTATGTGGCAAATCATTCCATCTACCGGTCGCCATCTCGGCCTCAAGCAAAACTGGTGGTATGACGGCCGTAGAGACATTATCGAATCGACCAAAGCAGCTACTAAATATTTACAAAGCCTGGCTGGACAATTCGATCAGGATTGGGAACTAGCACTGGCATCTTACAATGCGGGTCCAGGTAAAATTCGCTCGGCCATCAGGTATAATAAGAGAAAAGGACGCAAAACCGACTTTTGGCATCTGACAAAATTACGTCCTGAAACCAAGTTCTACGTACCAAAACTGCTCGCACTCAAGGAGCTGTTTAGTAATCCTGAGAAATACAACCTTGAGCTATTGCATATAGAAGATGTAAAGGGCTACGGTATAGTAGAGCTAGACAGTCAGATTGACCTCGCTTTGGCAGCTGATCTTGCGGGTATTACTACCGACCAGTTATATCAGCTAAATCCTGCTTTTAATCGTTGGGCAACCGCTCCGAATGGGCCTCATCGACTATTGCTACCCAAAGAATCGGTTGATCAATTCAATACTGAACTGGCCAGGCTGCCAAAACAGAAACGCATAAACTGGGTACGTTATAAGATCAAAAACGGTGACACACTAAGTGTCATCGCTAAACGCTATCGCACATCAACCAAACTCATCAAGCAGGTCAATAATATCCGTGGCACACAGATTCGCGCTGGTAAATACCTACTCATTCCTACCGCAACACGATCATTAAAGCAATACAGCCTGAGCCAGACCTCACGCATCAACAAGATTAAAAACACTTCGCATAGTGGAAAGAAAATTACCCATACCGTTAAATCAGGTGAAAGCTTCTGGAGCATATCGCGTCACTATGGCGTCAAAACCAAATCCCTGGCCAAGTGGAATGGTATGGCACCTATCGATACGTTAAAAGTAGGACAAAAATTAGTCATATGGAAAAATGCTAAAGCTTCGGCGAAGCGCGTCAGCCTGTTCAGCACCACCCCGAATCACAAAATGCATGCTTTGCGTTACACGGTTCGTAAGGGAGATTCACTATCTCGTATTGCTAATAAATTTAATATTCGTGTTGCCGATATAAAAAAATGGAACAAACTAGGTAAATATCTGAAACCGGGTCAAAGGCTTAAACTCTATGTCGATATCACCCGCCAATCCGGTTAACAGACCTGGTTTTATCAGGGCTAAATAAGCCTTCAACTTTTAATTATATGTGACCGCATTCTGATACTAACGATATGATCTTGCTCTAGTCGTAATATGCTATTGATTTATCTACCTAACACCTACAGAATAAGCGCAACGTTAATCTCTTAAAATAGCCCTTAGCCAATGTCGATAGAAATTGATCCTAAAATAATAAAAGAGTTATCGCCGATCAATTCGCTTAATTCTGAAAACGCTCAGGATTTAATCCATAAAATCAAACCTGAAACCATAAAAGCTGGTCAGTACATCTTTAGACAGGGTGATATGGACAAGGCACATATTTATGTAGTTAAGGGAGAGGTTGAAACTGTTTCCGATAATAAAGTCATCAACATCATTTCTGCAGGAAGCTCAGAGGGCAACCATCCACTCTCTCATACTTTTCCACGCTCTGTTTCAGTACGTGCTAAATCAGAAGCAGTGATTATTCGCGTCAACAGCGACATGCTCGACATCATGCTTACCTGGGATCAAACCGGTAGTTACTCGGTAGAATCACTGGATGAATCACAGGATCATGAAGATTCAACCGACTGGATGACTCGTATTCTTCAAACTCGTGCTTTTCATAGAATACCACCTGCAAATATTCAGGCCATGTTTATGCGTATGGAAGCAGTACATTTTAAATCCGGCGAAATTGTGATCAAACAGGATGATCCTGGTGATTTTTTCTACATTATCAAGGAAGGTCGTTGCATGGTTACTCGCGCAACTCCGGCTAACCCAAAAGGCGTCAAACTTGCCACCTTAAGCGTCGGCGATAGCTTCGGAGAAGAAGCATTGATTTCGGAAACCAAACGCAATGCAACTGTGACCATGCTATCTGATGGGCATTTGATGCGCCTGAATAAAGATGATTTCAACTCGCTTTTGAACGAACCCTTACTAAACTGGGTTGACTATGCGGAAGCGAAACAAATTATTGCTGATGGCGGACTTTGGCTGGATGTTAGATTACCGGACGAATACAAAGCCAAACACATTAAGGGTAGTATAAATATCCCTCTGATTTTCTTACGAATGAAGTCCAATTCTCTGGACACCAGCAAAAAATATATTATCTACTGCGACACTGGTCGACGCAGCTCAGCCGCATCATTTCTATTAAATGAAAAAGATATCAATACTTATGTGCTTAAAGCAGGGGTAGATAGTGCTGATATGGACGATGTCCAGGAATCGTAGTTAGTTAAAATAACCAATAACTTCCTGTTCGTTAATTTCATCGATCTGACCTGGATCCAGGAATTCCCTGGCATATTTAAGGTACACCTTCTGCTTTATAAAAATATCAAACAGGTCTGGATCAATATGATGATCTTTTTTCATATATGCCATAATCTTAAGACATTCAGAAAGTTTCTTACCCTTCTTATAAGGCCGGTCACAAGCAGTTAATGCCTCAAAGATGTCAGCGATTGCCATAATTCTTGCCTGTACCGACATTTGATCTTTTGTTAATCCTTTCGGGTAACCAGTACCATCCATTCTCTCGTGATGTCCACCAGCGTATTCTGGCACTTTTTGTAAGTGCTTAGGGAAAGGCAGGGACTCCAGCATTTTGATGGTAGCCACAATATGATAATTAACCACCTCCCGTTCACGGGCATTTAATGTGCCACGCTGAATGGTGAGGTTTTCGATTTCGTCATCGCTCAGAAGCGCATGCTGCTGCCCCTGCATATCCACCCAGCACTGCCTTGCCAGCGTATACACACGACTAACCTGCTCATCGGTCATGTATTCACTGCCAATATTGATATGACGGAGAAAATCAATATCTCGCTTTAGCTCTTCGCATCGAGAATGATACGTTTCAGTCAGCCGCTCAATACTCAGCCCTTCTTCAACTCGGTTGAGTTTAGCTTTTAAATAGTCAATTTCAGCGTCGCGTAACAAAATCTCATAGCGCTCTTCAATCAGTTGAATACGATCAAAAATAGTCTCCAACTTGGTCGACTTATCCATCACATATTCAGGTGTAACCACTTTCCCACAATCGTGTAACCATGCTGCTGTTTCCAGTTCATATCGATCCTTATCATCGATAGTGAAATCTTTTAGCGGTCCGCTTTGATTGTCATCCACGGCATCGGCAAGCATCATTGTGAGTACCGGAATACGCCGACAATGCCCACCGGTGTAAGGAGATTTATCGTCAATTGCACTCGCGATCATTTTTATGAAAGACTCAAATAATTCCTGAAGTTCATTGATCAAACGTTTTTGAGTGAGAGCAACAGCGGCCTGCGATGCCAGTGATTCCGCCAGTTGCTGATCTACATCGTCAAATGCTATGACCTCTCCAGTTTGCCGGTCTTTAGCATTGATTAACTGGAGTACGCCAATAATTTCACGTTCGTGGTCTTTTAATGGCAATGTGAGTACTGAACGAGTGCGATATCCCGTTTTTTGATCAAATTCTCGCGCGCCAGTAAAATCATACCCAAACTCATTATAGGCATCTTCAATATTCACGGTTTCACCGGTCAATACGCAGTGAGTAACGACCATATTATGATTTTCTTCACCATCTTCTGTGGTCAATGCTAAGGGAGCAAATCCAATATCTTTGCCTGAGGTTCCACCCATCTGTATGTCCAGACGGTCATTTGATATGATTTCAAAGTTTAAGAGATTTCCCTGTAAAAAGTATAGAGTACCTCCTTCAGCACGGGTTAAAGACTTGGCCCCCATCATAATTAACTCGAGTAGCTTGCGGGTATCTTTTTCAGCAGACAGCGCAATACCAATCTCGTTTAAGCGGTCGATATGATCTAGTATTTTTTTCATATCTAAAAATATTGACTCAACATAATTAAATCTCCCTTTAATCCAGCATAAAACAGGTTTCTCCTAAGTATAAAGCACCATAATTAATTCATATAAATTTATTAAATTATCCCCTATGAGCCCCTATCCAGATCACATTTTTTAATAATTGTACTGGCAATAACTCAGATTCAACCTTATAGTCTGTATCATGTGTTTAAATGCTTAAACTAACAATAATATTGAGCTCAGTAAGTAGCGGGGCAGCTCCATTGAATATAATATTTTTAAGCTTATTTTCGCCTGCTTCACTGCCTTACTCGATATTAAATATTAATTTATTAGTACGTCCGACTACTTAAACTTAGAGTTTGTTCTATGGAGAGCTCATGAAAGAAAGATTCTGGAGTACCGACTGGTTCGCCGGACTAATAATTACTATAGTTATCGTACTTTCTTCAGGCTCAAACCAATTACAAAGTCTGGAACGCTCGGCCTACGATTGGGGTGTTCGATCTACCGAACGATTTCCTTCCGATAAAATTGCCGTCATTGCCATCGATGATGTCAGTATTGCCAACATCGGACGTTGGCCGTGGCCACGTGATCTACACGCAGATATGATACAGCGTCTATCAGAAGGTGGGGCCAAAGTAATAGGTCAAACCGTGTTTTTCCTGGAGCCACAGATAGATCCCGGAACCATATATATAAAGGAGTTAATAAATTTCTTTAGTAATGCCAGTTTCAACGACATCCCCGCAGAGATAGACAGTCTCTCCACCATGCTTGAAGCGAATAGTAAAAACAGGGCCATCGCCGACCTGCTAGAGTTTTATCTTGAAACTAACTTGCATTCACGCCTTAACCAGGACCTGGATACATTAAAATCTCGTCTCATTGAAGCCGAGCAAGCACTTGATACTGACAGCAAACTGGCACGCAGTATGGCAGCAGCGAAAAACGTCATACTCGCCATGCCGTTTAAGATCGGCATCCCTCGTGGCAATCCTGATCAGGAGTTACCCTTGTATGTAGTAAAGAATGCAATAACCACCATACATGACCGGGTCCACGCTCTGTCTCAGGGACTTTATCCCATCACATCCGTTGATGCTATCCTCCCTATCGAAAAGCTCGGCCCCCTGGCCTCTGCCATAGGTCATCTCAATATGATTCCTGATATTGATGGGGGTGTAAGAGCTGAAGCTCTGATCATTAAACATTATGATCGCTACTACCCATCCATCGCGTTGCAAATTGCTGCCAAAAGCCTGAACCTGAAAATCTCAGACATTAAAGTCAACCTGGCGGAAAGTATTGAATTGGGTAGCCTGGAAATAAAGACTGATAGCCAGATGATGATGAACACCTTCTATTATTCCGACGTAGAAGGTCTTCCGGCATTTCAGGTCGATTCTTTTTACGATGTTGCTACTGGTAAAATCCCACTCGATAAATACAAAGGTAAAATCGTATTAATCGGTGCAACCGCTACCGGTGTTGGTAGTAGCCAGGTAACTCCGATTGATCCAACCCTGCCACCGGTTCTATCGCTGGCACATTCGGTATCCAGTATTCTAAATGAAGATTTTTTTATTGCCCCTGAATGGGGGATCTGGGTTCGACTGGCCGCCTTTCTCCTGATCGCTATATACCTGATGTTTGTTATGCCCCACTTAAAAGCCGGGGTTGCTTTCGCTGTTACCATCATATTAACGCTTGGTTTAATTGCTACCCATTATGTGCTGATGACCAGCAATACCCTCTGGATACAGTTAATGGGACCCACTGCATTACTAGTAATTGGTCATTTGCTGATCACTACCAGGCGTTTTCTGGTGACCGAACGCGGTAAGATCAAATCGGATGAAGAGTCTTCCGAAAGCAATCGCATGCTCGGGATCGCATTTCAGTCTCAAGGTCAGCTGGATATGGCATTTGAAAAATTTCGTAAATGCCCGCTGGATAATGCCGTTATGGAAGCTCTGTATAATCTTGCCCTTGATTTTGAACGCAAACGCCAATTCAATAAAGCGACAGGTGTTTATCAATACATGGCCAGGTACGATATGAAATTTCGAGATATCCAAAATCGCCTGAATCGATCTCAACAAATGGAAGAAACCGTCTTACTCGGAGGTGGTGGAGCGCACGCTGGTGGTACGCTATTACTTGATGGCAGCGGGGTTGAAAAACCCATGCTAGGTCGTTATCAGGTCGAAAAGGAGTTAGGTAAAGGCGCAATGGGTATTGTTTATCTGGGTAAAGATCCTAAAATTAGCCGTGTAGTAGCAATTAAAACCCTGGCTCTAGCACAGGAATTTGAAGGCGACGAGCTGGAAGAAGTTAAAGAGCGCTTTTTCCGCGAGGCCGAAACAGCTGGAAGGCTCAGTCACCCGAATATTGTGACTATTTATGATGCTGGCGAAGAACACGACCTGGCGTATATTGCGATGGAATTCCTTAAAGGCCAGGATTTAGCAAAATATACTAAAAAAGACAACTTGTTAGATATCAAAACAGTGATCAGCATCGTCACCAGGGCCGCCGAAGGTTTGGCCTTTGCGCATGCCCAAAACATTGTCCATCGTGATATTAAACCCGCAAACCTGATGTACGAGCCGAAATCAGACAGCCTGAAAATTACCGACTTTGGTATAGCTCGGATTACGGACTCTAGCAAAACAAAAACTGGTATGGTGTTAGGCACACCGTCCTATATGTCACCCGAACAATTGGCAGGTAAAAAAGTCGATGGTCGCTCAGATCTATTTTCACTAGGTGTTATGCTTTACCAGATGCTAACCGGCTCTCTACCATTCAAAGCGGATTCTATGGCAAGCCTTATGTTTAAAATAACTAATGAAGAAGCACCGAATATTCTATCGCTACGCCCTGATATTCCTAAATGCTTGGTTAAGATAGTAAATAAAACACTGGTTAAAAACGCCGATGACCGATACCAGACGGGTACAGACATGGCAAAAGATCTAAAATTATGTTTAATGAAATTGCAGTAACCTTATGAATTTGCAGGGAAAAGTCCAAATAGTCGGATTTACCGATACCGGTAGAGTTCGACAGAATAATGAAGATAGCATTGGCTATGATAGCGCCTTGGGATTACTGGTTCTGGCCGATGGCATGGGCGGGCATCTCGGAGGTGAAGTCGCCAGCAATCTTACAGTCGATAGTATTATCCAACAAATACAGCGAAATTTGCCCAGCATTACTGCCGGGCAGATAGATAGCAGCAGCGGATTTACTCTGGAATCAGTATGTATTCAAGAGGCCATTGAACAGGCCAACGACCTCGTCTATAGAAAATCTGCATCGGATCCAGAATTACGCGGAATGGGAACAACTGTTGTCGTATTTCTGCTATATGATAATCGTTTCTCTCTGGCTCACATTGGAGATTCTCGCTGCTACCGGTATCGTGGAGAAAAGCTGGAACAGATCACCAAGGACCACTCACTGCTACAGGAATTAATAGACCGCGGTTTTTATACGCCTGAAGAAGCAAAAACATCGCTAAATAAGAACCTTGTTACGAAGGCTTTGGGCATAGATCCCACTGTGACCCCTGATATTCAGGAAGAGTTGGCAGTCAAAAATGACATCTATCTGCTATGCTCAGATGGACTCACAGATTTGGTAGAAGATGAATATATAAGCTTAACTATTAATAGATTTAGTGATAATCTAGAAGAAGCTGCCAAGCAATTGATTACAAAGGCAAACCAAAATGGTGGCAAGGATAATATTTCTGTTATCCTATGTCGTATCAATGATGATTTTTCTGAATCTAAAAGCTGGTTCAAAAAATTGATTGAATGGTTTTAAGTTGAAAATTGCTATACAAACATAACTCGAGGCTGGATATAAAATGGTCGCAAAATTGGTAATGACATCGACATCCGGGGAACATCAGGAAATCCCTCTTACCAAAGAAACAACAACTATTGGACGCAAACCAAGCAATGACATTCATATTGACAACTTGTCAGTTAGTGGCAGTCATGCTCAAGTTATAACTATTCTCGAAGATTCTTTTCTGGAGGATCTAGGTAGCACCAATGGCACATATGTTAATGGTAAGCTAATCAAAAAACATGCATTAGAGCATGGTGATAAAATCACCCTCGGTAAATATCAACTCACCTATGAAAATAGTGCTGCTGAATCGGATTCCGACTACGAACAGACTATGATTATAAGACCCGGTGAAGTGGGTATGCCTGAAGAAAAAGGCAGTAAAGAAATTGACAAGTCTGTACAGAAAATTTCTGCAGCCATTGCCTCTGAAACTGCGTCAACTCCTCAATCAGCCACATCAAACCAGGAAGCATGTCTGCAACTGCTTAGTGGTGCCAACGCAGGTAAAGAACTGGTCCTCAAGAAAGCGTTAACCACTATCGGTCAACCCGGCGTCCAGGTAGCAGCAATTACACGTCGACCAACTGGATTTTTTCTAATCCATGTTGATGGTGGCCCCAAAAACAATGTCCCCAAGGTCGCTGGCGCTGCTATTGGTTCAAATGCGCATAAATTGAATAATCACGACATCATAGAAGTCGCAGGTGTAAAGATGGAGTTTTACACAAGATAGCTCAAGATTGCTCTTTACCAGGAGCTGTACACTGATTCTTTATGAAAACAATAAAAGTCTGTGTTTATGGAATAAAACAATATCCTGACCGAGGGGAGTTCGATGCAACTGCAACGCATTATTCGATTGGTTTTAAGTCTGGTTATATTGCTTGCATTGCTGTTAGACACCTCTGATATCTACAACTACCCTTTCGTCAGAAAATTAGAAAACTGGACCTACGACGCTCGTCTAAACTTCACTCTTCAGAATACTCTGGACGAAAATGTGGTCATCGTCGATATCGACGAGACCTCTCTTGCCAAAGTCGGTAGATTTCCATGGAAAAGAGACATCATGGCAACCATGGTCGACAATCTTTTCGATCACTATCAAATAAATACACTGGGCTTTGATATTGTATTTGCTGAGTCAGATGAAAGCTCCGGCCTTCAGGCTTTTAAAAATCTAGCCGAAAATGAACTCCGCAAAAACACTGAGTTTTTACAAACCTTCGAGCGCATCAAGCCAACTTTAAATTACGACAAACTCTTTGCTCAGAGCATGCAAAATAGAAATATCGTGCTTGGATATTATTTTAAACCCAGTATGCAGGATGGCGAGCAGGAAAAAACCGGCCTGCTACCACCGGCAATTACCAGGATGGAAGATATATGGAGTGAAAGACTCCCTATCAATAAAGCCATTGGTTATGGGGCCAATCTGGACCAGTTACAAAAGGCCGCACCATCTGGCGGATACTTTGACAACCCATATGTAGATACTGATGGTGTATTTCGTCGAGTCCCACTGATTCAAAATTATGGTGGCTATCTTTATGCTTCTTTGGCACTGGCTACTACGCGAGCTGCTATCGGTGACTCAGACCTCGAATTACTGGTTGAATCGGATGGTAATAAATCAGGACAGGATTACTATGCACTAGAAGCGATAAAACTTGGAAACTATACAATCCCTGTTGATCACAACGGTGCAGTGTATGTTCCATACCGTGGAAAGCTGGGTAGTTTTCATTATGTCTCCGCATATAAGGTTCTCGATAAAACAGCAGATTTATCTATCCTGAAGGATAAAATCGTACTATTGGGTACCTCGGCACCAGGCTTGCTCGATCTACGTACCACTCCCGTACAAAATATTTACCCGGGGGTTGAGGTTCACGCCAATATAATCTCAGGCATCCTCAACCAGACTATAAAACACAAACCCGCCTGGGTACTCGGGTATGAGTTTGTTTTACTATTGATTGTGGCTATCGCCGGGGCTTTGGTGTTAACGTTTTTATCTCCTACTTTTGCTGCATTAAGCGCTCTTGGGATTACTGCCCTTGTTTTGGTAGGCACCATGTGGGCCTGGAGCAACAACCTGATTTTACCTCTTGCCTCACCATTATTACTCATCGCCCTTTTATTTACAGTGCACATGACCTACGGATTCTTTATCGAATCCAGAGGTAAACGGCAATTGGCCCAGACCTTTGGCCAATATATCCCTCCTGAACTAGTCGATGAGATGGTACAGACTTCTGCTGAGTTTTCCATGGAAGGTGAAAGTCGCGAAATGAGCGTTTTATTTTCAGATGTAAGAGGCTTCACGACTATATCGGAGGGCCTTGACCCCAAACAACTCACTCAATTAATGAATGCTCTTTTGACACCAATGACACGAGTTATTCATAAAAACCGTGGGACGATTGATAAATATATGGGGGATGCGATCATGGCTTTCTGGGGAGCTCCTTTGAGTGACCCTGAACATGCTCGCCATGCTTTATATGCTGCCTTTGATATGATGAAAGAGTTGAATATCATGCAACAAGAATTCGAAGCTAAGGGCTGGCCACCGGTAAATATTGGTATCGGAATAAATACAGGTGTCATGAATGTAGGCAACATGGGGTCTGAATTCCGCGTTGCTTATACTGTACTTGGTGATGCCGTTAACCTGGGATCTCGCCTGGAGGGGCTAACAAAAGCTTATGGTGTTGATATCATAGTGAGTGAGACAACAAAGGATGCGGTTGATGAGCTTATATTCAGGGAATTAGATCTTGTCCGCGTAAAAGGCAAAAATAAGCCGGTTGCTATCTTCGAACCGGTTGGTCATAGGAATGATGTAAGCAAGCAAATAACCGCAGAATTGACTAGCTATAAACAGGCTCTATTAGCCTTTCGAAAGCAGGATTGGGATAACGCAGAGATAATGTTTTTTAATCTAACTCGCTCTTATCCAGATAGATTGTTGTATCAGGAATACCTTAATCGTGTAGCTAACTACCGCCAAAACCCACCTGGAGATAACTGGGATGGGGTTTACACTCATACTTCCAAATAATTCCCGCTAGAATCATCTTTATTCATTGTTTTCAGATATGCTAATTGACTGAGATCAATGTCACCTCACTCTTTCAGTCTTAACATTTGACTGTTAACTTAACTACTTAGGGTGATCTATGGAAGTTTTTAAAGACCTGTTTGGCGACGCTATTGGACTTACTTCTCTTGTGGTAATCGTTTTAACCTTAGCTATTCCAATTGTCATTGGTATCATGTTCGTTACAAAATCAGGAAAAGAAGATTAGAAAAATTATTCTGGTGGCAGAGGGTTTTGCTCTCTGTCACCATAAATTCACCAAAACTGCTTCAAGATTCGGGCAAGGATCTCTATACCCTTGCGCAAATCAGCTTCGCTCTGTACATAATTCATCCTTATACAACTTTCTGCATGTTCACTGGCAATATTCTGACCAGGAAAAAAATACTTACCCGGTACTACGAGCAAGCCCTGCTGTTTAAGTTTTTCATATAATTCACTAGTTGAGATCGATAGCCCCTCAAACCATAGCCATAAGAATATGGCACCTTCTGGCAGATGGATATGAAGCCGCACATCATCCACAGCCTGTTTTAACCATTCAACTGCCAACTCACATCGTTTCTGGTAAAACGGCTTAATCACCTCATTCGACAAACGCGTTAACTCATTCTTTCTGAGCAATTCATTCACCAAAGCCGGACCTATACCACCAGGAGCTAGAGTGGTTATCGCATTAATATTCGAAATCAGCTTAATCACCCTTTGATTTGCAATCACAATACCCGTGCGTACACCAGGTAACCCCAACTTGGAGAGACTCAGGCAAACGATGGTGTTTTCATTCCAGAAGGGTTGAACCTGATTAAAGATAATATGAGGAAATGGAGTTCCATATGCATTGTCAATCAACAAAGGCACATCGTTATCCTGAGCGAGCTGGTCCAGATGCAGACATTCTTTATCGGTTAAAACATTTCCACTTGGATTTGTTGGACGAGATACGCAGATCAACCCAGTATCTTTTGTGATTTCTAGTTGACTAAAATTGATATGGTATTTAAAAAATTGATCCGGTAATAATTCGATTTCGGGATTCTGACTAACGAATAAGTCATCTTCTAACCCCAGGTCGGTATATCCGATATATTCTGGAGTGATGGGTAATAGAATATGTTTTTGTGTGCTTCCGCAACGTCCTCCGAAGCCATTAAATAATGAAAAAAAAGCCGACTGGCTGCCATGGGTAAGTGCAATATTGTTACGACTTATTCCCCACTGGTATCGGTCATTAAAATATTCAGCCAGTGAATCCAGAAACGCATGCTTCCCCTGTGGCGCATCATAATTGGCCAAAGCCTTAACTAGCTCTTTACTCTCAAGCAAGTCACCCAGAGACCGCTGAATACATTCAAGCACTTCAGGAATTGCAGCAGGATTGCCACCTCCAAGCATTACAACATCATCTTGTTGCAAGCCTTCATTTAAGTCATCCATCAACAGAGTTATTCCTGAAAACCGGCTAAATCTCTGCCCAAAGTCTGAAAAATTCATTATCGCCTTTTCTTAATTTAAATGTGATCACTTATTATATTGCCTACAGTAGTCGATAAGGCAGTAATTTTCTCTAATGTAGCTTCAGAAGCTAAATTAAACCCGCAAAATGACAGGCAACTTGATGATCAGGATGTGAATCCGAAACAGCTCTTAACTGAGGCGTCTCTTCATGACACCGTTTCTGCACATGGACACAACGCTCTACAAAGTGACAATGTGGTGGTGGATTCATTGGTGAAGGTACTTCACCCTTCAGAGGAGTAAAATTCTTTCGCTGCTTTGGATCAGGCATGGGAATTGAATCAATTAGAGCCCGTGTATAAGGGTGCATGGGTTGTTGATAAAGATCCTTACTATCTGAAATCTCAACGATTCGTCCCAGATACATCACAGCTATTTGATCAGATACATGCTTAATCACCGACAAATCATGAGCGATAAACAGATAAGCCATCCCCATTTCCTGCTGCAGCTCTATGAGTAAATTCAAAATTTGAGACTGGATAGAAACATCTAGCGCAGAAACAGGCTCATCGCAAATAATCAATTTTGGGCTTAACGCTATCGACCTGGCAATACCAATACGTTGACGCTGACCACCCGAAAATTCGTGAGGGTATTTATGGATTGAGTCAGCTGGCATACCTACTCTATCGAGAAGGTTGAGCACTTTTTTCCTACGCTCAAGCGCATTACCCATCTTATGTATAACAAATGGTTCTTCCAGGATATCACCAATGGCATGCCGTGGATTAAGTGACTCAAATGGATCCTGAAAAATCATTTGCATATGCTCCCTTAGCTCTCGCATACTCTGGCCTTTTAACTGCGTAATATCCCTGCCCTCAAACTCAATACGCCCCGCAGTAGTTTTATAGAGCCTTAATAAGGCACGACCCAGGGTACTTTTTCCACAGCCTGATTCACCAACCAGACCAAGTGTTTTACCTTCGTCAATAGAGAGCTTCACACCATCAACTGCATAAACAGTGGCTAGTTGTCGATAAAATACCCCTCCGTAAACTGGAAAATGCACCTTCAGGTCATCTACCTTCAATAAACTCACGACCTGGCCTCGAATTCTGAAAATCTATAACAGCGAACCTGGTGATCTTCACTTGCCCATTCGAGCGGTGGGGTCTCCTGTCCACACCTGTCTATCACAAAATCACATCGATTTTGAAAGCGACATCCTGGAGGATATTCAAACAAGCTGGGGACCATGCCTCGAATCGTGTTCAAAGTCTGCTTGGGTATAGATGTAAGCCTGGGTATCGCATTCAGCAGGCCATGAGTATAGGGGTGCAAAGGTTTGTCATAGAGTTCATTGACTTCAGCCTGCTCAATAATACGTCCGCCATACATGACTAATACCCTGTCACAAATTTCGGCTATAACCCCCAGATCATGGGTAATAAATATAATCGCCATGCCAGTTTCTTTCTGAAGATCTTTTAGTAGTTGCAGGATTTGCGCTTGAATGGTGACATCCAGTGCTGTTGTTGGCTCATCCGCAATCAGTATTTGAGGGTTACACAGTAGCGCGATAGCGATCATTATCCGTTGACGCATACCTCCAGAAAGCTGGTGCGGATACTCATTCATACGTCGCTCCGGCTCCGAGATCCCTACCTTTTCCAGCATTCGGATGGAAGCCTTTGATATTTGCTGCTTGCTCATATGCGGATTATGCAGCGCCAGAGTCTCATTTAATTGACGCCCTATTTTGTAAACCGGATTAAGAGCAGTCATCGGTTCCTGAAAAATCATCGCAATACGATTACCACGAATATTGTGCATATCTTCAGCCGGTAACTGCAACAAATCCTGCCCGTCAAAAATCACTTCTCCATTCACGATCTGTCCCGCAGGTTTGGGCAATAAGCGCATAATTGATAATGAAGTGACACTTTTACCACATCCAGACTCACCAACAATACCCAATGTTTCACCGGCCTTGATTTCAAAACTAATATCATCCAGTGCACGGGCAATACCCTGATCGGTATCAAATTCAGTGGCCAGGTGTTTTACCTGAAGTAATGGTTCAGCCATTAATTTGCAATTTTATAAGTTTTATCGATACGAGTGACAGCTGGCCCGGATACTCTGCCTTTCTTCTTATCTGCCAGCACCTTTTTCTTATCATCCTTATCAACCCAGAAAATACCTCCATCAGATACATCAAAGGCACTGGAAAAATCAAATGGTGCCACAGAGGGGCCACCAATACGCGTACCGGGGACATCAGGAAGTTTTACCCAACTCCAATAGACAATTCGTGAATAAGGGACATCCAGAGTTGGTATCCATGCAGCTAAGTCATGAATTCGTTGTTGTATGGCATGGGCCAGCTGTATACGCTCATCTGTACTCATTGCAGATCGATAAGCATCAATCATACGATCCATCTCAGGGTCATCGGTATTAGTGAAATTATTAGTCTGCGCTTTATGTGCATTACTCGAATGAAACTGCCCCCAGTATTGTGGCCAGCGCCCGCCTATAAGAGCTCCCCACCAGATTTCGTGTTTTTTCTCCAAAACTGATTTAAAAGATGCAGCTCCATCGAGTAGGCGTAAATTAATTTCGACTCCGGCCCGCTTATATTCTTCTTTTAATACAACCAGTCGTGGAGTATGCAATGGAACACCGTAGGTTACGGTCAGAGAAAGCCTTTTTCCATCTTTTACCCTGATATCATCGTTTCCTCTTTCCCCCCATCCTGCTTTTTCAAAGTATTCATTCGCTTTTGTTAAATCATATTCACGAGCCCGAATATCCAGATTAGAAAAGTCACCATAACCACTATGTATTGTATGCTTCCTTTGATAGTCACCACGCAATACCTGCTGATTCACCTTATCTATATTCAGCGCATACGCTAAACCTTTTCTCACATTTATATCTTTAAGAATCGGATTATCCTGATTCAGCCACAGCCCACTCGAAGGCTGTGGGGCATCGTTATAAAACCATAGCTTGTGTACATAACCTTTATCGAAGATTTCTCCTGTTGCTTTTTCATGCCAATACAGAGGAAGCGTGGCTCCAAACATATCCAGCTTTCCTTTTTTAAAATGCTCCCAGGCAACATTAATATCCCGAATTACTTTGTATTTAACACGGTCAACGTTAAAACGGTTTTTATAATATTTTAAGTCCTGCGCCCACCAGTTTTTCTTACGCTTAAACGTAATGCTTTTACCCTTTTTTATTTCACTGATCTGATAAGGACCTGCATTCGGTGCAATCTTCCAGTTATAGCGCTGCACAAAGTTACTCATATCCTTATAAAAATGGCGTGGTGTAGGACTAATAGCAACCATAGAATGTAACTCATTGCGAGGACGTGGCTTACTACTTGATACAGAAATTGTATGCTCATCATAAATGACTACCTCTCCCATTTCTTCTGTATAAAAAGTGTTATACCACGGCGCTACGATTTCTTTCGACTTCATGAATTCCAGAGTAAAAACATAGTCTTCAGGAGTAACTGGTTTACCATCGGACCAGCGGGCAGCAGGATTCAGCTTAAAATACATCGTCGTATTATCATCGCTATACGCCCAATGTGTAGCGAGCGATGGAAGTAAGTTATAAGTATTAGGGTGTACCACAACAAGAGACATTTTATTGCCCAGAACAGCTGAACGAAAACCGCCATTTGAGTCTGGACCAACATAGCGCAGTGTTAAAGGGAAACTGAGTAACGAAGAATTGATTGTGCCTCCCTTAATAGCATCGGGAGATGAAAATACAGGATCAGTATCATTAGTTTCCCATTTTAAATTGTCAGGTAACTTAGGAGCTGCCTGTAACCCGCTAACAAAGCAGAGCATAAAAAGAAAAGTCAAAAGATAGCGACTTAGTAGATATGACATATTTTTTTACTCGTAGGTCGTGTGTTTTTTTGGGTCGAAGGCTTCACTTATTGCTTCACCGATGAAAGTGACCATGGTCAAAATCACCGTCATCGCAACGATGACAGAAGAGACAATCCATATAGATTCAAGATTACTGGACCCCTGACTCAATAACTCTCCCCAGCTCGGAGTTGGTGCAGGTAACCCAAACCCCAGATAATCCAGAGAGGTTAATGCAATAATTCCACCTGCAACTGAAAATGGGATAAAGGTAATAATAATAGAGATCGTATTTGGCAAAATATGATTAAAGATGATGCGTTTATCCGAAGCCCCCAATGCCCTGGCAGCCATCACATATTCCCGGGCTTTTTCTTTATAGGTAACTGTTCGCATATACCATGTCATTTGCATCCATCCAAATACCAGAATGATGGCTATCAGGGTAAAAAAATTGGGTATCATGATAGAGGAAACAATCATGATGACATACAGAAAGGGAATATTTGACCATATTTCAATGATACGTTGAAAAAGTAAATCAAATAGACCGCCGTAATAACCCATTGCTGCACCAATACTGACACCGACGAGATAACTTACCACCAACAGGATCAATGAAAAAAAGATAGCGGTCCTAAACCCATAGATTAATCGCGCAGCTACATCTCGCCCTACAATGTCTGTACCCAGATAATGTTGTTCTTCAAATGATGGTGGGAAAGGAGGAAACTGCGTCTCTTTCAAATCAGTCTCATAAGCATCGTACGGTATCAGCGGCATCAGAACGAAACCTTCCGACTGCTGCTCTAGTTTTTTCTGTAATTCTCGATAATTCGTTTCGTAAGCATACCCAAGGCCAAATTTCTTACCCGGTATGACTGCGCCATAAGTTGGGAAAAACAATTCGCCTTGATATTGAACAACCAGAGCACGGCTATTCACCAACAACTCGGATACGCAGGAGAGCAAAACCAGAATGGTAAATAGAATAAATGAGTAGTAGCCACGGCGAATTGATTTAAAACGGTTAATCTTTTTTCTTGTTATAGGGTCAATACGAATACCGAGCATAGCTGTTACCTGAACTGCACCCTGGGATCGACTAAAGCCACACAGATATCGGATAGAATATTTCCGAGTAATTGCAGCACAGCCGAGATAACCAATACACCGAGAACAATAGGATAATCACGCTCTACAATCGATTCATAACCGAGCAATCCGAGACCATCAATATTAAATATTTTTTCTATCAGAAAAGACCCACCGATAATGACTGAAATATTATTGCCAAAGTGAGTAGCCAAAGGAATCAGGCTATTGCGCATAGCATGACGCATTATGGCATGCTTGAATGGCATACCTTTTGCGATAGCAGTTCGTACATAATCGGCTGCAAGATTATCCATCAATGAATTTTTCATCATAAAGGTCATGACTGCAAAGCTACCGGCGACATAAGCCAGTAATGGCAGGGCTGCATGGTAGAAAATATTACCGACCTGCTCCCAGAGAGATTCCATATCTTCAAAATCATCGCCATAAAATCCTCCCATCGGAAACCACTCAAGGTTGGAAGCAAATATGACCAAAAGAATAATACCAACAACATACGCAGGTATGGCATAACCAACAAAGACAACAATAGAAGATGCATGATCAAAATGGCTGTTGTGTTTAATTGCTTTTAAGTAACCCAGAGGAATGGAAATAAAATAGGTGATCAGCATAGTAGCTATGCCGTAAAAAGCAGATATGGGTAATCGGTCTTTTATCGTTTCCCAAACCGGTTCGCTATAGCGAGTAGATACACCCAAATCAAACTGTAGAACCTTGACTAACCAATCCCAGTAGCTCACCAATATGGGCTTATCAAAGCCATAATACTCTTCCAATTGCCTGATCTGCTCCTCATCTAGAGTCGCAGAACCCACGCCACTGCCCACTTGAGAGACTCCTGCCTGCATAGATGCCTGTTGAACTTCGGCTATCATCCGCTCAATAGGACCACCCGGCACAAAGCGAGTAACCACAAACACTAAAATCGTAATGCCAATAAAAGTTGGAATAGTTAATAATAATCGGCGTATAAAGTATTGAGTCATTACTTATAAATTGATTAAAACCGGTTTATAAAAAAATGAAGTATGGTAAATATAAATCGAGATAAATCATATTTCAGGTCTCATTACCTGGTTTAACAGCGTATTTACTGGTATCCGAAGAAAAACTCTCTAATTTCTCAGTATTACCACTATGACAACACTTTAACTCACTCGTTTCACAAGATAAACAGTGAATAAATTGAAGCCAGTAGCATAAGCACACTCTTTTAAGTTAGAAGACTAGATAAAGCTAACCTTAAAATAAAATATCAGATATTCACATTGCATCCTGTGCATGAGATTGAGAAAATAATCATTCTAATAAAAACGAGACGACTCTAATGGGTTTTTTAACCGGAAAAAAAATACTGATTGCGGGTATCGCCAGTAACCGCTCTATCGCTTATGGTATAGCTAAAGCAATGCATCGTGAAGGCGCCGAGCTGGCGTTTAGCTACCCTAACGATAAACTGAAATCCCGCGTAGAAAAATTTGCCGAGGAATTTGAATCCGATATCGTGCTGCCCTGCGATGTGTCAATTGATGAAGACATTATGCAGCTTTTTGCTGAGTTAAAAAAGCACTGGGATCATCTAGATTCACTGGTTCACTCGATCGCCTTTGCTCCGCGTGAAGCACTTTCGGGTGACTATCTGAAGAACCTGGATAGGGAAGGTTTCCGTATGGCTCACGACATCAGCGTCTACAGCCTGAGCGCCATGGCTAAAGCTGCTCGTCCCATGATGCAAGGCACCAATGGCGCGATCATCACAATGAGCTATCTGGGCGCCGAACGAGCTTTACCGAACTATAACGTAATGGGTGTAGCAAAAGCCGCATTAGAAGCCAGTGTTCGCTATCTAGCCGCTGCATTAGGACCCGAAGGTATCCGAGTCAACTCAATCTCTGCCGGCCCAATTAAGACCCTGGCGGCCGCAGGTATTGGAAACTTCAGAAAGATCCTGGATGAGGTCGAGCATAATGCACCACTGCGCAGAAATGTAACGATTGAAGACGTAGGCAACACAGGTGCATTTTTATGCTCGGATCTTGCTACAGGTATAACCGGAGAAAACATCTATGTGGATTCTGGTTATAACATCGTCAGCATGGGAGTTCTTGAATAAAGGATTAGAAACAAGAAAGCCAGCATAAGAAAACTTCTTTGCTGGCTTTTTTTGCCCGAAAATCCGGGCTCTAATGTTTTTACTGTAGTTCAGCTACAGGTGTACGGATGATATCTGCCTTAGCTGTCAGAGCCTTGATCATGGCGCGGTAAGCAGAATCAGCAGCGGCTTGAATTAAATTATCAATTTTTTGTTTTGACTGCTTATCATCTTTGCTTTCTTCAACCTTGATTGCTGATAGCTCAACAATACTATAATTTCCGTTTGCTTCAGAAACACCTTCAAATTGCACAGCATTATTCTCAGGGTGAGGCATGGTAAAAGCAGCATTTAAAACATCACTGCTCACGCTCACAGCCTGCCGGTTTACAAACCCCGCATCATTTATCTTTAGCTCATTTTCTGCTGCGATAGCATCAAAAGTTTTCGAGCCCTGTTTGATCTCCTGCAGCAGTTCTTTACCTTTTTGTTGAGCAAGTTCACGTCCTTTTTTAACTTTAAGATCTTGCATAATCTGAGCATGTACTTCTGAAAGTGGACGTTGCTCAGCTTCTTTATACTCGTTCAAATGAATGGCTACTACACGGTTATCGCCTAACTCAATAGTTTCGCTATTACGTTTTTGCTGTAATACTTCATCAGAAAAAGCTGCCTGACGAAGTTTCTCATTTTCTGCAATTCCAGTACCTGCTGAGCGTGTAAACCATTCTGTTGTATGGATCGTTAAGCCCAGCTGATCTGCTGCTGGTTGCAAAGAATCCGGTTGCTCATAAGTCGTATTGGATAAACTTTCTGCAAGATCATAGACCTGACCTTCAGCTTTCTCAGTGGCAATTTCCTGTTTAAGCTGATCACGCGCTTCATCAAAGGACCTGGTTTTGCCACCACTGATTTTTTTCAATTTGATCAGGTGCCAACCGAATTGAGTTTTAACTGGCTCACTCACTTCTCCTTCATTCATAGCAAACAGGGTGGTTTCAAAAGGCTTAACCATCATGCCTTTTTCTACTTCACCAAGATCACCGCCTGCAGCAGCAGAACCAGGATCCTGAGAAGATTGACGGGCAAGAGTGGCAAAATCTTCACCCTGATCAATTCGAGTCTTTAGTTCTTCAATTTTTTGTTTAACTTCATCCTGTTCCGCCTCAGACGCATCACTTTTAACCGTTAAAAGAATATGACTGGCTTCTCTAGTTTCAGGTGTAGTTAATTGTTCACGCGATGACTCATAACGCGCTAACAACTCATCTTCAGAGACATCTATCGAGCTTTTAAGGCTATCAATACTGACTTCAATATAATCAACTTTGACCTGAGCCGGATTCATGAATAGCGCAGATTGTGATTTGTAATATTCTTCAACTTCCTGAACAGGAACTGTAATAGCTTCGGGTTTATTTTCAATGCTAATCACGCGTAATTTACGTTGTTGATTGTTTAACTGATTGTACAGATCGCGTTGAACAGGCGTCAGGAATGCAGTTGATTTTATTGCCTGCCCAAGCTGTTGCATCTCAAGGCTACGTCTTAACTCGCCTTCGAACTGACTAGGCTGATATCCCTGAGAAGCCAACTGATTTCGATATTGCTCCTTATTAAAATTCCCGTCCTGCTGAAACACGGACATAGTTCGAATATTTTCAAATAGATTGTCATCCCCGACACGAAATCCCTTATCCTTTATATAAGCTACCAGTACCTGTTCTTCGATAAGTTGATTTAACACCTGTTCTTTCAAGGTGTTCTCATCAGAAAATGCCGCAGGTATACTTCCACCAAACATAGAGGCCAATCTTTCACGATAACGACCATAAGCAAAATCTAATTGCTGAGGGGTGATTTCTACACCATCAACGATAGCGGCTGGTTTTTGCTCACCACCACCTAAGTATGAATTTATGCCCCATAAGGCGAAAGGAATACTGATCAGACCTATGACCAGATAAGCTATCCAACCTGAAGTTTTATCTCTAATGCTTTGTAACATGGCGTATGATCAATGATGTGTTGTATGGAATGATATCAGAGCTATGAGTTGCTCTTTGAATTAAAAATAAAACGCTCCTTATGGAGCGCTTTATAGTTTGGCGGAGTGGACGGGACTCGAACCCGCGACCCCCGGCGTGACAGGCCGGTATTCTAACCAACTGAACTACCACTCCTAATTTGAAACTGGTGGGTGCTGCAGGGATCGAACCTGCGACCCTCGCCTTGTAAGGGCGATGCTCTCCCAGCTGAGCTAAGCACCCGAGTGTCGAAGGCGCGCTAGTTTACAGCGTCTTTTAGCGCTTTACCAGCTTTAAATGCAGGAACATTTGAGGCGGCAATTTGAATTGTTTCACCAGTACGTGGATTACGGCCTGAGCGAGCTTCACGTTTACGAACCAAAAAGGTGCCAAAGCCAACAACAGTAACCTGGTCGCCAGATTTAAGAGCTTCAGTAACGGCGGCAATGACGCCGTCAACAGCACGGGCAGAGTCTGCTTTACTTAGGTCTGCTGCACTAGCCACTGCTTCAATAAGTTCAGATTTATTCATTCGTTTTATCCGGTAGTTAATTTAGGTTTATATAGCCTGTAAAAAATTGAGTATGAGGATATCTGGTTTTACCCATATAAGAATAACCGTATTACGATTATGGATCCTTCTAAACACTCCCTGCCCTCGAGCTGCGAATTTATACCAATAGCAGAGGACAGGGTCAACCGAAAATCGCATAAATCGGTAATAAAAGTGCCTAACCGCTATACACAGCAAATTTGCAGCACATTAATGTGCTCGAACGGTCGATGTTTTCTTGGATTTGGCCTTGACTTTACTCTCAGATGCGGTCTCAACCGGTGGAATGGCCACCGGAGTAGGTTGGTGGGCAAGAGCTATTTCCAATACCTGATCTATCCACCGGACAGGTATTATTTTAATTTTATCCTTAATATTCTTCGGTATTTCGGTCAGATCTTTTTCATTTTCAGCAGGGATAATTGCAGTAGTAATTCCACCTCGGTGAGCTGCTAATAATTTTTCTTTAAGACCACCTATGGGTAATACTTCACCTCTTAAGGTGATCTCACCTGTCATAGCAACCTCAGCTTTAACTGGAATATTAGTCAATGCAGAAACCAGAGCTGTACACATTGCTATACCCGCACTTGGACCATCTTTAGGAGTAGCTCCTTCAGGTACGTGGATATGAATGTCCTGCTTTTCATTAAAATCAGAAGTGATGCCAAGTACATCTGCTCGACTACGAACTACAGTTAGCGCAGCCTGAATCGATTCTTTCATTACATCGCCTAGTTGACCGGTATATGTAAATTTTCCTTTGCCCGGTACAATTGCGGATTCAATGGTTAACAATTCACCACCGACTTCAGTCCAGGCCAGACCGGTTACCTGTCCAACCTGATCCTTCTCTTCGGCAGATCCAAATCGAAAACGTTTAACGCCTAAATAATTTTCAATATTACGTGAACTGACTGTCACTTTTTTGCCAGTAGGTTTAAGTAAAATATCTTTCACTACCTTACGACAAATCTTTGAAATTTCACGCTCCAAACTACGCACACCAGCTTCACGTGTATAGCGCTGTATGATTTCTCTTACCGCAGATTCTGAAATGGAAATCTCAGTATCCTTTAGTCCGTTTTCCTTAATCTGTTTTGGATTCAGATACTTCATTGCGATATTTAATTTCTCATCCTCGGTATAACCAGGAATGCGTATAACTTCCATTCTATCAAGTAAAGGACCAGGAATATTCATAGAGTTAGAAGTCGCGACGAACATGACATCGGATAGATCAAAATCAACCTCCATATAATGATCGCTAAAGGTACTATTCTGCTCTGGATCGAGTACTTCTAACAAAGCCGAGGCAGGGTCACCACGAAAATCCATAGCCATTTTATCGATTTCATCGAGTAGAAATAATGGATTTCTAACCTTAATTTTGGAAAGATTCTGTACGATTTTACCCGGCATAGATCCAATATAGGTTCTACGATGACCTCGAATTTCAGATTCATCACGTACACCACCCAACGACATACGGACAAATTTTCTATTGGTAGCTCGCGCTATGGAACGGCCTAAAGAAGTTTTACCGACACCTGGAGGGCCCACCAGACAGAGAATGGGGCCTTTAAGCTTTTGCACACGTTGTTGCACTGCGAGATACTCAAGTATGCGCTCTTTCACCTTTTCCAGCCCGTAATGATCTTCTTCAAGCACATTTTCTGCAGCCGAGAGATCACGACGAATTTTAGATTTTTTCTTCCATGGAACACTGACCAACCAGTCTATATAGTTACGAACTACCGTTGCTTCAGCAGACATGGGTGACATCATCTTAAGCTTATTCAATTCTGAATCAGCTTTCTCGCGAGCCTCTTTGCTCATTCCCGATTGTTCGATCTTGTTTTGCAGATCTTCAACTTCATTCGGTGCGTCATCCATTTCACCCAGTTCTTTCTGGATAGCTTTCATCTGTTCATTCAGATAATACTCGCGCTGACTTTTTTCCATCTGCTGCTTAACGCGTCCGCGAATACGTTTTTCGATATGCATTAAATCGATTTCGCCTTCGATCTTACTCATAATGTGCTCAAGACGAATGCGTGGGTCTCTAATTTCGAGTATTTCCTGCTTTTCATCAAGCTTTAACGACATATGCGCTGAAATAGTATCAGCCAATCGACTCGGGTCGTCAATTCCAGAAAGCGAGGTGAGAATTTCAGGTGGGACTTTCTTATTCAGCTTAACATATTGATCGAACAGGTTAAGCACAGAACGTAATAATACCTCTGCTTCTTTCTCATCGATGGGGGATGTTTTTTCAAGATCCACCACTGAAGCGGAAAAGTAGTTATTAGTTTCCAGTAGACTGTCTACAACAACACGTTCACCACCCTCAACAAGAACCTTAATCGTTCCATCAGGGAGTTTAAGCATTTGTAAGATGGTAGACAGTGTACCTATGCTGTACAGGTCTTTCTGAGCAGGATCATCCACTTCGGCATTTTTCTGCGCGAGTAGCAAAATCTTCTTGTTATCCTGCATGGCCGCATCAAGCGCTTCGATGGATTTTTCACGTCCAACAAAAAGCGGAATTACCATATGAGGATAAACCACTACATCGCGTAACGGCAGCACCGGTACCAGTTGTGGGCTGTTTTCGCTAAGTAGCGGAGTGTTTTCCTGATCAGACATATTTGCCTCTGTATACTTGAATTACAGGAGTAGATGGGTATGAAAGCAAGTATTTCAACCCATCTTCGATAGATCAGGGAAGTGTATTAATCACCCAATCCAGATGCTGCTCTTTGCATTTCACCGCCCTCATATAAGATATAGGGCTGGGCATCACCTTCAATAACTGCAGCATCTACAACAACCTTGCTGACATTTTCCATCGAAGGAAGGTCATACATAATATCTAGCAAGGTATTCTCCAGAATGGTTCTTAGACCCCGAGCACCGGTTTTTCTTAGCATGGCTTTTTTAGCCACTGCACTCAATGAGTCTTTTCTGAACTCGATATCGCAACCTTCGATTTCAAACATTTTCTGATACTGCTTGGTAATCGCATTTTTTGGTTCGGTCAGAATTCTGATTAGCGCGTCTTCATCCAGCTCTTCCAGCGTTGCAACCACCGGTAGGCGTCCGATAAACTCAGGGATAAGGCCATACTTGATTAGATCTTCGGGCTCTACATCAGCAATTACTTCTCCAAACTGGCTGTCTTCATCCTTGGTTTTAACATCAGCTGAAAAGCCTATACCACCTTTTTCAGAGCGATCTTTAATGACTTTATCCAGGCCGGAAAAAGCACCACCACAGACAAACAGGATTTTACTGGTATCTACCTGAAGAAACTCTTGCTGAGGATGTTTACGGCCACCCTGAGGAGGAACAGATGCAATAGTACCTTCAATAAGTTTCAACAGGGCTTGCTGCACGCCTTCCCCTGAAACATCACGAGTTATTGATGGGTTATCCGACTTTTTTGATATCTTATCGATTTCATCGATGTAAACGATACCCGTTTGCGCTTTTTCAACGTCATAGTCACATTTCTGTAACAGTTTCTGAATAATGTTCTCTACATCTTCACCGACATAACCCGCTTCAGTAAGCGTAGTAGCATCTGCGATGGTGAAAGGAACGTTGAGTAACCGAGCTAAAGTCTCTGCCAACAGTGTTTTACCTGAACCCGTGGGACCTATAAGCAAAATATTGGATTTTGAAAGTTCGATTTCGTCTTTAATATGACCTACTTCAAGACGCTTATAATGGTTATACACAGCTACAGACAGAACCTTTTTAGCGCGCGCCTGGCCTATTACATAATCATCGAGAACTTTAAAGATTTCACTAGGAATAGGTAACTTACTGCTTCCAGACTCTTTTTGTTCCTGAATTTCTTCACGAATTATGTCATTGCATAAATCGACACATTCATCACAAATAAAAACTGATGGACCAGCTATCAGTTTTTTTACTTCGTGCTGACTTTTGCCGCAAAACGAACAGTAAAGCAATTTTTCATCTTTACTTTTTGATTTATCATCACTCATTAGCTTAATCCGCTACCTAAAGAATTTATGTTTCTACCGATAATATTAGACCATATCATTTTGTACAACTCATAAAAACATACAAAATAAGATTTATTTTCCTCAAACGGGCGAAGAAAAAGGCCTACTCTTTAGATGAATCGGCGCGAGTGCTCAAAACCTTATCAATTAATCCATATTCGACTGATTCGTCAGCACTCATGAAATTATCGCGCTCAGTATCATTAGCTATAATCTCTTCATCCTTTTTACAATGATGAGCAAGCAATTTATTCAGTCTTGAACGAGTGGAAAGAATTTCTTTGGCATGAATTTCAAAGTCGCTAGCCTGCCCCTGAAAACCTCCCAAAGGCTGATGGATCATGACTCGAGAATGCGGCAGACCATAACGCTTACCATCAGCACCACCAGCCAGTAATACGGCCCCCATACTGGCAGCCTGACCAACACATAAAGTGCTTACATCAGCCTTAATGAATTGCATGGTGTCATAAATCGCCAGTCCTGCAGTGACAACACCACCGGGGCTGTTGATATATAGAGAGATATCTTTATCCGGGTTTTCTGACTCAAGGAACAACAATTGAGCAACGATAAGATTAGCCATATGATCTTCAATCTGACCAACCACAAAAATAACACGCTCTTTCAGTAGGCGGGAATATATATCATATGCACGTTCACCGCGTGAAGACTGCTCCACTACCATTGGCACCAGGTTTGCCTGAGGGCTAAAACTATGGTTCATCCCTTTTCCGGTATAAATCTGACTCATAAGATATTCTCCTAAAACTGTTCTATTTTGGTGCAGGACCGTTCATCATTTCTTCAAAACCGAAGACTTTTTCAGTAACCGTCGCTTTTTCCAAAATATGGTCAACTACCTGATCTTCAAGTACCATGCCTTCTAAACTTGCACGGGCATTCTGGTTTTTTGTGTAGTAATCGACTACCTGCTGAGGCTCTTCATAGGTTTCAGCCATCTCCCGCAGGGTTTCATTGAAACGATCCTGATTCAACTTAATTCCTTCAATACGAATCAATTCACCGACCAACAAACCGAGTTTAACCCGACGAGAGCCCTCTTCCTCAAATAATTCGTCTGGAAAGCTGCCAAGGTCCATTTTGGAAGGATCCTGCCCCATATTTTGGGCCATCTGCTGCTTAAGATTTTTGATCTCATCATCAACTAGTGCCTTAGGAGCTGCGACTTCATTCTTGCTCAGCAGAGCTGTCATGACGGCACTTTTAACTGATGTTTTTACTTTCTGAGCCAGTTCTTTTTGCATATTCTGGCTAACGTCTTTTTTGAAAGCTTCGATATCGCCACTTTCAACACCAAATGACTTAACCAGCTCTTCATTTAGCTCAGGTATTTTTGCTTCTGAAACCTTGCTCACCTTAAGGGCAAATTGCGCTGTTTTACCAGCAACCTCCTTACCGTGATAATCTTCTGGGAAAGCTACATCTATGGTTTTTTCTTCCCCCGTGGACATGCCTTTCAAACCATCTTCAAATTCTTTAAGCATACGGCCAGAACCAATCTCAATAGCCATATCTTTTCCTGCACCGCCAGAGAAGGCTTCCCCATCAATCGTACCATCAAAATCAGCAGTGACTTGATCGCCTTCATCTGCAGCTCTTTCAACTTCAACCCACTCTTTACGCTGATCGAGTAGCTTCTTAATCATGTTATCCAGATCTTCATCCTTGATTTCAGCAACTGGCTTTTCAACTTCTATAGAGTCCAGTTCAACCGACTCGATTTCAGGGTAGACCTCAAAGATAGCGTCATAGGCCATATCTTCAGTATCGCCACCTTCAATAGGCTTAATTTCTGGCATACTGGCAGGGCGTATTTTTTCCTGAATGAGTGCATCCCGGTATGAAGATTCTATTAAATCCCCCATGACTTCAGAACGAACATGAGCTCCATATTTCTGCTTTACAACACTGACTGGTACCTTACCTGGCCTGAACCCATCCAGTTTAACCGTTTTACTGAGCTGCTTAATTTTCTGGTCGAATGCTGTCGTAATTTGATCAGCAGGAACCTGAACGGTCATTTTACGTTGCAGGCCTTCCAGGGATTCTATTGATACTTGCATGATGAAAACTCGTGAGTTCTTTGTATTTGGGGATTAAAAATTGGTGCGGAAGGAGAGACTCGAACTCTCACGCCTTGCGGCACCAGAACCTAAATCTGGCGTGTATACCAATTTCACCACTTCCGCGTTGGTCTTAATTATGGAGCCTCTGATGATAACTTCCATTAACTATTTATCTGCACCAATATGATGCTCATTATATGGGGTGGACGATGGGGCTCGAACCCACGACGACCGGAATCACAATCCGGGACTCTACCAACTGAGCTACGTCCACCATTAAAAATGGCGCGCCCGGCAGGATTCGAACCTGCTACCCTCGGCTTAGAAGGCCGATGCTCTATCCTGATGAGCTACGGGCGCAGAAATCTAATCCCCGCATGCGTTTTTTTTGCAAAACCAACAAAAAACCAGAGGCATCCTGCCCTTCGGGACTTTAAGTTTTGCTGAAATTGGTCGGGGAGGAGGGATTCGAACCCCCGACCCACTGCTCCCAAAGCAGTTGCGCTACCAGGCTGCGCTACACCCCGAATGTTGATCTATCAGCAAGGCGCGGAATAATACGCAAATCACCAGACCCCGTCAATCAACCATTACATAAATATTTGCTGTTTTTGAATATTTTTTATCTCCAGCACAATTGAGGACTAACTCCTTCTCCAGCGCGTACCTTCTGCGCTATCCTCAAGAACGATTCCTGCTTCAGTCAATTCATCGCGTATTTTATCTGCCAAAGCCCAGTCTTTACTGATTTTAGCCTGTTGGCGACGCTCTATCCTTTCATCAATATCTTCATCTGACAGGCCATCATTGCTTACCGATGACTTAAGAAAATCAGCAGCATCGGTTTCCAGTAAACCAATTAAATTTGCTAAATATTTTAGTAACGCTGCCAATTCAGCCGCAGTATCACTACCTCCTGTCTTAGCTTTATTCAACTCTCGGGTCAGCTCAAAGAGTACAGCCATCGCATCAGCTGTATTAAAATCATCCTTCAAAGCAGCCTCAAACTGCTGTTGATAGCTGGAATCATTGGGTATAGCTGGGGCAATTGGAGCATCTAGTAATGCCGTATATAAACGAGTCAACCCACTACGTGCCAGATTTAATTGTTCGTCGGAATAATTTAATGGGCTGCGATAATGACTATTTAATATGAAATAGCGGATCTCTTCTGCTCGGTATTCTTTCAATACATCGCGCAGGGTGAAGAAATTACCCAGAGACTTGGACATTTTCTCTTCATTCACTCGCACAAAGCCATTATGCATCCAGTAATTGACAAACGGCTCACCGGTACAACATTCACTCTGTGCAATTTCATTCTCATGATGTGGAAACTGCAAATCCTGTCCTCCGCCATGGATATCAAAGTGATTGCCTAGCATCTGGGTAGACATAGCCGAACATTCGATATGCCAGCCAGGACGACCCTCTCCATAGGGTGAAGCCCATGAAGGTTCATCCGCCTTGGCCCTTTTCCAGAGAACAAAATCCAGCGGATCACGTTTTGCTGTATCCACCTCTACACGCTCGCCTGCTCGCAAATCTTCGATCTTTTTGCCCGATAACTTGCCGTACTGGTTAAATTTTTCTACCGCAAAATAGACGTCTCCATTCGCTGCAGGATAGGCAAAGCCTTTCTCAACCAGAGTTTCAATCATGCTAAGAATGGCTGGTATGTTATCGGTAGCCCTCGGCTCACTATCAGGTCGCAGCACCCCTAGCACATCAGTATCCTGATGCATGGCATCGATAAATCGCTCAGTCAGGGCGTGGAAGTCTTCTTCATTCTCATTCGCGCGCTGAATAATTTTATCGTCAATATCGGTAATGTTGCGTATGTAGGTGACGTCATAACCCAGGTGTTTCAAAAACCGATATACCACATCGAAAACCACCAGTACTCGCGCATGTCCGATATGACAGTAATCGTAAACAGTCATCCCGCACACATACATGCGCACCTTGCCTTCTTCAATCGGTTGGAAAACTTCTTTTTTATTACTCAGGCTGTTATAAATTTTTAACATAAACTCTTTTCGATGCTTAAACTGAAAAACTGCATGCAGTTTAAATCACCCGAAAGCAAAAGCCTACATAGCTGATAAATTATGTCGCCGTTTAGCCCCTTCCCTCATCAGCATTAAATCAGTTAGAATTCCGCTTCTTTTAATGCTCGTAATGGAAAGTTGATGAATAAATCACTGATTTCACTATTAGTCGTAATTACCGCCATCCTGTCTCTTTCCCTCTTTAATACCGTCAAAGGTGAAAAAACCATGAATGATGAAACAAACAACAACCCAATTGTGGTAATTGAAACTACTAAAGGCAATATCACAGTAGAACTAGATGCTGAGAATGCTCCGAATACCGTGGCCAATTTCCTGAAGTATGTCGATGACGGTTATTATGCCGATACCATTTTCCACCGCGTTATCCCCAACTTTATGATTCAGTGTGGTGGGCTTACCGCTGATATGAAAGACAAGCCCAGCAAACATGCTCCAATTCAAAATGAAGCCAACAATGGCCTGAAGAATGACCGAGGCACACTTGCTATGGCTCGTACTAACGCCCCACATTCAGCCACTTCGCAGTTTTTCATCAATCACAAGGACAATGATTTCCTCAACTTCCGTAGCGAAGACATGCAGGGCTGGGGATATGCTGTATTCGGTAAGGTTACCGATGGCATGAACATTGTGGACGAAATCGCCGCTGTTAAGACTGGCAGCAAGGGTGGTCACCAGGATGTGCCACTGGAGACCATCACTATTACCGGCGTAAAAAAACTATAAGTGATCGGAAAATCCGAAATCCTGTTTATCTCTGATCTACACCTGGATCAGAATAAACCGGAAATCGTCGAACGCTTTTTAGCCTTTCTCAAAGCCCGTGCTACTAATGCACGGGCTTTGTATATTCTGGGCGATTTATTTGAAGTCTGGCTAGGTGATGATGATGAAGCGAGTGCTTTCTTAGAGGTATTTGATGCATTAAAAGACTTCTCAAACCGTGCAGAGCTGTTTTTTATGCATGGCAATCGTGATTTTCTTGTGGGCCAGAATCTTTCTACCAAACTAAACATGACTCTATTGACTGAACCTCAGCTAGTACATCTAGGCCAGCAAAAAATTGCACTGATGCACGGCGACCTGCTGTGTAGCGACGATGTAGATTATCAAAACTTCCGCAAACTGGTGCGTCAGCCTGATTGGCAACAGAATTTTCTCAGCAAATCCCTTTCTGAACGCCAAAGCATTGCGGGTGCCTTACGTAAGGAATCAGCCCAGGCGATGAATCAGAAAACTAATCAAATCATGGATGTGAATCAGCAAACCGTTGAAGCAACGTTTGACGAATTAGACATAGATATCCTGATCCATGGTCATACTCATCGCCCAGCCGTTCATCAGCTAAGTAAAAACAGAAAAAGAATCGTACTCGGAGACTGGCAACCTGAAGCAAGCTATTTAAGCTGGGATAAGAAGGGGTTCACGCTGCATGACTCCCGCTTACAGTAACTGCCCTTACTCTGCTGGGTAATATACCTGGTAGCCTTCAGGCCGACCAAATAACCTTGATGACTTTTTAATCTCGGCAAAATCCAGCAGTCGTTTTTCACGCCCCTGATAATCACGCACATGCACAGGAAAGCCCATCTGGAGTTCATCGCTTTGATGAAAATAATTGTTAGCTAGATAACAGGGCGTTTTTACACTGTCAGGAATAGTAGAAATGGTCTTCTGGTTTTGTTGCATCAAAACATATCGATACTGGACCAACGCCCTTGCCACATCGGGTAATAGCCCATCAAAGTTTATCGACGTTTTGCAAAGCTTTCCCTCTGCAATATATCGGTTTTCGACAGCCTGCATATTACCCACCCGGGGAGCATTCTCTAATACATTACTCTGAATTGAAAAAGGGATCGAAACATCAAGATTGACCGGGGCAGCGCGCTGAATAATTACTTCAGATTGATCGTCATGATTAAAGTTATGAATCTCTCCCTTAACTCTATCAAATAGCACAAAGTCACTGGCGTCATCACCATCATCAAGTCGTAAATAGCGCTTGTTGATTAGTATACGTGTGATATAAGGTTCTAGCCCCGGCTCTACTTCTTCGATGATAACCTGAGTCATTGAAAGATCGGCTGCCACTACCAGTCGACAACTCAGTATCAATAGCGTACAGACTGTAACCAGATATTTTTTCATAAACAACTCTCCAGTTGATTCAATTCATCTTCTTCAAAACCAGCCTCTATCCGAGCAACATGATTAAAGGGCCCGCGCAAACAACCTGAAAAATATTCACCAATGAGCGCTATAAAGGTTTCCCGTGCATTTAATCTCCGCTGGTCACAACAATACTGATACCAGCGATTGCCAATAGCAACATGCCCTATCTCCTCCTGATAGATCACCTGCAGGATGTCCACAGTTCGCTGATCACCAATCTGAGAAAACTTCTGCATTAAGCCCGGCGTCACATCCAGTCCTCTAGCTTCCATCACTCTGGGCACCAGCGCCATACGATGCAATACATCGTGACGGGTTTTACACACCATATCCCATAAACCATTGTGCGCAGTAAAAGCCCCGTAACTGGAGCCCAGATCCAGTAAATAATCTGCCACCAGTCTGAAATGATGAGCTTCTTCGCGAGCGACCTTTAACCAGTCGCTTACAAAATCATCTGGCATCTTACGAAAACGATAAGCCGCATCCAGCGCCAGATTAATCGCATTAAACTCGATATGTGCAAAGGAATGCAGCATGACTATCCGCCCCTGCTCGGTTGCCAGGGACCTGCGCGGCACCTTGCGCGGGTCGACCAGCTCTGGATGCTGCGGACGTCCAGGGATATCGATACCCAGAACCTCCCCTCCTTCCATGCGCTGTAACTTACCCTCAGCCCAGCACTGAGAAAGTGCCTCGGCCAACTGGCATTTGGCTAGCGGATCGGTCTCTGCTATAGCCTGGTAGATAGCCGCATAGAGGTCAATCGACATTCGTGCTTAACCCAGGCCTCTTACTATATCACGCGTAATATCTTCAACATCCTCCAGACCTACAGCGACTCGTAACAGGTTTTCTGTGATACCGGATGCCTGTTTTTGTTCATCGCTTAAGCGTCCATGGGTAGTCGAGGCCGGATGTGTGATGGTGGTCTTTGTGTCACCCAGATTAGCCGTAATCGACGACATGCGGGTTTGATCGATCAAATTCCACGCCTGTTCACGCCCGCCTTTGACCTGAAAGGAAACAATACCGCCAAAATCTTTTTGCTGCACTTTGGCCAGCTCATGCTGGGGATGATCAATCAGTCCGGTATAAAACAAGCGCTCAATCTGAGGCTGCTGCTGTAAAAACTCAGCCAGTTGCCTGGCATTACTGGAATGCGCCCTCATACGTAACGACAGGGTTTCCAGACCTTTCAGTGCGACCCAGGCATTAAATGGACTCATACTCGGACCAGCGGAACGAATCACCCCAAACACCTCGGTGCCCACCAGTTCCTTATTGCCGACTACTGCACCGCCGACGATGCGTCCCTGCCCATCCAGATACTTGGTAGCCGAGTGCACAATGATATCGGCACCCAGTTTCAGTGGCTGTTGTAATGCCGGCGTACAGAAACAGTTATCCACCACAAGCAGGCAACCATGTGCATGCGCAAGATCCGCCATGGCCTGTATGTCGGCCACTTCGGTCAAAGGGTTGGATGGCGTTTCCAGAAACAGTATACGCGTTTGCGGGGTGATCGCCTGCGCCCAGGCATCGATATCGGTTAAATCGACAAAGGTCGTGTTAACGCCAAACTTACCTAGATATTTTTCGAATAAAACTGTGGTCGTGCCAAAAACCGATCGCGAACACAATATGTGATCGCCTGTCTTTAACAGGGCCAGACAGACCGACAGTATCGCCGCCATACCCGAAGCAGTCGCGACACAGCTTTCGGCATCTTCCAATGCTGCCAGACGTTGTTCAAACATACGTACTGTAGGATTGGTAAAACGCGCATAGATATTGCCCGGTTGTTCGCCGGAAAATCGAGCGGCGGCTTCTGCGGCTGAATTAAAGACAAAACTTGAGGTAGGAAAAATAGGTTCACTATGTTCACCTTCAGCCGTTCTCTGATGACCAATGCGAATTGCAAGGGTATCAAAATTATAAATATCGTCGTTCATGCTGTACTCCCAGGATAAGAACTCGGGAGGGCTGTCAATCGAAGTGCTATCGATTGATAGCACATCACCCTCTTTAGCCAGATTTATTAAGCGCCTGCAAGCCGAGATACAAATCGGCGCTATGGTGTATAACCTTAACTTTAGCTTTAAGCCATGTCAAACCACTAATCTCAGTGTTTGGTATTCATATTGTCTACCACTGCCATTCCAATTGCGGACAGCACAAAGGTCAGATGAATGATTACAAACCACATCAGCTTTTCATTATCGATGGATTCAGCATCCATAAACTTCTGTAGTAAATGAATTGATGAAATAGCCACAATGGAAGCTGCAACCTTTTGTTTTAAGCTGCCTGAATCCAGTTTACCCAACCAGGAAAGCTTCTCCTTGTGATCTTCAAGATCTATCTGAGAAATGAAATTTTCATAACCACTGAACATCACCATCACCAGCAATCCACCCACCAGAGATAGATCGATCAGTGAAAGCACCACCAGCACCAGATCGGATTCTGATGCTGAAAAAACTAGCGGAAAAATATGTATTACTTCCTGAAAAAACTTGGCTGCCAACAATATCAGCGCCAGAGAAAGCCCTATATAGATAGGTGCCAGCAACCAGCGACTGGCATAGAAAATAGATTCAACAATGCGTTCCATTTATAAGCTCGTAGACAAAAATCAGGCGCGATATTAGCAGATTCAATTTTAATATTCAGCGCCTGACTGAAGTTTTTAGATATGAAAAAAGTGCATTCTGATCATTCGATAATAACCACATCATTAACAGCAACCAGATCAAAAAGCTCTATCACATGATGGTTTGTCATGCGAATACAGCCCTGCGATGCGGCTTGACCAATATGCGCTTCATCCGGGGTTCCATGAATATAGATATAGCGATCAAAGGTATCAACCTCACCACCTGCGTTCCACCCAGATTGCAGGCCCTTTAGCCATAGAATGCGGCTACTGATAATATCCTGCTCGCCCTGATAGTCTTCAGCGTAACTGAGTTCATCGGTAGCTACTCTTGCCCTGAATACTCGCCCCAGGGCTTCACCCTGGCCAATCTTACGTTCGATTTTATGGATACCGAGTGGCGTTTTGTAGCTATTTACCTGCTGACCAGGCCCATAGCGTGAGGTAGAAACAGGATAGGATTGCATTGGTTTGGAGTCTGGACTTACCAGACTCAGTAATTGCTGATCAATACTGATATAGATCAGCGCATGATCCAGATTACAGCCAACAAGCTCAATTCCTGAGGACTGGATTAACCCCTGTAATCTCTGCCACAGAATCATTCCGGTATGAATCAGGCGTTATTATGCAGTTCCATGCCGACGACCTGCGCTTCTTCACCGCCTTGTTTGGCCGAGTCATTACGGATGGATTGCACTCTATTGAGATAATCACTACTGATATTCTGGGTCACGTATTGCCCATTGAAACAGGAGCAGTCAAATTCCTTGATTGAAGGGTTACCTTTACGTACCGCCTCTATCAAGTCTTCCAGATCCTGATAAATCATCCAGTCTGCACCAATCAATTCACCCACTTCATCAGCTGTGCGATTATGCGCAATCAGCTCATCGACTGCAGGCATATCAATGCCATAAACATTAGGGAATCTTACTGGTGGTGCAGCTGAAGCCATATAAACCTTATTAGCACCGGCATCACGTGCCATTTCGATAATTTGTTCAGATGTCGTGCCACGCACGATGGAATCGTCTACCAGCAATACATTCTTGCCTTTGAATTCGATATCGATGGGATTTAATTTGCGTCGAACCGATTTTTTGCGCAGGGTTTGGCCCGGCATGATAAAAGTGCGTCCGATATAACGATTTTTGATGAAGCCCTCTCGAAATTTCACACCCAGATGATAGGCAAGCTCCATAGCTGAAGGCCTACTGGTATCGGGAATAGGAATCACTACATCGATATCATGATCAGGCCGCTCACGCAGAATCTTATCCGCCAGCTTTACGCCCATACGTAAACGAGCCTTATAGACATAGATATCATCGATTACTGAATCAGGACGAGCCATATACACATGCTCGAAGATACAGGGCGTTAACTGAGTGCGCTCTGCGCATTGGCGTATATGGACTTCACCAGTAGAGGAAATATAGATAGCTTCGCCGGGTTTAAGATCAGCAACCAGCTCAAAACCGGATGCCTGCAAAGCCACCGATTCAGAAGCGACCATATACTCGGTCCCCTGATCAGTAACTCTTTTACCGTAAACAACCGGACGAATGCCACAGATATCACGAAATGCCAATATGCCACGTCCTGTCAGCATAGCGACAACGGCATAAGCACCTTCGATTCGGTTATGGGTAGCAGTTACCGCCTGGAAGATATCTTCAACTTCAAGCTTTAGCTTTCCTGACTCTTGCAATTCATGCGCCAGCACATTGAGTAAAACTTCTGAATCAGATTCAGTATTGATATGACGGCGGTCTTCCGCATAAAGATCGGCTTTTAATTTATCGACATTGGTTAAATTGCCATTATGCGCTAATGATATGCCGTAGGGTGAGTTCACATAAAAAGGCTGTGCTTCAGCTGAAGATGAACAACCAGCCGTAGGATAACGCACATGCCCTATCCCCATATTGCCCAATAGCTTGAGCATATGACGGGTGTGAAAGGTATCGCTTACCATCCCATTATCCTTACGAAGATGCAGCTTATTACCTTCGCAGGTCACCATACCTGCTGAATCCTGCCCGCGGTGTTGCAATACCAGCAAGCTATCGTAAATTACCTGAGCAATGGGCTGAATCCCAACAATACCAACAATTCCACACATGCGATTATCTCTCTGCCTGGTATATTAAAAACTAAAACTACTGGCTACCTCGGTGGGCAGAATATCTTTTATCCATACAGCCACCTTCATAAAGTGTTCAACCATCATCGACTCCTGCCACCAACTTTCAGAAGGGATCGGGGTTAACCCGGCAAACAACACAATCATCGACACGATTATTATGCCTCGTGCGGCGCCAAAAACCATACCCAGCATTTTATCGGTACCGCTCAGACCAGTTTTGCTGACCAACTGGCTAACCATGTAATTGATAATGGCTCCCACAATCAGGGTTAAAATAAATAATGTAGCAAAAGCCACTGCCAGACCGATCGTTGGTGACTCGATATAAGGTACAAGCAGCTCTGCTAAAGCAGGGTGGTACCTGAGTGCAATGAAACCCGCCACCAGCCAGGTTGCCAGGGATATCGATTCCTTAACAAATCCACGCACCAGACTGATCAAACATGAAATCAGAATGACGACCAGAATTGCGATATCAAACCAGCCCATATTGCCCCCGCATCTTGAAAAAGCGCGATTTTAACATGCCGTGTTTAGCAAAGCCCTATAATAACGATTAATTGAAGGGTTAATTTTCTACCGAGGAGTTCATTTTTCATACTTCATCAACCAGCCCTTGATGCTGTATTTGGCAAGTACCTTATTTTTCACTACTTTCGCCTTATCACGAGTCAGAAACGGCCCCATGCGAACACGATACCTAAGCGAGCCATCCTGAGTGAATTTTTCGATAAATACTGCCGACAGGCGTGACTTTCGTAACAGGTCGCGTTGTTTATAGGCCTTACCCTTATCCTGAAAACTACCTACCTGAATGACCCACTGATCTCCACCTGCCAAAACTTTTGGCGGAGCCTTAGTTGGTTCAGGCGTTACCTTCTTCGCTATTTCCGGTGTACTTGATGCTGTTGCTTTAGTTGGTGGCTTTGCAGCCTTAGGTTTCTGAACTGCTGTACCGGTAGTTTCAGGTTTGACTTCCGCTTGCGGTTTTACCTGTGCATCACTAACCTCATCGACTATCACTGAAGTCATCGCTGGTAGTGCATCGACCTCACGTTTCAACTCAATTACCTGTTGCCTGACATCGACGCGAGACTCCACTCTAGGCGGAACGGGAATATTGACATCAAGCTTTTCAAGATGCTGGCCGGAACCGTCCAGTATCATTGGTAAGAAAATCACAGCGAGCGCAAAAATTACGCTTATACCGACCAGTCTCTGTTTAAGTTGTTGATCCATTATTGCTCAGAAATTTCTTCGAGATATTTTAAAACGGCTTCTACAGTCAGGAAGGAACCAGTAGCCAGTAGTATATCCTGATTATCCAGAGAAGGCATGCCATCTGATAAAGCCCCATTGACCGACTCGAATAGATCCACATTGTTTAGTTGCTGCGATGACAGGCGCTGAAATAACTGCTCGGCAGTTAAACCTCTATCACCAGGCAGACTCACCAGCCACCATTCATCGACAAACTCAGAAAGTTCTGCAACATAAGCCATGCTGTCTTTATCATCCAACATGCCGAGTAAGACCGTTACTCTATGCTGTGGTTTCAAGGCTTTTAAATAACTGGCGATAACCTGTGCCGCTTGCTGGTTATGCCCAACATCGACCAGAAGTCGCCCTGCGCAAACTGGGTAATTCAGCGTCTGCAATCGGCCAGTACAACTGACAGCTAAAAAATTACCTGCAATATGATCACTTTCAAGCCCCTCTAAACAGCCCAGTAATTCCAGCCCCGCCAGCACACCACTGACATTTTGTGCCTGATGCCTTCCAGCTAAGGGAGGGATCAGCTTAGCCTCCTTTTCCCTACCTTTCCACTGTATGGTTTGATCATCGATCCACTGATACTGATAATCTCGACCCGCCAGTGAGTAATTACATGCAAGCGCATCCAGTCGACCCAGCACACTGTCAGGCGGATTACTATCGCTACAAACGGCAAGGCATCCTTTGCGTAAAATACCCGCTTTTTCAGCACCGATAGTTTCTCGGTCAATACCTAACCAGCTCTGATGGTCCAATCCTATGGGCGTGAGATGTGCCAGATCAGCATCAATAATATTAACCGCATCCAGTCGGCCGCCCAGCCCGACTTCCAGAATAGAGAAATCCGGGGCATAGTCACTCATCAACACCAGGGCAGCCAGGGTGCCGAATTCAAAATAGGTGAGTTGTATATCTTCACGCACCTGGTCAATACGGTCAAAAGCATCACACAACAACCGATCTGAAACCGGTATCAGATTAATCCTGATACGTTCATTGTAATGCAGCAGATGAGGAGAGGTATAACTGGCCACACTGAAACCTGCATTTTTTAACCAGCTTTCATAGTACGCAACCGTAGAGCCTTTGCCGTTGGTACCAGCTACAGTAATCACCCGCTTAATTCCATCCAGCTGCAAACGCTGAAACACGCTGGACACTCGATCCAGCCCCAGAGCGATAGATGTAGGGTTAAGCTGTTGTTGCCAGTCTAACCAGTCAGCCAGGGTATCAAATCGCATATTCAAACATAGGAAACTTAACAGGTATCGGTTTTATCCGAAAAGTTTAATGAGGATCGGCAAGTGTTTTCTTAGATGGCATCAAGATTAGAACAGGAAAAACTAAGGGACCAAAAATACCACCCAGCACGCCCCAGAGAACGGGATTTAGCCCTTTTTTCTTTGCCATGCGATGCGCCATTATAATACAAAGTAAAATAACTAACGTAAGTATCGCGAGGCTAAACCATTGCATGTCGGCATCAGGGTGATGGTTGAGCAGTCAGCATAGCACAGATAGAGCTGATCTTTCCTCGTAATTCACGACGATCAACGATCATATCGATTGCCCCGTGTTCGAGTAAAAACTCGCTACGCTGAAAACCTTCTGGTAATTGTTCACGTACTGTCTGTTCAATCACTCGTGGCCCGGCAAATCCAATCAACGCATTGGGTTCAGCGATATGAATATCACCTAACATGGCAAAACTTGCTGATACTCCACCCATGGTAGGGTCAGTGAGTACCGAGATAAAGGGAATGCCTCGACGTGATAAACGGGTTAATACCGCAGAGGTTTTAGCCATTTGAAACAATGAAATCAGTGCCTCCTGCATACGCGCACCACCACTGGCGGTGAAACAGACCAGAGGGATGTTGTGCTCCAGACAGGCATTAGCGGCCCTCACGAATTTTTCACCCACAACGGAGCCCATAGACCCCCCCATAAAGCCAAACTCAAACGCTGCAGCAACCAGGTTTACTCCCTTCACCGAACCTTTCATAACAATCAAAGCATCCTTTTCGCCAGTAGCTTTCTGCGCGGCATTTAAGCGATCTCGGTATTTTTTATCATCTTTGAATTTTAGAATATCTTCAGCTTCCAGGTTAGCAGCAATTTCGCTGCGCCCTTCTTCATCCAGAAACTGCTCCAGTCGGCGTCTTGCTGGTTGACGCATGTGATGATCGCACTTGGTACAAACATCTTTATTGCGCTCAAGCTCTGCACGATAGATGATCGCATCGCAGGAATTACATTTGGCCCACAGACCTTCGGGTACATTCTTTTTATCATCTCCCCCGCTGGTACGGATGGAGGGTAGTATCTTGTCAAACCAGCTCATAGTATTACCTGTGAATTATTGTTGCCTCATCCATCATGCTACGCATTTCATGCATGAGTTCTGCCGATTTCTGGTTCATTTTATTCTGGTCATTCTGGTTCTCAGCAATTCTGTTGACCAGAGCTGAGCCCACAACAACAGCATCGGCTACCTTTGCCACAGCCTGTGCGGTTTTCCCATCCTTAATACCAAAGCCTACACCAACTGGCAGGTCAGAAATAGTTCGAATTTGTTGTATTTTTTTCGTAACTGAATCGATGTCCAGAGTATTCGCTCCAGTCACGCCTTTTAGCGAGACATAGTATAGATATCCTGAAGCGAGTTTATTGATTTTTTCAATACGTTTTGCATCCGTATTGGGAGAAATCAGGAAAATCGTATTGATTCCATATTGCTGCATCAAAGCAGTAAATTCTTCGCCCTCTTCCGGCGGCATATCTACCACTAGCACACCATCTACACCTGCAGCAGATGCCTGCTCAGCAAACAGTTGATAGCCCATGATCTCAATAGGGTTCAGGTAACCCATCAGTACCACAGGAGTAGCATTATCAGTCTTTCTAAACTGTTCTACCATGCCGATTACATCTCTAAGACTCACGTGATGAGCCAAAGCTCTTTCATCCGCTGCCTGTATCACAGGGCCATCCGCCATGGGATCTGAAAATGGCACGCCCAATTCAATAATACTGGCACCTGAAGCCACCAGTTGATGCATTAAAGGCACGGTAAAATCGGGTTCAGGATCTCCAGCAGTGATAAAGGGAATTAAAGCTTTTTGCTGACCTAAATCTGAAAATTTCTGGCTGATACGGCTCATAGCTTTATACCTTCCAGCTCTGCAATAGTATTTATATCCTTGTCGCCGCGACCTGACAGATTGACCAGAATAATTTGATCAGATGATTTTTCTGCCGCCAGTTTGCAAGCATAAGCCACGGCATGCGAAGATTCCAGCGCTGGAATAATGCCTTCAACCTGAGTTAATTCATGGAACGCGGCCAATGCTTCTTTATCGGTTACCGTGGTATAGCTTGCACGATGGGTTTCCTTTAACCACGCATGTTCAGGGCCAACGCCGGGATAGTCCAGACCAGCAGAAATGCAATGCGTTTCGGTGATCTGCCCATCTCTATCGGTCATTAGAAAGGTCCGATTGCCGTGTAATATTCCTGGGACACCAGCGGTTAAAGGTGCGGCATGATGCCCTGATTCGACTCCATCACCACCACCTTCTACGCCATAGATTTCGATTTCACGGTCATTAAGAAACTCATGAAATAAGCCTATAGCATTGGAACCTCCTCCCACACAGGCAACCAGGGCATTGGGCAGTCTTCCGGCTGCCTGCATCATCTGCTCGCGTGCTTCGCGTCCGATAATGGTTTGAAAATCTCTTACCATGGCAGGATATGGATGAGGACCTGCCACAGTTCCAATAATATAAAAGGTATCGTCGATATTGGTTACCCAATCTCGCATTGCTTCATTCAATGCATCTTTCAGGGTTGCTGACCCAGAAGTCACCGGTACAACTTCTGCACCCAGTAATTTCATTCGATACACATTGGGTGCCTGACGCTGGATATCCTCAGCTCCCATATACACGACACATTCCAGGCCCAAACGTGCAGCCACCGTGGCTGATGCAACACCATGTTGACCGGCACCGGTTTCAGCGATGATACGTTTCTTACCCATGCGTTTAGCCAGTAATGCCTGGCCAATTGTGTTGTTTATTTTATGAGCACCGGTATGATTTAAATCTTCACGTTTTAACCAGATTTGCGCGCCACCGATTTTCTGCGACAGGCGCTCGGCAAGATAAACGGGGCTTGGTCTACCCACATAATGTTGCAGGTCTTTATCAAACTCTTTCTGAAACCCTGGATCTTTTGAGTAATGCTCATAAGCTTCACGCAACTCCTGCAGGGGGCCCATCAAGGTTTCAGCGACAAATAAGCCTCCGAAACGACCAAAATGGCCACGTTCGTCAGGGTACTGGTTATAGTCTGTTACGTTTTCAACCTCGACAGTCGACACGATGTACCTCTTTACAAAATTGCTGAATTAATAATGGATCCTTAATACCTCTGGATTTTTCCACACCGCTACTGACATCAACAGCCCAGGGGTTCACCTGAGCAACGGCATCAGCCACATTAAGTGGGGTTAATCCACCCGCAAGAATAAGCGGATAGTGGAAATCAGAAGGGATCTTCGACCAGTCAAATGTATCACCTGATCCCCCTAGTCGTCCAGTGGCATTACTATCCATCAGAAACCCCTGTGCATATTTATAGTCGGAGGCATACTGGACTGGATCATCCACACTAGCCATGGGAATCGCTTTGATATAGGGCAAGCTCCAGCGCTGGCAGAAGCCTGGAGACTCAGTGCCATGAAATTGCAAGCAGTCTGGCTTAAGCTGTTCAACCACCTGACCAACCCATTGCTGAGTTTCATTCAAAAAAAGTGCTGTAAGGGTAACAAACGCTGGTAGTGCGCGACGGATAGCAATAGCATTTTCCAGTTCTATATATCGAGGGCTTTGGGAATGAAACACCAATCCTATTGAGTCTGTACCACAATCAGCGGCAAGCTTTGCCTCCTCGAATGATTTTAACCCGCAGATTTTTACTCGGGTACGATAAAAGGAACGCTCTGATGACATAAATATATCTTAAAAATAATTAAAAAAGAATCGGCTTGCGGACACATTCGGGCGATTCAAATTGCTCGGGATAGTAAGGACGTAAAAAATATAACCCTGCAGCGGCGGCTGTCATTCCTGCCTGTCTACGGTCTCGAGCATGTAGTACTTCTTCTAACCATTCTACTGGGTAATCACCCCGGCCAATGGCAATCAAGCTTCCACTAATGTTTCTTACCATGTGATGCAAAAATGCATTTGCCTTAATATCGAGAAAAATCAAATCACCCTGCCTTTTTACCTCAATTGATTTTATATCTCTAACAGGTGATTTGGCCTGACAACCAGCTGCACGAAACGAAGTGAAATCAAATTGTCCCACCAGTTGCTGTGCCGCAAGATGCATTTTATCACTATCCAGCGCCTGATGCTGCCAACAGACTTTATTATTAAACAATGCGCTGGGGATTTCTGAGTTAAGGATAATATATCGATAACTACGAGCGACTGCGCTGAATCTTGCATGAAAGCCTGTAGGCATCTGCTGCATCCAGAGGATGCGGATATCTTTTGGGAGTCGGCAATTAGCACCTAACATCCAGGCTCGTGCAGAGCGTTCAGAATCGGTATCAAAATGTACTACCTGTTGACAGGCATGCACCCCTGTATCGGTTCGCCCTGCACACACCAGCTCCACATCATGGTCGGCGACAAAAGAGATAGCCGATTCGACGTTTTGCTGCACTGATGGACTATGTGTCTGTTTCTGCCAACCACAGTAGGCAGAACCATCGTATTCAATTCCGAGAGCTATTCTATTCATACAACATTCGAATGTGATTGTTATCTGGAACCAATAAAAAAAGCCTGCTATTAAAAATAACAGGCTTTGTGATGTTAACTAAATTTATGCTATTTAATCTGCTCTAATAGCCCTGTTGCTTCAGCTTGCTGCTCTTCGGTACCTTCAGAAAGCACTTCTTCCAGACTGCTTCTTGCGCCTTCAGCATCACCCATATCAATAAATGCTTTCGCCAGATCAAGCTTGGTACCCACTTCATCAACATCATCGGGTAGCATCAAATCTTCGATATCATCCATTCCATCTAACGAGGAAATATCATCCAGTTCATCCTCGTCGAAATCTCCTGGAGCAAAGGTTCCTGTCTTCTCTATTCCCGCATCTGGGTCGACCTCCTCAAGTACTGGAACCTCAAATTCACCAGTCTTACTGTCAGGTTGAGAGCCAGTAATATCATCGTCACCTTCGGGCGATAAACTCTCAACCTCTGATGGCATAAAATTTCCAGTTTGCAGGCCTGCAGAATCGATATCTGACATATCCAGATCCAGTGCCGAGTCTATATGCTGTGTTCCTTCCTCACCAGAATCTTCGCCAGGCTCTTCAGCCCCTCCTTTCAGCTCCTCTGAACTCATAACCATTGTTTCAGCAGACTCTTCAACTTCATCCTGTTCAAAATCAGCTAAATCGATCTCATCAGTACCGCTGAATTTATCTTCTACTTCTTCTATTGAATCATCATCTATTTCTATTGAATCATCATCTATTTCAATTTCAACTTCATCATCCGAATCCAGCTCCAGTTCGATATCATCTTCTACCATCTCTAGCTGTTCATCCAGATCAGGAGCCTCAAAGGTATCGTCAAGCTCGATGATATCGGAATCATCAGCGATATCTTCAGCGCCGGTTGACAGGTCAAGGTCATCAGGTAAGTCGAAGCTTAATGCGTCATCTTCACCTGCGTTTTCGATTTCTTCATTTAGCAGATCCAGATCGTCAGCGCCTGATGCTTCGTCTTCTCCTAAATCAAGATCAAAAGCACCAATTTCATCAGGTAACTCTTCATCTTCACTTTCCAGCTCTGGCAAATCTAGCTCGCTATCAACCATCGTTTCAGATAAGTCATCATCTTTCGGTCTGACTACAGTAGGATCAACCTGATCAAAATCTTGAGTATCAACACTTAAATCAAAGTCAGTATTTGAATATTCAGTGCTATCATCATCAACACCAATATCAAAATCTGCTGTTTCCGGCTTTGCGAATTCAAGGTCTGCAACCGACAGATCGCTATCCTCGGCACCAGCAAATAAATCATTTTCTGGTGCCAGTTCAAAACCCATAATCTGAACACGATTCCAGTAACGTTCCGCTGCCCCACCTAGAGATTTCAGGGCTTGAGCCTCTTTAATAAATTGATCTTTATTCCTGGTCGCAAAAAAGGTATCTAGTAATTTGGCACGGTAATCTGCACGATCGGGATAATTTTCCAGACTCTCTTTAAGTAGATCTTCAGCATTATCATAAAGGCCATAGGCCAGGTATACATCAACCTCATTCAGTACATCATCCTGATCTTGTTCAATAGACGCTAAACCTTCTTCAGTTTGCTTAGGCTGTTCTTCTGAAATTACAGCAGTCTGAGCAAACTCTTCTTCCGCTGTTTCCTTAGGTTCAACCAGAATAGATGACGTATCGAGCAAACCTTTATCTTCTTCAGGCGCCTGAGATCCTGCAGCTTCATCCAATGAAGGCACGTGTATTGGAGTAGCATCATCATCTAACAGATCTTCACCTTCATCCTCAACGATTATGCCCTGATCAAGTTCTGAAGATTTACGACGACGTATAAATAGCACACCTAATATCAACAGAACGATGGCACCAATACCTCCTAATACGACTGGATCGCCCAAAAGCTCACCCATTGAAGGTACAGTATCCAGAATTCCACCTTGTTCTTCAGTTACTACGACAGAAGCAGGGGCTGGTACAGTCTCTGCTTCTGCCTGGCTTTCCTGTTCTGGCATCATGCCATCTGTAGTGCCTTCTTGTTGCATATCCTGCTCTGGCGATGTTGGCAGTACTGTTTCAGCTTCAGTGGACTGAGCCATTGAATCAACAATGTCTTCTGATTCAGGCTGCTCTGCTTCTTCAGCAGAAATTTTCTCAGCAGCATCGATCATCACATCACTAGGCTGCTCTTCGCTCATGCCATCTGTAGCTTCAGTTTCAGACACAGGGGCTTCAGTATCTTTCTGCTCACCAGACTGCTGCTGTAATTTAGCCAGACTATTATCCGTGATCTGGACTATCTTTTGCAGCTCCTCAACCTTTTCAAGCTGTTGTTCCAGTTCATTGACGCGAGATTGTAAATCCTGATTTTCCAGGCGTGATGCTTCCAGCTCTTCTTCAGCCAATGCCAGTTGCTTACGTAGCTTATTAGAATCTGCTGTATCATCTGACGTCATGCTGGCAGTAGTCGAATCTTCATCTCCGGGTGCCAGTAAACTTAATTGTCCAGATTCGATTTCGGCTGCTGTTTTAGATGATGCCGCTGTATCTGCCATTGGACTACCTGCAGCGGCCTTACCGGTTTTTCTGGCGACGTAATCGTCCCATAAACCATTCTGTTCAAGCACCTGAGCATAAGCTTGCTGTTTACTCAAGTCATCAAACGATGAGCTATGCGGCGTGCGTATAACAGCGCCGACTTTTAAATTATTTATATTATTCCTGGCGAAAGCATCCGGATTAGCAGCCTGGATAGCTAGCATCACTTGCGCCATACTGTGATCATCATCCTTCAGACCTGAAGCGATACCCCATAGCGTATCTCCACGAGTTACAAGGATTTCATTTTCGACTGGGGCAGGAGCACTTTCGGTATAAGTTGTTTGAGGAGTATATTCGTTATCAGGCGCTTTCTCAGCTATTGGCTGAGTAGTTTGTTCGGTTAAAGCTATAGGCTGTTCTGACCGGGCCTCGGCTTCCAGCTCCATACTGTCCATTTGCTGAGACTCGGGCTGAGCCATCGGGGTTGGCTGTAGCTGTACATCTGCAACAGGCTCATTGGTAAGCCTGGGGGCTTCCTGCTGAGCCTGCTGCGCGAAATGTGGAGGGTCTAAAAGTATAGTATATTCTCTTAATAAACGACCTTTGGCCCAATCTGCCTCAATTAGAAAATTTAAAAAAGGTTCCTTAATGGCTGATTTGGTTGTGAGCAGAATTTTTGCACTCTGCCCATCTTCCGATTTCTCGATTTTAAAACGTAGTTTGGATAAGTCAGAAGAACGTTCCAGACCCGCTTTACGAAAAGCGTCACGACTCGCCAGACTGACTAGTAGATCGTCAATCTCTCCCGGTCGAGCAGAGACCACGGCAATATCGGCCTTAAGTGGCTGATTTAAAAATGAATTGACTTCGATCTCACCAAGGCCCAGAGCGAAGCTACTGAGTGGAAAACACAGTAACGCTGTCCAGAGTGATAATATTATTCCCGATTTACGCACGTTTAGTCTCCCAAACTCCCTAACGAATTTGTATTAATAAGCCCTGCATAAACAGTAACCTGTCTATTAAGTCAGAGAATTTACTTTAAAGAAAACACTTTCACAAGTAGTTGTAACTATAGATTATAAAAAAGATTTTAGCAAAACTTCCAATATATTTAAGTAATTTTGCACCAATCCGTTTCTAACAGAATCAGCAATTATCCAGAAATGTAGTCTTTTAGCATCATTTTGTGGTTGATGCAGTTCGAATATCACAATATCTGTACCATTTTGACAGTGAGTCAAAGGGCTTACAGGCTGATTACTCAATGCCACACCATCAATTGCGCTAAATCTTTTAACTATCTCTGCTGAGGATATCTCTTCACCAAACTCAACTGATACAGATAACACCATTCCATGCATGGCTGGCACCAGTATATTATTTATCGAACACTGAGTTCCCCCACCCATTGCAGTAATTAACTGATACTCCAACTCTGCACTTGTTGCAACAGGCAGCATATTAAAAGCAAGCTGCAAAGGAAACAAACTATTTTCTACCTCTTTACTGTTCAACAGGTTTATGGTTTGTGAGGCAAGCTGCTCTATCCCTGGTTTTCCGTATAGGGCTGCGGATAGGATATTTACCGATTGCAGAGATTTAATTGCACTGGTCTGCATAAGAGGAGTAATCACCATCATCAAGGTGGCAACTTCCGGACTGGGTAATTTGATCATTGCTGGTTTTTCAGGGAGATCAGAATTGAGAAGAAATAATCCTTCTCGACTCTGCCCCAGATAATGTCCAATAACATAGCTGTCGCAATGCTGTAACAGGCTTTCAAGCTCGGCATCAGACTCAAGCAGTAAAACCGCTGTTAAATCCTCGTAATCATATTCATATTGATCACCTACGGTTAAATAAGTATCTGCGTAAGCCAGTCGATTGCCAGCTTCTTCATTAGTATCGAGTAAAACGACAGAATCCGGCTTGATGCCGGATTCTGCCATTTGCTGAATTAAAACCTCTGCCAGCAGCGAGCTGGCATGGGTTATTGCAATAAGTGGTCGAGTCATCTTTTTAGTAAAATATTAAGCATTCTTCGTAGCGGTTCTGCCGCCCCCCATAATAATTGATCACCAACCGTGAAAGCAGACAGGTATTCATCACCCATTGTCATTTTACGTAATCGTCCAACTGGAATGTCCAGAGAACCTGTAACCACAGCGGGAGAGAGTTGCTGCATACTAATATCACGGTCATTGGGAAGCACTTTAACCCAGTCGTTAGCTTTTGCCAGCATGTCGTGAATTTCATTCATCGGCAGGTTTTGCTTTAACTTGATTGTTAATGCCTGAGAGTGGCAGCGCATAGCTCCTATTCTCACACATAAACCATCAATAGGGATCAAATTATCAGAACGTCCCAGGATTTTGTTGGTTTCTACACCTCCTTTCCATTCTTCCTTACTCTGCCCATTTTCCAGTTGCACATCTATCCAGGGGATTAAGCTACCCGCTAATGGCACGCCAAACTGGTCAGTCGGATATTCTGCAGAGCGGATGTGCTCAGCAACCTGACGATCAATGTCCAGGATTGCAGAAGAAGGATCTACCAGCAAATCATGTACTGAATTTTCGATACTGCCCATCTGGCTAATCAGTTCTCGCATATTGCGCGCGCCAGCTCCTGATGCAGCCTGATAAGTCATTGCACTAATCCATTCGACCTGATCATTTTGCAGTAAGCCTCCTAAAGCCAGCATCATCAGACTCACGGTGCAGTTGCCACCGATAAAATCTTTTTTACCCGCATCCAGTGCAGCATCAATAACGTTACGATTTACTGGATCCAGCACTATAATAGTGTGATCTTTCATTCGAAGCGCCGAGGCGGCATCAATCCAGTAACCCTGCCAACCACTGGCGCGTAGGTCATCATAAACCTGCCTGGTGTAATCTCCACCCTGGCAGGTGACGATAGCATCCATTGATTTAAGCGATTCAATGTCATTAGCATCCATTAAAGGCGGTATTTCCTTTCCAATATCAGGTCCGGCCTGGCCCACCTGTGAGGTAGTAAAGAAAACTGGTTCTGCGATGTTCGCAAAATCATTTTCTTCACGCATACGTTGCATTAAAACGGAACCCACCATTCCGCGCCAACCGATAAAACCAACTCTATTCATTTTTTATACCCTTATTTCTGTAAAGCTTTAACGACTGCATCACCCATTTCACTGGTGCTGACATAAGAGCCACCGTCTGCAATATCCTGCGTACGAATACCCTTATCAAGAACAGCACCCACAGCCTGATCAACACGATCTGCTAGCTCAGCATTATTCAAACTATAACGCAGCATCATAGCAACAGATAAAATGGTTGCTAATGGATTAGCGGTATTGGTTCCAGCAATATTCGGGGCAGATCCATGTATGGGTTCATACATACCCTTGCCATCTTTATCCAGCGAAGCTGATGGCAGCATGCCGATAGAGCCAGTTAACATAGCTGCAGTATCGGAAAGAATATCACCAAACATATTCCCGGTAACCATCACATCAAACTGTTTGGGCCATTTCACCAGCTGCATGGAAGCGTTATCAACATACATATGCGACAGCTCAATCTCTGGATACTCTTTCACTACTCGCAGCATGACTTCACGCCAAAGCTCTGAGACCTCAAGTACATTAGCTTTATCGACAGAACATACTTTTTTGTTACGCTTCATCGCTACATCAAATGCTGAACGCGCGATGCGTTCAATTTCATACTCGGCGTAAACCAGCGTGTTATAGCCTTCACGCTCACCATTGCCCAAAGTGCGAATACCACGAGGTTGACCAAAATAAATTCCACCGGTTAATTCGCGTACGATCAAAATATCCAGGCCAGCAACAATTTCAGGCTTGAGGCTGGATGCACTTGCTAGCTGAGGGTAGAGGATTGCTGGACGCAAATTAGAAAATAAACCCAGCTCTGAGCGCAAACTCAACAACCCCTTTTCTGGACGCAAATCTCTTTCCAGAGTTTCATACTGAGGTCCACCCACCGCACCCAGTAAAACGGCATCAGACGCTTCACAAAGTGCTAATGTACTGTCAGGTAAAGGCACCCCAGACTCATCATAACCTGCGCCACCGACTGCAGCACTTTCCATCTCAACCGACAAACCATGATGCTGTTTCAGACACTCAAGTACCTTTACTGCTTCATTAACGATTTCAGGGCCGATTCCATCACCTGGTAAAACTGCTATTTTTGCTGTCATTTAAATTCCTGTTATTACTTCAGCCAGGGTGACTGCTGATAATATTTATCTTCGAACGCCTTAATCGTATCTGCATTTTGCAGCGTTAAACCAATGTCATCCAGCCCATTCAGCAGGCAAAACTTGCGGAATTCATCGACTTCAAAGGATATCTGCACACCTGCAGAATTAGTCACCAATTGCTGTTCAAGATCAATTGACAACTGATAGTCCTCTTTTTCATTCAGCTCATTAAATAGCTGATCCACAATCGCAGGGCTTAATACGATGGGTAAAAGACCACTTTTAAAACTGTTATTGAAAAAGATATCGGCAAAGCTCGGAGCTATGACGACCTTGAAACCAAAATCAGTTAAAGCCCATACCGCATGCTCACGTGAAGATCCGCAGCCAAAATTTTCTCTGGCCAGTAATATCTGAGCATATTTATAAGGCGTCTTATTCAGCACAAAATCAGGATTGACACGACGCTCACGATAATCCATACCCGGGACCCCTGGATCCAGATAGCGCCAGTCATCAAATAGATTTGGTCCAAAACCAGTACGCTTAATCGATTTTAAATATTGCTTGGGGATGATGGCATCAGTATCGACGTTGGGTCGATCCATGGGTGCAACAATCCCGGTAAATTTTTCAAACTTTTCCACTTTTATCTCCGCGCTCGTTGGAACGGCATAAATAAATTATTCGCTGGCCTTTTTTTCCAGCGCCTTGCCAGCTTTCTGAACATCCTGGCCCAAACCCTTCATGGTCTCGCAACCCACCAGTGAAAACATCAGACCCAGCACACATGCAATTGCTATTTTTTTCATTCAGCACCTCAATACTTAATAGGATTAATTCAGCTCCCGCACATCGGTGAAGTGACCGAACACTGCAGCAGCAGCAGCCATCGCCGGAGATACCAGATGAGTACGTCCACCCTGCCCCTGACGACCTTCAAAGTTGCGATTGGAAGTCGATGCACAACGCTCACCAGGCTCTAGCCGATCCGCATTCATTGCCAGACACATGGAACAGCCAGGCTCTCGCCATTCGAAACCGGCTTCGACAAATATCCTGTCCAGCCCTTCCTGCTCGGCCTGCGCCTTGACAAGCCCACTCCCCGGAACAACCAATGCCAGTTTGACATTATCCGCTACTTTGCGACCTTTTGCGATATCCGCAGCTGCACGCAAATCTTCAATTCGTGAATTGGTGCATGAACCGATAAAGACTTTATCCACTAAAACCTGATCGATAGATTCATTCGCATTCAGGCCCATATATTGCAGCGCGTTCTGCATCCCGTGAGATTTCACTTCATCCGTTTCAGTAGAGGGATCTGGAACCGATTCATTCACTGCGATAACCATCTCAGGGGACGTTCCCCAGGTTACCTGCGGCTGAATACTGGCTGCTTCAATCACAATTTCGCGATCAAACACCGCGTCAGCATCTGAATGTAGCGTATTCCAGTAGCTCACCGCCTGATCCCATTGCTCACCAGTGGGTGCAAAAGGACGCCCTTTCACATAATCTATAGTGGTTTGATCACAGGCGATCATACCGGCACGGGCACCGCCTTCAATAGCCATATTACAAACAGTCATACGACCTTCCATCGACAGATTAGTGATCGCTTCGCCAGCAAACTCAATGGTATAACCCGTACCACCCGCTGTGCCAATCTTACCGATAATCGCAAGTACAATATCCTTGGCACTAATCCCTTTGCCAACCGCACCCTTGATAGTAATACGCATATTCTTTGATTTTTTCTGAATCAGGCACTGGGTAGCCATCACATGCTCAACTTCAGAGGTACCGATTCCAAAGGCCAATGCGCCGAAAGCCCCATGGGTTGCAGTATGTGAATCACCACACACCACGGTCATACCGGGTAAGGTAGCACCCTGTTCAGGGCCGATAACATGCACCACACCCTGGCGAGGGTCGTCCATCTTGAATTCGTTGAGATCAAAATTCTCACAGTTCTGGTCCAGTGTATCAACCTGTAAACGGGCCACCGGGTCAGCAATCGCCTGACTGCGTTCAACCTTATCGGTAGGAACATTATGATCAGGTACCGCCAGAATCGACTCCTTACGCCATAGCGGACGATTGTTGATGTTTAGGCCCTCAAATGCCTGAGGCGAGGTAACCTCATGCACCAGATGACGATCGATATACAGCAAAGCTGTACCATTCTCTTCCTGCTTGACTATGTGTCGGTTCCAAACCTTGTCATAAAGCGTTAAAGCTGCCATCGCATTCACCTTGATTATTAACTGTTGCTAAGTTTAGCCTTGATTGACAAATAACTCTAATTCATAATTTTCATATCTATCATAACTAAATGGAATATAAATTATGGATACCGCCAATCTTCAGGCATTTATCAAGGTTGCAGAAACCCGTTCATTTTCATTGGCTGCTGAACAGTTATTTTTAACTCAGCCCGCCATCAGCAAACGCATTAAACAGCTGGAAGAACAACTGGGTACTCACCTTATTGATCGCATCGGTAAACAGCTCAGCCTGACACGTACTGGAGAATTGCTGCTGCCCAGGGCCCGTCAGATCATGCTAGACCTGCAATCGATGCGTCAGCAGATAGCCGACATGGAAGGTAGTCCGATGGGCCCGCTGAGTATGGCAACCAGTCACCACATTGGTCTGCATCGCCTGCCTCCGGTGTTACGTGCCTATTCTGCAGAATATCCCGAGGTTGATCTGGATCTGCACTTTATGGATTCAGAACAGGCCTGCAGCCTGATTGAACATAACCAGATGGACCTGGCCGTAGTGACCCTGCCCTTCGTCACATCAGCTGCACTTGATTACCAGACCGTCTGGCAGGATGAATTGAAAATTGTCTGCGCTAGTAATCACCCCCTGACCCAGATCGATAAACCTGCGCTTGAAATGCTAATCCAACATGTGGCGATATTACCTTCGCATGGCACCTTTACACGTGAAGCTATCGAAAGCGCATTAGCCCCTTATAAGGATGAGCTAAAAATAAGTCTGGAAACCAACTATCTGGAAACGATTAAAATGATGGTTTCTGTGGGTCTGGGCTGGAGTATTTTGCCGATGAGCATGGTCGATCATAGCCTGGTCGCGCTGGATATAGACGAGTTCAACTGTAGTCGTCAGCTTGGAACTGTTATTAATCCAAGGCGTAGTCACTCGCGTGCTGTAGAAGCCATGCTAAAAACCATTCAGCAGTTTGCCGGATAGCCTTCTAATCCCCTTTATATTACCCACAAGCCTATAACAGGCATGGCATTCAGTTAAAAACTTGGTATATTTATGCCCGTCAATAATTAACAGAAAGGGATCATCATGAAAAAAATCATTAGTCGCCTATTTATATTGAGCCTATTTATCAGCACTCAACTGATGGCTGGCAGTGTCAGCCGTGGCCAATTTACCAGCGCCATTGTGGATCGCGAACCGGTCGATCTGATAGAAACACTCTCTACCGATAAAAATGAAATTAATTATTTCACCGAACTCACTGAGCTACAGGGACAAACCATCACTCACCAGTGGGTGTACAACGATGTCGTCATGTTTGAGAAATCATTTGATGTGGGTGGGCCACGTTGGAGAGTATGGACCAGAAAATCCTTGCAACCTGGCTGGAATGGCACCTGGACTGTCAATACTCTTGACGGTGAAAGAAATGTAATCCTCAGTCAAACCTTCGAATATCAGTAATGATATCATCTGGCGCAGCAAAGAGTTTGCTTCTTTGCTGCGTTTCAATGCGCAGAATCTATCACTTTTTCTGTACCTGCAAAGCAACCAGTAACCCAATAAATGCGGTCACTGCCGCAATCATAAAGGTCATCTGTGGTGAAACGTTTTCCCACAAACTACCCGCAAAAAAGCTACCTATTGCACCACCCGTACCGAAACTTACCGAAGCATACAGCGCCTGTCCTCGACCATGATGGTCGGGAAAATACTGCTGAATAAGATGAATAGAACTCGCGTGAAAAAGGCCGAAACTTGCCGCATGCAAACATTGAGTCAGTATCACCAGTATCAATACATCAGAAAACCAGGCCATCAACACCCAACGCAAACAGGTTAAAGCAAAAGCGACTGCCAACCAGAATTCCGCTACTCGCACCCTCAGTAAACGTGGCATGAACATAAATAAAACCACTTCAGCCAGCACCCCTAATGACCATAACAGCCCAATGCTGAGGCGTGAATAGTCCAGGCTCTCCATATAAAGTGAATAAAACGTGTAATACGGGCCATGACTGGCCTGCAGAAAAAAGCTGCTGACCAATAAGGCAATCACCTGCGGCTTTTTTAACACAGTCAGAATGTTCACCTCAGTATCAACCACTGCTCTGTGTTCTTTAACCAGTAGTGTCGATAGCCAGATAAATGAAAATATTATGAGTAATATCAAAGGCAGGAAATTGATCGACAAAGTCTGAAAAAGCCCACCCAATACAGCCGCAGTCATAATAAAACCCAGAGACCCCCACAGCCGAATCTGACCATAACGCTCTTTATCATTACCCAACTGACTGAGTGTCACGACTTCAAACTGAGGGAGGGAGGCATTCCAGAAAAAGCTGAACAACAGCTTCAACCATAAAATACTCCAGAAACTGTCGTACCAGAGCAGTGGCAGGAAACAGAGCAGAGATAAGAATGAAGTCAGCTGGACAATGCGGATATGATAGCCTGTCCGATCAGCAACCCATCCCCATAGATAAGGGGCTACTATCTTACTGATAGCCAGCGTTGCCATCAACTGACCAATCTCTAGAGCCGAAAAACCAAGGCTATCCAGATACACCGTCCAGAAAGGTATCAGAGCCCCAAGACTGGAAAAATAAAAAAAATAAAACCGCGACAGATGCCAGTATCGTTTTTGCATATTGAAAAAAGCTTACTGGCCCTGGTCAATTTCTTCTATATAAGACCGGCCAATGGGCGTCTGAACATACTGCTTTTTACCGTTATTCGTTACCCAGAAATAATAATAACCCTTAGCTGGCTCCGAAGTAACCTTGCCATCTCGGATAATCCAGCTTTTAACGTGATTACCATCGGCATAGGTCACCTTATAATTGCCTTCCAGCCAGGTGACACCCAGATGTGAGATCTTATTTTGCTGCTCTTCACTACAGGCAGTGAGTAACAGCAATAAAGGGATAACCAGATAGCGCTTTTTCATTTTAATCTCGAAAAAATATTTATACCAGAAATAGAATTAACAGTGCCAGTAAGGCTGGCAGCCCCTGAATCCAGAATATACGCTTGCTCACACTCAGTGCTCCAAATACCCCGGCAATAAAGACACAGCCTAGAAAAAACAATTGCACCGAAAATGCCTGAGACCAAAGCCCCCATACCAGTCCAGCGGCCAGAAACCCATTGTACAGGCCCTGATTTGCAGCCAGAACTTTAGTCATATCCGCCTTTTCCTGAGACATTCGAAATACCTTAAGCCCAATGGGCCTGGTCCACCACAGCATTTCAAGCAATAGAAAAAACATATGCGAAATGGCGATCAACACCAGCAAACCATTCAATATCAGTTTCATTAATCAGATCTCACTCGGCTGAAGACGGTATAACCGGTGTAGAGCACTCTACCCCGGCATTCTGTGCTCGGTGGCGTAACATATGGTCCATTATTACGATGGCCAGCATGGCTTCGGCTATAGGTGTCGCACGTATGCCAACGCAGGGATCGTGTCGACCTTTGGTAATCACTTCAACCGATTCACCGTTTATATCCACCGAACGACCAGGCAGGTGCAGACTGGATGTCGGCTTAAGCGCAATATTCACCACAATATTCTGACCCGATGAAATACCGCCTAAAATGCCACCAGCATGGTTAGAAAGAAATCCCTCCGGTGTTATCTCATCTCGATGCTCAGTACCTTTTTGAGTGACACAGTCAAAGCCAGCCCCAATCTCCACACCTTTAACGGCATTTATGCTCATCATCGCATGCGCGATTTCAGCATCCAGACGATCAAAGATCGGTTCGCCCAATCCTGGCGGTATACCTTCGGCCACCACAGTTACCGCCGCACCGATAGAATTTCCTTCCTTGCGCAATGCATCCATATAATTTTCCAGTTCCTCAACCTTGTCTGGGTCGGGGCTGAAGAATGGATTGTTATTCACCGCAGCCCAGTCTTTTAACTCCAGCTTGATTGGACCTAGCTGAGAAAGATAGCCTCGAATCTTGATGCCAAACTGTTGCGCCAGATACTTTTTGGCAATGCCACCAGCGGCCACGCGCATCGCGGTTTCACGTGCGGAAGAGCGGCCTCCTCCCCGATAATCACGAAAGCCATACTTCTGGGTATAGGTATAATCCGCATGCCCGGGACGGAACTGATTCATGATATTGCCATAGTCTTTGGAACGCTGATCGGTATTATTGATTAACAGGCCAATAGAGGTACCCGTGGTCTTACCTTCAAACACGCCAGAGAGAATTTTCACCTCATCCGCTTCACGTCGTTGCGTGGTATGGCGCGAGGTGCCCGGCTTGCGTCGATCCAGATCTTCCTGCAAATCTGCCTCAGTTAGCTCCAGCCCTGGAGGACAACCATCGACTATACAGCCAATAGCAGGGCCATGGCTTTCACCAAATGAAGTAACTACAAATAATTTCCCAAAACTGTTGCCAGACATAAAACTCTCTTAAATAAATAGTAGTATTGATTTATCAGTCATTTACGACAATGATAATAATATGACACATTCTACTCGAAAATTAGGCAATACGTTTACCTGGCTGGGCTGGATTGCAGGTTTTTTTCTAATGGCCCTGCTATTCCAAAAACTGCTGGATCAGCAAAATAATCCCAATCAAATGGTAAAGACAATAACCGGTGATGGATTTTATGAGATCGAGCTGCAGCGTAATCACTATGGACATTACGTGCTAAATGGAGAAATTAACCAGCAGGAGGTAACCTTTCTGATCGATACAGGGGCCACAACCACCAGCATCCCTGAAGACATCAGCGACCGCTTAGGGCTACGCAAAGGCCTGTCCATGCAGGTAGAGACAGCCAATGGTACCGCCACTGCTTATAGCACCAGACTCGATAGCTTAAGCATAGGTTTGATCAAATTTAATAATGTACTGGCCAGCATCAACCCGGGATTCGAAGGTGATGAAATATTACTAGGTATGAATATTCTTAAAAACCTGGAACTGGTACAGCGTGGTGAAACCATGATTATCAGAACCCCTGGATCTTAGTTATTAAATGTTAAAAAATATTAATTTTTTAACAACTCACTGAACTTCCTTAAATTGGCTTTCTCTAAAGCGGGGTATATGGAAACAACCATAGACAAAAAATTTATCTATTAACCAATGAGGATATACCCAATGAATACAGCAAAAAAAATCTCTGGCTTCGCTCTGGCAGCAGCTGCCGCTACTATGTTTTCAGTAGCACCTATGAACGCTTCAGCAATGGAATCTGGTAAATGTATTGGTGGAAACAGCTGCAAAGGTACCAGTGCCTGCGCTACAGCAACTACCAGTTGTGCCGGTCAAAACTCCTGTAAAGGTCAGGGTTGGGTTAAATCAACCAAAGCCGACTGTGATACTGCAGGTGGAAAATTCGAAGGCTAAACTTTTCGTTTTAAAAATACCCTCTCTTTTTTTAAACACCGCTCCTTGCAGCGGTGTTTTTTTTCGCATAGATTTGCAGAGGAATAAAACAATAATAAATGAACTTATCGAAAATAATATTGATCTGATACAAAACACCTGCATTATTGATACACTGAATTTTAAATTTACCCAGGCTTATCACCATTAATTATGAACAACAGCAATAAACCCTTCCTTGGCTTTGGTCTGGGGCTGCGCTCCGAACACTATCAGGATGTGCTCGAGCAAAAGCCAAAAGAAATCGACTGGTTTGAAATCATCTCAGAAAATTACATGATCGATGGTGGCAAGCCTCTCTACTTTCTGGACAAAATTCGGCAGGACTATCCAATGGTGATGCACGGTGTATCCATGTCTGTTGGTAGCACTGACCCACTGAATTACGACTATTTAAAACAACTCAAAAAATTAATCGAACGTGTCGAACCTATGTGGTTTTCTGACCATCTTTGCTGGACCGGGGTTGATCATAAAAACATGCACGACCTGTTGCCCATGCCTTACACTGAAGCATCGGTCAACCATTTCGCGGACCGCATCTCACAGGTACAGGATTTTATGGGACGTCAGATGCTGATCGAAAATCTATCCAGCTATATCACCTATACCTCGGATGCGATGACGGAGTGGGAATTTCTCAGCGCGGTATCCGAAAAAGCTGACTGCTATATTTTGCTGGATGTAAATAATATCTACGTCAGCAGTTACAACCATCATTTTGACGCGATAGAATATCTGCAAGGTGTACCTGCAGAACGAGTCTGGCAACATCACCTGGCCGGACATCAAAATACCGGTAACCTGATCATTGACACGCATGACGAACCTGTCATCGATCCCGTGTGGGAGCTTTATGAAAAAACCGCCCAACTACTGGGACCGGTATCCACCATGATAGAACGTGACGCAAACATCCCTCCATTAGCTGAAGTCATCGACGAACTCAATCAGGCAAGAGCTATAGCAGAACCCTATTATAAAATGGGGGCAGAATAATGACTGATACAGATCAGGAACTACGCGCCATACAACTGCGCTTTCAGGATTACCTGGAAGGCAAGTCCGAGCAGTTCGTACAGGATATCGTCAGCACTAAAGATGCACTTGCAGAACATCGCCTGGGAGCTTACTACAATGCCTACCGCATTCGCCTGATCGACTGTCTGGCAACTGATTTCACTGCTTTACAAAAAACCATTGGTGAAGAAGCGTTTGAGTATCTGGTACTGGATTATCTAAAGCGCTATCCATCCGAACAACCTTCCGTACGCTGGGTAGGTCAGCATATGGTGGAATTCCTGCAGCAAAGTGACAGAGAAGAAAGATCTTTTTTATCTGAACTGGCACAATTCGAATGGAATCAGGGGTTATGTTTTGATGCTGAAGAAAGTGATCAGCATTTCACCATGGAAGATATGGCTGCACTAGATCCCGCATTGTGGCCTGGCGCATCATTACATTTTAACCCATCGGTCAGGTGGCTAGATCTGTACTGGAATGTCCCTCCTTACTGGGTCGCTGTGGATAAAGACGAAGAGCCCGTTGAAAAACAATCTACCGAATTACCTACCCGCTGGCTGATGTGGCGTAACAATCTAAAACCCAACTGGCGTTCGTTAGAAACTCCCGAAGCCTGGGCCATCGAAGCCGCCTATAACGGCAGTAACTTTGCCGAACTTTGTGAAGGGCTACTCGAATGGATGGGTGAAGATGCGGTTGCGATTACTGCAGCCAGTTATCTCAAGCAGTGGATACATGATGACATGGTAGCTTCGATCAATTTCAGCGAATTATAGATAAATTCTCTGCCAAACCCAGAACAACCCCATACATGTGATGATCAAAGAACCTGGAATCACCACCAGGCGACGATATAACTGATCCTGACTACGCAGCCAGAACACAGCAGCTAGCGCCATTAAAATCACTGCCAGCTGTCCGGCTTCCACTCCAAGATTAAACGAGATCAATGCAGTCACAAATTCACTCTCGGGCAAACCCAGTTCGAATAGCACTTCAGCAAAGCCCATACCATGTAGTAATCCAAAGAGGAAAACCACCAGAACTCGCCAGGGTTTAAGATGTCGGGTTAACAGATTCTCGATACCGACGTAAGCAATAGAAAGTGCAATCAATGGCTCAATAATTGAAGTAGACAAACTGATCACTCCATATACACCAAGTGCCAGAGTGATACTATGCGCAACGGTAAAAGCAGTTACCTGCCACAATAAAGGCGCAGTTTTACGGCTCAGTAAAAACAGCCCTAATACAAAAAGGATATGATCCATCCCCATGGGTAAGATATGCAAAAAACCCAGTACCGAATAATCTACAAACACCGATTCCCATTCGCGTTGCCGTATAGGCTGCTGGATTTTAAATGGTGGACTTGCCTGCCCATCCACCAGCCAATGGCTGGCTTTTTCACCGGCATGATTGGAAAAATTAACCACCATATCACCATAGACAGGATCACTGCTCCATACGACATCACCCGCATTGACTGGTAATGCTGAGTGAAAATAAATTATAGATTTTCGTGCAAACCGAGTATCAGCAACATCAGACACATCAATCCTGTCATATATCCAGCTAACAGGTTTATTTGAAACCGATAGCTTTAATCCGCTTTTATACAGCTCGGCAAAAGAGACAAATCGTTTAGCCAACTCATCCGGCGTGAGTGTACGAAAAATCTTATATTGTTCCGCATTGGGTGCATCATCGGTATTGTCATGCCCCGCAGCTATACCTGCGAGCAATGCTTCTGCATTAGCTTCTACGCTTAATTCAATAAGCTGATCTGAGATATTTAGTGTAACGATTGTGGGTCTTAGCTTATGAGCATAAGCGCTAGACAGATGGGTCAAGGCTACAGTGAATAAAATAACATGCAAAAAGCGCATAAATAATTATCGTTTTATCCTGCTGATTTTCAGCCTGATTAGTTGAAATATGCTGACTCATGACTTGAAACGCATCCATTTTATACCGAGCCGGTTAAAACTGTCGAATGGTCATTTCACCAGGGTAATAATTTATGGGTGACAACCTGTCTAATGTCATGAACTGGCATAGCGATTTCAGTATTTACTTCGCGCATAAAACCCATGAAACTCTCGATAAATCATGTCGAGATCCCAAAGTTAACTTTAACTCCACGTATAAAGGTAGCCAAGCCATAGGCTATCATACAGTATTAAATTTGATTATTTCAGTTCATTAACTAAAGTATTCCTCCAAAAAACACTTAACCCCCAAATTACACAAAGCTGTCAGTTAGGGGCTTTAACCTTACCTTAGTTTTTACCGATCAGCCCTTAACTTGAAAATAAAGCCCTCTACCTTGATCCTGGAATACCACAGTTGGAAGAGTTGAAGTGTACGCTTGAGGTGGTGTAGATCAAGGCGAGACGACGCGGAATAGCAGGCTATTCAAAGGAATTACAATGCTTCCGCGTTTTCTGCTCACGCACCTTACCTATGTCCCTGTAGGCAACGCGATATGGACGTTGGTGTTAGGGTGCGAAGCAAAAGCTAGAACCGAGCTATTGTCTAGAGCGAAACAGCATGCCTGGGCCGAGGAAGCAATAGCCGATGCATAGGACCGCGAAAAGACACATCAACTGTAATGGTCAATGAAACAGTTGGTTAGCCTTTTATGGGAGAGATCAACTGCGGAATCCAGGTTGAATTACTCTCGAACTAGATCATCCCGATAATCGTGAATAACTTGTTGGCTAGTGGTTGAATAGGTTCTATTTAATCGCTCGCTGCTTGCTATAGTGGTTACGCGTGATTCACACCAACCAATATTAGTCCTCATATCGACTGGAGCAGACGAAATCGGTGGAAGATCTGCCGAAATATCTCTGGCCAATATCATTCTCGCCACCAGTTTTGCTCTTTGCTTAACCTTGCTATCTGCCAGACGATTTCTCTGCCCCCATTTTACCACATAGTCATCGCATAAAACATTTTCACCGACAGGTATGGTAACAAAAGCAACATCACTCACTGCCTGATATTTTTTGTACATCATAAATGCTTCAAATAGCATCGCAACATCTTCTGCTGCCGTAGTGTAGCCATACAGATCAGCCGCACCATCATACTTAAATGCACTACCCGCTTCTTCAGCAGAAGTATTTCTTATCCGGTCAGTCATCTCTGCACCACCATAAGCTATCCGAGCCGCCTCGTAAAGCAGACCAGAGTTCAGCCGATATTCTTTAGACAGCTCGTCATTGATATCAGCAGTGGAGGAAATATAGTCATCAAAAATTTTCCCATTATCGCCTAAGGTAGTTAGAAACTCCGATGACAGATAATCATTGGCGTGTGCTAGCTCATGGGAGAGCAATCTAAATAACCCTGGCGCAATCTGTTCTGACGATCTGTTGCTATATGAGTTAGCGTTATATATGTTAGACCAGGTAACGTAATTATTCGAACCAGAGTTTACGTACCTCAATAAAGCATCAAAAATAAACTCACTCTGGTAGCCACTACGATAATCATCCTGCTTATAAATTGTTTCCCATTCATAACTATTTCGCCATAAGTAACGAGCATCTATATACATAGATGCCGTGAGGGGGTGATAGAAAGAAGGTCTAATATCATAGCTAATGACAATAGTATTAAGCGGCTTAAACAGATTCAGTAAATCCTGATCATTAATTTGTTCAAGAGCCGCGATAAAGCTTTCCGCCATCCAGTCGTGTGAGATTACTAGTCGACTCTTAATGTCCTCCAGTGAAACATCACCTGTAAAGCTTGCACCGATTGGTCTGATATCAGCAACATTGCAAGAATCAGAATCCAGGAATAGCTTAGAGCACAATAGCACCTGTTCAGAGTTTGATATGGCTTGATAGGGATAGACCTTTTTTAACGAAGGTGTACCATTCACATTAGGTGAAGTGACTGAGTCAGGTCTTTCTCCAGAGCTACCACCTCCACAACCCACAACTAATAGTGATAGGACACAGGTAGACCAAATCAATCTTGTTAATGCTTTCATTTTTTTGAATCCTTTATAACTTATCAATATCTTTGTCATTGTAACTGTGCATCAGTAAAAGTACGGACGCAGCTCCTCCATAATCAACTCACTGAAAGTAAAGTCGAAAATAACCACACCGTGGTGCACCTTACTTTCCTTCACATCTCTGAAATTGTCTATTAAGCGCTTATTAATATCGTTCGTTACGGATGGAATGTTAGGGATTCCGAAAACAGAGCGAACACCGCTGGTGAAATTGAGGAACATGGTTGCACTCGTATACCACTGAGCTTCTGATAGTCTATTGCGAATCTCGGTCAACTGGTATTTATTGGTGCAGGCATTCATTTTGTAGTAGTCCTAAACATTTATCGCAACGCCTCGTGTGTCGTAGCGGGTAAATGCTGTGTTACCCGGACAGGCCGTGATATCGACACCGCCAGAAGTCCAGAACGAGTCGGAGAAGCGACGCAGTAAGGCAATTTCACCACGAGCATCGCCCACCTGCGGCATATAGCTGTGCCACCACCAGAAATTACGGTATGCTGGATCGTCCGCGTAGGACGTTAAGGTCCGTTCTAAGGTCCGGGTATTGTTCTCGGAAGTATATTCCTGAGAAACCACCATCATGACTACCTCTCTCGGATTTTCCGCGAGGAAATCCGTCGCCTGGTGTAAGACGTCATCGAAGTTCAGATGTTGATAGACCGCCCCGTGATGAACGACAAGGACGTCCCCATAATGTCGCAGCCTGATGTAGAGGTAGCGAACACCGGGGTCAAGTTGTTCACGAATCGTCAGCTTCTGGTATTTAGCCGTTCCTGCAAAGGCATCATACCTTGATCCCGAATCGGGAGAGCCGTGAATCGACAGATCGGTGAGGCTTACTGCGTCACTGATATGATCCATCCAATGGGCAAGTTCATGGTTGAGGTCTAGCGCCATACTCTGCGTCGGCCATAAACAACTGGATATTATTGTGCCAAACAAAGTAATAGTGCGTAATGCAGCCTGCATAAGATCCACAGAGTTATCCGAAAATATTGGAAGACATACCCTAAAGCACTTTCAGGATTCTTATACCTGATTTGTGTAGAGCTCCTTCTGCCTTGTTCTAAAAGTTTTCTAGTACAACTGATCATTAATACTATACACACTATCTCCTTAATTCAAGTAAGCTTAATCAGGTCAAAATATGCGGAGATGAGAACAGGTTTGATAAAAAATAAATGCCTGTTACTGCCTGCGCCAAAGTTAAAATAAAATCAGCAAGCTCTGTTAACTATTTATTTTTCGAAGCTCTTTTATACTCATAAACTGATGTTCAATATCAACTCATATTTATTATTTTCTCTCACAGGATTCTTACTAACCAGTGTCATAAAACAAGACCTGCCTCTATTAGTCAACTGTAGGCTGTGATTCTTTTTAAGCGTATAAAAATGCACTTTAATACAATATTCAGAGCAGCAATATTTACACTCAGAATGCAGAAATCAAATGCCTCCCATTTAAAATATAAATGCTATTTTATTATGACACCTCGTAACACCTGATAACGGAAAATAATATTGTGACTTTCTGCGCAAATCTAAAGCTGTATTTTATTGGGGATAACCCCATAAATTATGGCGAAGTATGAACTATTTTTAGTAGTAGCAATTCCTGTCCCTACTATCTGATTTCGATGCCAGACCATAGACCTCTTTTAGAAAAAGTTTTTTGAAGCCTGTCAAATCTCAGATTATCACTCCAGGATAAGCAAGAATATTTCGTGAGTTAAAAATCCTTAATCTATACATTGTATACATTACATTCTCTATGCCCCCTTTTTAAGAATTATTGCTAACACTTAGCAACAAACAACCTCTGAACTCCATCAATTTTTACTTTATAGTTACCCAGGAAAGTCGTTCCTAAGAAAATATTTTGTGACATATTCAACGAATTTTCACAAAATATTTTTAAATTATTACTTAACAATAAGACATTGAATAATAACAATAATGGAAAGCTCTAAAATAATGTAATAAAGGAAAATGTAAGCACTCCTTTAAATTCAATGCGGTGAGTAATTCACAACGTATAGTTAGTGTATTGCAACCGTTTTAGGGTAGAAACAAATGAATTAGAACTGGAGTTTACATATAATGATTTGCACCACAAAGCTCGAAACCAATCATGCAGCACCTTCAATAGCTTTAGCTGTTCCTGCTCATCAAAACAAATTCCGCCCCCTACTCAGGGTCTACAAAAACATCAGTCAACACTCATTAAATCACCTGATAATCAGCATCGCATTACTCGTTTTCCTGTCTTCATATAACAATCCCGCATGGTCGAGTGTTATTGATTCGAATGTGACTTTTTCTTCACAGAATCAAAGCATGTGGGGGACAGGGACGGCTTTTCAGTTAGACCAAAATAAATTCTATGGGACAACATGGAATAAATCAGCTTCATTTGGCCAGTTTGTCGGGGGCGCTACTCAAGTTGTCAACCCTTTGTGGCTTGCCTGGAATACCTGTCGTTTTTTCTGTGGTTCTGCCCCGCCAAAGCACTTCAATGTAGACACTAAAACTGGCCTTCAGGTAACAGCAAACACCCAGGGAAAAATTGGCTTTAATGTCGGTATTAAGGTTGATAGCGGCTCAGTTGATGCGTCAGTCAATTATAATACTCAGGTCATAGCCCCAGAGTTCAATAGTGTTGCTCAGGGCGAGTTTATCAGCTTGAATCAGTCCAGTGCCCTCACCGGAAACGATCTATCCAGTCAGTTTCCCGCGATGTCCGCCTCCCTCGATGTCGTTATGGAAGTATCTGCACAATTTGCAGCTACAGGCTGTCTTTTAGGCGCTTGTGATAGCACATCATTCAATACCGGTACTCTAGGTGGTACACAGGAGTTAATATCTTTTAATCAGGATAGAAATGGTGGAATTGAGTATTTTGGAGGAACAGGCCCTTTAAGTTATGCATTAGACGTTGCTGTTGCAGCTGGAGCAGTTAGTCTTCCAACTGGATTCCCTGCAGTCATTGGGATTCCGGCGCCCTCAGGCCTGGGTAACATCGCCAAAATAACAGCCCATTTGTCCGAGCCCAATACAACATACAGCGGACTCGACGCTTCAGGCAGCACGCTCACATCACAGGGTCAGGATGATTTTCTTGATTTCAGCCTCGATATAGACAACATAATATCCGTCGCTACAACCGGAACTGGTGGGCTATTCAATGGTAGTTTAGATATTGGCAATGGTTTTGGGCTTTCCTACGATTTAATCAATGTAGAGCTGGGGCCACAGATTGACCTGGTACAATCCTTTGAATTTACCCCCAGCTTATACGTGGATCTGGAATTTTCACAACCCACTCAGGTAACCGGATATGGGACCGTCACATCACTTGCAGGTCTTCTGTGGGATAGCCTGCCCACTATGGCATTTGGGGACGGAACAACCAGCATAATTCCCACGTTTTATCTGGGCACCACGATCAACGATATATTCACAAAAAATGAGGGCACGCTGCTCGATGAATTATTGCTGGACATCGATGGTAACTTCAAAGTTGATTTATTGACTGCAACCATTAGCTCCATATTTGGAAAACTGAACTTCGGCTTTGGCAACTTGATAGATCAGTCATTTGATCTATTTCAAACGCCGGCTTTCTTTAGTGAAAAATTTGCCATGGCCGGGTTCTCCCCATATGTAGGTGTTGCATTTAATATAAGCGTACCTGAACCCGGGATCGTATTACTCTTCGGTACAGGTTTTATGCTAATAGGGTTCGTACGTCGTACAAGAACTTTGTAAACTTCGTCGTAATACTGCTCAACAAAAGTATAAATTAGAACCCTGATATAGAAATTCACCATGAAACTGTTCCTGATTTGCATTTTTTCCTTATCCCTTTTAACACCACTAAGCGGGCATACAGCCGACTCATTGGATCAGTTTTCAGTTCGTGGTGCAGGACTTATAGATTGCACTACTTTTAAACAGGAACTCCATAAAAAATCACCTGAATACTTAATGATGGGTGGCTGGATTGATGGTTATATCACAGGGATTAACAAGTACGCGCCTGAAACCTATGACGCCACATCTTTTGAGTCGACAGAATTATTTGCAGAGTTCACAAAAAATCATTGCCAAAAGAACCCTCAGGACAGCCTGTATGCAGTGATAAATTCCATCATTGATCAACGCTGGGAAGACAGAATTAAAAGAAAATCTCAGCTTGTCGGTGTTCAACTGGGTGAATATGGGACTCAACTTTATACTGAAACCATCACTCGAATGCAAAAAAAGCTTGCAACTAAAGGTTTTTATAAATTACCGATTACTGGACAGTTTGATTCAGAAACCATCACTGCTCTTGCTGCCTTCCAGAAAACGATTAAGGGATATAAAGCCACAGGATTTCCTGATCAGGCAACGCTTTGGGCACTCTTTACTAAATAAGATTTCCCGTTTTATCAATCTATTGTTTTTGATTGAGGGGATATTTTCTGGATCACAAATCAAAATGTTTTTTCATAACAGTCTCGAATAAAAAGCCAGAAGGAACAAACTCTGCTCCTGACTCTGCTCCTGACCCAACATCAACTATTTTTTAAAATTATGTTTGATCGGGCCTGAATGCCATAACATACGTCTCGCCTGCACTAAAACCAGTGAGTTTTTTGTAGTAAAGTGTAGTGCAGCGTAACCTACGAAAACTACGTAGGTTTTGGTATCTGAGTGGAGCTTATCAGGTAAAGCTGCTCTGAAATTCTTTTAAGGATTTCGTTACGAGTTCTTCTACTACAATCTCGACCTGAGAGCTTCTTAACGCGTCTCTGGACGGTCCTGCAAACCGAGGATCATGCATGATCACATGGATAAATACCACCCCAGGGCTCCAACCTGTGTTTTTAAACGCCTTGATTAGACCTGAGATATGTGTGCCACCATCTACCGTTTCTACGCCATTTACCCAGGATTTATACCTGGTGGCGTTATCTGCTTCTCCTAATGTTGCCACCTGGATTTGTATACCATCTTTAAGCTGCTCGAAGAAGTACTTAACTGGCGGATCTTTAGTCCATGCCAAAGGTGGATCTGAATACTGAATATATGCTAAATCTAACAAACCGAGTGGCGCTAAAAAACGTTCTTGCTGAAATTCAACGACCAAACCAGGATAGAAATGAGAAAGTTCAAATAGAGTTTTTCTCATATGAGAAAGGTCAGGCTTATATCCCTGAAACAAATCATCATCTAATTTTATTTCCAGCTCAGTGCCAGAGTCACATTTTATATTCTCTATCGTACACGGACTTATTACGCCACCTTTTCCAAATATCTGGCTATATACATTGACACAATTCGAACTCCTTACTTTAACCCAGTCAGAAGCAGCATTAACGACAGCCATACCTAATCCCCCACCAATGATGTGAACATGAGGAGCGTGATTGTCAGCTGTCGGGGAATTATGTCTGCGAACAAAATAGAGTTCTGCCAAATTTGAGAATTCACTATCAGGAGAAGGCTTATCGAATGGAAGACCTGGGCCATCATCGATGACTCTAACTATCGCTCCGTTAACTTCAACTTTTACCTTCGTAGCTTTACCAGAAAGGTATTGGTCTACGGCATTTGAAACAGCTTCATAAATAGCCGAATTTACAGCAAGCGAATTAATATTGCCGAAATACATACCAGGTCTCTTTCTAACAGCTTCAGGTAACGTAAGTACCTTTAAATGCCCAGAAGAATAATCATCCACCATAATGTATAGACCATCTCATTTTTTGCCTAACGGCAAGTGTATCTGGCGAACTGGAGCAGCGCGTAACCCCGACCCAACATGGGTATTATTTCATGCGAACATGACACTTTAACTATTTTGTCCGTAATGATTTTAAACTGACAGCTTTATTGAGAAATAGCTTCTCTAGTTCTCCTTTTTTCTTTTATGTAAAGATAGCCACAAACTATGTCCAGTCCCACTCCCAGAGGCAAATACCAATAGTAAGCCATCATAGTCGCAACATTAATTATCACAACTCCAACGAGAATTAAAATGGTCAATAATATTTTTTTCATTAGTAAGACTTCCTTATGCTTTAATACTGCTAACAGCCGTAATAACGAAACCCCATGTCTCGCTATACATTTTCAATGAGACCTATTTATAACACTGTAAGCTCCAGAGAATCAATTAGAATGCGCACCATCGTTCCTTTATACATTTTTAATAACTCGTGACAAAAGTAAAATATGACTTTTGGGAGAAAAATTATGGAACAACCTTGCTGAGTCAGGGATAGTCTAAGACAGCTGACATATACTTGCCATTAACTATAGCCTGAATCCGTCTCTGGCCTATTCGTCAACAACTACAGAGTATAGAAAACTGAGGTCTGCAAAACCTTAATCAATAATAAATTAAATAATCTCTGAATCCACCATATACCCAATTCGATCCTTCAAATTAAAGTAATCATGAATTGCATCCGGATACTCTCCTGGTTTGAGCGCCCGCTCAATACAAACATCATCATAATCACTTAGGCGAAGAATCACTGCTTCCTCTTTCGGCGTCAGAGAGTCATAAATCAGGATATCTGGTTTCAGCTTAACACCTGGTCTTGCAGCAATCACCATACCTCTTTGCTCATTGTTTAGCTGGACGATGGTTCCAGGTGGATATATTCCCAGTGTTTCCACCATCCTTGCCACCAGCTCACTGTCCACTTTATTTTCATAACGTTTATACAGTATGGCCAGAGCGTCTTTCGGTGTTTTGGCCTGATCACTATCAGGCGGATTACATAGATTATCGTACAGATTTGCCAAGGTGATGATGCGCACCATAGGAGATAAATCTTTCTTTGACAGGCCGGCAGGATAACCGCTGCCATCTAGAAATTCATGATGCCTTTCTATGATCTCGATAACTTCAGGAGACATCTTTCGAACTCTCCTGACCAGTGTACCACCAGCGATTGCATGACGTTGATAGACAGCCTCTTCAGCAGTTGTACGCGGGGCCTTCTTCATAGTAATTGAAGTTGAAATTTCTATCTTACCGATATCGTGCAACAAGGCACCTGCCCCCAGAGTCTGTAGCTCTTCTCTTTTCATTCCGATTGCTGAACCAAGCATGAGGCTGAGTATCGTGACATTTGTAGTGTGGTGGTAATCGGTATAATCCTGTGTGTTCAGGTCGACCATTTTGGTTAAAAGGTTATCCTTGTCTGCAAATTTTAACGACAGGTCCTCAGCCAGTTTATCTATATCGTGAATAGCATTGACGGGGCGAGTTTTCATGTCGTGGGTAATGCTTTTTATCTGCCTCGACTTTTCTTCATATTCCCGATTTACCTGTCGACGTCGAATCTTCAGTTTCTCCATCTGTTCCAGTTGAGCTTTTTTCTCAAGCAGAATCGCTTCCATTTCTGGATCTGGCTCAGCGGCCTGCGTGCTATCCATTTCGACGTTATCAGCAATTAGCTCTGATATAGCAATGTTTTCATCACTACGACCGGGGTAAACACGTACCTTGCCTGGAATCAGCTTTTTAATAAGCTGAATTTCCTTATCATCCTTAATACGAAAGCTGGTGAACGGAAACGGGTGCTGTAACCAGCTTAGCTGTAGATCCACATACAGGCCAACCATCAATTTTTTGCTCGGAATGTCTAAAAAATCTTCTTCAGATCCCATGTTGCTATAACAACCACTTTTATGTATGGCAAATGTCTTGCCATTTTTCATTGTAAGAAGGTAAAAATATAAGCTACCGAAATACTTTTTACGACTGGATGATATCAGGTATCTAATAAATGCTGCAAAAAACTGGATTAGAGTTAATATTAGGCGCTTCTATTTATATCAACGGATGATGCCATGAAGTATCTAACTTTAGTTTTTGTTTTATTCTCTCTTTCCAATTCTGCACATTCCCAGAACCTGTGTGACGCATCCTGTGAGTTCTCCGCCTCTTTTCCACAGGGTGGTTTTCTGGAAGAAACTGATGAATTAACCCTGACTTTTGGGACCGGAGGTGAGCTAATTCTCGGCACGGGTGGTACCGTAAACATTGCTATACAGCTCTCAAGCCTGGATTTTTCATCAGGGGGAACCTTGTTCTTATCCGACGGCGAAAATATTACATTTGGTCCGGGCGGATCTCTGGTATTGGGTAATGGAGGTCCATTGGTTCCATAACTGCTACATCCCTGTAACACTCCTACCGCACGAAGTTTATGCTCTTTGGGTACTCAAAACGACAGAAAATCAAAAAAGATCAGCTCCACACTTCCAGCAAATCCGAAAACTACTCCCATTCCCTTCCCCGCAATGCGGGCAAAAAATATCCGCCTTTTCTTCCTGCTGCAGTTGCTCAACCAAAAGCTTCGCTGCAGCAAATTCCGATTCATTAATAAGCCATAACTCCGGCCAGGTTTCAAACGGAGACAAATCCCCTACACCACCACCGGCATATTCATTTTTAACCATGCACTCAATGCCCTGCTCCTGCAGCAGGTTTTTCAGATTATAAACAATCAGACGGTTTTCATGAGTGAAGACCTTTTTCATTCATACTCAAAACGATAATGTTTGGAGATAAATTCCAGCACCTTCCAGGTACAGCTCATACCTCTGGGAAAAGTCACCAGATCCCCTCGACCCAGCTCAACAGGTTCACCACCATCGGGAGTAACAATAACTCTGCCTTCGAGTATGTAGCAGACTTCCTGATTATCATAAGTCCAGGGAAACTCAGAGGGTTCCTTTTCCCATATCGGCCATTCTTCAACACCGAGTACATCGAGTTTTCCGGGTGCGGGATTATGCTCGTATAAAATTTGATCGATCATTGCTTTTGCTCTTCAAGTTTAACTGAGGGAGTTTGAGTAGTGTTTACTTGATGCCTCTGGATTCTTTGATCTTTTCATAAGCTTCCTTGATCTGCTGCGTTTTCTCAGTAGCATCTTTGATCATTTCTTCCGGCAGGCCCTTGGCGACCAGCTTATCAGGGTGATGCTGTGACATGAGTCGACGATAGGCTTTTTTCAGATCGGCATCCGATATGGTTTTTTCTACACCCATGATGGCATAGGCATCCTTAACAGTCATATCAGTGCTTGTATGACTGCCCGCTCGCTGAGACCTCTGACCGAAACCAGCCTTTAGCATTTCTTCCAGACGGTGTAATTGCTGGAGCGGAACGCCCAGCTTCTGGCAGATGTGGATAAGCACCTTCTCTTCATCTGTATGCAGTACGCCATCGGCATAAGCAGCCTGCAGCTGAATTTCCAGGAACATTTGAATCAGGGTACTACGCCTGTGCACTTCCTTTTTAAACTGATCGAGCACTGCATCCAGCGGGAAGTCTGCAGATTTACCTTCATTAAATAATTTCTTTGCTGACTCACGAACATCTGCTGATAAGCCCATCTGAGTCATCACTGCCTGAGCCATTTTGATTTCTTCAGCGGTGACCTTACCATCGGCTTTGGCAACATGTCCCATAACGGAAAAGGTGGCTGTGAAAAAAGCTGCCTGCACACGTTCCTGCTGCCCCGGGTCAATACCACCGTCGGACATAATAGAACCCAGGCCCTTATCAAAATTATGACCAAAAGCGATTCCAAGTAGTGCGCCCAGAGGCCCACCCATCATAAAACCGAATGCACCGCCTAAAGCTTTACCCCACCAAGACATAATCAACCTACCTTTTTGATTTTTAGATATACCCAGGGAAATATGGGTAAATCTTTTTAACACAATAAAAAAATGAGACTAGTTAACGTCTCTTTTGGTTTAACACGGCGAGATTATTATTTCGACTAGCTATCGTTTACCAAATGTTTTCAGATCTTCAGCCGTTATGCAAAAAACCCCACTCCCACCATACTCGAATTCGATCCAGGTTAAAGGCAATTCAGCATATTTATCCATCATTGCTGCCTGAGAATTACCCACCTCAACCACCAGTAGCCCATGATCACTCAGGTAATCATCCGCCTGCTGTAACATACGATCAACTATCTCGAGCCCATCGTCACCGGCCTGCAAGCCCATATTTGGCTCAGCTTTAAATTCTTCGCTTAATGCAGCCATATCTTCAGCATCTACATAGGGTGGGTTAGATACGATAAGATCAAAACGCTGTGGCGGGATCTGATCAAATAAATCAGACTCATATAGATCTAGTTGATCAGACAATTCATGTTTAATTAGGTTCTGACGAGCAACTTCGAGTGCATCTCTGGATAAATCGGAAGCTGCCACATGCGCATCAGGAAAGGCATACTGACAGGCGATTGCAATACATCCACTACCGGTGCATAGATCCAGAATACTGTTGACCTGATTAGCATCGATCCAGGGCTCAAAATGCTGATTAATCAGTTCACCGATTGGCGAACGAGGTACTAGAACACGCTCATCCACATAAAAAGGCAAACCACAGAACCAGGCTTCTCGCGTTACATAAGCAGCAGGCTGACGCGTTTTGATCCGCTGCATAATGATAGCCACAACACGCTCGCGTTCTTTTGGGGTTAACTGACTGCTGAAGTATTGTTGCGGCCAGTCGAATGGCAAATTGAGTGCATGTAACACCAGATAAACCGCCTCATCCAGAGCGCTAACAAAGCCATGGCCGAAGGTGAGATTGTTTTGATAAAATTCACTACTTGCCCATCTAATATAGTCTGTGATCGATGTCAAGGAGGCGGTGATTTCTTTGCTTTCCACTAGGTTTAAATCTATGCATCAAATATAATGTCACGAATTGTACACAGTTTTGCTTCTGCATTGTGTAATTTCACACAACTTCGGCACATATACAGTGAAAAAAATCCTTATCATAATCGGCTTAATAGTGGCAATAGGCCTCGGCATAGCCAGCTCTATGCTGGCGCTTAAACCTGAACCGATAATACTTCAGGCCGCCACCTGGTTTGGTAGCCAGGCAAGACCGCTTCCCGCTTTTGAGCTAACCGATCATTCGGGCAAGCCTTTCAACCAGCAAAGCATCAAGGGAAAATGGCAACTGATGTTCTTTGGCTATACCAATTGCCCGGATATCTGCCCCGATTCGCTGCAAATGCTGACGAATATGATGAAATTGATCACCGATGAATCGGTAAAACAGCAATTACAGATTACCTTTATTTCAATAGACCCTGATCGAGATGATCTGGCTAAAATGAAGAGCTACGTGACTTACTTTAATCCCTCATTCATGAGTGCTCGCGGTAAGATTGAAGAGGTGAATAAATTGACACAGGCACTCGGTGTCATGCATTACATCAGCAAATCAGCAGATGGGTCAAAATATGATGTCGCACATAGTGGAATATTGACCCTGATTGACCCACAGGGGCGTTTCACTGGCGTGTTCAGCCCACCGCACGATAGTGCCAGTATTGCGCACGACTTAACTAAAATTATTAATGGTAAATAAAACCGAGGATCCTCATGAAAAAAACAATCACCTTAATCCTATGCCTTTTTTCAATGCAGATAATGGCGGACAGCAGTAAAGTAGAATTTTCAGGTGGGTGGATTAAGCAATTACCACCTGTTGTCCCGATGCGAGCAGGTTACGTAAAAATCACAAATTCATCTGACCAGGATGCTACCATTACAGCTATGCAAAGTGATGCCTTTGAAACGGTAGAACTGCATGAAACCACCATGAAAGACGGTATGATGCAAATGGTTCAACGGGATAGTTTTGTCATTCCAGCCAAAGGTAGTACTGATCTCAAACCGGGCGGAAAACACATTATGCTGATTAATCCACTAAACTCCTTAACGATAGGTGACAAGGTTGATCTGATGGTGACCTTTAGTGATTCAAAAACTCAGAAAATTCAACTAGAAGTAAAGCAGTAACCCATGCCAAAAAAAAATAACAACGAGTCTAAGTTTTCCGAAAAATTACTGGGCTGGTTATTTACCGCTCTACCTCATCACCTGATTTCACGGGTAGTCTATTTTCTGACCCGCATCAAAACCCCGCTGGCGACTCCGGTGATACGCTGGTTTATCAAAACCTTTAAGGTGGATATGTCTGATGCTGAAATTCAAATCATAGAGGAATACGCCTGCTTTAATGATTTTTTTATCCGCTCACTAACCCCTGACGCCAGACCAATAACTAGCGCCGAAAACTCAGTTGCTAGCCCTGTTGATGGTACGGTATCACAATGTGGCGATATCGTGAAAGGACATTTATTTCAGGCTAAAGGACACTTTTACTCAGTAGAAGATCTGTTAGGTGGCGATACTTTAATGTCTCACATGTTTGAAGGTGGTAAATTCACAACGATATATCTTGCCCCCTATAACTATCACAGAATACACATGCCGATGGATGGCATGTTAAAGAAAATGATACATGTTCCTGGCCGCCTTTTCAGTGTAGCGCCCTGGACAGTGCGCCAGATTCCACGCCTGTTTGCGCGCAATGAACGAGTGGTTTGCCTGTTTTCCACAGCAACCGGCCCCATTGCAATGATTCTGGTCGGCGCGATTAATGTGGCGGCCATTGAAACCATCTGGCACGGTCTTGTGACGCCGTCTAAAGGAAGAAAGGTGTCTGAGTTCGATTATAATCACGCTGAAAGAAAATTCAGCAAAGGCCAGGAAATGGGACGTTTCAATATGGGGTCAACAGTGATTTTGCTAACGACCGATAAGGTACAGCTAGAAGACCTGAAACCTCAGCAAACATTAAGAATGGGTGAGCTGATCGGACATACATACTAAAGATTGCACTTCTTGAATTGAATCTTTCTGTAGCAACACCATCAACAGGCGATCCAGCCCTAGCGCCACTCCGGCACAATTTGGCATCCCCTGCTCCAGTGCCTGCAAAAAATCCTCATCGACTGGATAGGGAGACAAACCAGATTCAATTCTTTTCTGGTTATCTGCTTCAAAACGAGCTCTTTGCTCTCTGGCATCGGTTAATTCAGTAAAACCATTAGCCAGTTCCATATCCTGATAAAACAGTTCAAATCGTTCGGCGACCTTAGGGTTATCTGGTTTTAAACGTGCTAATGATGCCTGCTGTGACGGGAAGTCATAAACAAAGGTAAAGCCTTTAAACTGTTTTGCTATCACTTCACTGATTAACAGGTCAAGACAGTCTGCTCGTGACAGTAGATAACTATCAACTCCATTAATGTGTGTATTCACGCAGGCGCGTAATGTGTCATCGCTATCCTTATCGATATCCAGCTGTAGATAACCTTTAAATGCGCCGTGATAGGTTATTTTTTCAAACTGAGCAGGAGCATCAATAAAACCATCTATCAACTCCTGTACCTGATCCATTAATTGCTGGTAATCAAATCCCAGGCTATACCATTCCAGCAGGGTAAATTCAGGCTGATGACGTCGGCCCTTCTCTTCATCTCGAAACGCATGAGCGACCTGATAAATACAGCCACTTCCACCCACCAACAATCGCTTCATGGCGAATTCTGGTGATGTTTGCAGGTACATTGTCTGCCTGTTGACTGTCGCAGTTATCGACTGAATATGTACATCAGTATTGGTACTGATAGAGAGTAGCGGCGTATTAACTTCGAGAAAATCACGCGCATCAAAAAAGGCCCGAATCTGTTTTAGCATTCGGGCCCTGTGCTGGAGGGTTGTCAGTTGACTGGATTGCAATGCCTACTATCAGCTTTTTACGCGTGACATATAATCTCCACTACGAGTATCAACACGCACGACTTCACCAACCTCGAGGAATAAAGGTACCTTGACAACTGCGCCTGACTCCAGAGTAGCTGGTTTGGTACCACCTTGAGCTGTATCACCCTTTAGTCCGGGGTCAGTTTCGACAATAGCCATTTCTACAAAATTTGGCGGGGTGACGGCTAGAGGTGTGCCGTTATATAGTGTAACTTCACACATATCCTGAGCTTTTAACCATAGATAAGCATCACCAACAGCATTTTTATCAGCAGCATGTTGTTCAAAGGTATCGGGGACCATAAAATGATAGAATTCGCCATCATCGTATAAATATTGCATGTCTATATCAATTACATCCGCTGCTTCCAGAGTTTCGCCTGACTTGAAGGTTTTTTCCAGTACTCGACCTGAACGCAGGTTTCGGATCTTGACGCGATTGAATGCCTGCCCCTTTCCTGGCTTAACAAATTCATTCTCGATTATGGAGCAGGGATCGCCATCCATGATGACTTTTAATCCGCCTTTAAACTCGTTGGTGCTATAACTTGCCATATTCTTCTCGGGTCACTATCTAAAAAATGTCAATGATACCGGATTCTATCCAGATACCACAATCACAGGACTGGAAACAGTTACTGTCAAATGCCTTTCGAACCCGAAAAGATTTACTCGACTACTGCCAAATCGATTCATCAACACATGTTATCAATGCAGATTTCGGGTTTCCACTTCGCGTTACCCGCTATTATGCTTCGCTAATTGAAAAGGGCAATACGTTAGACCCACTATTATTACAGGTACTACCCGATGTTAGGGAGTGCGATCAGGCGGTCGGTTACAGTACCGACCCAGTGGGTGATCAGGATGCAATGGTGGTGCCGGGGTTAATCCATAAATATCCGAATCGGGTATTACTGACCTTAACCGGCGCCTGTGCGATTCACTGTCGCTATTGTTTTAGACGCCACTTCCCCTATTCCAGTGCAGTGGTCGATTGCAGCCTTTCAGGCCCAATCATGCGCTACCTGCAACAACATAGCGAAGTCATTGAAGTCATACTTTCCGGCGGTGACCCACTGGTTATGGGTGATGAACAAATTTCCCAACTGATTCACAATTTAAATCATTTTAAACACATACATTTACTGCGTATTCATAGCCGCCTGCTTTCAGTGCTGCCCGAACGCATTACCGACAGGTTGATGCAGGCACTGCAAACATTTCACGGTCAGATCGTATGGGTCACCCATATTAATCACGCGAATGAGATATCAGAACATAATCATCATGCCTTCAACATTATTAAACAACATGCTCAACGCATCTTTAATCAAAGCGTGTTACTCAAGGGCGTTAACGATAATGCTGAGTCTCTGGCAGCGCTTAGCTTTAGATTATTTGAGAGTTCAATCACTCCTTATTACCTGCACAGACTGGACAAGGTTCAGGGCAGTCAGCACTTTGCCCTGTCAGAATCTGAGTCCTGTCAGATCTACCACGAGCTCAAACATCGCCTACCAGGATACCTTTTACCGAAAATGGTGGATGAAATAGCAGGTGATTTATCAAAAAGCACAGTACATTGCGAGTAAATTACGTTATTATCCGGGAACTTGAAAATCTTGATAAATCAAATTAACTTACCCTTCTAGCTATGCATTCAGATTCAGAAAAACTAATACGCCTGTTAATTGTAGATGAAGGCTTACATCAAGCTGAGCAAATAACTAGTTCATTACGTAGCTCCGGTTTACACGTACTGGCCGAACACGCCGAAGACGCCGAGGACATGAGTGAGGTGATCAACAACAAACCTCTCGACCTCGTCCTGTTTTCTATGGATCTACCAGAGTTTAGCCTGCAACAAGCCCAGCACCTGATCCACGAATGTGGGCGACACCTATCGCTAATCTGCATTACCGATAAGATTAACGAGCCTCTGGTGGTGCATGCGATGGAACTGGGAGCTCAGGACATTGTTCTCTCTTCAGAGCTAGAACATCTGGCACTGGTGGTTAAACGCGAATCACAAAATTTAAAGCTCTGGCGAAAATTCGTAGGCAATGAAAAAGAGTTACGCGAAAGTGAAAAACGCTGCCAATCACTGTTAGCAAACTCCAAAGATGCTGTGGCATATGTTCACGAGGGTATGCATATCTATGCAAATACCCCCTACCTGGATCTATTTGGACATACCGATTTTGACGAAGTAGAAGGTATGCCTTTGATCGATATGGTCGAAAGCAGCCAACAGGAAGCACTTAAACAATTTTTGCGCAAACTTAGTCAAAATAAAAACACCACCAATCATCTAACCCTTAAACTGGTCCACCACAGCGGCGAAGTGGTTCAGGGAGAGATGGAATTCTCGCGCGCCAGCTTCGATGGTGAGCCTTGCACACAGATTTTAATCCGATCAAAAGCCGATACATCCGAGCTGGAAGAGCAGATTAATTATCTGCATAAGCACGACCTGGTAACTGGGCTGTATAACCGACAGTATTTTATGGAAACATTACAGTCCTATATCGATGAGGCAATCAGCGGCGGTGAAAAGTCGGTTCTGTTATACATTTCAATCGACAACTTCACTCATGTTCGTGATTCCGTCGGGATCTCTGGTTGCGATATATTGATCAACGATATAGCCAAAATACTTCAGGAGGGAAGCGGTGAAGACGAAAGCGTTTGTCGCTTCGGTGCATACAGCTATACCATTCTCTGCAAGGGCAAAGAAAAGGTTGATGTAGAAACAGGTACTGCAAATTTACTCAAATTGATTGAGCAGAATATCTCCGAAATTGGAAAACAATCCATCAGTTCAACCTGTAGTATCTCGATCTACTATATCGATGAAAACGTCCCCTCCAACCCGAATGAGATCATTGCACGCGCCGAGCGTAACCTTGACCAAATTCAACGTGATGGCGGTAACCGCGCAGTGCCTTACGTACCAAAGGCTGGTGAAATGAGCCAGGAAGAGGAAGATGCAGAAGTTACTCGCAAGATCAAGGCAGCCATATCAAGCAACAGCATCATCCCACTATTTCAACCCATAGTTAGCATTGGTGGTGCAGTCGGTGAACGTTATGAAATCACTCGCCAGTTAAAGACTGAAGACGGGGAAATAGTTACCGATGCAGAATTGATGCCCTCTGCCGAACGCTCTGGTAACGCCAAGACTCTGGATCGCTGGTCAATCATGCAAGCCATTCGAATTATTGGCAAATCGGTACAGGCTAATCGAAAGATTGATATATTTATCTCTCTCAGCGCCGACTCTATTCAGGACCCCACGCTGGCACGCTGGATAGCCCAACGCTTACAGGGATCTAAAACTCCGGGCGAACGTCTGGTTTTAGGCATCAATGAAGCGAATGCTGCCAATCAGCTTAAAGCTGCCAAAACCCTGTTTAAAGGCCTTAAACAATTACATTGCCAGGTTTTTCTGGATGGTTTTGGCACTGGTCTAAACCCATTCCAACTGGTCAAACACTTACCAGTAGACTACCTGCGCATCAACTCAGCCTTTATGGAAGGACTGGCTTCGAACCCTGAAAACCAGACCAGTATCCGCGAAATGACTGAGCAGGCATCTTCCATGAGTATTCGCTGCATCATACCGAAAGTAAGCGATGCTAGCGTGTTAAGCGTGTTGTGGTCGGTCGGCGCTGATTTTGTACAGGGTGAGTTTTTACAGGCTCCCAACGACAGAATGAATTACGACTTCAGCTCTATGTCAAGTTGATTCCACTCATCGTCATCGCTCTATATTGCGGCTTTTAAAGCCGCAATTCGTTTTTCCAGCGGCGGATGGGTACTCATTAACTCCATCAACGAAGTACCGGCCGAAATACCAAAGGCAGCAAACTCACCTTTCATACCCTGAGGCTCATGAGCGTGACGCAAACGCTCTAAAGCAGCGACCATTTTCCCTGCCCCGGCAAGTCTTGCCCCTCCCTCATCAGCACGATATTCACGCCTGCGAGAAAACCATGCCGCAATTATTGCAGCCACTATACCTAATACCATTTCAGCAACTATCGAGCCGATCCAGTACCCTGGCCCCACACCACGCTCCACCTTAAATACCACACGATCTACCAATATTCCGATAATGCGCGAAAAGAAAATTACAAAAGTATTCAAAACTCCCTGTAGCAACCCCATAGTGACCATATCGCCATTCGCCACATGCGACATTTCATGCCCCAGAACAGCTTCAATCTCATCACGTGACATTTGATTGAGCAAACCTGAGCTAACAGCCACAAGCGCATTATTTTTATCCATACCCGTGGCAAATGCATTCATCACATTAGCCGGAAAGATACCGACTTCAGGCATACCGACCCCAGCCTGTTGAGCCTGGCGTTTAACCACATTCACCAGCCATTTTTCAGTTTCATTGCGTGGAGTTTCAATAATCTGCACACCCATTGAACGTTTAGCAAGCATTTTGGACATAGCCAGTGATATAAATGAACCGGCAAAACCCATGATGGCAGCCATCAGCAAAAGGCCATTAAGCTGGAATGCCCCACCCTGCTGGGCCAGATAAGAGTCCACACCTAACACTCGCATAGAGATACTGAGCACAGCCAGTACACCAAGATTGGCGAGTAAAAATAACACGACACGACTGAACATTTTGAACCTCGAGTTGCTTACACTGAAATTCAATATGATGATGAATAGTCTGATAACAAGCCTCTATCATCCGCATTTTTTCATTTTTCAGGCTTGAACCTGGATTTGGCAGTTGATCGCTCACGTTAGACGGTATCCCACTGTTTCGTAAGCCATTACTATCGATTTATCTTTTCTCCAAACAGGTAAATCCCGCTACGCGCTGAATTGCACGCTTGCGGCGGCGTATCTCTGCGTTTCCTATAGGGACATAGGTAAGGGGCGTGAGCAGGACGCGGAAGCCTTTGTAACTCCCTGGAATAGCCCGGCGTCACGTCTTGATCTACATCACCGCAAATGCACTACAACTCCTCCAACTGCGGATTCGAGGTTGAATAAAACGCACTAGATCAGTACCAGAAAAACATCTATAGCTGATAAACTTAGATACAGGGCCTGATAGCTCTAAAAATGTACGATTCTTCACCTTAATGGATTTATTCGTTCCAATATTAAGTTATCATAGCTCAAATAAGCCCCGACCCGACTGTAGTCAAATGATCATTAATGTCGGGTACACTGCAGCATTTTTGCATTTAGACAGATAAATACTCAGGAATCAAAAAGTGAAAAGCCCTTTTAAACTGGATCGTCGCACCAAAATAGTAGCGACCTTAGGCCCCTCTTCAGCATCAGAAGACATCATTATGTCACTGGTACAGGCAGGGGTGAATGTCTTCCGACTCAATTTTAGCCACGGCTCTCATGAAGAACACCGTCAACGCGTCGATATGATCCGTAATATTGAGAAAATGGTTGAACGTCCGATTGGCATACTCATTGATTTACAGGGACCCAAGCTTCGTATTGGTACCTTTAGTGCGGACAAGGTTAAACTGAAAAAAAAGCACACATTTACCCTATTCCTAAATGATCATGTTGGCGATGAACATGGTGTCACCCTGCCACATAAGGAAATCTTTGAAGTACTAAAACCCGGCCATGACTTACTGATTGATGATGGCAAGGTGCGTCTACGTGTAGAGCAGGTTTCAGCGACCGAAATTACTACTCAGGTTATCGTGGGTGGTAAAATCTCCGACCGTAAAGGGGTCAATGTTCCAGACACTCAGTTGCCTATCAGTGCGCTCACCGAAAAAGACCGAAAAGACCTGGCCTTCGGTCTGGATCTAAATATCGACTGGGTGGCACTATCCTTTGTTCAGCGTGTAGAAGATGTCATGGAAGCGCGCGAATTAATCGGTGGCCGTGCTGGTGTACTCGCCAAACTGGAAAAACCTTCAGCACTGGATGATCTGGAAAATATCATAGCCTGCTCCGACGCCATTATGGTGGCTCGAGGGGATCTCGGTGTTGAGCTACCTCCCGAACGCGTTCCCTCAATTCAGAAACGCATTGTAGAAATATCTCGAGCCAAGGGCAAACCCGTTATCGTAGCCACCCAGATGCTGGAATCGATGATCCAGTCTCCTGTGCCCACGCGTGCAGAAGCCTCTGACGTGGCAACGGCTATTTACGATGGTGCCGATGCTGTGATGCTATCAGCCGAAACCGCAGCCGGTGAATATCCTTTAGAAGCGGTAGAGGTGATGGGTAAAATCATCAGCGTTACCGAGAAAGATGAGCATTACCGCAAGATGTTGCGCGTATATCCGATTGATGGTGAAGCCACTGATGCAGATGCTATTGCCAGTGCTGCTACATCCATCGCAACAGTGCGCAACTGTTCAGCCATCGTGACTTTTACTAGCACTGGATCAACAACCATTCGTGCTTCACGCATGCGCGCTATGGTACCTATTTTAGGTCTAACTCCATCTGATCATGTCGCCCGAAAAATGGCATTGGTGTGGGGGGTTTATTCGGTACAGACTCGTGATGTAGAATCATTCTCAGAAATGGTAGGGAAATCGGTACGTATGGTTCAACGTAAAGGTTTTTCTAAACTGGGCGAGCGCATCGTGGTGATCGCTGGCGTCCCCTTCGGCACCCCGGGCTCAACCAACGTTATTCGTCTGGCTGAAGTTTCAACCGAATATGGTGAGCCTTGATAGGGAACAATTAAAGCTTAGTTTTTATGGAATCGTTAAGTCGGTTTTACGAGGGATTGGCACAACTGAAAAACTACCGGTAACCGAATCGAAGGATCTGACAATTCCTCGATCAGGCCACCTCTGAATCAAACTAATTAAAAGGTCGCTAATTGACAAGCGCCTTAAAAGCATTACAATTTTAACATAAGGTTATGCAAATATTGTAGCAACTTATCGGTGGAAGTATACTCCCACTTCAGTAGTTTCATTCGTTGTAATGGATCGTTTTTCAGCTTTATATTAGGGACAGCGTATGCGTTACTTAATCATTTCGTTACTTTTTTTTATTAGTTATCCACTACATGCAAAAGAATTAAGCCATTGGTTCTTTGAAGTCCAGGCTGGTCAGTCAAGCTCTGATTTACTCAATAAGAATGACGTCAGATCATTTGCAAATCCATATTTTTACGGTAACGTATCTCCTGATACCGTTGGTGCTGAAGAGTTTACATCAGATGATTCTTCAGAGACTATTGCTTTATCATTTGGTCAAAACCTTGATTTATTCACCTGGAAAATCGGGTTTGTGGATTTTGGAGAGATCACCGCAACAGATTCGAGAAACTATACATCGTTCAGTGGGGAGGGGGTTTATGAATCAACCTTAAAAGCTAAAACTGATGGCACTATCTTTGAGATTAGTAAACCACTAATGCTAAGCGATAATATTCATTTAGAGCCCAGAATTGGTATCCTAATTTGGGAAAGTGAACTTAAAGGCACATTTACTGATAATGTGACGTCTGCAGGTACTTCTTCCAGCTTTACGAGTAATTTCAAGAATGATGATAAAGATATCTATCTAGGATTAGGTCTAACTTACGATATATCACCTCAATTCTCGATCGGACTGAGCTTAACAAAATATAGCCTTGATGGATCCGATATAAATGATACTAGCGTTAGTGCTAGATTACGTTTTTTTCAATAACTCTTCGTCTGTGAATCACGGATCACCTACTAACTGCAGAGCGGGATATTTGGTGCCCCCGCCCTAGAAGGGGGCTTATTGCAAAACTGTCAATCTTCATCTACTTTTGGTGCATCTCTTCCCATTAATGATTTTTGATATGCGGTCTAGTAGTTGATTTATGATTCTTCAAATATAGTGCGATAGCTAAAAATCAAGGTTTACTCAAGCTGCTCTACCCAGTCCACATTCTGCCAGCCGCGTGGTAATTTGCTACCACGTTTGCCACGCTCAATCACATAGTCCATCAGTTCACGATGATTCATGGTTTTGAATTTCTTGCCTACGTGTAAGGTCAGGCTATCTTTTTCATCGACACAGTGAATAGCGCCAACAATCTCTTCGCCTGCCTTAAGCTTCTTGGGCGGAATATTAATAATTTTATTACCCTTACCTTTGGCGAGTTGAGGTAAGTCTCGTATAGGAATCACGCCAATATAGCCGTCACTGGTTACCGCAACGATATACTGACTGTCGTAATCCTTGACTGCAACTGGAGGCAATAACTCGGCTCCAGCAGGAATAGAGATCAGGGCCTTACCATTCTTATTGCGCGTTACCATATCGGAAAACTTGCAGATAAAGCCATAGCCAAAGGTAGTCGACATCAGATATAGATCATCATCACGCCCCATCACAGTGGATACGAAATTGACCCCGGCTGCAGGCTTGAAACGCCCAGTTAAAGGTTCGCCCTGGCCGCGCGCTGATGGCAGGTTATGCGCAGGTGTGGCATAGCTGCGCCCAGCGCTGTCGATAAACACGGCCATTTGATTGCTCTTACCTCGCGCAGCGGATTGAAACTCGTCGCCTGATTTATAGTTTAAACCTTCAGGATCAAGCTCATGCCCTCTACCCGCGCGCACCCAGCCCTTAGCCGACAGTACAACGGTAAGCGCTTCTGAAGGCATCAGGTCGGATTCATCCATCGCCTTAGCCGCAGCACGCGAAACTATCGGAGAGCGACGATCATCACCATAGGTTTCAGCATCTTCCAGGATTTCCTTCTTAATGAGGGTTTTCATGCGCCGCTCTGATCCCAGAACCTTTTCCAGTTCAACCTTTTCCTTTAATAATTCATCCTGCTCGCCACGGATTTTCATTTCTTCCAGTTTCGCTAGATTGCGTAACTTGGTTTCCAGAATGGCTTCAGCCTGAATATCGGTAATCTTGAAAGTCTTCATCAATACCGGCTTGGGCTCTTCTTCAGTCCGAATAATACGAATCACTTCATCCAGATTCAGATAGGCGATCAACAGACCTTCCAGAATATGCAACCGCGCATCCACCTTATCCAGGCGCCATTGCAGACGACGACGAACGGTATCCATACGGAATTCCAGCCACTCTTTAAGGATCATCTTCAGGTTTTTCACCTGTGGGCGACCATTGGTACCGATCATATTCATATTAACGCGATAGGTTTTTTCCAGATCGGTGGTGGCAAACAGGTGGTTCATCAAGCCTTCCACATCAATACGGTTTGAGCGCGGTACGATCACCAGGCGAGTCGGGTTTTCATGATCCGACTCGTCGCGCAGATCATCAACCATAGGTAATTTCTTGGCCTGCATCTGGCCTGCAATCTGCTCAAGAATGCGCGCTCCTGATACCTGATGCGGCAAAGCGGTGATAATGATATCGCCATCCTCTTTCTCAAAAACCGCGCGCATGCGTATCGAGCCATTACCGTTTTCATACATGCTTTTCAATTCATGCGCAGGGGTAATGATTTCAGCCTCCGTCGGGTAATCTGGACCTTTGACGTGTTCCAGCAAGTCTTCCAGGGTCGAGCGTGAGTTTTCCAGCAGACGAATACAGGCACTGGCGACTTCGCGAAGATTATGTGGGGGTAGATCAGTTGCCATACCGACAGCTATGCCGGTAGTGCCATTGAGTAGAATATGCGGTAGACGTGCTGGTAATAGACGCGGTTCCTGCAAGGTGCCATCAAAGTTAGGCAACCAGTCCACAGTACCCTGGCCTAGTTCACGCAATAACACTTTGGCGATTGGTGCCAGACGTGATTCAGTATAACGCATCGCAGCGAAGGATTTAGGATCATCGGCTGAACCGAAGTTACCTTGCCCGTCGATCAGCGGATAACGATAGGAAAACGGTTGTGCCATCAATACCATGGCTTCATAGCAGGCGCTATCGCCATGTGGATGGAACTTACCCAGTACATCACCCACGGTACGCGCAGATTTCTTATGCTTTGAGCTAGCTGACAGGCCAAGTTCAGACATTGCATAGATAATTCGGCGTTGTACTGGCTTCAACCCATCACCAATATGCGGCAAAGCACGATCCAGAATGACGTACATGGAATAATCGAGATAGGCTTTTTCGGTAAAGAGGTGCAGGGGTTCCAGTTCCACACCTTCGTAATTAATAATATCGGACATTCGCAACCAGATAGGTGATTTTTTGTGGGCGGTAGTTTACCGTCTTGTTGTGGTGGATGCTATGCTGAACATTCACAGTAAAATAATTTGCATAAATCAACGTTGTTGATAACCGATCTCAGGCATTTTCATCAGGTTTAGTCTTACTCTTCTCACTTAACACTTGTATCTGCTTTAATTTGCCAGTACTTTACCGTACTGATTTTTCCCTGGCAGGTTAATGACAACCTTGTGAATAGTGATTCCAGATGCTGAATCGCCTAATAACTAACAGGGAGAACCATACAACCTTGATCTAACTAATCCGTTTGCGACCCGTTTTAAAGCCTATTGATTACCAAATCATCAAAGTAGCGTAATTTATGCAAACTAATCCGAATTAAGTTGAACCGAAAAAATATCGCCGTATAGGGAGTTGTTATGAAAAAACCGTTATTCTGGGGATTACACGCTCATCCTCCAAGGTGGTTAAAGGTTATACTCGCTAGCCTGCCATTTGTTATTGCCATTACCGTATATCTGGTTCAATCAGATAGTCGGCTGGAGGCAAACCCGCAGGATAAATTATTACCTGATGTATCACATATGATCAATGCGGTCGAACGCATGGCATTTCAGCAAGATAGACGTACCGGTCAGTACCTGCTATGGACAGACACCTTAAGTAGTCTTAAACGCATCGGTATTGGGATAAGTATTGCCACCCTGTTGGCGTTACTGGTGGGTTTGAATATGGGGATGTTTGCCGGTTTTTCTTCTTCCATGCTGTCATTTATCACATTTTTCTCAATGATCCCCCCACTGGCTATTTTGCCCATTTTATTTATTGCCTTTGGAGTGGATGAGCTTGGCAAAGTTATGCTGATCATTATCGGCACATTTCCCATCATAACCCGTGATATTTATATGGCGACCCGCAAAGTACCACGCGAACAGATAGTCAAGGCATTAACCCTGGGAGCGAGCCAGCTGGCCGTGGTTTATAAAATTGTATTACCGCAGATCATGCCCCGCTTACTCAGTGCGGTGAGATTGAGCCTGGGGGCAGCCTGGTTATTTCTGATAGCTGCCGAAGCCATTGCATCTACCGATGGCCTGGGATATCGGATATTCCTGGTACGTCGTTACCTCAGCATGGAAGTCATTATCCCCTATGTACTCTGGATTACCTTCCTGGGCTTTGTAATTGACTACAGCTTGCAGTTGATCATCCGAAAAAAGTACAGTTGGTACCAGCAGGACGACTAAGATATGACCGACAGAAAAATTAAACTACACATAGAAGACCTGTACAAATCTTACGACGGTCACATGGTATTGGATAATATCGACCTGACAGTGCGTGAGGGAGAACTGTGCACTGTTGTTGGCCCCAGTGGTTGCGGTAAATCAACCTTGTTGAAAATGGTATTAGGGCAGGAAATGCCCGATCGTGGCCAGGTCAAAATCGATGGTCAGGAAATCTATCACCCTAACACCAATCGTGGCATTGTGTATCAACGCTACTCGTTATTCCCTAATCGCACAGTGCTGGATAATGTGATCATCGGTAAAACCTTTACCGAGGGGCAATGGTGGAATCCCCTGTATAAAAACCGCCAACATATCGAAGAAGCCATGGAATATTTGAGCCGCGTTCGTCTGACCAATGCCGCAGATAAATACCCTCACGAGCTTTCAGGTGGCATGCAGCAAAGGGCTGCGATTGCCCAGGCCCTGATCATGAAACCGCCAGTACTGTTAATGGATGAGCCTTTCGGTGCCCTCGATCCAGATACTCGAGAAGAGTTACAGATGTTTATTCTTGAATTGTGGGAGTCAGAAAACCTAACGATCTTCTTTGTAACTCATGACCTGGTTGAAGCCTGCTTCCTCGGTTCTCGTATGCTGGTACTGTCTCAATACTATATCGATGACAGGGGCTATGGAGATCATATAAAACGCGGGGGACGCATTGTTGCTGATTACCACCTGACACCGGTGAGCAGCTCGCTACAGGTTAAGGAAAGTGAAGAGTTTATGAATTTGATACAATCAGTCCGAAAAGAAGGTTTTGACCCAGAGGTGCGTCAGCATGTTAAAGAATTTAACCTGAAACATAAGGACTCATTTCAAACCTTATTGAAAGAAGAACATAACGGTCATTAAAGAGCTTTAGAATCGACGAATTACTGCTAATCTTAATGACACAACATTACACCTTCACTAATTTCGCTAAAAAATAATTGATGGAGATCTAAAATGAAAAACCTTCTAGGGATAATACTGGCCTGCTGTGTGTCCGTCAGTGTTCATGCCGCCCCCAGATATGTCCAGCTAAAGCCGATGGACCAACTGGTGAATGTCCCCGTTGGTAAGGTATCTGCAAACGCCAATACCTTACCCATCATTACCTGGGGAGGAGATATAGCGACGATTTACGCCAATGGAAATCAACGTAATACAGCAACGGGGTCGATTTTCGCCAATCACGGACTCGATTTCAAACTGGTACGAGAAGATGTTTTCTCTAATCAGGTAAAAAATTACATGGCTGGCAAAACCCCCTTTCTGCGCGGGACACTGGGTATGATCAACAGTGCAACCGATTTACTGGCTAAAAACCCGGCAACCAAACCCGTCATTTTTTATCAAATGACCTGGTCAGCCGGTGGTGATGCTCTAGTTGTCAAAAACAACATAAGGAAGGTAAAAGACTTAAAAGGAAAAACGATTGCCCTACAGGCCTACGGCCCCCACATGGATTATCTGGCGCGGGTGCTGGGCGATGCCGATCTTTCAATAAAAGATATCAACATAAAATGGCTACCCGATTTAACAGGGACCGATAACAGCCCAATGGCCGCATTATATGAATCAGGAGTCGATGCCGCTTTTGTAATTATTCCAGATGCCCTCGCCCTAACCTCGGGCGGCAGTATTGGTACGGGAGCTGAAGACTCTGTAAAAGGCGCTAAAATATTAATGTCAACCAAAACCGCCAACCGAGTAATTGCCGATGTTTATGCTGTTCGTCACGATTATTATCAGGCCCATCAATCGAAGGTTCACAATTTAGCTAAAGCACTCATGGAAGCAGATGAAGAACTGCATAAACTCATCACCAATCGCAGTACCATGCTCAGCCAATACAAAAAGACATTGAAGGCAGCTGCAGAGATATTACTGGATAGCCCGGAAGCTTTGGCTGATACCGAAGGTCTATACGCGGATTGCGAATTTGTTCATTTTGATGGCAATGTAAAGTTTTTTAGTGATAAAACCTACCCACGTCGTATGGAGAAAATGAGCGGCGAAATCAATGCAGGTCTAAAGCAGTTCGGATTAATCAGCGGCAACCATCAGCTCGTTAAAGCTGCCATCAATTATAAACAGCTCAAAACATCCCTCGGTGTCACTACAGTAACCGAACAATCTCGCTTTAATAAGGATGAAGTCTCCAAACTGGTAAACCGAAAACAGCAGCAGAACTCGCTTGAAGAAGGAGAGCTATTTAGTTTCGACGTATTCTTCAAACCCAATCAAACCAGCTTTTCAGCTGAGCTATACAAAGCTGATTTTTCAAAAGTGGTCGATCTGGCTGCAACCTACGGCGGTGCAATTATCTCTGTCGAAGGGCACTCTGACCCTATGGGTTATTTACGCGCCAAGAAGAAAAACAACCCGAGCGTCGTTCTAGGACGCATTAAACAGTCCGCACGTAACCTGAGCCTGGGACGAGCCCAGGCGGTGCGCGATGCAATCATTAACTTTGCATCGTCCAAAGGTATCAGCATGGATAGCGCTCAGTTTGCAACCGTAGGCCATGGTATTGCGCAGCCTAATACAGGGATCTGTGGATCAGATCCCTGTGCGCCAAAAACACAGGACGAATGGCGTTCAAATATGCGGGTCAAATTTCGAATCATACAGGTAGAAGCTGAAACTGAAGTTTTTATGCCCTTATAGGAACAGGTTAAACATGAATCGTACTAAACTCATACTTTTTTTTCTGGGCATACTAATCATTATATTTAATTTTATGCCAGATCAAACCCCTTCTAGATCACCGGAGAAGGCTAGCGTAACGCCAGTTCCAACGCAGACACCTGTCATCAATACTGCTAACTATTCAATGCGCCCTACTGATAACAAATGGCCTACAATGCAGGATACGAAAAGCACTGTAGATAATAATCTGATCAAGAAAAATTATTATCTGGTATTTGATGGATCAGGCAGCATGAAAGAATTAAATTGCTCAAATGGAAAAGGCAAGATAGCAGTCGCCAAGCAGTCGGTGACCCAATTTATTTCAAAGATCCCGACAGACGCCAATATTGGACTTGCGATATTTGACAATAACGGAGTATACGAAGGTGCCAAACTAGGACAAAGCTCAAAAGAACAGGCAATTGAACAAATTAATCACGCTACTGCAGGTGGAGGAACACCACTGAACGCCGTAATTGACCATGCGTATAAATCATTAATCCAACAAGCGCAAAAGCAACTGGGTTATGGTGAGTATCACCTCGTCGTGGTTACTGATGGTGTGGCCAGTAATGGACAGGACCCCAGTGATACCGTGCAGAAGTTAATACAGGAATCTCCAGTGGTATTGCACACGATTGGATTCTGTATCGCGGGCAATCACTCATTAAACCAGGCAGGAGTGACAATTTACAAATCAGCCAACAACCCAATGGAGCTCGCGAGAGGCCTGGAATCAGTTCTAGCCGAAGTTGACGATTTTAACGTTAATTCCTTTCAGGATCAGTAACGGTGAAAGTACATGTCAAATTAGCGCTAATCATCCTTGTTGTAGGGATGATAGCAACTGTTGCCTGGCGTTTTATAGAGCCTATGCTCAATGATATCAACCAAACCAGCGCCACAGATGCCAGAGCTAAAAAAGGCACCATTCACATCGGCGTTGATGGTTGGGTTGGCTATTTTCCTCTGTGCTCACCAGAAATCAGGAAACGACTCTATCGATCTGGCTATGGCATCAAATGCGTTGATGACCTGGCGAATTATAAGGAGCGATTTGATAAATTAAAAAATGGTGACTATGAGTTTGCTGTCGCCACGGTAGATAGTTACCTGTTAAATGGTAAATCTTATGACTACCCAGGCCCTATTGTTACGGTCATCGATGAATCCAAAGGCGGAGATGCTATTATCTCTCTGAAAAATAAAATCGGCTCACTTGACGATTTAAAAACCAAACCTTACAGCGTTGCATTTACTCCTGACTCCCCCAGTCACCACCTGCTCAAGGCCATTTCCTCTCATTTCGATATACAAAGCCTGAGAAACCCGCAATACCAGGTCAAAACTGATGGCTCACAAGCGGCATTAAAAGCCTTGCTTGAGCAGCAGGTTGATGTCGCAGTGGTGTGGGAACCCGAAGTAACCAAAGCACTCTCCAACAAGGGCATCGTACGTCTGCTGGGTACAGAAGATACCAGACAATTGATTGTTGATATCTTGATCGCATCGCAGAAAACCGTAAGAAAGAATCCCGACCTGGTTAAACTGCTTCTTAATGCGTATTACCAGACCTTGAAATTCTACCGCGAAAACAATGACGAACTGATCAAGGATATCAGTGATCAATACTCAGTAAGCGATACCCAGGCAAACACATTACTAAAAGGCGTTGAATGGGTCTCGCTAATCGATAATGTACAGGACTGGTATGGCATTACTGGAACTTATTCAGATGAAGCATTGATCATGTCAATAGAGTCAGCGGTAGATATACTGCTGGAAAATAATGACTTCAATAGCAACCCTATTCCCGATGAAGACCCTTACCGCCTGATCAACAGTCAATTTATTGATGAACTGAATACAGCCTTTATGAATAACTCTGGGTTTGCACAACAGAGCAATAAAACTGGAACCGCTCATCAATCCTTCAAGCCACTATCGGCCAAAGCATGGGATCAGCTGGAAACTATCGGATCGTTGAAAACCCATCATATCGTATTTGTCAGCGGCACATCAGATTTGACCTTTGAAGGCAAAAGACAGATTGATGCGCAAATTGTGGATTTAAACCACTACCCGAATTTTCGCATTGAGATACGCGGGCACACAGCTTTACGTGGTGATAAAAATGCCAATCTAGCTTTATCGCAGGAACGCGCTGATGCTGTTTTGCGTTACATAGAAGTCACTCATGGTATCGCCCCTAATCGTGCCCGTGCTATTGGTTTCGGCTCAGCTAAGCCACTGCCAAAACAGCCTGGTGAGAGCTCTCGAAAATACAACTATCGACTGCCCCGAGTCGAGATAAACCTGGTTAGAGAAACCATTTAACCTACTGGTTAGCCTAAAGATGAATAAGCAAAACCTGAGCCAGGAATTAACACCCGGAGCAATAAAAAAGGCGGTTATGGGCACGACTTTGCAACGTCCATTAACGATTTATCCAGCAACCATTGGCGCGCTGGGGGGATTTTATGCACTGGTTTTCGGCAGCAATCCAATCGCTTTAGCTGCGCTGGCCGCCGGTGGTAGCGTAACACTACTTAACTGGATGTATGAATACTTTATCAAAGGCGATGATCATGCCAATCAATATGTCACCTATTTTCGCAAAGAGCTCGAGAAAAGAAGAATTGACACTCTCAAGCATCTGGAGAACGAATTAAAAGGGATCAATAACGATCAGGCACTCACACAGGTTAAATTGTTTCGGGTTAAATACGATAATTTTCATGCGATCCTTAACCACAAGCTGGATACATCAGAAATCACCTATAACCGTTACCTGTCTATCGCCGAACAAGTGTTTTTAAACGGACTGGATAACCTGGAAAATGTTGCCATTGCATTAAAAAGCATCAGTACCATTGACAGAAGTAGAATATACAGAGAGATGCAAAAAATTGCTGACGATGACTCAGCAAACGGCCAACAAAGATTAAATGAATTAAAAACACGCCTGGCCCTGAAGGACGAACAGATGAAACGAGTGAATGAGCTTTTATTAATCAATGAAAAAGCACTCACCCAACTAGATCATGTCGCCACCAGACTGGCCAATATAGACACCAAGCAAAATAGAGCTCATGTGGATATGGAAGACGCAATGCAGGAGTTAAAGCGTCTGATATCCAGAACTGATCAATTTTCAAATTAACTTTATAAAAGGAAAAACGACGGAGTCTTTTATGCAAGTAACTACCGATGAAAAACTAGAGGTCCTAGATAAGACCGACCTCGCCGCAGAATTAAAAATCAATCAGGACGAAGCTGTGGCCGCAACTGAAGAAGATATCGAATTAGCCAAACAGGCTGAATCTGTGGTTGCCACGATATTATCTATTGATGCAAAAGATCTGGCTGCGCAGGAAAAACAGTCTGCAGCTATTACCAACCTGGGCAAAAAGGTACAGCTTGAACTGGCAAAGCAAAGCCAGCTGCTGTCACAGCCGATGACGCTGCTGGTTAAGGAAGCTGAAGATGGTGGAGAAGTCGCAACCAGCCTGCTTTCGTTACAGGAACAGGTCAATACCATCAATCCAAACCGTGTCGATTTCACCATGAGTACCATACGTCGACTACTGGCCAAGATTCCTGGAGTGGGTACCACCATGTCACGCTGGTTTGCCAAATACCAGGTAGTCGGCGCTGTCATTCAGGATATCGTCAATAGTCTGAAAGATGGGAAATCAACCCTGGAAAGAGACAACAAAACATTGCTCGATGACCAGCGGCGCATGCGCGAGCTAACATTCCAGCTCGAAGAATATATTAAACTCGGGCAACTACTGGATCAAAAATTATCTTCGGCTATTGAAACCCAGGTGGCTGCCAATGATGCGCGCATGAAATTCCTGCAGGAAGAGGTATTGTTTCCGTTGCGCCAACGCATCATGGATCTGCAACAACAGCTTGCCGTTAACCAGCAGGGAGTACTAGCTACTGAAGTCATCATCCGCAACAACAAGGAGTTGATCAAGGGTGTTGACCGAGCCCTGAACGTCACCATTACTGCACTGAATACCGCTGCGACCTTACAAGTTGCCCTGGTACGTCAGAAAAAAGTATTACACGGTGTACAGTCAGTCACCGATACTACCAATGATTTAATCGTTGGCACTTCTGAATCATTGAAAAATCAGGGTGTAGAAATTCAGAAACAGGCCACTCAGGCCCAACTCGACATTGAGCAGTTAAAGATTGCATTTAAAAATGTCGAGGCGGCACTGACTGATATCAGCGAATTTCGTCGTAATGCATTGCCAAAGATGGCTGAGTCTATTCTTGAAATGGATACGCTTACACAGAAAATGGGCGAATCAATCACCGATATGGAAGGCGGCAATGCGATAGCCGGAAAAATGGAAGAAGACATGGGCCTGTTAATCATCGACAAAAAGTAAATTTAGAAAACTTACGGAGAAAAATCATGAATTTTTTTAGACTTATCACAACCATCGGGTTGCTGCTTATTTCAACAGCAGGTTTAGCTCAGGATAATTTTAAATTTGCCTGGTCGCACTACACAGGCTGGGAACCCTGGGGATATGCCGGCGATAAAGGGATTGTAAAAAAATGGGCCGATAAATACGGCATCTCAATTGATGTGGTACTGGTCAATGATTATATCGAATCCATTAACCTGTATACCGCAGGCACATATGATGGTGTAACGGCAACCAATATGGATGCGCTTACCATTCCCGCAGTTGGAGGTATTGATACAACCGCGCTGATCATTGGAGATTATTCTAATGGTAATGATGGCATAGTAGCGCGCAACGCCAGCAAAATTTCCGACTTAAAAGGCAGAGATATCAGACTGGTTGAGCTATCCGTATCTCACTATATGCTGGCGCGTGCACTGGATATGAATGGCTTGTCAGAACGTGATGTACGTGTTGTCAATCAGTCAGATGCCGATATCGCTGCGGTTTATGTCACTGACGACAATGGTGCCGTAGTTACCTGGAATCCCCCATTACAGAAAGTGGTCGGTGCTAAAGGATCTAAACTACTGTTCGATTCTTCCAGTATCCCAGGTGAAATTGTCGATATTGCTTTTGTCAGAACCGATTCAGATGAACGCTTCAAAAAGGCACTCACCGGTGCCTGGTATGAAACCATGTCAATCATGTCCGGTAAGGGTAAACAGTCGCGCAGTGCTATCGATTATATGGCCAACCTGGCGGGTGGCACCAAAGCTGAATTCATTGCACAGTTAAAAACAACCGCGATGTATTACAGCCCCGCTGACGCAGTAAAGTTCACTCGCACTGATTCGCTTAATAAAACCATGCAATACGTTCGTCAATTCAGTTTTGACAAAGGTCTTTTTGGTAATGGTGCAGATTCACCCGACTTCATTGGCATTGAGATGGCTGACGGAACGGTACTAGGGAGTCAATCTAATATCAAAATGCGATTCACTGATAAGTATATGGACATGGCTGCCAAAGGCTCGCTTTAATTGGTCAGGAGCGAAGAGATCACTTCGCTCCTTTTCACTTCATCCTATGAATACCCTAATCTTCAAACACCGGCTGCTACTACTCATTTGTTTAGCGATTATTATCGATTTCATACCTTATGTAAGGCTACCATTTATTTGGACAGAAACATTTTTTCACGAAATTAGTCATGGAATTTCGGCTATAGCTTCAGGTGGAAAAATTCTTTCGATAAAACTGAATTATAATGGTTCTGGTCTCTGTTTAACTCAGGGCGGCATACGATTCCTGGTCAGTTTCAGCGGATACGCAGGTAGTGCATTATTTGGTATGATGTTGTATTTACTAACCGAACGAAGCAACAAGATAAGCTCAATAGCAATCCTGTTAATTATTGAAGCGACAATACTGCTTGCACTGTTACTCTGGGCAGGAAGTATTTCGACGTACCTGATACTAACTCTCATGTTAGTGACATTTACTCTAGCCAGCAGACTATCCCGCTCAAAAAAACTGAGATACTTTCTTAAGTTTATCGCGGTTTTCGTCGTTCTTGATGCGATACGCAGCCCACTGGTGCTCATTGATGGTCATCATGTCGGCGATGGTGCGACATTGTCAAATCTTACTTTCATCCCTGAAATAATATGGGTCATCATCTGGTTCCTGATCGGATTATCCTGCCTGTTTTGGATGTATTTATTCACTTACCAAAAAGCCTGGAAATTCAAACCCCAGCTGGCTTAATCAAGGAAAACCCATGACACAATTACCCGACAACACAACAAGCTGGCGAGACTGGATCATTCCTTTAGACGTTAAACAAGTCACCCTGAAACAGATCATCGATAGTGCGGCACATATTATGGCTGGGCAGGATGATATCCCACTGGTGATTCAACTGATAGAAAATCCAAAATTTGACATCCCCGTTATCGATTTATTTAACGGAGCCGTCGATATTCAGGCCCATGACTGTATCCATGCTCTGCTAGGACGCGGTTTATTGCCCAAAGATGAAGCTTTTGTCATTGGTTTCACCATGGGAAGTACCAATAGAGTGTCCCAGACGGAAGAAAAGCTATTTAGCCTGGCGGCCAAATACCTGTACCCGGGCCCCTATAAATTCAATGATGAAGAAATTCAAATATTTAAAGATGCCGTACGACTGGGATACATCTCAGACTGCCAGCGCCTGGATAAAGTGGATTATAAGAAATATATGGACTGGGATATTGATAGATTGCGCGACGAGCTTGGGATAGAAAAAAATCTACTTAAAGCCTATTACGAAATTGAAATAAACAGACACCCAGACAGCAAAACCTCACAGAGGCTTTTTGGTTAAACCCCAGGTATTAAGCATGTCAGACAGAAACGACCTTAAATTATTAATCGGTGGTCATGTACCCATTATCTATATCGAATCTTTTGAAGAGCGCCGAGCGCTGGATCTACTGACTAAAATATCCATGGAATCCATGATTCCGGTATTCAGCTGGTCGATCACCGAAGGCATGCAACGGCAGGACCTTGACCTCGGCACTCAAGCTCATGTATCAGAACCACTACAGGTTTTAAAACATATCAAGTCATCCAAATTCGAAGGTGTGTATATCCTGCTCGATTTTCATCCCTATATCCAGGATCCGGTAAACCAGCGATTGATCAAGGAAATCGCGATGAATTTCGAAAACAGCAAGGGTAAACTGGTATTCATTAGCCCTCAACTCGATTTACCGATGGGCCTGAGTAAATTAGCCGTTAATTTCCAGCTAAGGCTACCCAACGCGAATGACCTGGAACATTTGATTCAGCAAGAAGCAGTGCTGTGGGCAAAACAAACCAGCGCCAGAGTGAAGACTGACCGAGAATCGCTGGATCGACTGATCCAGAATCTCTCCGGTTTGAGTTACCGTGATGCAAAACGACTCATTCGTAACGCCATCATCGATGATAATGCCATCTCTGAGGCTGACATACCTGATGTTATCGACGCGAAATATAAACTGCTCAACCGCGACGATATTTTATCGTTTGAATACGACACCGCTCAGTTTTCTGAACTCGGCGGCATGAACCGCCTTAAACAATGGCTAGAGCAAAGGCGGAACGTTTTTCAGGGTGGAACGGACATACCCAAAGGGCTAGATAAACCCAAAGGCATTTTACTGCTCGGTGTCCAGGGCTGCGGTAAAAGCCTGGCTGCAAAAGCAGTCGCCGGTGTGTGGGGTGTTCCCCTACTACGCATGGACTTCGGCATGCTGTACAACAAATATATTGGAGAAACCGAGCGTAATATACGCCAGGCATTACAAACCGCAGAAGCGATGGCGCCTTGCGTCCTTTGGATCGATGAAATAGAAAAAGGCATTTCTTCAGGTGGGGAAGACGATGGCACATCGAAAAGAATATTAGCGACTTTACTGACCTGGATGGCAGAGAAAAAAAAATCGGTGTTTATCGTAGCCACCGCTAATCAAATTGATGATTTACCACCAGAGCTTATTCGCAAGGGTCGCCTGGATGAAATATTCTTTGTTGATTTACCTAAGCTCGAAGTCAGGGAACTGATCTTTAAAATCCATTTTAATAAGCGAGATTTTCCGACAGACAGGCTTGATTTGAATAAAATAGCAGAGGCTAGCGAAGGCTTCTCTGGTTCAGAAATTGAACAGGCGGTCGTTGCTGTTATCTATGCAAATCATTTTAACGGCCAACAGATTGAAACCGAGGATGTGATCAAAGAGATCAGAAATACCCGTCCGCTTTCTATCGTAATGGCTGAAAAAATTGCTTATCTGAGAATGTGGGCCAGCGAAAGAACAGTTCCTGCGGACTAGTTGTATGTGGTGAATGCTCTAGCAAACCGTTAAACTTGCCGCATGATGAAAGTAATTTTTTTGCTGTTGTTTTTATATCTGGCCGCCTGCCTGCTATTGTTTGTCAAGCAGCGTGATCTGATTTATTTCCCTACCCCGGAAAGCCACACATCTCGGGCTCAGGCTATGTGGATTGACTCACATGGCCAACGCTTAAAGCTGTGGCAAATCCACAGGCAAAAACCGGCGATCATCTACTTCGGTGGCAATGCCGAAGCGGTGGAAGATAATATTTCTAATTTTGATCGAGCATTACCTGACCATTGCATTTACCTGTTAAATTACCGAGGCTTTGGCGGTAGCAGTGGTACGCCCAGCGAGCAGGCACTGTTTGAGGATGCGCTAGCACTATACGATGCTATCAAGGATAAACACAGCAGTATCAGCGTGATTGGCCGCAGCCTGGGCTCGGGTGTAGCAGTGTATCTGGCCACACAAAGAAAGATCGACAAGGTAGCTCTGGTCACCCCCTACGACAGCATAAAAAACGTGGCAAAGTCGCACTACCCGGTGTTTCCCGTAAGTTTATTATTAAAGGATCATTTTGATTCTGTGTCCAGAAGTGGGCAATTGACACAACCAGTCTTGATTTTACTGGCTGATCATGACAATACAGTGCCCCGGAAAAATAGTGAGAATCTTATTGCAGCGCTAAAACCTGAGCTAGTCGAAACTCAAATCATAGCTGATAGTGATCATGGTAGTATTTCTTCACATATCGAGTATTTCAACAGCCTGACGAAATTCTTCCGTTGACGGGGACACCGAAAACTCTGGGCCGCTCTATATTAATTCAGCTTCTGACCACGCCCCATATTCCGTCCGTAGAATATCTCCAGCATCTCGCGGCGGATTTTTTCGGTGATGGCTCGTTGCTCTTTGGGCGGCACATCATCCACATCCACACCAAACAGATAAGTATCTAGATCAAAATTCTTCAACATCATCTTGGTGTGAAAGATGTTTTCCTGGTACACATTGACATCTACCATCTGGTAACGCTCGCGCGAATCACGCGCCAGATAGTTCTGGATGGAATTAATCTTGTGGTCTATGAAATGTTTCTTTCCATTCACATCGCGGGTAAATCCACGCACCCGGTAATCCATAGTCACAATATCCGATTCAAACGAATGAATTAAATAATTCAAAGCTTTAAGCGGTGAAATTCGACCACAGGTCGATACATCGATATCTGCACGAAAAGTAGATATCCCATTCTCAGGATGACTTTCCGGATAAGTATGCACAGTGATATGACTCTTATCCAGATGCGCAACCACAGACTCAGGTAATGGTCCCGGTGATTCGCTATTAGAGAGTAATTCCGCAGCAATGGGTTCTTCGGATATCAGAATGGTGACACTGGCGCCATGCGGTTCATAATCCTGATGCGCAATGTTAAGTACGTTAGCACCGATGATTTCGGTAACATCGGTCAGTATCTGTGTTAGACGCGTGGCGTTATAAGCCTCGTCAATATACTGGATGTAACCTTGTTCCTGATCACTGTTCGCTGCGTAATTAATATCGTAAATATTAAAGCTGAGAGTCTTGGTCAGGTTATTAAAACCATGTAATCGAATTTTTTTCTGTGCCACGCCTTAACTCACCAAATGGGCCGAACTGAAAAGTTTGCGCAAAATACGCGAATTTCTGCGAAATAACAATACCGTATGCCCAACTTCTTCAAACTATACTTCTGCCAGATCACCTTTTTCCTGCAACCAGGCTTTACGTTCACCAGCAGACTTTTTAGATAGCAGCATATTCATGACCTTAAATGAATCATCACCTGCTTCAATCGTCAGCTGAGCCAGGCGCCGGGTATCCGGTGCAATTGAACTTTCACGCAACTGCAAAGGGTTCATTTCACCTAAACCCTTAAAACGAGTCACAGTAACCTTACCTTTCTTTTTCTCGGCTGCTATTCGATCAATAATACCGTCGCGTTCCGATTCATCCAGCGCGTAGAATTTTTCGCGCCCCACATCGATACGGTACAAAGGTGGCTTAGCTACGTAGACATGCCCATTTTCTACCAGCGGCTTAAAATGTCGCAGAAACAAGGCACATAACAGAGTTGCGATATGCAGCCCATCCGAGTCGGCATCGGCCAGAATACAGATTTTGCCATAACGCAGACCGGCTAAGTCGGGCGATCCCGGCTCAACGCCTATGGCCACCGAGATATCATGTACCTCCTGCGAGGCCAGTACCTGATCCACCGACACTTCCCAGGTATTCAGAATCTTACCGCGTAGCGGCATAATCGCCTGAAACACGCGGTCGCGTGCCTGCTTGGCCGAACCACCCGCCGAGTCACCTTCCACCAGAAATAATTCGGTAAGATTCACGTCCTGACTCGAACAATCGGCCAGCTTGCCGGGTAACGCCGGCCCCGCAGTTACTTTTTTACGAACTACTTTTCTGGCCGATTTAAGACGCTTCTGCGCGCTAGTGATGGCCATTTGTGCCAGCAGGTCGCCAGTTTCTGCGTGCTGGTTCAGCCATAGACTGAATGAGTCCTTGGCAATACCAGAAACAAATGCAGCAGTTTCACGCGAAGAGAGCCTTTCTTTAGTCTGTCCGGAAAACTGTGGATCCTGCATCTTCACCGACAGAATGAAGGACACCTTATCCCACACATCATCCGGCGCAATCTTAACGCCACGTGGCACCAGATTACGAAACTCGCAAAATTCACGTATTGCATCGGTTAATCCGGTACGCAAACCATTTACATGCGTGCCACCCTGCGCGGTGGGGATCAGGTTGACATAACTTTCGGTAATGCTTTCACCACCTTCCGGCAGCCATACAACCGCCCAGTCTACGGCTTCGACCTCACCTTTCATTGAGCCAATAAAAGGTTCAAGCGGCAACGTCTCAAAGCCACTTAAGGATTCTTTCAAGTAATCGGACAACCCATCCTGATAACACCAGTCTTCAGTCTCCTTGGTTTTCTCGACGTAGAACTTGACCCGTAGACCCGGACATAAAACCGCCTTGGCTCGCAGGATATGCTTAAGACGAGGGATCGAAAAATTAGGGCTATCGAAATAGCTTTCATCCGGCCAGAAGCGAATCGTAGTACCGCTGTTTTTCTTACCTACTGTGCCGATTTCTTCCAGATCGGAGAATTTATCGCCATGCTGAAAGCTCATGGAATATTCCTTACCACCACGTCTAACCCGAATGTCCAGCTGACGCGATAAGGCATTCACTACAGACACACCTACGCCGTGTAGTCCACCCGAGAACTGATAGTTTTTATTGGAAAACTTGCCACCCGCATGCAGCTTTGTGAGAATAACCTCAACCCCGGGAATACCTTGCTGAGGATGGATATCAACCGGCATACCGCGACCGTCGTCGATCACAGACAATGAGTTATCCTGATGCAGGATCACTCCAATCTGGGTGGCAAAACCCGCTATGGCTTCATCCACACTGTTATCGATAACTTCCTGCGCCAGATGATTGGGGCGCGAGGTGTCAGTATACATACCAGGGCGTTTTTTTACCGGGTCCAGACCGGTAAGGACCTCGATGGCGGAGGCATCATATGTTGTATTCAATGGACTGATTTCCGTACTGTTTGTTTAATGCGGCGAAAGTATATATCGCAAGCTTGATTTTGTAACTGTTATCCTTATATATATGCGATCTTGTTTTTAAGCCGGGCACCCCAATGAGCGAATCACCCTATATTCATCACGTCACAGCAGAAGACTTTAATACGCTAGTCATAGAAAACTCATTCAAACAACCCGTACTGGTTGATTTCTGGGCTGAATGGTGTCAACCCTGTCAGGCACTGATTCCCGTACTCACCAAACTGGTAGAAGATTATAAAGGCGCATTTATCCTCGCTAAGGTCAATAGTGACGAACAGGGAGAGCTGGCAGCACAGGCTGGAGTAAGAAGCCTGCCCACGGTTAAACTGTTTATAGATGGACAAATCGTCGATGAATTCATGGGTGCCCTGCCCGAAGCAGAAGTACGCAAATTTCTCAATAAACACATCCAGTCTGAATCCGACAAAATATTTAGTGCTGCGGTAATCGCCTATCAGGAAGGACATAAGCAGGACGCGCTGGACATGATGAACAAAGCACTGGCAGACGACCCACAGAATGCCAGGCTCAAAATCAATATCGCCAAGATGGTCGCCAATGATGGTGATTATGAAAGTGCCAGCGCATTGATCGAGACCCTGAACGATGAAGATAAAGATCAGCCCGAAGTACGCGAAATGATGGCGCAGATTAAACTTGCTATGAAGCTGAAGGAAGCCGGTGACCCTGCAGAAATTGAACAGCGCCTGAAAGATAACCCGGAAGACCTGGATGCAATGTTGCAGATGAGTAATTACCTGACTGCGGCTGGAGAATTTGAAGAGGCGATTAAAATTTTGCTGGACATCATGATGAAGGATAGGAGTTTTAACGATGATGCTGGGCGAAAGGGATTGTTGGAGGTTTTTGATATCCTGGGGTCGGATAATCCGTTGGTTAAGACGTATCGGCGTCGGATGTTTACGTTGTTACATTAGTATTTACCTACCAGTACTTCGAGCTCCAAGCCCCCAGCCCTGAAAGTAATCAAAAATTGAGGCATTAATAAAATAAGCATTTGCAGTTTTCCTCGCGGTGCTTGGTGCTTGGTGCATCTGATCCGTACTTGTCTATCAAGGAGCCTCCTCAGAAAAATATGTTGGTAGGATTTTTCATTTCGAAGTGCAAGTTATTGAAATAGAGAGACATTCAGATAGTAGTAGTTGATTATTTCAATACTCATTTTTGAATAATCAAAACCAATTTATGAGTTGGCAACTCATAGAACAAATAATTTCACACACTAAATGCTTTCCTTGCTCCGTAGCTTCTTCCTTTAAAGTGTGCGAGTTACTTTTTTCTACAGCAAAAAAAGTGACCAAAAAATGCCGCCCCTCAATCCTTTCACCGACAAAATGGCATCCAGAGCGCGGTCGGCTCAGACGCGGGTCCAACCGCGCTGAGCCTCAAATGACATCCCTGTCATTTGACCCCGCTCTGAATACCATTTTGCCGCAGGCTTGAAAGGGGATGTATATCTGCTAACGATCCTGAGACGCGGGATATTGAGAAAGCAATTTACCCACTAATTTTTCTAATAATATTAATGAGTTTGACTCTAAAAGTTAAATCGTTGGATATATCTGCACAGGTATAAATTGCAAGTAATACCAGTAATAGCTTCAACCTTGCTCTATTCAATACTGGAAGGCAATTAGATTCCTGTAACCTCCAGCGAAAAATTAATTTCACTTACAGAATAGCTGAAACAGAAAAATAAGCAGTTTACTACTTACTCGCAGGTGCTTCGCTGGCTTACTGACAAATAAAGAGAAATATCTCGAGCAACTGATCATTCCATTAAAAGAATTCCTGATAGTGATACACTGGTCGAGCATTCATTCTGGTTAAAATGAAGATAGCGTACTGGCAATTTCTTTCATATTGCTTGCGCGCATTCCATATCCAAATTCGTATTTTTTATAAATTACATCAATAATTTTTTTCAGAAAATATTCATCATTTATATTGAATTCAGCCTGACCAATTGTTTTTCTGATATCAGCCAGCTCTCTTGAGAAAAAGTATAACTGGGAGTTGTGTAAAGACTCAAGAGCGTCAAGAACTTCTTCAGCTGAGTCAGCATCTATTAAAAACGAACAGTCAGTTATACCCTTAAATAGTTTATTTATTTCATTAGGTGTCGATTTTAATTTTTCCCAGAACTTCTTGCGAAGCTGACTCTTGAAATCTTTAACATAGCTGCTGTTTAGATTTAATGTAAGTTTAAATAGCGCCTTACTTTTGGGGTATCTTCCCGCATGTAGATTCAGATACTCTAAATCCATTACATCCATTTTTTTATCTTTATATAAGCTATTAATTACAGATTTAATCTTACCTTCCACCTCATCCGAATCCAGCTCTATCACCCCTTTTTCAATATCGTTTAATATTCTCTCAGATAAAAGTAACAGGGTCGCTGGATTAGTTATTGTTTGCTCTTCTAACATTGTTCTAATTATTTTATTTAATAAATCTATAGCTTCTTCTTCATCAAGCTGATGGAAATTGAAAGTATCAAGATAATGTTCATAAAAGTTTTCATCTGTCCAGGTGTTAAAGTTATTCTCAAAATCCCTGTCTATATAGAACCCATTTTCTATAATACTAAAGATACCCTTTAATGAAATCTCATCTAATCTATAAAAGATGGTATCCAGAAGAAGCTTTGATTTCTCTGTCAAATATACAGGTGAATTCTTATCAAAATAACCAATTTTATTCAGCAAGCTAAAACCATTATTTTCCCGGTAGTTCCCAGAAATTAAGGCCGCCCTTTCTTTTTCATGAATAAAATGTTTTTTCAGTAAAATTAATGCCGACAGCAAGGTTAAAAAATAGGTAAATGATAATCTTCTGGAAATTTCAAATTCATTTTCATGACGACAATATATATACTCATAAAGCTGTATTGCTTCTGAAATTGTTCGTATATTTTTTTCGCCAACTTTATTTAGAAAATTAAGTAGCGGATCAATATTGGTATACAGCAATGAATTTATAAATTCCCTGGAAGTCTTATTTTTATAGTCTATTAGACCCATGGCTATTTCAATTCTGGAAACGCTTGTATTTTCAAATTTATAAATATGCCTTATCGTTTTCTCTCTGGCTTTTACCAGGCACTGTATTCCATCTTCATCCAGAGCATTCAGATTCCCCAAAATAATACATTTTATATTTTCATGCTCTACCAGTTTATTGATATAGGATAAACAGATATTTAAATCCCCTACCCACCTTTCCAGATCGTCTATACACAAAACAAGTTTAAACAACTGCTCATCTAAATCTCTATATTTTTTTAAGATGAATTGAACAGCATAACCAACACCTCCCAACTTAGCCCCCTTTAATATATCACCACTAAAATACTCTCTGTCTGAAAAGTAACTATTTTTTGTATTCGTACCAATTAAAAAACTTTTATAAATCTCATTTTCTATATCCGATATTGTGCATAATCCAAAAAGTGATATATGAAAAAAGTCTATGGCTTCGATACCAGGCAAAATTATATTATTGATTAAATAGGTCTTGCCTACACCCCAATCGCCATCTAGAACAATTGCATGCTGTGAATAATTCTGCTTTAAATACAGATCAATAGCCTTGCTTAACTGCTCTTTACTCAGCATATAATTTTTTCCTCCAAAGTTTGCCGGGGATAGTTAAACCACTACTGAAATAGCTTTTCATTGCTTGCCTCTATATTCTTCAGATAATCAAGCTTGTCGTTTTCAACCCTGTGTAATATCTCTGTGCCCACAGAAACCCTATTAGCCAGTTATTAACTGGCTAATCGAAAGTTCTCAAACCCTCTACTGGTTGGTTAGTAATCAATGAAAACAGGGTTTAGATGTTACTCAATCAGCTGTAAACGCTTTACCTTAGAACCTCAAATTTCATTGCTGTAGTGGCCTCGTCTTACACCACTTTGCAAAGACTTGAAGTCATCTCCACTGATATGCACCAGGTTCTCATGGTCCCCTGCTTCGAAATATATATTTGCAAGACTGGTTAGAGACTCATCAAGGAAAGTCTCAATATGATAGGCCTGTCCGACTGGTGGCACGGCACCGGGCTCGCAATCGGGTAGCAGTTGGGCAAATTCATCCTCTTCTGCCAGTTTTAACTCCCGATCGAGCTCCCTGCGTAAGTGTTTCATATCTATATAGTTAATTGCCGGTACCAGCACCATCGCGTAGCCCTGATCATCCTTAACGATTACTCCCTTGGCGATGTGATCCTCTCGTACATGAGATGCCAGGGCTGATTCATGGCTGGAACCTGTGTGCGGATGAGTTACCAGATCGTAGTAGATTGACTTCTGGGTTAGATAGTTCTTTACGGTTTCTGCAATAGCCATAGCTATTCTCCTTAGTTTGATGAAAATATCACAGTGGCTGCATATATAGTCTAGTTCATTTATCCTCGCCTGAAAGGCCTGTGGGATCAAATAATTGCCAGATAAATTGATATCGGCCGGCCCCTACAGTAAAAATTGATAAAGCTCTAATGCTGCTATTCCCCATAAGAAGCAAGCAATACTTAAGCTACTTGCTCCGAATATCAATGATCCATTAGAATGGATTTCAACCAGATAAAGCGATAAAAACCTTTGACTATCAAAGCAAAAGCCTACTTTCTCGGCTTCTCATACATAAGTCCCAAAATTAACTATGAAATCCTTCAAAATCATCTATAACCGGGCCATTAAGAGGAAAGGGGGCAAAGATGCCCTCGAATCTCTGTTACCAGAAGTTGTGACTTCCATGGCACTGTCTAAAAAAACAGATAGCTACTTTTTAGCAGAAATGACTCGCGGAATATTTCAGTCAGGTTTTGTGTGGCGAGTGATCAACAACAAATGGCCCTCATTCGAGGAAGCCTTTTTTGATTTTAATCTGACGAAATTAATGAAACTTTCTGATAATGATTGGGAAGATTATATGCAGGACACGAGAATTGTACGTCATCGTCAGAAAATTAAGGCGTTAAGGCATAATCTCTGGTTCGTCAATGATACAGCTAATGAGCATCATGGTTTCGGTCAATTCCTGGCTGATTGGCCAACAAACGATCTGGTGGGTTTGTTTCGCCTACTTAAAACCAAAGGCAGTAGACTCGGCGGTAATACGGGGCAGTATTTTCTGCAGCGTGTTGGTGCTGATAGTTTTGCCCTGACTAGGGATGTCGTTCTCTGTCTGCAGACGCATGGACTGGAAATTTCCGACTATCCTTCTAGCCAGAAAGACCTTAAGTTGATTCAGCAAACCTTCAATCATTTTAATCAGGAAACTGGTCTCCCTTATCGTCAATTGAGTATGATCATGGCCTATTCGGTTGGTGAGAATCTGGTTCTATCTGATTGAGGAACTGATGGATAAGCAAGAAAAGTTAGGGTACAGCTCCTGGTTGAAAAGACGACTTGATGCTGAAATGATAGCTAATCATGAGTTAGCGCGAGTTGTTTCAGTACATAAGGATAGCTACAGCATCACAAAAGGGGGAGGCGAAGTATTCGCAGAGCTGTCAGGACATCTTTCATATACAGCAGATTCTCCAGTTGATCTACCTACCACCGGAGACTGGGTCTATGCCAATTTTTATGACGATGACAGTCATGCTATTATCCATGGTGTTGCACCCAGAAAAACCCTTTTAAAGAGAAAGACTGCTGGAAAACTGATTGATTACCAGTTAATCGCAGCAAATTTAGACGTTGCCTTTATTATCCAGTCTGCCGACTACAATTTTAATCTTAGCCGCCTGGAACGATACCTGGTGATGGTTAATGAAAGCGGCATCACCCCACAAATTTTGCTCAGCAAATGTGATCTTCTAGTGCAAGCCGAGGTTGATGAGATAATACAAAGCATCCGGGCTATTGCTCCTCAAAATAGAATTTTAGCTTTCAGTAATTTGAGCGGTTACAACATTGATACGATTAAGAATTCATTATCCCCTGGTAGTACCTACTGCCTGCTCGGCTCCTCGGGTGTTGGAAAAACCACTTTGTTAAACAGCATTCTGGGGCGTGCCGACTATGAAACGCAATCCGTAAGCAAAAAAGAGAACAAAGGTCGCCACACCACAACAAGCAGAGAATTAATCCTGTTGGACAATGGTGCGATGATAGTAGATACACCTGGGATGAGAGAGCTTGGCAACCTGTCTGTCGATACTGGTATTAACGAAACATTTTCAGATATTACTGAGCTTAGCCAGAACTGTAAATTCACCAATTGCTCGCATACCAACGAAAAAGGCTGTGCCATACTGGCTGCTATAAACTCTGCTGAGTTATCTGAAAAGCATTATCAGAACTATATAAAGATGAAGAATGAATCAGCATATAATGAAATGTCTTATGCCGACAAAAGAAAGAAGGATAAGGACTTCGGGAAATTTATTAAAGCAACCATGAAGAATAAAAACAGAAAATAACAGTATGACAATTTAAGGTGTTATGATCCTGGGATCAGCAGTTGGACAAGTTGTAGTGCGTTTGTGGAGGTGTAGACCAAGGCGTGACAACGCCAAAAAGCGGGTATTCCAGGAGGTGGGGCGTAAAAAGATAAATTGATGGTAATGGTTTACGAAACAGTGGGTTACCCTCTAACGTGAGCGGCCAACTGCAGAATCCAGGATGATAGCGCGCCCTATTCTGAACTACCGATATCTCTAACTACGGCGCGAATAAAGCGCTAAAGCGGTGACCAATAGTGCCGCTGCCAGTAATCCCACTGCCACTAATACATTATTCAACCACTGCGGTGCCACTACCAGAATTATGCCCAGCCCCAGCATCATGCTGCCAGACATCAGCTTAAGCGCTCGCCCTTCGTGTTCTTTCAACTTGCGTGAACCGAGGGTAAAAATAAATATCATGGTAATCACCAGTAGCGGAACCACATAAATCACGTTGTAAGCCAACAGGTAGAGATAATATTCACTGTCAGTCAATTGATGCAGGGTTAGCGCACGTGTATACACCATGGGGAAACCGGCAGTACATAGCAGTTCATAGCTATTAGCAACTACCGCCAGCACAATGGTTCCCGAAATCATCGTGGGCAGGTTTTCGACACTAAGCAGTCCACGCATGCGTTGAAAAAGGCCAGGTTTCGCCGACTCAGGGATCGATAGACTTACGCCCTGGTGAAAAAAGAAATAATCTTTAATATTGAAGACGGCTATAACGATAGCAATAGCTCCAGCTGTCAGCGTAATCCAGCTCGAGTCGCCTATCAGCATAAATAGATTCAGCCAGGCAGCCATAAACAGAAAATATATCAGCCCAGAAACGCAGATGAACAGCCCACCAATCAGCGCCATATGTCTCCGATTCCGCGCATGCACTAGCAGGCTGAGCAGGAATAACAGCACAAAGAAAGCACAAGGGTTAAAAGAGTCCAGACCTGCCAGTACCAGAGTTAGCAGGGGTAGCGACAGATCCTGAGTATCCACGACACCAATACCCGGCAGATTAACCAGATTGTCTTCTTTTAACACTGGTGCCTGCGTAGTTTGGTTCAGACTCAGACCCTGATAAAACTGATGACAACTATCCAGCATCTCGCGTAATTGCGGCGGAGTCGTCGTCTCATCAAAACCTACCCTCATTACTCCGCAAAATAAAAATCCAGGTACGCTGCTAGCATCTTCCCCCATCATTTGCGCCATTTTTATATACAGCTCCTTATTGGCTTTCTCTTCGATAGGGAAAGAATGCAACCTGAGCCAGGGAATCTCAGTTGATATCTGTTCAATAACTGGCCGCGCCAGCGTGCAATGCGGGCAACTTTTGGACCAGAAGAAGTATAAAGCAATCTCAGCATTGCCCTTACCATCCATATTACCCCAGATAATCTGATCATCAGGGGTAAAATAGAGGCTGTTCTGGCCATTAGTTTCCTGCGCTAAGCAATTGCCAGATAGCAGCACAATGAGAAGAAATATGAGTGTGTGTAGTATGCGATCCATTGGTAAACCTGTGACAGGATTAAACGGATTTGCTCATGATACTGCTAATCGATAAAACGAGCGAGCCATTAACAATAACCTCAGGAATAGAACCTCCCAACTTGATAAGCTCAATCAGGATTATGAACCTGATAATATCCGAATTAATGCTGGTAGCTTATCGCCAATAGCAGTAGATTTTATATTCACCTGAGTTGAGATATACAGACTTAAGCTATATCAGTTAACATAGCCTTTATATAACTCACTTCAGAGAGTAACACATTATGACGAATCCGCTCGCATCATGGCAACTCTGGGCGCTACTTTCTGCTGTATTTGCTGCCCTTACTGCAATCTTTGCGAAAATTGGTGTAGAAGAGGTTAATTCGGATTTTGCCACCTTTTTCAGAACTATAATAATCCTGGCTGTTTTAGCTTGCATACTTCTGGTAACCAATCAGTTCCAGTCCCTGCGCTCGATATCCACAAAAACCTATCTATTCCTTTGCCTTTCCGGTCTTGCTACAGGCGCATCCTGGTTGTGTTATTTTCGTGCCCTGAAAATTGGAAATGCTTCACAGGTTGCCCCAATTGACAAGTTGAGTGTTGTTTTGGTTGCTGTCTTTGGTGTGGTTTTTTTAAGCGAAAAATTAACCACCGGCAATTGGATAGGCATTTGTTTAATCGCTGCCGGGGCTTTACTTGTCTCGATGAAATGACAACCTCATTAGAACATTATCCTGAATTGCGCAGTTGACCTCTATTACCTGACGTAAGGTAATGACAGGTAGAATCAATTTATGAATTTTCTCTTCACGTTCTTATACTTCGGCTCTGGCTTCCTGCTTCACCCTGACACCTAAGTATATGTTGGCATCCTGCATTGCTCTGCCTTCGACCATCCATAATCTCGTACTTACGGGCATCCTGCCCTAATCTGTGGTGATTTTTTAACTGCGTTAAATTAGCTGAGTCTCAGGGGTAATCAGGTACCTTTTAAATATTGCGATTAACATTCTTTTACAAGAAGAAAGACAAAGCGGCAAATGACCAAAGATTTGTCATGCCATTAACACCACTCCAACAGTGACTTACTCAGGGCTAACCTGACAGCTCTTGATAGGTTTCGCTATAGAGACTTAGACAAAGCTACAGGTGAATCCTTATTGAGACCACGAGAAGGTCTTAGCACCATCCATCACTCTCCATTGCGAAGATCAAAACCCCCAGGCCAGAGAAATATTATATTTGAACTCATTCTTTTCCGTTCCCTCAGCGGCCAGAGAGTCGTACTCATTGCTGAGCCCAATCTTCATGGCCAATTTGCCGTATTCGGTCATCTTCATCTTCCAGTTGAAACTGGTGATATTGCGGTATTCGTCATTCTCATCCAGGTTGCGATAGAAGGTGGTGTTGAAGTCGGCGGCCTCCCGCTCGGAGATGGTCCAGGTTGAATCAAGGGCAATCACTGCCTCTGCAGTGAATTCTTCATTCAAGCCTCCTCTTGTTCTGTTGCCGCCCAGACCTAAACGTCCAGTCAGATACAAGGTATCGTTTTTGATGAACTCATATCCTGTACCGCCGGTGGTCGAAATCCGGTAGTCCCAATCTTTGTATTTATCCCAGGTGTAACGGCCCTGGGCGAACGCAAACCAGAGGTTACCTCCATAGAACCAGTCCTTCTGCAGATCCGTGAAGAACTGGTTCCTCGATTCAATGCGGTTGGTCTGAGCCTTGTCGTAGGCGTTGGCAAATTTCCAGCCATCCTCCTCATCCTTGTAAGAGGCGTTATAGCCCAGGTGTACACTCAGGCTGTCCGAACTACCGCTGGAACCGTTGAGGCCTGCATCCACGGCCTGTTTCCAGGCGATGTCAGGAACAGGTGAATCATCCGCAGCCAAAGGCAGGGAGAAGGAGGTTAATGAGCAGAGTGTTAGGCTGATCAGCAGATATCTGTTGTGCATGCGTTCGGAATGGCCTCTATCATCGACGTAAAACAACGTATGCTAACATGTTGTTTTTTTATGGAATTGTGAAGAAAGGCGAATTTTTAAAATGGATATAAAACACGACCTGTCTCGTCGCGAGGTGATCGAGGCTGCAGAGTTAGGTTTTTTATACAAGGATCTAAATAAGCTCCGTTTGTCCCGCTAGTAATTGCAGGTTTTAATTGATGACATTTTCACCACAGTCCTTGACCAATAAATGAATGAGGTTAGAGGTCAACAGATAATTCAAAGCCGTAGCCTTTATTTGCTTTGAACCTGGAATCCGCAGTTGGACGAGTTGTAGTGCGAAGGAATTCCACGATAAGCACGTACCGTTGAACCTGCCGCAATCGAATCTCCGCGAATCCTACCTGTCTCTATTGTCACGAGAGTGTTGTCAGCAGCATACGTCCTGTTTACCATTATCAACTGAGCAAGAATGCAGATGAGAGCAAATAATAAAACCATCTCATTTGATCTGTTTGTTCTAGCATGTGCACTAAACATACGATCTCCTTTATTTTGCATACCCTCAGGCCCAACACCTCGCTTTGTGTGAATTTTGTAGTAGCAAAGCGAACAAATTATCCATTAGCAGCGCCTTGTATGCGATTGTGATGTTGCTTACATTATTGTGCTTTACCTTCAGCTATTGCCTGTACCGCTGCATCCATACTTTCCCTTACATTATCAACCCACTCAATCACTTCTTTTGGTGCATTAGCCTGTATTGCAATATTTTGCACCAGAATGAATGATTTCCTCATGATATTTAGATTTCTTACTGATTCCCAGCTCATTGCCTCATCAATATGAAATAGTAATTTATCTGATTCAGGGAACCCAAAGTTTTCAACGACTGAGTCTCTTAAGTTAGCCCATGATCCTTGAAGGCCTGAGATAGCAGTTTTTTCAAATCCAGTTGGTTCAGTAAAAAACGACATTCAGATAATCCTGATATTTTTTCTTCGCACAACGACCGGCCCCAGTGTGGCTGAGCCCCCACTGTAGCCTATGGTTGTATTTAGTTATCAAGCCAATTAAACGCATCTTCTTCATTTGAAAAAAATCCTTCAATTTCGTCCACCCATAACTCGTTTCTTTTTTCTATTTGCGGAATACTCTCGTTTACTATAGCAACCTTTATACATTTTGTTTTATGTGTCTGACTAGTAAACAGTTCGCGAATAAGCCGATGAGCTCTTTCCGTTATTGGACGATAACCTGAATTATTAATCATCAGTCTGAAATCGCTTCCATTAAAATAGTACTGCACAAGTTGTTCATAAGTCTTGAAACAGCTTTTTACTGTAGATTCTGATACTTCCCCAAATAGCCTAACTTTGAATAAAGAGGAATCTTCTAAGTATTCAACAGAGTAATTATGTTCCACAATCTTCTCCTTCAGGCTTGATACTTTTATTAACCGAAATACATATATTTGTTTTGAATTTCGAAAAATCAGTGATATTTAAATCATCTCTAAAAACTGTAAAGAACTTTGTATCTGGACATTTGAGCATGAGTAAGAATTACCTCTATACTCAGGTAATATTTCATAACCGATATGTCCAACACACTGCCTTACATGATTTGTGTCTCCAACCTTAAAATTGATGTGTCCAACTTTAGTTCCGTCTTTACCTGTAATTTTGAAATGGTAAAAAGGAACAAGCTCTCCTCCTGGCTCAACCTCAACAAGTTTCTCAAAAGTAAGTTTGATGGGACCAGAATGCATGTTTAAAGTTCGTATTTCGGTCATTTTTCGATGTTCAATATAAGTGGGGCAAAATATGCAGATTCCGTTTTATCATTATTTAATTCACTATTACCTCCAACGCCAGCCCTGCGGGAATTTGGGAGCATCAGCGAGTAAATTTTTCGTTGAATCGTGCTGTTAAATTTTACCTTCAATTTTCCTCTGCCTCATATACAAAAATAGTGGTAAGCCAAAAGAAACTCCAACACTTAAAGTTGCCACTATAGGTAACCACAAGTTAGACAACATTAGGCGTTTACCTTCAGCAAAAATAAATACAAATAGAACTACAGCAGAAACAATTACATCCATACCGAAGAAGCCACCAATTCTAGTTGAAAACAGCTCTTGAAAAAATAGTGGGATATTTAAACCATTATCAACAACCCAGGGAATGAACTGAGACAAAGGCAGTAAGATACCTAACACACAAAGTAATAAATACGTTGTTTTAAGGTTCATAATTTAATTCCTCCTTTCTAAAACATAACAGAAAATATGCGACACCCAGTGGGTCCCGTTATCTGTATCAATTGTTAGTTGTAGTACTATTATGGGTGGCATTCTAGATATTTAAAATGGAATGTCATCATCAGTTTCATCGCTTTGACATAGCTTCTCATCCGGGTCATCGAATTCGGTATTCTCCTCGATTTCGATATACTCCCACATTTCATTTTGGTGCAACCAAATGGGGTCGGCATTTCTTCTGATGAATTCATCAACATCCATCCCCTCAATAGTCGGAGGACGTTTTATCCTAACTTGCTTGCCATTCATGAAAACCCACTGATATTTCCTTTGACGCTCAGCTTTAGCAGCTTTTCTAGCTCTTTTTTGAGCAGCCGAAAGTTTCTTAATTTTTTTTCCCATATTCAACACTTATAGGTGTTAACGGTTGGCCTCAGTTGGACGAGCGATGGCGAACATTCACTGGGCACCATGGTTAGCCAGGTTCAAATTTTATTGTTACATATGGAAACCAGTTCTCTCTCCAGAGCTTGATACGTTCTTCATCGCCTACTTCTATAAGATGCATCTCCTTAGCTGCTTTGAATAAGCCATATTCATTTGATGTCCGAATATTTGTTGACCCATAAATACAGCCAGATTCTTCATAGAAAACACCGATCATATTTCCGCAATTCTTACAGTTTAAAAAATCAGCAATATGACTTCCTTGCCTGTATTTACTCACTGCGCTCTCATTTTTAATATTTATTGTAAGCTTTCCGTTTTTATCCGAGGCATATGTGGCTCCATGGCTTTTACACATATTGCAGTCACAAGCGCGTGGAGTAAAGGTATAAAGTTCATTAGGAAACTCTGCTACATATGAAATGTTTCCACAATGGCAACCGCCTTTTACTATATACATGGTCGTTTCTTTTTAAAAAAGCAGGCCTGTAAAAGGCCTGCTTTTCGTTGTTCCACCTGACTTAGTAAAGGTGTCTTTACGTATCAGGGGTATATAGATGGTAGGTGTTTTTGCTACCCCCTTTGGCAATATACATGGCTAAATCAGCAGTTTTTAGTAAAGTGCTAGCATCATTAGCATAATCGGGATAAACACTAACTCCTATGCTGGCCCCTACCTTAACTTCATGCCCCTGCAGCGTGACTGGCTGTGACACATTTTCAATAATTTTGTCAGCGATAATTGTTGAGATTTCTATCTCTTTAATATTTTCTAAAATTACTGCAAATTCATCACCACCGATGCGAAAGACCATGTCATTGTGACGTAAAACCTCCTGAAGGCGTTGCCCGATATTGCGTAACAAGTCGTCGCCGATATGATGGCCTAATGTGTCGTTAACGATTTTGAAATCATCAAGATCGATAAACAACAGGCCACAATGTTGCTGGTAATGTAATGCAGTGCTGACAGCCTGTTCTATGCGTTCCTTGAAAAAATGGCGGTTGGGAAGCCCGGTTACTCCATCATAAAAGGCCATGTCCTGAAGATGGTCATCACGTTCCTGCACTTTGCACATCATGTCGTAAAAGGCACGTGAAAGATCACCTATCTCATCAGTGCGCTCTACCATAGGGCGCACACTGTAGTCCTGATTTTGGGTCACACGCTTAACTGAATCCATTAAATGCTTTAATGGTCTTATGATCGAATTTTCTAATTTTATAGCTAGCCATAGTGAGAAAAACAGGCTGACAATAACCGCTGCAGTAATGACGCCTATATACAGGAATATGCGCTGGTAAACTATGTTGAGGCTGGCTTCTAGTGATAATGTGCCGACGAATTCAGATTTTAAAAACACCGGCTTGGTTAATTTGAAGCGGTCCCATGTTAACTCTTCTTCAACCTTTGGTAGTGGAGGGGGATCGCTGACTACTATGACAGAGATATCTTCGCGTTTGAATGTTGCCAGTATCGTCCCATCGGGTAGTGTTAACGAGGCATACAGTATGTCGGATGATGCCTGCAGGGTCGCCAAAGCCTCTGTCGCCGTGATGTTGTCGTTGAAGGCCATCGCCGAGGCAGCATTATCACTAACAATGTCAGCATTAACGTGGATAGCTTCCAGGGTCGCTTTGCGAAGAGCAAAAAATTCGTACGCAGACATTACCAGCAACACTGGGGATAAAGCGATTATTAGAACCAATACATTGATTAAAATTAGCTTTGTTTGAATTAGCTGATTGCTAAACAATGTTTTCAGCTTCATGAGTTAACAGGCCCTAAGTTTACTTTGCAAGACGTAACAAACGAGAGCTGATGTTAAGTTTAGCACTTTGGGCTGCTTCTGTATTGATTTCAAACACCAGACGTTTGCCTTCTGGGCGTATGAAAATGCTTGCTCCTGCTTTGGCCAGCTGCTCGTCATCCGTGACGGTTAATATTGGTTGAGTTGATATTTCACGTATCAGGTTCGTGAGGTTGATATTAGTCATTTGTCTGATGAAAATAATATTGCAGATTCCTGTTTGTTCTGCGCTCACTATAGGGCGAGTATTGATGGGTCTATTGTTGATCTGTTTTCCTTGAATGGAGTCAAGTGCTTTGCCGAAATCCTCGTCAGCTATAAAGCATAAGTTAATATTGTTGCCCAGGGTATCGGCTGGCCATTCGGTCAATAATGCAAATTTGTATAGATAGGCAGCCTTGAGTGTATATTCCGGTAGTGCCTCGCGCGCATGAACGTAGCTAGCATGGCCAAAACCGAGCAGGCAGCATATCAGGAGTAACAGTTGGCGCAGGTTCAGGCTCATCTGAAGTCGTACTCCAGTTGTAACCAGAAATTACGACCTTCAAGAGGTAAGGCGGTCAATACATCGTGTTTCAGCACATCTTTGCGTTGGGTATCGAACAGGTTACGTATGCTGAATCTGATATCAGTATTTGGTAATACCTTCCTGGAACTAAGCGTAAGGTTGGCTACAGTATCTGAACCGACATCGTTGCGCTCAATATCAAGACGATTACCCGTTGTTTGTAGCTCAAACCCTAGTATGGCTTTGTTCTGGAATAAGGGTTGTGCCACATTCAATTTTGCCAACCAGTGTGGCGAGTTGTATAACTGTTCACCAAAATTATCTTCTGTGACCTGGTGAGCCAGACTGGCATTCAGCCTGAAGCCATCACGGCTAACATGCTCTATCCCTATCTCCTGTCCTAGAGTGTCCAGATCGTAATAAATCGGCGAAATGGCATCCGTGATTTTATTACGATAAAGCGAGAGAGTTGATCGTGTTTTAGAGCTTATTTGCTGCTGCCAGACCAGCTCCAGGGTCGATATGGCTTCCTTTTTGCTGGGAGGGGCGCTGAAAATATACTTGATATCTTCCCAGGGATTGATGTTGCGAAATGCCCTACCGTAGGAAAGTTTGAATATCGATGCAGGCCAGGGCTGGTAAATAGCGGCAATACGTGGGCTGAGAGAGTTATCTAAATCAGTTTCGCTGCTGAAAGGGGCGGAGAAAACAGAGTTGCTTAAAGTACTGTCATAATTAGTGTTGTAGTCGTAACGTAATCCGGGGACCAGTGTTAGCTTGTCTGTTAGTCGGTATTCATCCTGAACAAACACACTGGTGGTCGTTGTATGGTAATCATTTTGCTGGTTAAAGAAGTAATCATATACAGGATCTGATGAGTCGCTACTATAGGATTGTTGATAATCGTCACGATATTCTATGCCAAATAAAACTTTATGCTGTTCAAACCAGCTGCCGATAAATGTAAAACTTACCCCTCTCCATTCACCTTGTGACGCCTGGGTTTCTCGGTACCCATCAAATGATTGATCACCTGATCTGTAATCATATTGTCCGAAATACAGCTGGGTAGAGAGTTTTAAATCTTCATCCAGGTCACTATCATGATTAAGCTTGAGAAAGCTGTTTTTGTCTGACATATAGTTCCTGGAAGCAAAATCAGCCGGTTCGAAGGCCGTCATGAATGCAGTTTCATCTAGATCGCGCTGACCTGTAGCCAGCTCCAGTGTCCAGTTGTCAACACTGCCCTTGAAAAACAGACGTTCGGTGGTTGTTTTTTTAATAGGAGAGATTGCCTGGTTTGTATAGGGGTCACCGTAGGATGATTCCCAGTCATCCAGTTCTGGAAATTTGACGCTGAGGCCATCATCTTCATTTTTTGATACAGAGAGTAGAATTTCTGCGCCATTATCGAATTGCTTGCCAAAGCTCAGGCGCGCCCTGCGACTATTATTATCACCAACGCCGGCAGCCACTTGAACGCTATCAAGGTCTCGACCGCGTTTAGTCCTGATATTGATGACGCCGAGAAATGCACTATTGCCGTAGGTAGTGGAACCTGGACCGGGAATGTATTCCACACGATCGATCATATCGACATTGATTAGTGCCTCTTCACCGAGGAAGATCTGATTGTAGACATTTTCATTGGTAACATAGCCATCGATGATCAGCATGATGCGCCCTGCATAATCTTTGGGTGCGCCGAAGCCGCGTCCACCAAGATACTCGTAATACAGTCCTGAGGTTACATACAGCCCGCGCATACTCTTGAGAATGTCAGATAAGCTACGGTAGCCAAAATCATGAATGTCCTGGGCGGTGATGATTGATACGGCTGAAGGGGCGTCGCTGATCTGGCGTGCAATACGACTGGCTGGAATGAATTCGGTCTCTAACAACTGTTCTAACGATATTTGGGTAATATCGATTTTTTCGCCCTCACTCGCAAGCGCGAGTGTCATGCTGTAACACTGCACTAAGGCAAGAATAAGAAGAATGGATAGACGGATTATCATTAGATTTAGATCAGTTATTCCCGTATTGCAGGTTGAACGGTCAAACTGGCACAGACAGAGCTTGACATGTCTATCTCGGGCTCTCTCTACCCCATGCCATAGGGTATGCATTGGCTGTTGACGGTGATTTTAACGCCATATCTATGTCTAGCGGAGCCTCTTGTATTTGTAATAAGCTGTAAACTGTTGAAACAGATAAAAACTTCGTATGGGGTATCTATATAGCAGTTTTTGAATAAATCTGAGGATTATTTAGTAGCCGTTTTTAAGGTAGGTTAAACATTTGTTTATTAAATACCTGGATGGTCAGGTTATGCATGTCGCAGACGCACTTGTTCAACATAGTACAAGCAGTGTTATTGTTGCTTTTCGATCCACAAGGTTAGCTCTCCGACTTTGAGGTTAAAGGGGTCGAGCTAAAGGGGGCGGAGGCACATGGGGATTATTCTCAATAAATCTATCTCTGAACCAACCCAGTTTTTGGCCTTCACCGTGCGACGTAACCAACGGATTTACCCCATGTTGCCTCTATACGCTCATTAAAGTGATTATTTCCCAGCGGTACTGAAAATACCACTGCTTTACGTACATCATGGACATCTCTAGTATCAAGACCTGTACGAAACAGCTCCCGATAACTAACCTTTTTGCGGCACCCAGTTTTTGAAGCTTGACACTACTACAGATCAACGGTAACGTGAAACCCATTGAATCAATAATCACTTTTCGGTGTCTTTAATCATCCAATTTTCCAACAGTGCAGCGAGTCCTTTGCTGGCGTTTGTCATGTACGTTTAAATTCATATTCATCCATCAATACTGGTGTTTGGTACTTTTCCTGGCTATTTAAAATATCTGTCTCAACATAAGCTCTTAAAGCACGCAACTCATTTTCAGATTTAACCTTGTTTCTAAAAAGCAATTGAATAACTTTCTTATAGCCTTTTTCTCTCATATTCGAAAGAGTTGGAAGCTCCTTATTCGTCAATATTTGATCTATTCTTTTCAGCTTTTCATCATCAATTCCATTTGTAGCTTCAATCATATCATTTGCAAATTGTCGAATTCCCACGATTAGCTTCTGAGCAATTCATTTGTATCGATTTTTCTAAAAGTTCAGCACCGCCAAACTCTTTAAAAATTGTAATTGTAAATCCGGGTAGTTTTTCTTTTTCGTTTTTCATTAGAGTACATAACGCCGCCAGAAACTGCCGGAGTAAGATGGCTACTTTTTTGCGTGTTTATGCAAAAAACAAGACAGCTTACGGTGGTCTGATTTGCAGGAATTGTTAGCACTTTTAGCCAACGACAGTATATTGTCTAGCATAACATTCTTCCATTTTTTTAGACCCGGATTTTGTAAAGCGTAAATATTGCCCCTTGCGTTTTACAAAACTATTGGATTTACACAAGTTTAGATCGTGAGAATGAAAACCAAGAATTGCAATTATACGGTTCGCCTTGCTCAGATTACATTCGATAACAGACTCCAAATAATTCACTTGTCCAGTCTGCCACCTCTTGATGTTTTCTTCGGATAAAACACCAATTCGGTTAAATACATCAATCGTGTTAACTACCCGCTTAGATTCTAGTATTTCAGACACAACGCGAACTACTTTTGGATAATATTTGTCTTCTTTATAGTTGTCTAAGGTTACTCGATAATTCATATTTTTACTGTGCTAACGCCCTGCATCACTGGGAAATTTAAGCTGCGTAAAGCAGTGGAGTAGCTTAAATTTATCCATGTAAATCTTCCTTGTTATTGTTTGATATTTTCTCATATTCTAAGCAATTAGTAGATTTACCAACTTTCAAATAGCCATGATGCTCATAGAACTCTTTAGCAGTTATCGTACTTTCGAGCTTGAAAGAATGAACTCCCATTTTTAAAACACTTGCCTCTGCTGTTTTTAGAAGTTGCCCACCAACTCCCTGGCCTTTGAATTTTGGTATTACGTAACAAAGAAATACAAATCCATCGTGACCAATGGTTGAGACACCTACGATTTTTCCATTAGTCTCCGCAACAAATGCATTTGTACCAGGATTTACGATCCATTCTTTACAGTTTTGCACAGTTTTATTTTCAAGCCATTCATCTAGCAATTTTTTGTCACCTCGATGGTCGAGGTAGCACAGCTCTGTAATTGAAGTGCGTAAAACGTCGCAAAATTGTTCTGCGTCTTCTGCTGTAGCCTCTCTTATCAAAACCTACTCCTTTAAGAACCGTAACAGGAGTGTAAAAAAATTAAAACATAAAAAGTAACAGGGTTCACGACGCGTTTCTACGCTTATAGAACCATACTTTTACAGCATAGCCACAAGAATATTCACGTAGGATCCCATTTTGTTTAGAATTATTAATCATTTATTACCCTTTAAAATATCAGCTTAATTTTTCTACAGCTTGAACGTTCTGGGAAAGCGGGCAGCCAACTATGAGTCAACCAAGTACTACACCCTTTAATTTCCATCCTTATTTTCCAGGCATCGCTATAGGCCGATCCGCTTGACCCAGCTGGTTAGGCTGATGGTTTCAGAGCATTGACAGGCCAAATATATAAGATTACAGTGATTATACCTGATACAAATTAGGGCGGGATTCGTACCCCGCAATGCACAAGGGCCACAAGACGTTCTGCGTCTTTTTTTGTGGCTGTCCCACTATGGTGGGTCATATGGGGCACCTTCGGGTGGCCGCCCCTTGTGCGCGGTAGTACGAACCCTGTATGGCCTGCCACCCTAAGATTCGTACCTTGAGGTGGCAGTATATTACTACTGCACAAGGAATTTATCATGTCTAAACGCTCCCTCACCGTTAGAGAAGGTCATCGAGACTACGCTCTAAAAAGTAGACCATATGCTGGAAGTTCAACAACTCCCTTTATTTTACTCAAAGGCTCATGGCTTGAAAAAGCTGGCTTTACAATTGGCCTTCCTATTTGTGTTCAAGTTAAAGAGAAAAAGTTAATAATTACCCCTGAAACCTAAACTCGATTTAATGTTAAAGGTAAGCCCTTTCACTTGTGCTTACCAGTTAATGGGTTGTCAAATCCTAACCTTTAGCTAACTTATTAATGCTCAATATATGGATGCTCAATATATGGATGCTCAATATATGGATGTCCATATTTATCCACAATATATGGCTGTCCATATTTATCCATGGCTGTCCATATTTATCCAGAACCGAGTGAAAGTTAATGTTCTTATTCGGGGAGATCTGCTTAACAGGCGATCGGTAAAATACCAGACAGGACTACTGGCTGAACGAAAGTCCAGACTGCAGGAATCGTCGACCTGAGGGAGCAAACCAGATGAAAGCGGTAGCAACTGTAGAGGTAACTCTACAAAAGCGATCGAGTCATATTGATTAAAAGATGCAAAAGATACAGATTGGAGCAGGCGTCATAAAAGTTGTCGGCAAAAAATCGGGGCACAAAGTACCCCGATCTTATCGGCTTAACTACAGGATCGCTTTACTTAACCTGGGAAAAGTCAAAAGGTCCTACATAGCCTGTTTCAGTTGTTAAAGATGCTTCATCAGTTGGCGCACTACCTGTCACGTAGTGGGGGTCACTGAGTTCACCGAACGGATGCTGGGTAGTCAGCGTCAGGTAACCGAAACCATTGATGTCCTTATACCAGTAAGGTGACGTTGCCTCTGAGCCATAAGGTGTATGAGCTATGCGGGTCAGCGTTTTGTTTACAATATCGTAAGTCCACAACGCATCGTTAATATGACCGTCTGTATCTTCACCGATTAATAAAACATTACTGTCCTGCAGGAAGGTGACATTGTCAGGATTGGAGATACCATCGATATCGCAACTGTTACCAGCCAGCGCGGTGCCATCGTAATTGACTGTTTTACCAGCAATCAGTCCCTTCATGTTATACGCGACATAGTCCGAACCGATACTGTCATTAAAAGCAGTCGTCAGCTCGTACACACCACCACATGAATTGGACTCAACCTGGATGTGGTCCGGTCCACCCTTGTCATTACTGGTACCCGCCTGCATGCCCTTGGTCACCTGTGACATAGCCAGGTAAAGTTTGTTGTCACGAGCGTTGAAAGTAATACCTTCCATTTTACGGAACTCAGTGGTGGCGCCGAGATATGCCGCCATGCGACGTGATTCCAGGCGATTGGCGATTGCATCGTCCTTAGCATCGTAAGTTGCGTCACCGTTGAGGTCATTGGTCGTACGCTGCAGACATTCGTTACCAGCCGCAGTATTAACAGCTACAAACCCTGCCGTTGCACAACTACCGTCAGCTTGTGGTGCTTCAGTGTTGAAGATATCGGAAAAAGTCACACCATCATTAGTGGTTACATCACCATCAGGGTTCAGTGCTGCTTCAACATCTGCATCGCTTGCGTTACCCAGGTCCACCCAGGTTAAAACGGCTTCGCCCAGACCAGTACCAGAAATCTGGTTCCATTTTGCCGCGTAAAGCGTACCAGCTGACAAATCCTGAGCCGTGTCGGCTTTGTACATGAACAACGTAACATTGGTGCCGTCATCACTCAGGTACACAGTTTTCTCATCAGGCATCACATAACCCATTTCGTGTGCGAAGCGGCCCATCGAATAGTGCTTGGTATAAACCGGAGCGCCACTGGCATCAACGGCAACCTCAGGCGTCCAGCCGTAGTAGTAAGGACTGGCTTTGCTCATATCGCCACGCCAGTAGTCAGACAATGCGCTAAAATAGGTATCACTGGCCGCGCCGTTGGTTTCGATGGAACGGGCATTCGAATCGTATTCCTCTGAACCCAGATGAGACTGCCACGGAGTGGTCATGCCGGCACAATGAACCCAACCGCCAAAACCTGAGGCCTGGCTAACATATTGCAGCGTATTTGGAGTAACAGAAAGTGCACCTGTAGTGGAATCCTGGGTCAGTTCGTTCATATACATCGCGCCTACCTGACACTCAAACTGAGAAACCATGTACAGCTTATCGTTCTTCTGCAAAATGGAAACGTGATCAAGACCCGAACCTTTTGGGTTATCGTTGCGACTGGGAAGTTGAGTTCCGTTACACAGGCTGGGCGATACCCCATTGCTATCCATAATCACCGTATCAGTAGAATCCTTGATTGCGCCAAACACTTCACCATTGTCGGTGTCACCAGTCTTTAACAATGTGTTGTAGGCAATAGTCTGGGCTTTACCGGCAATAGTCACTGTATCGGTGCTACGAATACTATTTTTCTCGCTATCGGTCACCGCTGGCTGGATAGCTTTAAAATTGATCAGTGAGGAATATGTCTGGCCGTCAGCACCGTTGCACACATAATCGGTGCTATCAATCTCGTTGTCATCGAGTACACCGTTTTTGTTTTCGTCAATACCAGTATCGACCTGGATACCGCCGTAGGCACATTGTGCACCAGCCGCAATGACAGTGCTTCTGCTGGCACTGGAAGCATCGCCGGTTGAATTAGCATTACTGGAACAGCCGTTTAACACGACGACTGAACCTAGCGCCAATGTACCAATAAGCACAGACAAATGAGTTCGTTTGAAAGGAATTTGCATGCCTTTTTATCTCCTGTTGATTGAATGAAACTCAAGCAAACACGCAACCAATCCCTGTGTACAGGAGACTGGAGAATGAATGATTTAAAGTGCGTGCAAGATATACAAACCATGTTACAGCCCAGTTTCAAAACCGTTACAAAATAGTTAAAACGACGAAAAAAAACCGGATTTATTAATGGAATATTGTCGTAATCTCGACAGGCTTATTGGGATTGTGTGTGCCCGGCATGGGCACGATCTTATGGGGTGAAAGTCCCCTGTACATTATCTGGGAGTAATCATAAATGAATACTTTAAAAAGTACTAGCCGACGGCAACTGCAGCTCTGTGAAGAGTGTGGGAAAGACAGATATATTGCGTCCTGCAATATCTGTATTTCCACCATCCATGGTGGTCAAACAGTGGCGCAAACCCAGACGTCGAATCCGTGAACTGATCAAGCTGGGTGTCAGGAAATCTGATGCCATCAGCCAGGGGCTATCGCGTAAAAAGGTATTGGCGACTCTCGAAGACACTGGCGACCAATGCCGGTTTGAACAATGCACATTTCGAAAAGATAGGACTCATCTCCGTGCGTACGCTATGGTGCAAAATTCACCATCCGGCTACGGCCCGATAGACACTTGATATGAATTCGATTTGCCCGATGAAGTATCTCAGTTAATAATTGGTCAGGCGCCGTATACGGACCCGTATGTACGGTGCTGTGGGAGGGGGCTACTTGAGTAGCTCCCTATCCCGATTAGTTTTAGTAGTCAGCTGCAAACTCTTTTAATAGCGCATCAATATCTACTGGACTAGTACGATCTAAATTTTTGAGGTGTACCCCAGCACACACATTTTTGTTTTTATAAGGACTTCTTTCTGTATAGCGACCACAAACCTTGAAGAGACCATATTGTAGAGTACTAAAATCTAATTCTTTTACAGAAGATGAAAAACATTCACTGTGAAAACGTGCGCCACCAATTACCACGAAGTCATCGATAGACACTTTTAATGAGGCTCTTTCTTCTCCACCACATTCACCCCTTGCTTGGGGCTGACGATAATTGAGCTCTACCCGAATGGATTTTCCGTCAATAGTACAAGATTTGTTAAGGGGCCTTTCCCAGCCGACATAATTAAGGGTGGATGCTTGTTCAATGGCTTTAACAATATCGCTATCCTTCTTGTATGCTCCTATATTGTAGAATCCTTCAGCTCGAACTTTTAAGTAGTTTGCCTCAGGTATACAAGTAAATTCTACGAATGGAAAATATTCATCGGTAAATCCGATGTTCGAGATGAGCGTTAATAGAAGCCCAAAAAATATTTTGTTTTTCATTTATTTCTCCGTTGCAAACTAACGCCTTGGTAAGCCGCAGCCAGAGCGCAGCGGCGGGAACAAAACGCGTAAGCGTTTTGCTGTCGGTTTGACCAACTTGTTATGTGCAAAAGCCCTATTTTTTTGGAACGAATACAACTGGATCTTGAACTCCATCTATACAACTATTGACACGATCTACGATAGCGTTGAATCGATAAGCTGCTTCTTCTTTACCTTGTATTGGTATAACCGTTCCCCAACTGTTTCGAGAGATCACCTCTGTCTCCGACGCTTTAAAAGCTCTCCTGTACGCAGAGTAATCCCCTCCATCAGATATAGCCTTTAGCACATTTCGCGATATGATGTTCAACTCTTTATCAGAATCGAAATCCTTAAGGTACTCCACCTCGCAATTGACCCTATTCCAGACTTCATTGTCGATCAAGTACGTTATTCTCTCGTCTGAAATCCCCTCTTCTGCGAGAAATTTTCTAGTAGATTTCGTTAGATTTAGCTTTTGATCGTATACTGCTAGGGAAAATTTAACCCACTCATCGTTAGCGCCCGATAAAAAGTGTTTATGGGCTTCATTAAACACCGGTTGTTCCGGAATATCTTCCTTCAAATCAATAGAAGGGTTTATCATTAACCCACTACTGGATTTACTTTGGTTTGTCGCACAAGCAGCCAAAGAAATAACTCCGAGCGCTATAAATAAAATCTTCATTATTCTCCTATTAATATAAACCGCAGCCACACTGATGTTACCCACAAAAAGTGGACACTGATTTATGCACACTTCTCGTAGTATTCATTTTCATAATTGTTTGGACTTTTATAGCCGTTGGCAGAGTGCCGACGAATTGAATTGTAAAACAGTTCAATGTATTCAAATACACAAGCGTAGGCATCTTGTTTCCCCTTTAAGTTTTCTGCATATATCGACTCAACTTTGAGTCGAGCAAAGAAGGATTCCATCGCCGCATTATCCCAACAATCTCCTTTTCGGCTCATACTAGGTTTAATGCCTTCTTTTATCAAGTAGTGCTGGTACTCACCTGATCGATACTGTACACCACGATCTGAATGAAGCATGAGCTCTGGTTCGACTTTTCGAGTCGCTATCGCCATGTTAAAGGCCTCTATGGTCAAGGCATTGGTCATACTGCTATCTAGTGCCCATCCAATAATCTTACGTGAGAACAAATCCATGATCACAGCCAGGTACACAAAGCCTCGGTCTATCTTGATATACGTAATATCGGATACCCACTTTTCATTGGGCTTACTAGCACTAAAGTTCCGAGCTAAGTGGTTATCACTCACATGATTGATCGCATTGAATGAGGGAAAGTACTTATAGCCCTTGCCATTTCTCGCCCTTAACTCATTGTCGGCCATCAGTTTAGCCACATAATTTTTACTGCAAGGCATGCCTGCTGCATTGAGCTCAACAGCCAGACGAGGTGCTCCATAGCGCTTCTTAAACTGATTAAAGGTCCTGATCAATTCCTGCTCTAAGTGTCGCCTCTGCTGAGCCTGTGGACTCTCTTCACGACTGCGCCATTTGTAGTAGCCGGAGCGACTGACCTGCAACCAGCGGCACATCTTTACAATGGCATACTGATCCCGCAGAGAATCCATATAGGCGTACCTCACCAGTTTTCTTTGCTGAAGTACGCCGTCGCCTTTTTTAGAAATTCGTTCTCCTCTTTTAAATCAGAGATCTGACGTTTAAGCTTTCGAACTTCTTCGCTTTCCTGTTTTGAATAATCCACACCATTCACACTATTGAATTGTTTATCGGAGAGTCTGTTATATTGACGACGCCAATTATAGATTTGTCCAGGATGAATACCCAGTTCTCGTGCAATGTCGACAGCTGAGACATTCGGATCTTCCGATCTACGCACCGCTTCTCGACGGAAGTCTTCGGTATAGTGATTGTATTTATTCTTCGTTTTCTTTGTCATTTCAAGACCCTCATTAGGTTGTAGTGAGGTGTCTACTTTTCATGGGTAACTTGGTTGACTAACGCCCGCGTAATAGGCGCGAGCTTGCGAGCGTCCTAATTGACGCGCTTGTTAAATTTTTAGTACCAGTCTTCTTCATTCTCTTCTACAGCAACTTCAATTCCACCGCCTGTTCCAGCAACATAAAGACCATCATCTTCGGGATTCTCAAGTACTCCATCCACAAACTCATAATGTAAGAATACTTCGACTGTATATGTAGTTGATATTGTGCTTGTTCGTGAAGTGCTATCAAATGTAAACATTCGACCTTCTTCACGATCATATATTCCATTATTAAAATCAGGGCCTGTAACGGTTACTTCAAATTCAACATCAATATCAAAAGTGATCTGGCTTTCTTCGTCATCTATATAAAGGACGGATGGGTCTATGGCTCCCAAATGAGTTACAGTCAAACCATCATCAACTTCCGCATCTTCCCATGTAGATGAGTTGTAGACATCGCAGTCTTGAAGGAAATCAGTAATCTTAGTCTTTATGGCGGCTTCGTTAGTTACAAAGTATTGTTTCACCTGCTCATGCCGAACATTTGTATGTGTTGTGTAGATATCTAAGAGCTTATCTAGTGTATCAACCGATATGAACTGTGGGTTTCTTTCACAATATGCTTTTAAATCTCCATCATCGGATATGACGTATATTTTTTCATCATCACCAAGGTGTGACTTTAGAGAAAGAAGTGATATAGCGTCGGGAAATTCAGACTTTTTCTTCCCATCGCCGAACGGGGGCTTTTTCTCAAAGTACATAGAAAGAAGATATTCAGCATCAATTGTATCTGCTTCTACAATTTCCGTAGAACATCCAGCCATGAACTCTTCAAAAACATCGCTAGATTTTTTGTATATGTCCTCTTCTTCTATTTCTTCAAATAGCCCCTTGATTTTCTCATCATCAAGAGATGCAAGAAGGCGGGCTTTTCTTCTAAATGTTTGTATGGAACTCAAAGCTTCTTTGACCGAAGCTTGTATTTTTGATTCCACCTCTCGCTCAACCACCGTAGTAGATATGTGAAAGAGCTCATTAACTTCACAATACTTTCTGAAGGACTTAAACGCAGGCCCATCGAAATGAAGGCCAGACTTAACAAATGACTGTGTATCGATAAATACTTTTCTAGTTTCTAGCAATGTACTTGATCCGTAAATTTAACGCCGCAAACACCGGACGCAAAACCGTAGCGACGAAGGAGCGAAGGTTTTGCGTTTCGCGTGATTTGCCTTGTTATGTTTTCTATTCATGTTTACGACTAAAAGCATTTAGGGCAGAACCCTGGCGACACTCTGAAGAAATAAGACCAAAGCAAGATTGCTTGTGAAATAAGAACCAAAGAATGAAAGCCATCCGAGGATGACCAGGGTGGATTTTTTAAAAGATCCAGCTTTTATAGACAGTTGTTTTACCATAGCAGTTACCTTTCTAAGTTGTTGTTTTAACGTTGATTGGATGTCGCTAGGACTCTGCTCCGCAGTGCGTACTGCCCTAAATACTCTTTTTATTCCTCTTGCTCGATTATCTCCGTTGAGTTGATTTTCTGCTTTCCACCAATAAACCGATATACTCGCTTTGTGACTTTTCTTCCTTCAGCAGAAGCACCGACAGTAATGCCTTTTTCATCACCCGAAGCACCAATATTACCCTTCGTTTCACCAACGTAGTATTCCTCGATAACCACCTCATCAGCATTCTCTATTCGTTGCGCTATTGCTAGTTCTTGTGCGACTTTTGCTTGAGCATGTGCCATTTGAAGTTCAAGTGCTTGCTTTTGGGCTTCGCTATCGATAATGGACATGTCTTTTGACTCAGATACTTTCAATGAACTAGATACAGCTCCAGTAAGTATTTTTGCTATTTCTATTAACGAGCTTTCAATTATGGACATGTGCTTGATACCTTGTTCTTAAACATAACGCCCGAAATCACTGGGAAATTTTAGCTGCATAACGCAGTGGAGTAGCTTAAATTTTTCCATGTGAATTTACCTTGTTATGCACCATACCTCACCATACGATATTGTAACTTTCAGAATTTCCTATACCTAAAAGCCTTTTAGTTGCTTCTTCTGCAACGAAATAAAATGCGGCATATGACGACTCTACTTCATGCGGCTTGAAATCGTAAAGGAGAATTTTACAGCCTAACACTGGAACAAAACTCTGCGACATAAGTACTGTAAGCACTCCATTTAGAGCCCCATCAATAAAACTTTGTTCGATATTTTTTGCCTTTACGTCTAGTACAAAGCTTTCAGCTGGTTCTATAGATGCGGAAAGCGAAGCACTCATAACTCTACCTCCTGTTTGTCTAGACCACTTATGTGTAACCACGCGGCCCTCTTTTACTGTAGCCCAATTGTGATTTTCTACTTTCTCACGTACCCAGTTTGTTATTGTTTCAGGAACATTCATAGTGCATAACGCCCAAGCTCAATGGAGAGCGAACGAAGTGAGTGATTCCATTGGAGCTGATTGTTATGAATTATTTTCATATTGGAAGCAAATCACTCTTTCATATTTTTTAACAAGTTCTTTAATTTTATTTTCATGCTCCCTTGGTATTGAACCTTGATGAACGACTAACTTGTTTTTTCGAGCACTCACCAAAATTGATGAATATACCCTGGCAATAACTTCTACTCGAGCAAAATTGATGCCCGCCTCTGGGAAAGGCCACATACGGTCAAAAACATTATCTTCTGATAAACCATATTCATTATCAATTTTTAACCAATCAAAATCAGAAGCAACACAAGATAGGTTTTCGATTTTGAATTTTTGTATTTTTTTTGCACCTAGTATTTCTGCGGTCTGTTTCAGAATATCTAAAACTCCCTCTTCACTGGCTCCATCTGGCACAAAGTACATCTTCGGGCACTTTTTCAAGTGTCTGTCTATATCGATAGGCTTAATTTCTATTGGTCTTTCCATTTCTCAAGATTCATAACGCTTAGCCTCAAAGGTGAGCGCCACAGCTCTCACCGAAGCGGCACGGACAGTGCCGCGAATCCTTTGAAGGCCATTGTTATGCATGTTTTTTACAACCCATCAATAAGTGGAATAGCATTCGTTGACGCTAGTTGGAGGATGATATTATTGATTTCAATCTCATCCGCCTTAGTAAAAATATTTTTTGGTATAGAAAATTTTATGTCGCTAAACTCTAGGTGCCAAGACCACTTGGGATGATCAGATTTGTAGATCTTCTGGAGCTTTGCAACCTCACCTATTAGCTTATCCCCATCAGGAGTAATTAGGGTAATTATTTTGTCATCAATGGATATTGCATTAGCTTTATTGAAAACAAAATATTTGAGAGAAATCGTGACGCTTAAGATTAATATAAAGAGCAAGATTAGTAGCCCATAAAATGCAATTGAGTCTTTAGCTTGTTTTGGGTCAAACGTAAGCAATACGACCATAATGAAAGGCACTAGTACCGAAATAAAATGTTCGCGTGATATTCTAGTTAATGATTTTTGAGTACTTACTTTCATATTATTGGTGCATAACGCCCCGCATCACCGGAAATTTGCGGCGCGCAGAGCAAATTATCCGTGTGAATGCGATTGTTATGTGCCCAGATATTCAAGTTACTGATATTCCTTTTCGGTTTAGATCTCTTTTTGACAAGGAATCAATTCTACAACTGCAATCAAACTGATGGCATGGTACTGGATGGCTTACCCAGAAATCATCATCCCATTTTTTGGTTATGCCATCTATTTCTTTACACCCTGGCGGTGCTTCAGCTAATACAGAAGCCTTAAATTGCCAATATTTTCTACGGGAAGAAATACTCAACCTTTGTTGGTTCCTGAGAATACCATACCTCAGTATATTGAACCTACGGACGAAACTTTGTAGTTTCCTTCTGTATTCAACTTTATTCGGATCAGGCAAAGAGATTATTAATGTGTTCTGTATTGAGTCTTTTTCATCATCGGGCAGAATTTTTTCTAGTTCTGATATCAATTCGCCCTTCCTTAGTTTTGCCTTGGGCTTGGCTCTGACAACACGCAAATAGATTTCTTTTAGATCAGCTATTTTCAATGTCTCAAGTAACTCACTTGAAGACATGCTTTTAATTTGCCCTAGCTCTTTCTCATAACTGGCTTCTTGCCTAATTGCAATTTCTATTTCGTAGGGCGGCCAGATCAAACTATTCTCGGGTAGAACTTGCTCTAACTCTTTTGCTGCGCTTTCGACATTTTTAAATCCTCTATCTAGAATGTCTATTAATTCTCGAACCTCAATATCATTCTTTAACTTAGCTTCTTGTAACAAAAAGCCAAGAGCCAAATAAAGAATTTCAACATCTGAAAGTTTTTCAGGATTTTGATCTTGCTGCCTTAGTTCTTTTGATTGAGGCGAAGGGGATGTCTCTGAAACTCGTCTAGATGAAAATAGACTTTTTATAAATCCAAGCATAAGACCTCCATTTCAAATAATGATGAATCAGCGTACTGGATATTCGCGATATAGTCGAGAACGCTTCATGCACATAACGCCTTGCTCTGCGGGAATTTGCGAGCGTCAGCGAGTAAATTTTCCGTAGCAGCAACTTGTTATGTGATGCCATATTTGTTGCCTGCATCTTCGATGGCCTGCTCTGCCCATTTACGCAAATTTTTAGAGACATAAGATATACCATCTACATTTTCAGGTATGTCATATATTTGAAACAGGCTTACCTTTGCTCCATTTTCACAAGTTCCCTCAGTACCAGGAAGAGCGCTTTTTTTCCTAGTCTTTCCCCACTCGTCTGGTATTGTATGAATATTTACACCAAGTAGACCACATTGATTTTGTAGAGCTAGCATCCAAACATATGGAGCTATACGGTTAAAGGTACTACCAATTAACATTATTAATACTCGTGCCTCTTTATACCCACTTTGAAAGCTATCATTCGGTGTGTTGATGTCCGAAATCTTTAGGTCTTCAAGAGAATAGACTTGATCTAGTTCAGATTTGGAAATTATCTGATCTGCAATGTATTTATCATTTTCAGGGTGATAGAGAAATTGAGCTTTCATATTAATTTCACATAACATTCTAAATATGTGGAAATTTGCGGTGTTTAAACACCGCATTTTGCCGTATAAGACTCATCGAAAAAATCCTGCTTTTCTGAGAAGAAAAAGCATTTTCCCAAATAATTTCAATACCTTGAAAACTTTTCATCCACTGTACCCCTGAAAACCACTCCGCAATATTACCGCATTTTGCCATGATATTGGTAATTTGATTTGATTCATTTTCTTAGTTTGGCTATATTTGTCCATACTGAGAACATATTGAGAACTAATCATGGATGAGAGCACTCCTCTAAAAATCACCATTTCTTGAAAATGTACGCCAAATTATGCGGGTGGGGCACTATGCTATTCGGACTGAACATACCTATATCAGCTGGATTTATCGCTATATCCTATTCCATAATAAAAAACACCCCGAGACTCTCGCGCTGATTCGGTAGTGCAACTTTTAACTCATCTCGCAGCTAAACGGAATGTAGCTCCCGGTACTCAGGATCAAGCCCTCAATGCCCTGGTTTTTCTGTACTCAAAAGTACTCGACAAACCTTTGGGGCAGCTTAACGGGATCGTACGCGCAAAAAAGAGGCCAAAGATTCCCGTTGTATTGTCTCCAGATGAGGTTTCGTTGTTGCTTTCTCACCTCGAAGGCAACCATTGGCTCGCTGCCGCACTGATGTATGGTTCTGGATTACACCTGATGGAGTGTTTGCGCTTGAGGGTCCAAAATTTGGATTTCTCTCATCTCTCATTATCCGTGATAAATGGTAAAGGAGGGAAAAACAGAGTGGTGACACTAGCTCGGGATTTGGTGGTTCCACTTAAACGTCATTTAGCTCATGTAAAAAATATTCGTGAAAAAGATTTGGCTGATGGTTATGGGTTAAAAGGGGGCGCTATCCTTTTTAATTATTGATACTGCAGTACCCTTCCGTTTTTTACCAGTTTCTGAATAGCTCGATTAACACCACATGGTAATCCTTTTCAATATTAGACCGAATGATCGATAGATCGTGAAGTTAATTAAAAGGCTAGCCTCCACTTATTCTCTTATTCTTATTCTCTTATTCTTATTCTCCTTATTTGTTGCTCGAATAACTAACTCATTAAAATAAGTATGCACACATATTAGTAACAAGAAAATTTCTCCAGAATTAAGATTGCGGTCTCCAGATAATACCGCAGATGAGGTTCAGAATAACTTCAGTGAGGAGTCCAGGTAGTAGGCGCGAAGTGTGCTCTGGTAGATTTCAGGCTTGCGTTAGTGGATATTGGTGTTTATTCTTATTTGTGTTAACAGGCTTTAATACTTGTCCAGAGATCCGAAACAATAAAATTGGGACAAGTCGCTTTTTTCATTCAAGCCTGTCAAATAGACGCTAAACAGAGTTCCTGGAATGCTTAATAATCTCAATACCAGTGATATGAATCAGAGTGTTCTAAAGTTTCGACGGACATCTGATATCACCGAGCATGCAGCGGGCATGACGGGCTGGTATGTATGTTATGACCAGGTTTCACCCGGGCATTTTTCAGGTAGTATCACCGAACTTAACCTCATCGGGATGCAGTTGATCAGAGATCGATCGAACCAGGCAATGGTTAAAAATGGGACGTCACCATCAGGCTCAATTATGTTTAACCTGCCGTTGTCTGCGTCACCAGATAGTGCCTATTGTGAAGGGCATGCATTTAATTTGAAGAACTTACTCGTGTCACAAGGTGATTGCCTGCCTGAGATCAAAACTCCATCTCAAATTGATGTGATATGTATTTCGCTGCAGCAGGAGTTAATGCAGGAATCCCTGCAAAAACAGAATATTTTTCCCGATACCACTACTTCAACCCAGTTGTACTGCCTGCAGAAGCTCAATAATCAGGCCGATCTTATTAACCTTCTGGCTTCGTTAATGGATCCAGCAAACAACCAGTCATTGCTTCAACAGCTGACGACTCAGAATGGTATTAGAGATACTGTTTTGCAATATTTGCTGGAGCTGGTGAGTGAGGAAAAAGTGAACTATCTCGAGCCATCGTCACGTAAGTTGGTGGTGGACCGTGCTCGGGATTATATGAACTCAAATATCGACGAACCGCCTTCAATATTAGAGCTCTGTAACAATGTCGGTGTCAGCCGTAGAAAGTTGCAATATTGTTTTCAGGAGACCCTGGGCATTAATCCGGTGGCTTATCTCAGAGCGCTGAGATTGAATGCGGTTCACCGAGAGCTCCTCAACCCCAACAGCACTGCATCGGTGCATGATGTAGCTATAGCGCAAGGGTTCTGGCATCTGAGTCGCTTTGCCAATGATTACAGGCAGCTATTCGGTGAGCTGCCGTCAGAGACCTTGCGTCGAACTCAATCTCATTTTTGCTGATATCGGATAACGGACTGTTCTCTCTCTTTAGTATTGTGGAGTAATAAACAATACGTTGGGAGGAATCAATGAAAATAAATAACACTCGATTGGGCCTGTTTTTAGCAGGCGTTTGGTCGCGCATTCTGGCACGTGGTGCATATGTTGGTGTAAACCATGTCTGACGCTATAAACCTATCCGCAAAAATTCCAGGTAAAGCAGAAGGCTCTCTGCTGGTTCTGGGCAGCAGCTTAACCATAATGGGTGCGGTAATGGTTGCCCCCATGCTGCCTAAGATGGCAGCTGAATTTGGATCTTCTGGACCTCAGGCCGAGATGCTGGTACCCCTGGCGGTCACAGGTCCCGCCCTGGCCATCGCAATAGTTGCACCTCTGGCGGGCTGGGTGGCTGATCGTGCGGGACGAAAAAACCTGTTGATCATCGCTACCTTTGTGTATGCCTTGCTGGGTTTTCTGCCTGCGATTTTGACCGATCTGGGTAGTATCGTGTTTTCACGCTTGCTGTTCGGCTGTGCCGAAGCAGCGATTATGACCTGTTGTACAACGCTCATAGCTGACTACTGGCATGGTGAGGAGAGACTGAAATTTGTCAACTATCAGGTGGTCTCAATCGGCCTAATCGGCTCCATATTCTTCGTCATT
>JBNKMF010000004.1:0-151608 GCA_050292965.1 Gammaproteobacteria bacterium | reverse complement strand
TCGATATTTTCTACCGGGTTATATTTGGCACATAACCCACCGCTGTCACAAAAAAGAATTCTTACTAAAATTTTCCAAAGATCGAGAGGGTTGATCTCGCAGAATACGTCCAGTCCATTCAACAAGTTCTAGATAATCTGTGTTCATAATCCTGACCGGATTGGGAGTCTTTGCCGCATAAAAATGCACGGCGGAGAGTCTGCTGCCCCGCGATCTGAACTGCGCCTGATCTGACAATATCAAAAATGTAACCCAATGTCTCAAATTGTGCAGGTGCGGTCATTACCTACAAGCTATAGGAATTTGAAGAGCCGAAAAAGTTGCTGGCCAGCTTGTAACGTTACAGAATGGATTTTATACTTCAGCAATAATTCAAACACAGAAGGAAGTGGCATGTACAAAGAAAAAACCATTACTTTAAACTCTGTCTTAGAAAAATCTCTTGAAGATAGCTATACACCAGAAGAGTATGAAAAGTTCTCAAGGATCGAACGTCGCTTTAATCGTGCCAATCTCGAAAAACTAAAGGTAAAGCTAGTATCATTTCGGCGTGAAGGGGCTGATATGACAAGCTTCTTTTTGGCTACGGAGGCGCATTCTTCTAAACTATTAGGTGAGTTCCTAAGGTGTATAGACTTCAAGAGGCCTGGGTTAGGTTGGGAAGCGCATCATATCGTTTCAGGAGAGCATAAAGAAGCAGCCGCTGCCCGTGCATTACTCTCTGATGAAGATATCAAGATGAGAATTGATGACCCTGAAAATGGTTGCTGGATGCCAAAAACCAAAAAAGATGCACGCCCAACAGTCTATCCAAATGCCATTCCGCATTGCCGAATTCATAGAGAGCGATATTATAACTGGATATTCAATATGCTAATGAATGTTGAATCTTGGGGACAAACCAAAGCTGTGTTAAATATGGTGAGAGCACAACTGTTGGATGGCAATATTAAAAATGAGCTGTTAATTCAGGAAATAGACGAAGCTGAATATAAAGCCTGGAGCAAGAAAAAGTGAATGTATTCAAGCTCGAAAGTGATTTCGAAAACTTCTTTTCCTTTATGATCGAGGGTGGTGAGCTGTATAGTAAAATGCCGAGCTACTCTCAAAAGTTTAAGGCTAAGTCGCGTCTCCACGAATGGGTGATACCTAATGCCGAGTTTTACCAAAGCGACAATTATACTCGTAAAGGGGTGCATATACCTGATATCACAATGTGGTCTCCAGGAAATATTATATTAAACGAAAAGGCTCATAAGGAATTAGTGCCCGTGTTGAAAGACTTCGGTGAGTTTCTGGAAACAAGATGTGAAGATATCCCTTACTATATCTTTAATGTGCTGAGTGTCATTCCTGATGAATATCTGGACTCTGAGAAAACAAGCGAGAATATAGTCTCTGGGGTTTATACAGGGCTGGATTCTTTAGGATTCAAAGATTTTGATTCTCAGGAGTTCACAGTATTCAAAACTTCAGCTGATAAGCTGGCTAATACCTATTGCACAGATGTGTTTCATTCGCTGGTCCAGGCTGCCAACTTGAAAGGTATTATTTTCAATAGCAACCTTTGTTAAAGTTAAAATAGAATATGTATAGAGTCAATATCAAGCCCGTAACCCGGAATTGTAGGTTGGAAAAGGAGGAACGACGCCTTCCAACATTGCCTTCGAGTTTGCCAAGGTGCCTGTGTTGTTCATGTCGGATGGCGCTTTGCTTATCCGACCCACAAAAATGATTTCACATTGATGGGGGTTGTGCGGTTTAGCTGAATTATATTGAGGGCTCTTAAGGTGTATTAAAAAGACATACGTAGGATGTCTGGAATGCCAAGTTCGGGGCGATAAGGATGATTACCGTGACCTGATCTCATGTACCTCAACGACCGTTCCTTTGACAAAACTGTCGCTCGAGTTGCGAGGAGAAAAAAGGCAACAATGTGCCAACTGTTGCCATTCAAGGTTATGTGGTTTTTCTCATTCCCATGCTCCGCGTGGGAATGCATATAGCATCTGACTAAGTTTGGATTTCGCACGCCTGCTAGAAAGATACTACGAAGCAAGGGAAGCCAGGGCGAGTGAAACCATAATCCAGCCCTTAAAGGGTGTTGTGGGGACTGGGTATTAGAGCCCTTCGGTTACCCGATTATATTTGCGGTTCGTTTCTTTCCTTTCAATTCGAATAAGCCCCTGTAATAAAAGCCCAAGCGTTAACCCATCTAATAAATGCCAAAATAAGTGCGTGCCGTGAGGAAATGTTTCGCATAAATGTAAATCTACTGTGCGCGCAATTAACGATAATGTAAAAACCATAGCCGCACTTACAATCCATAATCTAATTGGATTTTTTTTACGAACACTCATGAATGCAAAGAAATATAAAGCAATTATGGCTGGAGCATACTGTTCGGATCCATTTAGCACATAAGGGGATATTTTAGGTTGGGTAGCGCTGCCTGATCCTATAATCCATATAACGCCAAAAATAGCTAGAATACCAGCTGCAATTCCACCGACTCGTAATGGTGACTGAGTGGATGTTCTAATTATTAAGACCACCACATATAAGGCGACAAAACTCCAAATAGGAATCACATCAGAAAAATAAGACCATAAGTTTGCATAGGTATGAAATAGAAACGAACCAATGCCAATACTTGCAGCCATAATACAAAGTAATTTTATTGTGCTATCTAATTTTCCGAGCTTATATGCCGTATGCCAGGCCCAAAAAGATGCAATTATGAAAGCAATATTTGAAGTAGCATTCAAAGGCTCTGCCCAAAAACCTGGATCAATTCGTTCACAATAAAGATCAATTTCAGTAAACCATTCCATAAGCTATTAATACTGTTGTTTATATGTGTGAAAATTATTGATCACTACTTTGATAGTTCTTCATTGTATTAGAAAGAACATGACAGTTATCTTAATGAGACCCCGTGTCTCGTTATACATTTATAGTAAGACCTCTTTATATCACTGTAAGCATTTTGAAATCAATGAGTTGGCAAACTGCTGTTCGTCATACATGGTGACAATTTAGTGACACTAGTTATATATTCCTTTTGGAGAGAGGTCATGTGATATTACTAATGTATTCAGAAAATTCAGGTCAACTAAAGGGACTTGGATGGTAGGGCGAAGCACGACTCCAGGGAGGGAGGAGATAGAGCGAAGCACGACTCCAAGGAAGGAGGAGATAGAGCGAAGCAGGATGCCTGAGCCGAGGATGCCTGAGCCGATGATGCCATAGCCGAATAATTTTCTGTGAAAATGGCTGTGTTTCGGGGAACCGCAGGCCGCTTCTGTGGAACGTCGTTATTCCGGACGTTCTGCCCACCACCCTTCGGGCCAGTAGAGCTGTTCAAAATTAATACTGTAAATTTTGTGGAGGCTTTCTTTTCGAGAAAAAAGAAAGCACTCGTACGCGTATTCGTCAGATACTACGGAGCCGGGAAAGCTAAGGCTTGTGAAACCGTAACATAATCCGGTCCGTACTTATTAAATAGCCTATACAAGCCTATTAGTCTTCCTGATCAAATTCATTCTGGATTCTTTTTGACTGATGACGAATATCCCTGATGATGTCCTTTAGCTGGTCTATCGTTGCTTCTGCAGCATCCAGTTTGTTTTCTAGCATCATGGTTTCGTTTAATGAGGGAGGGTCAACGTCCAGCGAAGATTTATCACCGGCGAGTAACCAAACTATAGATACACCCAGGATTCCTGCCAATTGGTTTAACCGGTTTATACGAGGGGAACTTCGATCTGTTTCCCATTTGATTAGAGTAGATGTCTTAACTCCGGTTAGTTCGGCCAGCTTTTCCTGACTGATGCCTTTCGCCAAACGAGCATTTGTGATTCTTTCTCCTAAGAAGACATTGGTTTGCATGATTACCTCTTTATAGTGTTTTCTAGAATTTATCTTCTCACATTGACAGCTTTATATCGAGGCTATCGACAAGATAAATCAAGTGAGACTTAATCAACCTTAACAGACTTGATTGATCTGCCCATTCAAAATTGCGCCATGAAATTGTGGCAATGACAGTATCGATGTTAAGTACCAGCCTCAGCCTCCAACCCAAAATACTTCCAGAACAAAGTCGAGCCCCTCGCCAGATAACTAATACTCAAGGCCATCCAAAGTCCATGATTTCCAAACACTGGCATTAAAACAGAAACAGACAGTAGATAAATAATGATGCTGACTACCATCATATTTCGCATATCCCGGGTACGGGTCGCTCCAATAAAAATTCCATCCAGCATCCAGGCTGGTAGACCTAATAAAGGCGTCGCTATCATCCAGGGTAGATAATCCCTTGCCTCCAGTCGAACATCTGTGGCCGTTGTCATCGTGTCAATAATCGCTCCTCCAAATAATGCAAACGCTATAGCGAGAAGTCCCGCCATAATCAGTCCCCACCAGGAAGCAAGTAAAGAAGCTCGGCGTAATGTGGAGCGAGATTTAGCACCTAACGCCTGACCTACAATGGCCTCGGCAGCAAAGGCAAAACCATCCAGTGCATAGGCGGTGATTTCAACAAACTGCATGAGTATCTGATTGGCAGCCAGTGTGAGATCTCCAAAACTGGAGCCAAAGAAGGTGAAGCTCACGATGATCGCTAACAGCAGTACTGATCGAATCAGGATATCTGTGTTCACCTGCGCCATGTGTATCAACCGTTCACGATCAAAAATCCTTTCAGCCATACGCCACGCGGGGTGGGACATTGCCTCTCGACATAACCACAGTCCCAGAGCGGCTCCAGAAACCTCAGCGATGACCGTCGCTATTGCCACACCTTCTACGCCCCAACCCAGACCCAGTACGAACCAGAGGTCGAGCACAATATTGAGTCCGTTCATCCATAGTTGTAATAACAGCACAGCCTTTGTGCGTTCGCGTGCGATCAGCCATCCGGTCAAACCATAGATTGAGATGGCAAAGGGTGCAGACCAGATGCGGATGTTGATGTAGGAGCGTGCCAGAGTCTCAACCTCTGTCGAAGCTGGTGAGATCTGAAAAACCAGCCACAGGACTGGCACCTGAAACAGAATCAGCAGCAGACCGCCTGTGAAGGCAATCAGCAGTGCTCGAGTCAGTAAGGCAGAGACCTCCGCCTGGTTTCCGGCTCCGTGTGCCTGCGCGACCATCCCGGTCGTTCCCATGCGCAGAAAACCGAAGATCCAGTAAATAGAGGCAACAATCACCGCTCCTATACCAACCGCCCCGATAGGTGTAGCTGCACCCATCTGCCCCACCACGCCAGTATCCACGGCCCCAAGGATGGGAACAGTCGCATTAGAAAGCACAATAGGCAGTGCAATTTTTAGAACCCGGCGATGGCTTAACCGTAAGGGCTGAGAGGAATTACTCATAGTGATTCATTAATAAATTTGCATTTGCTGTCATCGGGTGTTGCTCTATAGCTGAAGTTATAACCAGGTAGAAAAAGTTATCATACTGAGGTATTTGATGGGGGAGATATGTTAATTCAGATTCGAGTCTGGCTCTGTGTCTATTTTACCTGTTATCGCCTGGTTGATTGATCTGTTGCTGAAAACCTTTGTTTTATGGAAAAAGTAGAACAAAAATTGGGGATATATCGGGCGACAGGCGGTAATATCCGCGCGTCTATCTGAGCTATACTTTAGTAGATGCTATGTGATTTAGTAACTTTAATTCACCCTGTTGACCGGTGAATAATGTTCAGATGGTGCTTGCGTAGTCCTGAAATGGCTCCTACTGAAAATATAGATGGCTCTAATCTGGGTGGTAGTGATGTTGTTGGTGCAAATTTAAAGCTATTTCAAACGTGGTAAGTGAAGTGCTTTAAGTTAAGTCTAATCTGCTCTATTTAGAGCTTAACCAAGAATATGGAGACAGAATCATGGAAAACAAACCCTGGCCTTTGCTTATACTAGCCTTTTTCCATGTCATAGAGCCCCTGACAAAAATCTTATTTTTTAGTGTTTACTGGCATATCAGTCCGTTTGAGTTTATCTCTATCGTACTCGAATATAATGCGGACTCTATGATTGATAACCTTCGGTTTTTCTTGTTCTTCCCAATAGCTGGATTAGCAATTTTTGCGGTAAAAAAATGGAGTTATTTTGTATTTTTAGCCATTCAGGTCTGGGTGTTTATCACCAATATCCCTTACCTCATGGAGATGTATCAGGCTAATCAGACATGGTTGCTGCTATCCTTTATCGGCTTCGGGCTGTTGAATATTGCGGTAGTTACTTATTTGCTCTTACCTGCTGTCAGGATAGCTTATCTGGATCCTCGCATCCGCTGGTGGGAAGCTAAGCCGAGATATTCCGCAAATATCCCATGTGAAATCGACGGTAAGATACAGTCTACAGTCAGAAATATTTCACTTAGTGGCGTATTCATAACAACAGAAATGGATTTGCCGATTGGTTCAGATGTTAATCTCGAATTTATACTAAATGATGCGCCAGCAAAGTTTGATATTAAATCCAGAGCTAATGTAGTGCACAAATTTATTGTCGATGGTCACGAAGGTTTTGGTGCTCGTTTTACTGAGCTTTCACCAGATAACAAGCGGTTAATAAAATCGATGATTAAATACCTGGATAAGTCGAATTGTCAGAGACGGCCTCCACGCAGGAATTTTTCCGATCTGATTCGCTGGGTTAGGGGCTTGCTCACAACAGGTAAAGGCTTTTTGCCAAAAATCAGATATCACGCGCCTCAATAACGCTTTGTTGTTATAAGCGTGGAGTGGTTTTCAGTGTAAAAGTCTTTTGCGCGTGCGCGTTATTAGTTGCTAAGCCTTGATTGCTCAGGTGTGAGAAACAATTCAAGGCAGTTATTGGTTAGTCGCCGCTAAATTTTTGACCTGTTAAAATCTCAAATGCTTCCTGATACTTTGCCCGAGTTTTCTCCAGAATCTCTGCTGGAATCTCCGGCCCTGGAGCTGTCTTATTCCAATCAAGTGCCTCCAGATAATCCCGTACAAACTGCTTGTCAAAGCTTACAGGGCTGGTGCCCAGCTGATACTGAAGTCGTGGCCAGAAGCGTGATGAGTCGGGTGTTAAAACTTCATCCGCCAGCACCAGCTGGTCATTCTCATCTAGCCCAAACTCAAACTTGGTATCAGCAATAATAATGCCTCGCTCTAAAGCATATTCCGCAGCCATCTTGTATAAGGTGATACTGACATCATGTACCTGATCAGCCAGTTCCTGCCCAATCAGCTCAACAGTTTTATCGAATGAGATATTAATATCATGATCACCCACTTCGGCTTTGCTTGAAGGGGTATAGATCGGTTGTGGTAATTGCTCGGCCTGTTGTAGTCCAGCAGGCAACTCGATGCCGCAAATCGCACCACTGGCCTGATAATCCTTCCAGCCAGAACCGATAATGTAGCCACGAACGATGGCTTCTACGGGCAGTTGTCTGAGCTTTTTGACGATAACAGAGCGATCTTTCAACAGCTCATAATCTTCTACACTGACATAGTCTGCCAGATTAAGATCAGTCAGGTGATTTTGAATCAAGTCTGCAGATTTGTCGAACCAGAAATTGGAAATCTGAGTAAGCAGAATACCTTTGCTGGGAATCGGGTCGGGCATGATGACATCGAAGGCTGAGATGCGATCAGTAGTGACAAACAGTAAATGATGTTCGTCAATCTGGTAAATATCGCGCACCTTACCTCTGGCAATCAGGGGCAGGTTGTCTATGTTGGACTGGTGTAGCGCTTGAGACATATTGATCTGGCTCATCTGAGTCTGCAAAAGGAGCGAGATTTTACTCCGAAAGATGATGGATTAGAATAAGATTAAGCGCTGAAAACCGAAGCATTAGCTATTTAAGGGTTTTTTTCATTAAAAAACAGCGTAGAATGCGCCGTTTTTTCTGAGTTTACTGGGGAAATGTCGTGACTAAACCTGTAGTCGCTGTAGTCATGGGCAGTGATAGTGACTGGCCCATCATGAAGCTTGCTGTAGAACAGCTGGAAAAGTTTGGCGTGTCTTATAAAGCACAGGTTGTTTCTGCGCATAGAACCCCCGACCTATTGGCTGAATTTGCCAAATCGGCACGCGATGAAGGACTGGCCTGTATTATTGCGGGTGCTGGTGGTGCAGCGCATTTGCCCGGTATGCTTGCGGCGCATACTACGGTCCCTGTTCTGGGTGTACCCGTTCCATCTAAACACCTGAATGGACAGGATAGTCTGTTATCCATAGTACAGATGCCGAAAGGCATTCCGGTGGCGACATTTGCGATTGGCGAAGCCGGAGCTATTAATGCCGGGTTATTTGCCGTGGCTCTGTTGGCGAATACTGATCTGGACCAGCGAGAAAAACTGGAACAGTTTAGAGAAGATCAAAAACAAAGTGTTTTTGATATGATTTTACCCCCTAAAGATTAAAGGCCGATACCCATGGCTATTCTTCCTGGTAGTACTCTTGGCATTCTTGGCGGTGGTCAGTTAGGCCGCATGTTTGTTACTGCTGCTAGAAGCATGGGTTATGAGGTGATGGTGCTGGATCCTGATCCACATAGTCCGGCTGGTAGCATGGCGACTGAGCATGTTCAGGCAGAATATACGGATCGTCGCGCACTTGAATATATGGCGCAACATTGTGCCGTGATTACGACCGAATTTGAAAATGTACCAGCTGACGCGCTGGATTATCTGTCTGGCAAGTTACCGGTTCATCCTTCAGCTGAGGCGCTTGCGGTTACGCAGAATCGGATCTCTGAAAAAAGATTTATTCAGTCTCTTGGTCTTGTTACCTCGCCTTTTATCGCGATTGAATCTGAGGCTGACCTTGCTCAGGTGAATCAGGTTGTGTATCCAGCAATCTTGAAAACGGCTACGTTGGGATACGACGGTAAGGGGCAGATAGTTTGTCCTGATGCTGAATCTGTAGCCGCAGCTTATAAAACCTTGAATATGCCCTGTGTGCTGGAACAGCGTATCAATCTACAAATGGAAATTTCAGTAGTATTGGCACGCAGCGAATCGGGTGAGTGTTTTTGTTTTCCTGTGGCGCAGAATGATCATGTGAATGGTATTTTGGCTGTGAGTGTGGCTCCGGCCAATATCAGCGATGAATTGCAGAGAACAGCACAGCAGGCCGCGCAAGTTATCGCGCGAGGGTTGAATTATTGTGGCGTGCTGGCAGTAGAGTATTTTATCTCAAACAGTGGGCAGTTGCTGGTGAATGAGGTGGCTCCACGGCCTCATAACTCGGGGCATTTTACGCTGGATGCCTGTTACTGCTCACAGTTCGAACAGCAGGTTCGTATGGTTTGTGGTTTGCCTGCAGGTAATGGTGAGTTGCATACCCCTGTTGCTATGCTGAATGTACTGGGCGATGTCTGGCCTGTACAGGGAGCCCCGGCATGGGATGAAGTGATGGAAATCGATCGTGCCAAGTTACATCTGTATGGAAAGAAAGCAGCTCGCGTTGGTCGTAAAATGGGGCATATCAACTTTCTTTCTGACAGGGTAGAAAACGCATTGGATAATTTGGCCAGAGCAAGAAATATTTTATCCAGTTAGTTCTAAAGCAGGGTACTCTCCTGCTCAAATCAATCAATATATTACCCTTGTAGTCATTCTAATTAAATTGAAGCTTTGCTTCTTTTTTTAAGTTGCGTTATAAAAGCTCTTGCAAGGGGTGTTTTGCTTATCTGAAAGCAGTCCGTCAGCTCAGCATAAAATCCCAATTATTAAAATTATGGTAAATGCCATTAGAAACTGGAGATTGAGTGATGAAGAAAATATTGATCGCATCTGCAATAGCAGCATGTATGGGGGTTTCTGTTACAGCCAGCGCAGCCTGGGATAATAACGATGGAAGCGGATACGGAAATGGTTACTACGATGGCTATGGCAGTGGATATGGTAACTACTATGGAGATGGAAGAGGGTCTGGTCGAGGTACAGGACGTGGGCGAGGTACAGGTAATGGTGAAGGTTCATTTGATCTGAATTTCAGCGGGCGTGGTAAAGCAAACATGGATGCAGATTCAGATTTTGATGGCAATACCGACTGGCGTGGTAATGGCTATGGCAGTGGTAATGGTTACGGTAATGGCCGTGGTGATTATCGGGGTAGCTATTACAACAATAATGGAGGCTGGGGCAACAATGGATGGGGTAATCGAGGATGGGGCAACAATGGATGGGGGAATCGAGGATGGGGTGGAAACCCATGGGGTGGTCCTGCTCCTTATGGATCAAATCCTTATTATGGATATGGTCAACAAGGTTATCAACCACCTGTTCAGCAGGCTCCACCTGCACCACCAGCCCAAAAGTAATAAAAGTCAAAACTTAAAAAAGGCAGCCTCGGCTGCTTTTTTTTGCACAGGGATGTGCTTATGCTGGGACGACTGCACGGATGCAGGAGGTAGAGTAACGCAGGACGCCTGGACGTCGGGTGGGGCGAGTGACCTTTGATTACGAGCCAGAGCCAAGTAAAAACCTGCATTTCCCACCTCCATGTGGGTCATGGCAACGAACAGTATTCAGCAGGAAATTTTTTACTTTTCCCTTTACCTTTGCTTGATGCCTCTGGCCACAGTATAAGTCTTCCCCTGTTTGATTTTCTCGTAATGTCCAAAAACCTCTGTAAATCCACGTTTGAAAAACTGTCTAAGCCCAGTGATGGTGACAATATAAAATGAACCGCCGGGTTTTAAATATTTAAGCGCGTCGAACAGATATAGATACAACATTTCCTTGCCGACCTTGGCGGGTATATTGGAAACAATCAGGTCAAACTTTTGTGGTGGAATCTGGTTAAAGCCATTGCTAAGAAGGCACTCGGTATTATTAATGTTATTCAGGCGGCAGTTTTTTTCTGCATATTCCACCGCAACAAAATCTTTATCTACCATCAGCGTCTTTCCCAGTGGAGCACATTGCGCCATATTCAAGCCTAAAATTCCGTAGCCGCAGCCCAGGTCAAGGCAGTCATCATCAGGTTCGATCTCCAGGTATTTCAGTAGCATGCTGGAGCCTTCATCAATCGCCTTTGGTGAGAATAAGCCCCAGGTGGTTTTCAGGTTAAGCGTATGACCACGCTGTGTGGTTTGCAGAGTAATATCCTGCCGAATCTGTTGATTAAATTCTTTAAAATCTTTCATGGCTGGGGTACCGGTATTCAGCGTTTATTCAGTTAAAAGTGCTAGACTTTACAAAATCTGGCGGCTTTGTAACAATGCCGAGCTGGTTTAGCAAGCCATTATTTTTGGTAGTGGTTATTCTACTATAGTACGGGGGTTGTTTAATGAATCTGTTTTCATCTGTAGTTCTAGCATCTGCACTTGTTGTTTCTGGTCAGGTATTTGCTGGTGATGTGGCCTCTGGAAAGTCTGCTTTTGCCGCTAAAGGCTGTATCGGTTGTCATGGTGCCGGGGGCGTCAGCGTAGTACCTACCTATCCCTCATTGAAAGGCAGGAGTGAAGCTTTTGTTCAGGAGAACCTGACCAATTTTCGTAGCGGTACTCGACAGAATCCAACCATGAATGCTATGGCTGCGGGGCTGTCAGATGATGATATCGAGAACCTGGCTGCTTATATTGGTAGCCTGTAAGATTTTCGAAATCCAAAGTTGAAAAAAACCGGGTTACCCCGGTTTTTTTGTGACTGTCAGCTATTTACTGGCTATATCAGGTAATACTTACCTGTAGTGGCAATCGCTATAGTCAGGAAACCTATCAAGGTATTTACCCCGACCAATGTTCTAATTTGATTCTGTTGTTTGGCGGCAGCAGGAATATCACTCTCATCCAGTCGTTGCTTGAAACGCTTAAACGGGCCGAAGTAAACATACAGAAAAATCATAATCATAACCGTACCCAGTCCAGTCATGATGTGAATATATAGCGGAGCTTTTGCAAATCCACCGTAAGGGTGAATTAAGCCGATACCGGTAATGGGGACGATTATGATGATTGCCCAGACTACGGGGAAAAAACGATTAAACACATGACGCCATAGATTCAGGCGTAAGGGTGGTTCAAGCTGGTTGACTGCTGCTGGACGTAAAATCATATGGGCGAAAAACATTCCGCCAACCCAGATCATCATTGATATAACGTGTAAACCTAAATTAATTGCCATTGTTCTACCTTTTCAAATTTTGGGATATTTTAACGTTTTATTATAAGCAGGTATGCATTTGTTTATATTGGAGCTGAAATTTACACGTTATTCGTGTACATTCGCGGATCTAATTTTAAGAGCGAATGGGGAATGTTATGACTGATTATTTAATTGCGCCGTCAATTCTGTCGGCTGATTTCGCGAAACTGGGAGAAGAAGTAGACAATGTACTCGCTTCCGGTGCAGATGTGGTTCATTTCGATGTAATGGATAATCATTACGTCCCAAACCTGACGATAGGTCCGCTGGTTTGCGAAGCGTTGAGAAAGCATGGTGTTACTGCTCCTATCGATGTTCATCTGATGGTTAAGCCGGTAGATCGTATTATTCCTGATTTTGCCGCAGCGGGCGCAAGCTACATTACTTTTCACCCAGAAGCTTCTGAGCATATTGATCGTAGCCTTTCATTGATTCGTGAAAGTGGCTGTAAATCTGGTCTGGTGTTTAATCCGGCAACTCCATTAAGTTATCTGGATTATGTGATGGATAAGGTGGATGTGATTTTGCTGATGTCGGTTAACCCTGGTTTTGGAGGACAGAGCTTTATTCCAGCTACTCTGGATAAGCTGCGTCAGGCGAGAAAAATGATCGATGAGTCTGGTTATGACATTCTGCTTGAGATAGATGGTGGCGTGAAAGCCGATAATATCGCTGAAATCGCTGCTGCCGGTGCTGATATGTTTGTTTCTGGTTCGGGCATCTTTGGTAAGGCTAAAGATACTGACGCTAATAAATACAATAGCATTGTCGCTGAAATGCGTGAGCAATTAGCAAAGGCATAAGCGGGTATGCTTCTGCGCCAACCTGAAATGATCCTGATCGATGTTGATGGCACACTGGTCGATAGTGTGCCTGATCTGGCTTTTTGTGTCGACGAGATGCAAAAAGCTCTGGATTTATCTGAACGGGGTGAAGCCTCGGTCAGACAGTGGGTTGGTAATGGTGTGGAGCGACTGGTAAAGCGTGCACTCACTGATTCTATGGATGGTGAGCCGGAAGAGGCGCTATACCAGAAAGCTTTAGCTGTATTCCGTGAGCTGTATGCCGAGAATACTTCAAAGCGCAGCCATCTCTACGATGGTGTAATTACGGGTCTGGATTATCTGAAAAACGCGGGCTACACATTAGGTTGTGTGACCAATAAAGCAGGTGAATTTACATTGCCGATTTTACGCGACCTGGGTATTCATGATTATTTTGAAGTGATCATCTGTGGGGATGATACCCTGCGTAAAAAACCCGATCCATTGCCGCTATTGACGGCGGCAGAGCGTCTGTCTATCGACCCTCAGAAGTCACTCATGATTGGGGATTCACAAAGCGATGTGAAAGCCGCAAGAGCTGCCGGGTTCCAGATTGTGTGTATGAGTTATGGATACAATCATGGTGAAGATATTCGTAGCTTCAATCCCGATGCTGTGTTAGATTCCTTTGCAGAATTACCGCAATACCTTTGATTGATTCGAAGCATGATGACTGACCAACAAATAATTAATGTTAAAGCTTATACCTGTTGGCGATGGTGAAACACCCTCGTCTTATCTGTGTATTGCCTATTAATTATTTGCTGAGTCATTATTATGAACCCGGAACAATTTGAACAATTAAAATCTTCCTATAATCGCGTGCCTCTTGTTAAAGAGGTATTTGCTGATCTCGATACGCCATTAAGCGTTTACCTTAAGCTTGCCAATAATCCCTATAGTTATCTTTTTGAGTCCGTTCAGGGCGGCGAAAAGTGGGGGCGTTATTCCATCATAGGCCTGGGCTGTCACACCCATTTAAAGGTTTATGATCATGAAGTCACTGTGCGATACTATGATCAGATTGTTGACCAGCAGACAGTGAGCGATCCTTTGCAGTACATCGAAGATTATCTGCAATCCTTTAAGGTGGCCGAGCTGGATTTTCTGCCTCGCTTCAATGGTGGACTGGTGGGGTATTTTGGATATGACACCATCCGCTATGTAGAACCAAAGCTGGCCAAAAACCCCAATCCCGATAAACATGGCACGCCCGACATCCTGTTAATGCTAAGCGATCAGCTGGTAGTTTTTGATAACCTGGCATCGCGTATGTATATCATTGTTTATGCTGACCCGAATGAGATGGGATCCTATCAACGAGGGCAGGTAAGGCTGGAACAACTGGTGAATAAGATTCAGCGAGATATTGCTGATGTGCCGCAGCAGCCAAACGGGGTCGTAGTTAACGAGCAGGATTTTGAATCAGAATTCACTCGCGAAGGCTATATGGATGCTGTGGAAAAGGCGCGTCAGTATATTATAGATGGCGATGCAATGCAGATCGTATTGTCACAACGTCTTTCCATCCCATTTAATTCAGACCCGCTAAATTTATATCGCGCGCTACGTGGTCTCAACCCCTCTCCTTATATGTATTATCTAAATCTGGGTGATCATTATGTAGTCGGCTCTTCGCCAGAAATACTGGTGCGCCTGGAGCAGGGAGAAGTAACGGTGCGGCCGATTGCAGGCACTCGTCCTAGAGGTCATAGCGAGGCTCAGGACCGTGCTCTGGAGCAGGAGTTATTAAGTGACCCCAAAGAATTGGCCGAGCATTTAATGCTGATCGATCTGGGGCGTAATGATGCTGGTCGGGTGAGTGAAACCGGCAGTATTGAATTAACGGACAAGATGATCATCGAGCGTTACTCGCATGTGATGCATATTGTTTCCAATGTAACCGGTAAACTGAAAAAGGGCCTAACCGCAATGGATGTACTGAGAGCCACCTTTCCTGCGGGAACAGTTTCTGGTGCACCCAAGATTCGTGCGATGGAAATAATCGATGAGCTGGAACCAGTGAAACGCAGCATCTACTCCGGTGCGGTGGGCTATCTGTCGTGGAGTGGTAACATGGATACAGCAATCGCCATTCGTACCGCCGTGATCAAGGATAAAAAATTATATATCCAGGCAGGTGCCGGGATTGTGTATGATTCAGTGCCAGAAAATGAATGGGCTGAAACTATGAATAAGGGGCGCGCCATCTTTCGTGCCGTATCACTTGCAGAGTCGGGGTTGTCCCCCAAAAATCCCCTTGAGTCAGTTGAGGGAGAGGTTGCTAAGTCATGAAAGTATTGATGATCGATAATTATGACTCCTTTACCTATAACCTGGTGCAATATCTGGGTGAATTGAAGGTTGATGTTGAAATCGTGCGTAATGACGAGGTAGACGTTGAGTTTGTGAAAAATAATGATGCCAGCCATATTATGATTTCACCCGGACCCTGTACCCCGAATGAAGCAGGTATCTCTATGCAGGTGATTCAGGCTATGGCAGGGGTTAAGCCTTTGTTGGGTGTATGTCTTGGGCATCAGAGTATTGGGCAGGTTTTTGGTGGACTGGTGGTGCATGCACGGGAAATTATGCATGGCAAAACTTCAATGATTCATCATAATGCAAGCGGTGTTTTCAAAGGGCTGGACAATCCATTCATAGCTACACGTTATCATTCATTGGTGATTCAACACTCAAGTCTGCCAGACTGTCTGGAAGTTACCGCCTGGACCGAGTTCGAGGATGGAGGTTTTGATGAGATTATGGGGGTGAGGCATAAAACCCTGGCTGTAGAAGGTGTGCAATTTCATCCTGAGTCTATCCTGACCGAGCATGGGTATGATTTACTACAGAATTTCCTGAATACAAAGATTGAGGGCTAGTGCATTGGATATACAGCAAGCGATTAAAGCAGTTATTGCAAGACAGAATCTGAGTCGTGAAGAAATGGCTAGCGTCATGCAGCAGATTATGACCGGTGAGGCAACGCCATCCCAGATTGGTGGCTTTCTGGTTGGTCTGCGTATGAAAGGAGAGACGGTGGATGAGATAACTGCCGCAGCAAGTGTTATGCGTGATCTCGCCACCCGTGTGGAAACCCATTCAGATCATCTGGTGGACACCTGTGGTACTGGTGGTGATTCATCGGGTAGCTTTAATATCTCAACTGCTAGTGCTATTGTCGCTGCCGCAGCAGGTGCGCATGTTGCCAAGCATGGTAACCGTTCGGTATCCAGTAAATCAGGCAGTGCTGATGTGCTGGAAGCGGCAGGGGTGAATCTTGATATAGATGCCGAGGCTGTCGGACGTTGTATCGATGAGGTAGGGGTTGGATTTTTATTCGCGCAAAAACATCACAGTGCTATGCGTTATGCCATTGGTCCGCGTAAAGAAATGGCAGTGCGTACTATATTTAATGTGTTAGGTCCTTTGACCAATCCTGCATCAGCACCTAATCAGGTTATTGGTGTATTCGATGCCGAGCTGGTAGAAACCATGGCGCGGGTACTCAAGCAGTTAGGTAGCCGCCATGTGATGGTGGTTCATGCCGATGATGGGATGGATGAAATCAGTATTTCAACTAGTACTCAAGTTGCCGAGCTAAAGGATGGCGTTGTCAGTACCTATACTATTTCTCCGCAGGATTTTGGCATGCAAATAGCTGATATCGAAGGCATTAGAGTTGATGGTATTGAGCAAAGCCTGGCGATGATCCACTCGGTATTTGATAAGCAGGCCGGGCCGGCACGAGATATTGTTTGTCTCAATGCAGGGGCTGCGATATATGTTTCCGGGCTTGCAGATTCGCACCAGCAGGGCGTCGAAATGGCTGCCAAAGTTATAGATGATGGATCCGCTTCCGAAGTTCTTAAGAATCTGATTGAGCAAACCAGTGTCTGATATCCTCAAAAAAATTCTCGCACGCAAGGCCGAGGAAATAGCTCAACGTCAATCTCAAACCTCGATAAATGAGTTACAGCAACGCATTCAGCAAGCTTCACCAGTACGAGGTTTTGTTGATGCACTGAGAAATAAAATATCCAGTAACCAGTCGGCGGTTATTGCTGAAATTAAGAAGGCCTCACCCAGTAAAGGCGTTATTCGGCCAGATTTTAACCCTTCTGAGATAGCTAAATCTTACGAGCAGGGGGGGGCAGCCTGTCTATCAGTATTAACCGATGTGGATTTTTTCCAGGGTAGTGATGCATACCTGCAGCAGGCACGTGCAGCCAGTTCTTTACCGGTTATTCGCAAGGATTTTATCATCGATACTTATCAAATAAATGAGGCGCGTGCATTAGAAGCAGATTGTATTCTATTGATCGTCGCTGCATTAGATCAGCCGCAATTGCTTGATCTTTATCAGTGTGCGCAAGAACTTACTCTGGATGTGCTGGTGGAGGTACACGACGAGGTAGAAATGGAGCGAGCCTTGCAGGTCGATCTGCCCATGGTAGGTATCAACAATCGGAATCTACGAACCTTCGAAACCAGTTTGCAAACTACGATCAATATGCTGGGTATGGTGCCAGATAATTGTTTTGTGGTTACTGAGAGTGGGATTCATAGTCAAGCAGATGTCGCTACGATGCGAAGCCATCAGGTGAATGCTTTTCTAGTGGGTGAAGCTTTTATGCGGGCACCAGATCCCGGTAGTGAGCTGGCTGCAATATTCTCCGCATAGAAAGTGTTTGAAGCTTTAGCGAGTGCCAAAAACTACGATGGTTTTACCATGAGCTGAGATCAGGTTGTCCTCTTCCAGTGTCTTGATCACACGTCCAGCCATTTCTCTTGAACAACCCACAATCTTTGCAATTTCCTGACGTGTAACCTTGATTTGCATGCCGTCAGGATGAGTCATAGCGTCTGGCTGTTTAGCCAGATCAAGTAAAGTTCTTGCTACACGACCTGTTACATCCATAAACGCCAGGTTGCTGACCTTGCGACTGGTATTGCGTAATCGGGCGGCTAGCTGAGCAGATAACTGGAATAGAATCTCAGGGGTGTCTCTGGCTAGTTGCATGAACTGATTGTAATGAATTTCAGCAATTTCACACTGTGTTCGAGTGATGACCCAGGCGCTGCGTTTCAGGTTTTCTTCAAAAAGCCCCATTTCTCCAAAAAAGTCACCTGAATTCAGGTATGCAAGCACTATTTCGTTACAATCTTCATCTTCAATAACAACGCTAACCGAGCCTTCAATGATGTAATACAGTGTATGTGAATCATCACGAGCGTGAATAATTGTCTGTCGAGCCGGAAGAGTTTTGCGGTGACAGTGCTTGAGAAAACTGTCCAATGCAGGATTCTCTGTGGGTGCAACTTTTTGTATTGGCTCTAAGCTCACAACAGTTCCTTTTTATATTTTTTGGATTTCGAGATAACATACCATAATTCAATAGTTTAACAAGACGAGAATAGGCAGGATTAATGAAATCAAAAGTAAAGTGGCTGGATAATATGACCTTTGTGGGTGAATCAGCAAGTGGCCATGCTGTTGTCATGGACGGTCCTCCTGAGTTTGGTGGGCGCAATCTGGGGATTCGCCCAATGGAGATGTTGATACTGGGCTTGGGTGGGTGCAGCTCCTTTGATGTTATTTTAATCCTGAAAAAATCCAGACAACAGGTTGAGAACTGCGAAGTTGAGCTTGAATATGAGCGCGCAGAGGTGGAACCGAAGGTTTTTACCAGGATACATATGCACTTTGTGGTAACAGGAAGTAACCTGGATGCAGGCAAGGTGGAAAAGGCTATAAACCTGTCTGCCGAGAAATATTGCTCTGCTTCTGTGATGCTGGGGAAAACAGCTGCCATTACACATGATTTTGAGATTCGCCAAACAGGGGCTGCTGATTAAAGCGGGCTCTATTGTTAACTTAACAGAGTTAAGGATGTTTCATATAGTTGGTGAAAGTGTAAAAAACTGTGGAACGGGGTTATTCAGGTTATGTATTGTTATCGATATAAGTGAGAACATTTGTTAATTTTGGGCTGGTAGGCACAAATGAAAGAGTATCCAAGTTGACAATAAGACACCTGCATTAGATAATTCTTATATGCTGAATCAGGAGGTGCCCTTGCCTCCCCAGCATAACTCCTCCATCCTCCTTTGGTGGTATTGGCGTGGCCTACCAGCCACGCCTTTTTTTAACAATTTTTTACTTCAGAATCAATAAATATTAGTTATCTCAGTTGATTCAGCTCAGTGAGAAAGAAAATCTGAATAAATCGTTTAATAGATCTTGTCAATTGCGGATGAATTCGTTAGTATTCGCGCCCTTTCTTCGAGAAGACAAACGCATTTAAGCGAGTTTAGGAAAATTTATGAAAACCTTTAGTGCAAAACCCGAATCGGTAAAACGTGACTGGTTCTTAGTTGATGCTACAGATAAGACATTAGGCCGTCTTTCGACTGAAATTGCACGCAGACTGCGTGGTAAGCACAAGCCTGAATATACACCGCATGTAGACACAGGTGATTATATCGTCGTGGTTAATGCTGAAAAGGTGAAAGTGACCGGTAATAAAGAGCAGGATAAAATGTATCATCACCATACTGGATACATTGGTAACCTGAAGTCTGTTAACCTGTCAAAGTTACGTGCGACTCATCCTGAGCGAATTCTGGAGTCTGCTGTTAAAGGCATGCTGCCAAAGAATCCATTAGGCCGAGCCATGTTTAAGAAACTTAAGGTGTATGCGGGTGAAAATCATAATCACTCTGCACAACAGCCTCAGATACTAGATATTTAAGAGAAACAGATATGTCTGCAGAACAGTATTACGGAACCGGTCGTCGTAAAAGCTCATCAGCTCGTGTGTACATGACAGAAGGAAGCGGAAACATTACCGTCAACAAAAAATCTATTGAAGATTACTTCGGGCGTGAAACTTCTCGTATGGTGATTCGTCAACCATTGGAAACAGTTGATTTGATTTCCAAGTTTGACATTAATGTGAATGTAGCTGGTGGTGGTCCAAGTGGACAGGCTGGTGCCATTCGCCTGGGAATTACTAGAGCACTGATGCAGTATGATGAAACATTTAGACCTGCATTGAGAAAAGAAGGCTTTGTTACTCGTGATGCGAGAGAAGTCGAACGTAAGAAAGTTGGTCTTAGAAAAGCTCGTAGAGCAACCCAGTTTTCCAAGCGTTAATCAGCTTTTTAAAGCTATTTATGCAAAAAAACCTGCTTTTCAGCAGGTTTTTTTATGCCTGAGTCAAACATATTACTTTATTAATATAGAGTCTAGATAGGTGGCGTAACATTATGTAATTAAAGATATTATTTAGTTTTGACTTCTTGACACAGGCTTGGCTAACGACTAATCTGAATTAAGAAAAGTAAAAATTAGAATAGCAAAAAGTCATAAAATCTATGGAACTAAGGCTAGAATTATTCCTATAAAAATAAAAAAGGTGTTTACTTGTTGAATGTAACTTCGAGTATATGGTTGAGGAAAGGGAGTATGCGGCATGGGCTATTTGTCGCATTGGGGCTTGCCGTGGGTTCTGCGGTGGCCCAATCAAATGAGGACTATTTAAAGTCGCTGGAGGGGGAGGCTGAAAGCCTAATTCTGGATAAGCAAACAAAGGCTACCTCTTCGGACGCTGTTTCAAAAACTGTTGCTAGTAAATTGGACTCAGGCGTTTTACCCGACAAATTGATTAGTGGGTTAACCATTGAGCAGTTTGAAAAAGTCCTGCAACAGGGCTATTTAGGCAGTTATCTATTTTATAAGCACCTCAATAAAAGACAGAAAGACATGGTTTACGCGTCTTATCAGGAAAACCCGGATCCAGATTCGGTGCGAGATATTATTCAAAAGGTGAGCAAAAAATGATGAGATACCCAATGACTAAATGGTTGTTTGTTCTTGTATCTATGACCATAGCTGCGAGTGTCCATGCGCTAGATGTCAAGCTTACTCCTGACAAAGAATTTGTTGAGGTTATCCATCAAAGTAAGCTTATAAAGATTGTACGAATTCAGGATCAGGATCATATGCTCGAAGGAGCGTTTGCCAAGACTTCACGAAAGTGTCCTCCATTTTGTATACAGCCCATGTTGGCAGGCGATGGTGTTGCTACTGTAGGGCAACTGGAAATATTTCATTTTATGGAGCATGAGCTACTGGATGAGACTGGCTTAATTATTGACGCGAGAACCCCTGCCTGGTGGAAGAGAGGTACCATCCCTGGTTCGGTGAATATTCCCTTTACAGTGTTTAACCTGGATGTAAATGATCCTCAGTTGATAGATGCTATGCGTGAATTGGGCGCAAAAAGGCGCGGAGAGATTAGTGGATTAACCAGGAGTATGGAAAGCCTGGGTTTGATAGGTGGTGAGCAGAAAAATGATGATTGGGATTTTACCAATGCCAAGAAGCTGATACTTTGGTGTAACGGTGTCTGGTGTGGTCAATCACCGCGAGCAATTCAAGGGTTGTTAAAGTTGGGCTATCCGGCTGAAAAGTTATTTTACTATCGTGGAGGCATGCAGGTTTGGCAATCTCTGGGGCTGACAGTTGTGGTGCCTGAAAACTAGGGTGTTTAGCTTGAACCTGAAGCCACGGGTTCAGGTTGAAACTAGATTCCGTAGTTGACCGTTCGCATAAGAGGGTAACCTAAGCAGGTCGCGGGAGCCTTGCCTGTATGGACATAGGTAAGGGCGAGAGCAGGACGCGGAAGCTTTGTAATTCCTTAATAGCTGTCTATTCCGCGTCGTCTCACATTGATCTACACCACCTCAAACGCACAATTCAACTCGTCCAACTGCGGATTCCAGGTTGAAAAAGCTCTGTAGAGCTCGGGGGGGTGTTCAGGGTTTTATTGTTGTAATACCATTATCGCCGCCAAGGAGCAGGATATCAGCCGGGCGATGAGCAAAAATACCTACGGTTACAACGCCTGCGATCTGGTTGATCAATGTTTCCATTTTCATCGGATCCATTATTTTCAGGTTGTGGACATCAAGAATATCGTTGCCATTATCGGTTATAAAGTTCTCACGCCATTTGGGTTGCCCCCCTAGTTTTACTAGTTCTCGAGTAACCAGGCTCCTGGCCATGGGGATGACTTCAACAGGTAGCGGGAATTCACCGAGCTGATCGACAAGCTTGCTTTCGTCGGCGATACAAACAAAGGTTTTGCTGGCAGCAGCAACAATTTTCTCTCGAGTCAATGCGCCACCACCACCTTTGATCAGGTGTAGATGATGATTAGATTCATCGGCGCCATCGACATAAATTGAAAGCTCCCCGGCCGAATTTAAATCGATGACTGGAATACCGTGCTGTTTGAGGCGTTCTGTTGAAGCTTCAGAGCTGGATACGGCAGCCTCGACAGCACCTTTCATTCTTTCTGCCAGAGTATCGATAAAGTGGTTGACTGTGGAGCCGGTGCCCACGCCAATTACAGTGCCCGGTACTACATAATCCAGAGCAGCCTGTGCGGCTATTTTCTTTTTATCATCAGCGTCCATAAATTTATAACCTTATTATCAAAAATACGAATAGTAACCATAGCGGCTGTAAATGTCATCGCAATTCAGGTGTTCGCCGGTAAGTTTTATGGTGGTTATTCATTGTGAATCTTAAGGCGGTAGCTATTGCCTAATTCCAGGTGTTTCCTGATAATGCCTGATCGTTCTTTGAGGTTACTCCATGACACCCGCTAAATTTCTTGAAAAAGTGCTCACTGCCAGAGTCTATGATGTTGCTAATGAATCACCATTGGACCCTATGCCAGAGCTTTCATTAAGACTGAAGAATGAGGTGTTATTGAAACGGGAAGATTTGCAGCCGGTTTTTTCTTTTAAATTGCGTGGTGCATTTAATAAGGCTTATCAGATGAAGCGGCATAATCCGGATCTAAAAGGTGTGATTGCGGCTTCGGCAGGGAATCATGCTCAGGGGGTAGCGCTGGCCGCCCGCAAGTTAAATATGCAGGCAGTAATTGTTATGCCTGCTACTACCCCAACAATTAAGATCAATGCCGTGAAATCGCACGGAGCTAAGACAGTGTTATTTGGAGAAAATTTTGATGAAGCCTATAAACATTCGTTAGCATTAGCCGAACAGGAAAACCTGTCATTTATTCATCCTTATGATGATATTGATGTGATGGCGGGCCAGGCGACTATTGCGCATGAAATTATTCGACAGAACCCAGATAATATTGACGCGATTTTTGTGCCAGTAGGTGGGGGTGGGTTGCTTGCAGGTATTGTTGGGTTTATAAAAGCCGTCAAACCTACCATCAAGGTGATTGGTGTAGAGCCTGAAGATGCAGCCTGCCTGTATGCCGCGATGAAAGCGAAACGAAGAGTGCGCCTAAAAGAAATCGGTATATTTGCTGATGGTGTCGCAGTACGTCAGATTGGCCAGAATACCTTTAATATGATCCGCAATCTGGTCGATGAAGTGATGACGGTTTCGACTGATCAAATCTGTGCAGCCATCAAGGATACCTATGATAATACTCGGGCCATCTGTGAACCTGCCGGTGCAGTGTCCCTGGCTGGGTTGAAAAAATATGTGGAGAAGGAAAAGGTATCAGGTAAAACATTGGTTGCTATCAACAGTGGTGCCAATATGAACTTTGACCGATTACGCCATGTTTCTGAGCGTGCGGAAATTGGTGAGCAACGAGAAGCTTTGATAGCTGTAGAAATCCCAGAAAAGCCAGGTAGTTTTAAGCAGTTTTGCCAGATTATTGGTAAGCGCCAGATTACCGAGTTTAATTATCGATATGCTGACTCCAGGAAAGCGAGAGTGTTTGCGGGGATACAGTTATCCCGAGGCAATGAAGAAAAAGAACAGATTATTAAACATTTGACGGACAGGAATTATCTGGTCGAAGATATGACTGATAACGAGGTCGCTAAACTACATACGCGTTATATGGTTGGTGGGCACCCAGGTGCAGGAGTCGATAATGAGCTGCTCTACCGTTTTCAGTTCCCGGAAAAGCCGGGTGCGTTGTTAAAATTTCTATCCGCGATTGGCAAGCGCTGGAATATCAGCCTGTTTCACTATAGAAATCATGGTGCGGACTATGGCCGTATTCTGATGGGTATACAGGTGGATAAGGCTGAATATCAGGAATTCAGACATTGTCTTGAGTCACTGGAGTTTCCTTATTGGGATGAAAGTAATAACTCAGCCTATCGCTTATTCCTGCAATAAGAGTTTTCACTCTGGGTTAGCTGGTTGGTTGAATAATTTCTTTTTCGGTAATAATGCAATCCATGCCTATGTCCCATTTATTGCTAATTAATTTCGAGTGCTCCTGTATGCTGTGAGCCACCCCGATAAGGATGGGTTTATTATAGTGTCTACGGGCGCGTTTAAATGCGAGTGCTCGATCATAATATCCAGCGCCCATACCTATTCTATTTCCAGACCTGTCGAAGGCTACTAAAGGTACCAGGATGATATCCAGTTCCCTGGAGTGCAGGGTCTCACCCCAGTGAGCTTTAGGTTCTATGATCTTAAATCGGTTTTTGATCCAGGTAGTATGCTCGGTTATAGGGGCAAAACGTAAATTCGGATGAATGGGTTCGTAGAGTTTAGGTAGGTAAATACTATGCAACAATTGTGACGCTATCCAGTTTGATAAAGAAATTTCTCCCTGCACAGCCAGATAAGCTGCAATCTTATAACGCTTATAATTACTCAGGTAATGATTGATATTGTCAGCCAGGCGTTGAGCGTTGGACTGCTGTTCCAGGTAAGAGAGGTTTTTGCGTAGACGGCGATAATGTTGGCGAATCTTCTGAGGTTGCATGTTTTATCATTAGGGGAAGAAAATACCAACCGCGATGCCGTCGCGGACTATCAACCTTGAACCAGAAGGTTCAGGTGGGGCAAGAGGGCATACATCAGGCTTCCCGATAAATCTCGGGCATGCACACCAGTATGACACTGATCACCCCGAAGTTGATAATTAGGCTCAAGGATCTTATAGAAGCTAACTAACACCGCAGTTGGTTTAACAAACTATACGACACTTCTAAAATAATTGCACCGGCTATGTTGTAGAATTTTTTTATGACCCTGTGTGTCAAATTAAATTTTTGACATTTGTGTGCCATGCACATAATCAAAGTTAATTGGGGAAAGTTAGATTTCCAGCTGGCGCGCTTTCTGTAGCGCATTACTGATCTTGTTTTCCAGGTTTTTCAGGCGTGGTGACAGGCTTTTGTCAAGTTTGTCACTTTGTTGGTTGGAGTTTAAAAGCTCGTGTGCGATGTTCAGGGCGGTTATTACTGCAATCCTTTCTGAGCCAATAATGCTCCCGCTATCACGTACTTCACGCATCTTACTATCCAGATATTCAGCCGAAGCCAGTAATGCGGGTTGCTCTCCTGAAGGGCATGCAATCTTGTATTCCTTGTCCAGGATTGAAATATTAATTGGCAACGGTTTACTCATGAATGTAATTCCAGAGATCTGAGGCGGGTGATCATAGCTTCTACACGGCTACGCGCTAACTCAGTTTTTTCTATCAACTGGGAACGCTCAGACATCAGGCTATCCTGTTGTTGTCGGAGATTACTATTTTCCTGTTTTAGCTGGGTAACGGTATCAATGAGGGCATCGATCTGGTTTTCCAGTTTGAGCAGGTCTGATTCTGTAAAAGCTTTAGTGTCTGAATCCATAATGCATTTTTGGTGATGAAAGATTAACTGTCAACCGATGATTATAATCCATAATCATCAAGATTCTGATTTATCATTAAAGATAGCTGTTTCAGGCTTCATCTCTAATGAGAAAAGCATACCCTAGTGATAGAATGCGAAAATTATACGAACAAGTTGATTTAACACAATGCTAGATTTTGATCAAGTGCAAGATACTTTGCAGCAACTGGGTGCAATGACCGATGCAGCTGAAGCACACGGTACTTTATGTGGTTTATTGCTGGGGGGGAATGATTTTGCGCGTTGGTTAGGGTTTACGCTGGAAAAGCTGCCCGACCCGAATGATCTGCTGGCAAAAGAGTCGTTAGAAATACTACAGGAATTATTTAATCAAACTAAGGTACAGTTAAATTCGGATGATATATCATTCGAATTGTTGCTTCCCGATGAGGATCAGGAGTTTGCCCTCCGCTTGCTGGGGCTGGGTAGCTGGTGTCAGGGGTATCTTTATGGTCTGGCGGTAAATGGCGAGGCCAGGTTGAAGGGGCTGTCGGAACAGGGGCGTGAATGTATGGATGATCTTCTGCAGATTAGCCAATTGAGTCACGATGAAGAAGAGACTGAGGATGCAGAAATGGTTTATACAGAGATTGTCGAGCATGTTCGTTTGTCGGTGATCTTTATGAATGAAGAGATTAACCCCATTGTGGTAAATACACAGGTCCACCAATAATGAATGTAAGTGAATTTAATCGTCGCCGATCTCAGTTAATGAGGATGATCGGTAAGGGCAATATCGCCATCGTATCTTCGGCATCTTCTCAGGTACGCAATCGAGATGTTGAGTACCCATTTCGCCAGGATAGTGATTTTCTGTATTTGACGGGTTTTAACGAACCCGATTCAGTATTGGTATTGGTGCCTGGGCGAAAGCATGGAGAATATATTCTGTTTTGTCGTGAAAGTAACTCAGAGCAGGAAACCTGGCACGGGCGACGTGCTGGTCAGCAGGGTGCGATTGAGCAATATGGTGCTGATGACTCATTTCCAATCGATGATATAGACGATATTTTGCCGGGTCTGCTGGAGAACCGGGAAAAAGTTTTTCAGGTGATGGGGCGTTACCCGGAATTTGATGCGCGACTGATGGGGTGGGTGAATCAAATAAAGGAGCAATCACGCTCTGGAGTGCATGTGCCTTACGAATTCGTTTCGCTCGACCACCTGTTGCACGATATGCGATTGTATAAAAGTCGCGCTGAGCAAGGAGTGATGAAAAAAGCTGCGAAGATTAGTGTAGCGGCACATAAGCGTGCTATGCAGGCCTGTAAACCGGGATTGTTCGAATACAGCATTGAGGCCGAATATAACTATGAATTCAGTCGCAATGGGGCCGAGCATGCCTATCCACCAATAGTAGGTAGTGGTCAAAATGGTTGCATTTTGCATTACACCGATAATACCGATGTGCTGAAAGATGGTGAGCTGTTATTGATCGATGCAGGTTGTGAAGTGGAGGGCTATGCTTCCGATATCACACGTACTTTTCCAATCAATGGAAAATTTACATCGGCACAACGTGATCTGTATGAGGTGGTGCTAGAGGCACAGCAGGCGGCGATTAAAAAAGTTAAACCGGGAAACCACTGGAACGATCCGCATAATGCTGCAGTACGCGTCATTACCAAAGGCCTGCTGGAACTTAAGATACTCAAAGGTTCGCTGCCAAAGCTGATGAAAGAGCATGCTTATCGACGATTTTACATGCATCGCACTGGGCACTGGTTAGGGCTGGATGTGCATGATGTCGGTGATTATAAGGTGGGGGATCAATGGCGCTTGCTGGAGCCTGGCATGGTGTTGACCGTAGAGCCGGGTGTTTATATTCCAGCTCCAAGTAAAGGGGTACTCAAAAAATGGTGGGATATCGGTATTCGTATTGAGGATGATGTGCTGGTAACCACTAAAGGAAATGAAGTACTTACCGCAGGGCTGCCTTCCAGTGTAAAGGATATTGAAGCGCTGATGGCGAGTTAGTGTACCTCATCATAGATTCTGTAACATTCAGTGCCCCTCAATGCGTCTATTCAAGGCGCGACCCAAGGCTCTTTCCAGTCACAAGCATAATATGAGGCTGGCTGATATGGACTTTGTTGTTGAGTATAAGGGCTTAAAGCGGGGCGGGGCATGAGTCGAAATTATGATGTGCTTGTTGTTGGCGCTGGTATGGTCGGTGCCTGTGCAGCACTGGCTTTTGCGCGTAAAGGCTATCAGGTTGTTTTGATGGAGCGAGAAGCGCTCGATAGCATCGAGATGCCGAACAATGATGAGATTGATCTCAGGGTATCGGCCATCAGTCCGGCTTCACAGCAACTGTTATCTGAATTAGGGGTGTGGCCAGAGGTTCACCGAGAAAGAAGCTGTGATTATCACAGCATGAATGTGTGGCATGAGAATGGCACTGCCCAGGTGCACTTTAGTGCTCAGCAAATTGCAGTCAGTCACCTGGGTAGCATAGTTGAAAATCGTTTATTGCAAGCGCTGCTGTTGCAACAGTTACGCTATTTGAAAAACGTAGATCTATTTCAATCCTGCGTACTAGATCAGATAGAACAATCAGAAGACTCGGTTACTGTGTTTACCTGTGAAGGTAAATCAATTCAGGCAAGCCTGTTATTAGCTGCTGATGGCCGACAATCCAGTGTGCGTACTGTTCTGGATATGTCTGTAAGCAGTGGCGACTATCATCAGAGTGCCATCGTTGCCAACGTGAAAACCGAGTTGTCCCATCAAAATACCGCCTGGCAGCGCTTTCTCAGCACTGGACCACTGGCTTTTCTGCCGTTATGGGATGGTCAGTGTTCTATCGTCTGGTCTGCAGATACACAATATGCCGAAACGTTAATGGCTTTGCCTGTAGATGATTTTAAGCAAGCTTTGCAGGCGGCATTTGAATCCAGACTGGGTAAAATCGTAGATTGTAGTCAGAGAGCTGTGTTTCCGCTCCACTGGCATCAGGCAAATCAATGGTTGAGTGGACGGGTATTATTGATTGGAGATGCTGCCCACGGGGTTCATCCTTTAGCCGGTCAGGGTGTAAATCTGGGGTTTTCTGATGTGGCGTTGCTAAATCGAATGTTTGCGGCTGGTGAAAATCTGTATCAAGTGAAACGATTACGTCGTTTTGAGCGTCAGCGCAAGGCTGAGACGGTATTGGCTACAAAACTGTTTTCTGCATTAAAGCAAATCTATGCCCAGCAAGACCCTATATTTAGTCTGATGCGAGATGTTGGGATGTCGATTGTCGATAAAAACCCCATTGTTAACCGTATTCTCATACAAAAGGCACTGAATAATATATCCTGACCCCATTTAGTCGTGGACAATAGAATCATCAATCGATATTCTTTAGGGTTCGAAAAATTAATAATTAAGATATAAGATTTAATACTTATGCGAATACAGCGGGGGCTTATCTTTCTTTTATTGTTTGTGTGTCTGCTACCTATATCAGGGCATGCGCAAACTACTTATAGCCCGATGCGGTTTTCGGTTTCTAGTTTTGCTGTTACTGGTGATAATCCAATAGGTAACAAAGCACAAAAAGTGCTGCAGCCCTATCTGGGTGAACATTACGGCCTGGATGGGTTGTCAGCTGCGGCTGATGCGCTGGAGCAGGAAATTATTAAACAGGGATATAGTTTTCATCGAGTGTCTCTGCCCCCTCAACAGTTAAATTCTGGAATTGTCGAGCTGAATGTTGTGCACTTTACTATTGGGAAGATTAATGTCTCGGGCAATAAATTCTTCAATGAACTGAATATACGTAACTCTCTACCTGAATTAAGTGTCGATACTACGCCAAATACCAAAGAATTGTCCCGCTCTTTGAAACTGGCTAATAATCATGCTTCCAAGAATGTAGTGCTTAAGTTTAAGGAAGGTGACGAGGGCGATACCATAGATGCTGATATAACCGTCAATGACCGTAACCCACAGATTTTTTTTCTGACTCTAGATAATACCGGCAGCAAAGATACCAAAGAGTTTCGCAGTACTCTGGGTTATCAGAACGGTAATTTATTCAACCGCGATCACGCGATAACCGCAACCTTGACCGTCGCACCAGAAGACCCAGATGCCACCAAACAGCTAGGCCTGAACTATCACATACCTTTATATGCTCATGGAGCGAGCCTTGATTTTCTATTCTCCGACTCTGAAGTTAACTCTGGTGAAGTGGGAAGCGGTGTGGCGATTACTGGAAAGGGCTCGGTATTTGGCTTTAGTTATTCGCGTCCCATGTTGACTGATACCAACTTTGATCATCACTGGTCGCTTGGGTTTCAAAATAAAATTTTCGAGAATGAGTTTGATTTTGGGGCGAGCGTCTTAAGTGCCGATGTAGAGAGTTTTCCTTTAGAACTGGGTTATGGCTTTACCTATGCGGCCAAATCCAGTTCATTTAGTGGTAATTTTGTTTATGCAATGAATATTGATTCAGGCAGTAACAATAGTGATGATGATTATAACCAGGCCCGTACAGGAGCAAAAAATGACTGGACTGCTACGCGTTATAGTCTGGATTATGATCTAGTGTTCTCTCAGCAGTGGTTATTTCACGCTGGTGTAAGTGGGCAGAATAGCAGTGATTTACTGATTCCAGGCGAGCAGTTTGGTGTGGGAGGTAGTTCTACGTTGCGCGGTTTTGAGGAACGCACGGTAACCGGTGATAGTGGTTATCAAACATCTTTCGAAGTCTGGACGCCAGCCATTTCAACTGTGCGATACTTGATATTTATTGATCAGGCAAAAGTCAAATTTAACGATAGTGTAGATTTCTCTCTTTCTTCCTATGGGCTTGGGTTACGTTGGAGCTGGAAACAACAGCTCAGTATTTCGCTTGATTACGCCGTTATTAACGAAGGTGGTGGGTTAGATACCACGATCAATAAGGATGGTGATGACAAGGCCCACTTTTACTTGATTTACCGCTTTTGAGGCCCGCAATGGAAAGAAAAAGCATATTTCATCGAAGTTTAGTTTTTTTAGTTTTGCTATTGCTGCAAAGTCCAGTTATTGCCGCAACCGAAGTGGGTGAGGTGGCGTATACCCGAGGGGTGTTAACGGGGCAGGTTGGCAATGATGCTCCCCAGATTCTGGGCAAAGGTTGGCCGTTGCATAAAGGCGAAACCCTGAATACGGGAACGAGTGGTTTTGCAGTCATCAAACTGGAAGATGGTTCGCGTATGACGCTAAGACCCAATACCACCTTCAAGATTGAAGACATAAATACTAAAAAGGGTAGTGAAAGTGCATTTATGAGTTTGATTCGAGGTGGCTTTCGAGCCATAACAGGGTTCATCAGTAAGAGTCGCCCTGGTGCTTTTCGTATCAATACTCGAGTGGCCACGATCGGTATACGTGGTACTGATTTTGATGCGCGACTCTGTGAAGCTGTTGAGTGTGCTGAGGAAAATCGTGCGCTGGATAAAACACCTCAGAATGAATCAAAAGTAATTGGCCGTGTTGCTTTAATGCAGGGTAAAGCTAGTGTACTGGACGCTAATAATAAATCACGCCCTTTATCGACAGGTGCTGCGGTATACGAGCTTGATCAGATACAAACCGGAATTAAATCATTTGTGGTGCTGGCATTTAACGATAAAAGTCGCGTCACAATGAGTCCGGGAAGCGCCTTCAAGATTGAAGAACATCACTATAAACCAGAGCTGCCGGCAGAGAATAATGCCTTCCTGAGGTTTATCCGTGGTGGATTACGCCTGATTACAGGCGCTATTGGGCGTTTGAATCAGAGCTCCTATCGAGTAGCAACCCCAACTGCGACCATTGGTATCAGAGGCACAGGATTTGATCTGGCCTGTGATGGCGACTGCGTGGATAACACCGCTCTACAGGATCCAGTGGGTGAAACGGTGGTCGCAAAATTGTTGCAATTCTTTTTAAAGCCAGCTTATGCATTAAGCGGGAATGGCATGTATGCCAGGGTGTGGAGTGGTGCCATAGAATTTCAATTTGAAGGTGGCAAAATGCTACTGGAGAACGGCAAGGCTGCATTTCTTAAAAATGGATACAGCAAACCGCTGATCATTCCTGATTTTCCGGTCCATCTGCGAACCATGGGCAATGCGCCAAGACCTGATCGAATCACAATTAGAGATGATCTGTTTAGTGGGGCAGATAGTCAGAATATTGAGCCTGGGTTGTATGTCAACGTGCGAGATGGTGATGTTGCTGTTGAGGGTGCCGATGGCAGTGTTATTAATCTGGGTAAGGGCGAAGCTGGTTTGGCAGGGCTTGCAGGAAGAACCATACGTCTGAACTTTGTGCCGCCTTTCCAGAAGTTTGACAAGATCCCTGTGCCTTCACAGCTGTCACCAAAAATGCAGAAAATGATTAAATTGTTTGGTGCCAAAGGTAGTGATAAAGAAGAGTTTAAATGCCGTTTGCAGTAATTTACTGCAAACCTGCGGAGTCATCATTATGAAATACAATACGCTAGCTCTTACTATAAGTCTGATTCTGAGTTGTCAAATGGCTAACGCAAACCCTGCGGGTGGGCAGGTTGTTCAGGGCTCGGCGACCTTTACTAACCCTAGTGTGAATGTTTTGAATGTTACGAATAGTAACAGCGCTATTATCAACTGGCAGTCATTTAATATCGGAGCAGGGCAAACCACTAATTTTATACAGCCCTCTTCCGCGAGTTCCGTACTTAATCGTGTGATTTCTAACAACCCTAGCCAGTTGCTGGGTAATCTGAATTCAAATGGTAAGGTATTTCTGATTAATCAGCATGGCATCCTCGTGGGTGCTGGTGCGCAAATCAATACTGCGGGTTTTTTTGGTTCGACATTGAATATTACCGACAGTGATTATCTCAATGGCAATCTCAAGTTCGAAGGTGGTGGTAATGGTGGAATTAACAATCAGGGTTATATCCATGTGGGAGATAATGGCAACATTGTATTGATCGCACCGAATATCGAAAATGGTGGAGTAATAGAGGTTGATAATGGAAATATCATATTGGCTGCAGGGAAATCGATCACTATCAGTAGTTTGGAGAATCCAGCTATTCAGTTTGAAGTTACTGGAAGTGAAAACACGGTGACCAATCTGGGTAAGATTTTAGCAAATCAGGGTAGTGCCAGTTTGTTTGCTGGCACCTTAAAGCACAGTGGCTCAATTCGTGCGGGAGGCCTGGTACAGAATGCAGATGGAAGCATCAGCCTGGTCGCCAAAACTACCAATCAGGTCAGTGGCAGTGTAGATGCCTCAGGCACTCAGGGCGGGTATATCGAAATACTGGGTGATAGCGTAAACATTGATGAGGGTGCAGATATCAATGCATCCGGAGATACGGCTGGTGGAGTCATTCTCATCGGTGGTGACCAGCAGGGATTGAATCCTGATATTCAGAATGCAAGCTCAACTACGATTGCAGCAAGTGCCAAAGTTAATGCCGATGCAAATACTGATGGTAATGGAGGCAAAGTCATTGTGTTTGCGGAAGATGATATCCACGTGCATGGCAATGTTTCTGCTCGTGGTGGTGCCATTAGTGGTGATGGTGGGTTTATTGAGACTTCAGGTTTATTAAGTCTGGATATTACATCGGTGCCAGATGCTTCGTCAGTAAATGGTGAAGCTGGTGAGTGGTTGATTGATCCTAATAACATAACCATTGCTAGAGCAACACAAATCTCGATAAATGGAACGAGTGATTTTACTTCAACTGCTGATGGTGCGGTATTAAATGTTGCATCTATTGAAACCGCCCTTAATGCGGGCACTAATGTAAGTGTTTCAACTGGGACGGCAGGTGCTTCTAGCCAGGAAAACGGAGATATCATTTTTCTGACTGGAATCTCTACCGCGTTACCCTCTGATGTCTCTCTAACTTTAAATGCACACAACGATATTATCTTTGATATTGCCCTTGCTGGAGGTGATATAAATATTGCTACAACTGGTGCTGCTTTACATCTTGTTTTAAATCCAGATTTAGCCTCAGGTACAGGAATAGGAAAGGTTGTTTTCGACACTGGTTCAGCAAGCAATATTGCTAACATAAACCTCGATACGAATGGTGGCAAGTTAACGGTAAATGGTGATACTTCCATGACAGGGAGTGGATCGCTAAAACTGCAAAAAACTATCTGGGATGTACAGCAGGGAAGTTTGCTCGATATGCAGGGGACATCACCGACAGCACATGTAATATTAAATTTAGACAATACTTCAGTTTTTACCAATGGCGGTGATATAAATTTGGACAATGCCAAATTTAGCGGTCCTGGACAGTTTTATAATAAAGGGAATATTAATCTGAATGGCATGACTCTATCCAGTTCTCGTATTGAAACAGCGACTTTCAAGAGTCCAGGGTGGATCGACATACAGGATAACAATACTCTGACTTTGACTGGAGGAATGCTTGAGCTCGAACCCGGTTCAGGTCTCAGTAGTTCTGGATTGGCTACTATAAACAGCAGTGTAACCGTGAATGGTGGCGTGATCGCTGGCGGAGATGATCTAGCAAACACAGGCACATTAACCATTAATGGTGATCTAGTATTCAACTCTGGGGGGTTATATTCTGTCATTGCGGCACCGGATGGAATGGTTGCCAGTTATGTGGGCGCAAATAAAGTCACTATTAATGGCGGTGATTTGATTTTGAACTGGCTGGATAGCTCAGCTGTGCTTTCTGCTGCTGGTTTTACAAACTCAGTATCGGTAGTTGGTTGTAAGGTGGCTGGTTGTTTTTCTGGTAGTGGCTTTGACACCATAGTTGGTCCCATAGCAACATCATCAGGCACTATTGATTATGGAACAGTTTTAGCTAATACGGCGAGCTATACAACTGGTAGCATAGATACCAGTAATATCTATCAATGGACGGGGTTATCAACTTCTTCCCCAACCAGTTGGAGTGATCCAGATAACTGGATGGATGTTTCTACCAGGCTTACTGCGACTGTGGCGCCTGGTTCAAGCACGGATGTATTTATTGATGGAACAATTACCCCAATTGTTGATATCACCTCTGCCGCTACAGTCAGAGGAATCCAGGCGCATGGACAGATCAAGGTTGGCGCTGGTGGCAGTCTGGATATAGCTGGCAATGCTTTTATACTTGATCCGACTAACGGAAATATGGGTAGTGGTGGGTTAGCTATTTCTGCCACTGATGCCATTGTGTCAAGAACGGGTGTAGGTGTCTTATATAATTTAGGTGCAACGCTTAAACTGGATCAGGGTACCCTGTCTGCTGACACAGTAAACTGGGGTGAAATTCAAACCAGTGTAGGGACTCCCTTTCAGATCGATGGCAATCTGGTGAACAATGCATTATTTGCAATAGATGCCAGTAGTGGAACTAATGTCTTTACCGGTACGGGCTCTATAGACAATAAAGGCATTATGTCCTGGGCCAATGGCGCACAACTTTCCTTATCAGATGGTGTTTCCCTGTCTTCAGCCAGCAGTAATGCCCAGTTTCTCGGTTCAGGACTTTTATCCTTAAACAATAGCTCTGAGTTTGCTGTTGATATTCAACCCCTTGTTTACGATACGACCATAAGCTGGGAACTGGTTGGTGGAGTGGTTTCCGGAGTGCAGAACATTCCTGTCCTACCAGCCAGCGTGACGATGTCGGGTGGTAGCGAAATTCAGGGTGAAGGGGATCTAGTGGTTCCTGCATCTACATCCTTAACCATCAATGGGGGTAGTTTTGTAGGTAGCAATACACAAAATCCTCTGCTAGTTACTGCCCAGAACTCATCAATACAGGTACTGCAAGATCAGGTTTTAGCTCTAAATAACACTGGGTTAGTTATTAATGCTAATGCTGGCTTGACCGGTGGAGGAAGGATATCGATTTCATCAGGGTCGTATTTAGCTGCCAATACGCCACTCCAAATTGCCAGGATAGACCTTGTAGGTGGAACGCTTACGGCTAATAACCTAACCTATGCGGGCGACATATTGTGGGATACGGGAACTATTAATGGTACAGGTTTGACAACTTCTGGTCACGTGGATTTGGTTAGTGGAGTTTTAAGTACTGACTGGCAGATCGCCCCTGCTGGGACGGTTAACTGGTCTTCTCCCGATTTGGCAAATCTTCAAATAAATGAAGGGACAATTACAAATCAGGGAGAGTTTATCGTTAGCAGCTATGTAGATGTTTTAGGTAACCCCTCTCTGAAGGGTAGGAATATCACGGGCTTAACAGGAACCGCTTTTATCAATAAAGGCTTGTTAATCATTGATTCTGGTGCCTTTCCCGATGTTCAGGGTTCTGATGTAGTCGTCTTTGATCTGGCATTCGATAATGTTGGAGGTACTATCGCTATAAAATCAGGTACTTTCCGTATTGAGAATGGAGGAGTCGCTCAGGATTTACAGTTGGATGCGGGTGGATCGTTGCAGGGCTTTGGTACCTTTGATGGCAATGTGATAAATGTTGCTGGTATGGTTTCTCCGGGTAAATCAGATAAAACTGCAGGAGTTTTCAATACGGGTACCTTGACAATTACTGGTGATTTTATTCAGCAGGCTGCAGGAACTCTGGAGATTAAACTGGACGCCACAAAATCAGGGTTGTTAAATGACACCTTGAATATTGGAGGTAAACTGGATGCTGGCGGAACTATTGATTTTAAACTTGTTAATAACTCAACTGCTCTGGAAGTTGCGTCTTTATTGGGGCAAGATTTCAAACCTTTAACTTATGGAAGTTTTGCTAACCGATTTGATACTGTGATTATTCCTCAGGGTCTTAATTTTATATTTAGTGATACGGGTGTGATTTCAGTTTCTTCTAATGAAAATTTTAATACAATTTCGAATCTACTTGAAACATTGTTTGATAGTGGAGAGCTAGATCATCAGCAGATGGTTCAGGCTATGAGCTTTGTTGACAAGGGTGATAGTATTGGAACTGACGATGAAGAAGATGATGATGAGAAAAAGCGTGCTCCCAGGCTGGTGTGTAAGTAGTTTATCTATTCAGATGGCGTGTCGATAATCAGCTATGTCGAAGGAATGTAGATTGACAAAAATCCCTGTTTTCAGGGATTTTATGTTTTCTGCTTAACACACTGATATTATTTGCCCTTATGTTAACCGAAAATCAATTACTGAAACTGGCATCTGAATGCGGTATATCACTGCCCAGATTGAAGTTGCCAGCAGAACAAATTCCCCCTGTTAAAACAGAGAAAGATCTCGTTCTTTCCATGGTTGAGCTATTATCGCGAGATGGTGCTGGTATGAACTTTCTTGCTGCAGGCAGTTACGATTTCTACAGACCGGTTGCGCTTCAAGCTCTGGATTCAAGCTCTCGATTAATGCCTCACTCAGCTTGTGGGGGCTCACTGGAAAGCTATCAGGAAATAAAAAAGAGAGTAGAGTTGAAACTTGCGCAACTCGTAGGTATGAAAAATGCTGAAGTGCTAGGTGAGTGTCTAAGCCATGTATTAAAAGATTTACTGCTTGAGCTGTATAGTCATGAGCAGCAGACAGGCACAGGGACAAGACAAAAGGTTTTACTCCCAGCAAGCATGCCGCCAGATCTGCGTTCGGCGTTACGAACACTGCTAAAATACCAGTGTATAGAGACTGTAGTGATCGGTTTTGATACGGTAACAGGGCGGGTTTCCCGCTCACGGTTAGAAGAGTTGGTTACTGATGATCTGTTGGCTATCATATTACCTTATCCTAATTTTTTTGGCGTACTGGAAAATGTCGATGACGTTGCGGATTGGGCGCAACAAAGCGGCGTTAAAACAATAGTAGTGTCAGATGCTCTATCACTTACTTATCTGAAATCTCCTGCCCAGTTGAGTGAGTATATTGATTTTACCTTGTGCGATTTACAACCGCTTGGCTTTCCCTTGAGCAGAAAAGGTAGTGCGCTTACGCTGCTATCTGACTCTGCTAACTCAGAAAAAGCCAAAGTAGATAAAGCCAGGTTAGATAAAACTATAGAGCCTGGCTCATTAGTAAACGAGTTGATGACTATCCAGTCGTTTTTTACCTGCCAATCTGCTAATCAAATCCAGCAAGCAGGTAAACTGGCGCAGCAAAATTTAACCAGTCTGATAGAGAAGTTAGTCCAGATTCCTGCTGTCAGCTTGAAGTTTGAATCAGTGTTTACCCATGAGTGTGTAATCCATTTCGATAGTATTGATCTGAAGCGTGCCCTGCAAATTCTGGCTGGTCACAATATCCTGGCTGGCTACCCTTTGGGGGATGAATTCCCTGAGCTGGAGAACTGTTTATTGATTCACTGTACTGATCAACACGATCTATCGAAGATTGATCGCTTTGTACAAAAGATGGCTACCGTGGTTAAAAACCTTTCTACTGCGGGTTGCCCCGTTAAACCAAAATTCACATGAAATATCGGCATTAGATGCGATGACTAATTCATGAATTTATTACCTGAAATTTCTGCTGATCAACTGCGTGGCATAAAAGATATCGAATCGCTTTGTTCGAATTCGGGTGAGCAGATGAATGCGTTGTATCAGTCGATTGCGCTAGAGAGTAATGCAATATTAACGGCATCTCGCATAGCCAATAAAATATGTCCGGAAGGCTATAACTCAAAGATTCCTGATTCGAGGCAACAGGGTGTGCTATCGACAATTTTTGATTTACAACAACGTATAGCTGTATTTACCGGTTACCCTTCTGTATCACTGGCAGCATTCAATCGCCGCATGGCTATCTTTGCTTGTCTGTCGATGGTGATTAAGCATCAACAGAAAAACAGGCAGCAGAGAAATCAGATCGTGTTGATGAAGGGGCTGGATGAAGTGGCTGATGTGGCCAAAGAGTTGAACCTGAGAGTAAGGTTTTTAGATCCGCAAAATATTTCAGATTTTCTCAATGATGACTGTGCTGCGCTGGTGCTGTCACTGCCAGGTATTGATGCTAATGTAAACTATCTGGAGTCCATCAGGGGTAAGCTGGATCAACTGGATATCCCTCTATATATCGATGGATCAGGACAATATCTAATGGCACTAAGTGAAGCTTCCGAATGGCTCAGGGCTGACATCCTGCATCTGGATGTGGCTTATATATGCGGCCTGGATAAAGGCTGCAATGCTGTAATATCGAATGCTAAATTTTCAGGTTATTTGCCCGTTCCTATGGCGAGTAAGAATGATGAAGCCTGTCAATGGATAACTCTGGCAGAAAATCCCTTATCGGTTGGCATACTGTCCGATGTTCCGCTAGATCTTCAGGCAGCCTTACATTGTCTGATTTATTTTCGTATGCAAGGTTTTGCTGCGCTTCAACAACAGGCTGTTCAATCTATGGTTATGGCCGGTTACATAGAGCAGCAAATTAATCAGGCGGGTATGAAAACTGAAGAAGTACTCATGGCAGCAGGGCGCTGTGTGATACTGATAGAAAATGAAATGGCTGATAGCAAGTTTATTGATCGGCTGTTGGTTAGCCTGGGTGAGTTGCCGCTTAGACTGGGAATTCAGCTTCAAGATCAATATTTAAGAATAACACTCGCTAACTTACACCGGCTAAATTTTGAGCAACTGCATCGATTGATAGATATGTTTATACTGCAGCATCGAAAACTCACTTCAGCAGTAGGATAAACATGGCAGACAGTGGCAATACTGGTATCAATAGAATTCTCAAGGCAACGGTTTACTCCTGGCAGGGGCTGAAGGCCGCGTATAAAAATGAAGAAGCATTTCGGCAGGAGTTAATGCTGGCTGTGGTACTGATCCCACTCGGCCTTTATCTGGGAGAGGGTGGTATTGAAAAGGTTTTGCTAGTTGTTAGTGTTTTGCTGTTACTGCTAGTTGAAGTAGTGAATTCCGCCATAGAAGCAGTTGTTGACCGTTTTGGTGGAGAGCTGCATGAGCTATCTGGTCGTGCTAAGGACATGGGTTCGGCTGCGGTATTTATCGCTATTGCTATAGTGGCTCTCACCTGGGTGCTGGTATTGTTTTTCTGAAGTTGGGCTTCATTGATCTAAAGTTTTTATCCTGTTGAAGATGAGAAACGCAGTTGAATCAGGCATAATCAACGCTATTAGATATCCAAAGAGAATTCCCCGTTAAATGATCGCTTACCCCTCTATAGACCCCGTCCTTCTGGAGCTGGGACCGCTTAAGGTTCATTGGTATGGCCTGATGTATTTATGCGCTTTTGCTTCGGCCTGGTGGCTAGGGAAAAAACGTGCTGTGACCTCTGATGGCCTGATTTCTCCTCAGCAGGTGGATGATCTGATTTTCTATGGTGCTATTGGCGTTGTGTTAGGCGGTCGAATCGGTTCGGTGTTTTTCTATAATCTGGATAGCTTTCTCGCTAACCCGCTTTATCTGTTCAAAATCTGGGAGGGCGGAATGTCCTTTCACGGGGGCTTTCTTGGTGTAATAGTAGCGATGGAGGTGTATCGTAGGAAACTCGGCTGTGGTTTTTTTCAGATTACAGATTTTATTGCGCCTTTGGCGCCATTGGGGCTAGCGGCCGGACGTTTGGGTAATTTTATCAATGGTGAGTTATGGGGCGGGCCATCCAACTTACCCTGGGCGATGAAATTGCCCTGCGATCAATACCCTCCTCAACGCTATTCTGATTTTGCCGGCGCGCTATGTTCTTCACCGCGGCATCCTTCAATGCTTTACGAAATGATTCTGGAAGGTTTTGTATTGTTCATCATAATATGGGTTTATACTTCTCGACCGCGCCCTTTAATGGCTGCTTCAGCGTTGTTTTTAGTGGGTTATGGCCTGTTTAGGTCATTGGTTGAAACAATTCGGCTACCAGACGCAAATCTAGGTTATCTGTTAAATACAAGCTGGTTAACGATGGGTATGCTGTTATCGGTGCCTATGCTTTTGCTGGGTATATTTATTATCATACTAGCCTATAGAAGAAGGGCGAATTAATGCAGCAATATCTCGAACTCATGCGTCATGTACGAGATCATGGGGTGGAAAAAACAGACCGTACCGGTACCGGTACGCGTTCGGTATTTGGTTATCAGATGCGTTTTGACCTGGCGGAAGGTTTTCCAGTAGTAACCACAAAAAAACTGCATTTACGGTCGATTATCCATGAGTTACTCTGGTTTCTTAAGGGTGATACTAATATCGACTACCTGAAACAGAATGGTGTTAGTATCTGGGACGAATGGGCGGACGAAGAAGGTAACCTGGGGCCTGTATATGGCTCACAGTGGCGTTCATGGCCGTCGGCAGATGGTCGGCATATAGATCAGATATCTCAGTTAATTGAGCAGATAAAAACGAATCCAGATTCAAGAAGATTGATTGTTAGTGCATGGAATGTAGGGGAACTGGATAATATGGCATTACCGCCCTGTCATGCCTTTTTTCAGTTTTATGTCGCCGAAGGTAAGCTGTCCTGCCAATTATATCAACGAAGTGCGGATATTTTCCTGGGCGTACCGTTTAATATTGCTTCTTATGCTTTGCTGCTGATGATGGTTGCGCAGGTATGCGATTTAAAGGTGGGAGAGTTTGTGCACACTCTAGGGGATGCTCATCTGTACTCCAATCATCTGCAACAAACTAATTTGCAGTTATCACGTGACACATTTCCGCTACCAGAAATGCGCCTTAATCCAGATGTTAAGGATATATTTGATTTTAAATACGACGATTTTGAGCTACTGGGGTATCAGTGCCATGAACATATCAAGGCGCCGGTAGCCGTTTAAAGACTCGGGGGAGTTTGATGAATAACATTCAGGTTGACGTACAAACCCAGTATATCGAAGAGCAATCCAGTCCAGAGCAGGATTATTATGTGTTTGCCTATACCATCACGATTATCAACAAGGGTGATCAGGCAGCGAAATTAATCAACAGGCACTGGATAATTACCGACTCTAACCAACAGGTTCAGGAGGTTCGTGGAGAAGGCGTGGTAGGTGAGCAACCACATTTAAAACCGGGTGAACAGTTTGTGTATACTTCAGGAACCATGCTGGAAACCTCTATGGGTACCATGCGTGGCAGCTATGAAATGCAGACTGAAGATGGCATGTTATTCGATGCGACTATTGATGAGTTTGTTTTGTCTACACCCAGAGTGTTACATTAGTGGCTCTAAAACATAGCTATACGTTACTGGCACCGATTTACGATGTCATGGTAGATAGTGCGACCAGACCGTTAAGGCAGAGAAGTTTGCTACGTCTGAATCATCAGCAAGTTCCTGACACGCTAATCGTCGGTATTGGCACCGGGCTGGATATCCCTTTTCTCAATCCAAATGCAAGCTATACAGGTATAGATATAACACCTGCGATGTTATCTAAAGCACAAAAGCGAGCTGCTCAGCGAGATGATCTTGATATCAAACTTCAACAGGCGGATGCAATGAATCTACCATTTGAAGATAACGCCTATGATGCGGTCATCATGCACTTAATCCTCGCTATCGTCCCAGACTCATTTCAGGCATTACGTGAAGCTAGCAGGATATTAAAACCTGGCGGGCAATTACTCATTGTCGATAAATTCTTACGTCCCGGACAACTGGCATTAGGTCGTCGTTTGATCAATCCTTTGATTAGACATTTTGCCACTAAAACCAATGTGGTATTTGAGCATTTACTGGCTAAATGCAATCAGCTTGCATTGGTCAGTGATGAGCCAGCCCTGGCAAATGGCTGGTTTCGTTATATTGAGTTAAAAAAATCAGCATCTGCTGAATGAGGCTCTGATGGCTGTTTATGTGATTGGCGACGTACAGGGTTGTTACGGTAATTTAAAAAAACTGCTTAAAGCGATAAATTATGATCCACGATCAGATCAATTATGGTTCGTCGGGGATCTGGTCAATCGTGGGCCGCAGTCGTTGAAAACATTACGTTTTGTGCGCTCTTTGGGTGATAGCGCAGTCACTGTGCTGGGGAATCACGATCTGCACTTACTGGCGCTCTATTATGGGCAGACCAATGTTAAATCAAGTGATAGCTTAAACCAGATTCTGCAGGCTGATGATTGCAAGGAATTGATGGAGTGGCTCAGGTTCAGGCCGCTTCTGCATTACGATATTGGGTTAAATTTCGCCATGGTTCATGCTGGTATTTACCCTGGATGGAGCCTTACCCAGGCATATGAGCGCGCAAGGGAAGTTGAGCAGGCGTTACGTGGAGAACGCATAGTTGATTTTCTAAGGGAAATGTACGGTAACCATCCCTCAATCTGGTCAGATCAACTCAATGGCATGGAAAGACTGCGCTTTATTACCAACGTATTTACCCGCATGCGTTATCTGCGAAATGATGGCAGCCTGGATCTTGAGACCAAAGGTGCGCCACAAAAAGTTAAGTCCGGCGATGTCAACCCCTGGTTTGAGTTTAGTCAATCGGCTATCAAGCATAATCGCCTGGCTTTCGGTCACTGGTCAACCTTGCCGACTAATCAGTATGGCAGTTGTTTTGCTATTGACAGTGGTTGCTTATGGGGCGGGCGTATCACAGCTCTACGTATCGATAAGAAAACACCACGCTGGTTTAGTCTTTCCTGCGAAAAAACATCCGCATCAGAAAGAAAATCTTTCCGCTAATAGGCTCATGCATTCTTCATAATGTAGGAAATAATGCATTTTGATGGATATTTCATCCGTTTTGCCTTTTAATTCAGTTTGTTAATTAGCATTTGTCATCTATCATATAGGCAAATTTCAGGATAGATTTATATATATGGCAATTAATCGGCGCGACATTATCCAGATGCTACGGGATGAGAATGATCTGCTGAAAGTGCGTAACCAGCAGGTCAGTAAAAAACTTGCCAGGCATCAACAGGCATTTCGAGTATTGGCAGAGCTTGATTCCAGGGCTCTATCGATGAGTAAAAATCTGGAGCTGCCAGATTTGCTCAATGAATTACTGGAGATGGTGATGCATGTCTGTAATACTGAAAATGGTTCGTTAATACTCATCGATGAGGATACTAACGAGCTAGAGTTTGTTGCGGTTATTGGTGAGTCTCATGATCACTTGCTCAATCACCGGATTTCGCTAGATACCGGACTGGTAGGGCATGTAATAAAGACTAGAGAAGCATTGCTTGTTGAAGACGTTCATACTTCTAAACAATGGTCATCATCAATCGATGAACGCCTTAATTTTCAAACTTCTTCACTAATGTGTACTCCCATAACTATCGAAGGTGAGGTTGTTGGGGCGATTGAAGTAGTCAACCATGTAAACGATACCCCATTTGATTTCAATGACCTGAATATTTTGCATGTTGCAGGCAGGATGACTAGTCTGGTACTGGAATACGTGCAAAAATCAACACTTATTAATGGAGAGTCAAAGTGATTCAGTACTTTCCGAGAAATTCTCTGGTATATGGATTTTTTCTGGTGTTTATTTGTTTTCTCACGCCTCTAAATGCAGAAGAAATTCATTACGAATTTGTAGAATCTTCACGCCAGATTATGCGAGTTGGACCTAATCAAAACCTGGATAAACTGGTGGAGCAGATATATGCGGACTATAAGCCCCTCTGGCCGCAGATAAAGCAGAAGATTTATGAATTTAACCCTGGTTCGTTTGACCGTTTAACAGGTCAGCTGATCGTAGGGGCATCGTTAAAAATGGTGACCATTAAAAAAATCCGTGAAATCGGTGAAATCGTTCAAACCAGTAATCACAGTAAACCCAATCCGGTCAATCGACTGATCCAGGTAGGAGCTATCAAGGGTATCAAAGGAAATGTTATAGCTACCGATAAAAATGGAAAGCAGTATCAGCTCAAGCAAAACTCTCCGGTATTTGAAGGTGACAGGATAAAGACTTTAAAAGATAGTACGGTTGCTATAGATATGGTTGATGGAGCAAAAATGTATTTAAAAACAGATAGTTCTATACGCATTACAGAATACGTGCTGAAGTCAGCCTTTGAAAAAGGTAGTCGCAGTATTATTGATTTAGTCAAGGGGGGGTTGCGGAAAATTACCGGAGCTATTGCGGCTAATCCCTTAAGTACTTACCGGTTTAACACAGGTGTTATGACTATTGGTGTACGCGGTACCGATTATGTGGCAATGTTATGTAAAGGTAATGACTGTGAACACTCAGCAAAAAGTACATCTGAAGACAGCCGTTTGCATGTAACGGTGCTGAATGGAGCGATTACTCTGGAAGATGGGGAGGGTATGCAGGGAGGACTTGCTCAGGGGCAATATGCCGTCGCAGACATGGATAAGGTAGCAATAGTGGAAGATCAGAAACCAGTTCCAGGCCTGCTCACTGAGGAAGAATCAAAAATTTTCCAAAATGTAAAACCACCAGAGGAGGAAGAAGGAATATGGCCCTGGGTAATAGGTGGAGCGCTATTTGGATTAGCGTTATAACAACGAGGTAAGTCGAATGAATTTTGCCAGTCTGTATAATTATTATGAACATCTGGTGTTTGAGTATATAAGCCGAACACTGGTGGACAAATATCCACAACAGGATGAGGAATTTTTTCTAGATGTTGCCTGTTATTCATTAACACGGCTACCGTCGAGATATATCCGGCATCAAATTGATATGGTGTACTATCTGGCGCCTGGCGAGTTAGAAGATATGGAGAAAAGAGTGGCTAAAACTGTTGATTCTGCGGCTATTTTTATCGATGAAAGAGGCCGTCAAAAAGTAAAAAACTAGCTGAAAAGGTTTGATGGCAGGGAGAGTGTTAAGACCTCGGTCAGGCAGCGATTGCTCCGGCCATTTCAAGTAATTTCTTAATCGTGTATTGCTTGTTTCCAATCACTACTGGCTGGTTAAGTTGAACATAACCTTCAGCAAAAGCAACTAGGCGATTATTTTTTACCAGATAAGTACCATTGGTGGACTCAAGGTCCCTCAGGTATATTTCGCCGTTCATAATCTGAATCTCAGCATGATGCTTGCTGACAGTTTTGTCGTTCAGAAATATATGACCTTCTCTCCCAATGATGTATGTACGGCTTTCCATTTTATCCAGCATCATAACGCTCTCTCTTTAAATGGACGATCATTCTAGTAAATCAATGTTGATAAGCCAAGTGCGCATGTTGTTTATTTTCTGGAATATTTAATAAATGAGAAGTTATACCCGTTTTTTTCATCCGAGTAGTGATCTTCGCGCCAGATTTCCTCCCACTCATCAGGGTTAATTTCTGGAAACCAGGCGTCACCCTCAAAGCTTGAGTGAATCCAGGTAAGGTAGAGGTACTGAGCCTTATCTAGTGTCTGTTGATACAGGCTTGCGCCTCCGATCAACATCACTTCTTCATGATCGCGGGCTAATTCAAGCGCGGCATCGATACTTGAGCAGCAATCGCAACCCTCAGCCCGGTAATTAGCATTGCGTGTGATGATTATATTTTGCCTGCCGGGCAAGGGGCGTCCAATAGATTCATAGGTCTTTCGGCCCATTAAAATGGGTTTCCCCATGGTGGTTTGTTTGAAAAATGCCAGGTCGGCAGGCAGGTGCCAGGGTAGAGCGTTATTCTTACCAATTAATCGGTTTTGATCCATGGCACAGATAATTGAAAGGGACGTTGTCATGTTATTGATTCAGCATTGCTTGTGTCAGTTTTACGAAATCGTTCAGGGTTAGATTTTCTGCTCGAGCGGATGGGTCTATACCTAAACTGGTTATAGTACTCCTGTCGATTAGATTTTTAAGGGAGTTACTAATGGTTTTACGACGTTGGTTAAAAGCTGTGGATACTAGTCTCTCGAGTTCATTAAGGTCGTCAACCACCACGGGTAATGTTTTGTGGGGGCGCAGGCGAATAACAGCAGAATCAACTCTGGGTGGTGGAGAGAAGCAGCCGGGAGGTACATCGAATAAATACTCACTCTCACAGAAGTATTGCATCATCACTGTTAATTTGCCGTAGAGCTTGTTGTGAGGACTTGCAATGATACGCTGAGCGACTTCTTTTTGTAGCATGAAAACCATGTCACTGATCAGACTACTGGATTTCAGCAGGTGAAACATCAGTGGGGTGGAGATATTGTATGGGAGGTTACCGACCATCCTGAATGGAGGGGTTAAATTAATCTCTGCCAGATCAAAATTTAGCACATCCTGATTCATCAGAGTTAACTCACCAATGTCAGCTGATTTGCGTTGCAGTATCGGAATCAGATCGCGGTCCAGTTCTATCGCTGTCAGCTTCTGACATCGTTTCAAAAGGGGCAGGGTTAATGCTCCCTGTCCAGGACCAATCTCGACAATATTCTGCTCTGGCTGTGGGTTCAGTGCAGAGATGATTTTATGGATGATATTCTGATCGTGCAGAAAATGCTGACCGAAGCGTTTACGTGCCTTATGTGTCATTGCGGTCGCTGAAGATTATGACATTGGCTGATGGCTGAACGGATAGCGGTAAACAGACTGTCTGGTTTTGCTTTTCCAGTTCCAGCAAGGTGCAATGCGGTGCCGTGATCTACTGAGGTCCGGATGATTGGTAACCCCAGTGTGGTATTGATCGCATGGTTGAATCCCGTATGCTTAAGAACCGGTAAGCCCTGATCGTGGTACATGGCGAGCACGAGGTCAGCACCTTTTAATGAATCAAGGGTGAAGACTGTATCGGCAGGGTATGGTCCTGAGATGTTGATTCCAGCAGCCTGCATTTTTTTGATTACAGGAATAATGATTTCAATTTCTTCGCGACCAAGGTAACCGCTCTCGCCCGCATGAGGATTTAATCCGCATACCTTGATGTGAGGGGTGGTTAAGCCGAAGCGGGATGTAAGATCGTGATGGATGATGTTAATGATGCTTTCAAGTTCATCAGCGTTGATAGCATCGGCGACATCACGAAGTGGCAAATGTGTGGTCGCTAGTGCCACACGTAAGGTGTCAGTAGCCAGCATCATGACAGGTTTAGCTGCTTTGCATAATTCAGCCAGATACTCGGTATGACCACTAAATGGGATGCCTGCATGGTTGATGATGTCTTTCTGGATGGGTGCTGTCACCATGGCGTGATAAACGTTGTTTAAGCAGCCGTGGCAGGCATCGTCCAGTGTTTCCAGTACATAAGCTGCATTTTCTGTATCAAGCTTGCCGGAGACCACGGGTTTGCGTAAAGGGATGTGCTTAATTTCCAGCACACCATTAGGAACGACTTTGTCTGGATTAAAGGGCTGCAAGTGAATGCTGCGGCCTATTGATTCCGCACGTGCCCGGATCAGGTTTTCGTCACCTAGCACGACCAGTCTGGCATCAAATTCATGGGCTCGTATAGATGCCATTAATTCAGGGCCTATACCAGCAGGTTCTCCGCTGGTAATCGCAATAATGGATTTACCTGGCATCGACGAGTTTTACGAATGCCTGGTCTCTGAGGCGGCGCTGCCATAACTCCAGCACTTCCTTCTTTTTCTGTTCCTGCAACTGGGACCGGATGGTGTTGCGTTTACTTTCTTCGGTTTCATCGATGGTGCGTCGTTCCAGTACCTGAACAATATGCCAGCCAAAAGGCGAACGGAAGATTTCACTGATTTCATTAATGCCAGTATTATCTACCACCTGCTGAAATTCTTTCACCATCATGCCTTTTCCAAACCATCCCAGGTCGCCACCTAGTCCACCTGAGCCTGGGTCATCGGAATACTGTTTGGCCAGTTCTGCAAAGTCATCGCCATTGATGATGCGCAAGCGTATTTCTTCCAGTTTCTGCTTTGCCTGTTGTAAATCGGTGATCTCGTCGGTTTTAATCAGAATATGTCGCGCATGGGTTTGTTGAACTAGAACCTGCTCGCCATTGCGTTTCTCGTCCAGTCTAACGATATGAAAGCCACTGGCACTACGTAGAACTTCACTAATTGCACCGATTTTCATTTTGGGTATGATATTGGCAAATAAGCTGGGGATTTCAGCAAGCTTGCGCCATCCCAGATCACCGCCCTGCAGGGCATTGCCGCCAGCTGAGAATTCACTGGCCTGTTGAGCGAAATCTGCACCTTGTTGGATATCTTGTTTGATTTTTTCTATGCTTTCACGAGCTTTGCTGACCTGTTCGCTACTGGCGGCATCTGGTAGTGCTATCAGGATGTGGCTGAGTTTATATTCTTCGGCATTATTATTCTCGCTGTTGCGCGCGAGAAAGTCTTCTACTTCCTGATCCGATACATCAACATTTTGCAGCGCGTACTGGTTTTTGATGTGATTGATAGCCAGCTCATCTCTGATTTCCTGACGGAAGCTATTGTAATCTATACCCGAATTAATTAACGCGCTACGAAATTGCGTCAGGTTCATTTGATTGCGACGCGCCATATTTTGCAGAGTCGAATTCAGTTGGGTGTCGGTAATGACAACGCCTCGGCTATCCGCCTGTTGCCGCAGTATGGATTTGTTGATCATTAATTCCAGCACTTGACGATTGAGTGATACCTCGGGTGGGATCTTGCGTCCCTGTGAGATTAAATCCTTGCGGATGCGATCAACCTCCTTACTCAACTCATAATTGGTAATGACATCGTCTTCTACGATGGCAATTGCGGTGTCGATAAACTTTGCGGCAGCAAAACTCGAATTGATTTGCATAAGCAACAAAAGGAGTAATAATTTTGGAATTAACTTCATAGGGTTTCTGGAAACAAATTAATTATGCGTCGGATAGCCAAGGATACCATCTTCAAGGATTGAACCGATATCTTTTCCTGCGTTACTCAAGCCCTTAAAGGTGAATTGAAAATAGATGGCTTTATCGGTTTCGGTTAGCGCCTCGTCAGATGATTCATCAAGTAACAGGTTAAAACGCCAGCAACAACTATTGTATTCAATGCCAAACAGATTCTGCACAGAGCGATCCTGGCGTATGGAATACTGGCGTTTGATGTAGCTGGTCCAATGGCTGGTAACGGGGTAGACCATGGAGACAGTGGATTGTTCCAGAGAGTTTACTCGAAAGTGGTATTCCAGATTAAAAATCTGATCGCCTGCGCGTCTACGCAATGAGATATCGGTCTGCCGGGATTGTTTAAGCTGTTGGTCATACGCCGAAGCCAGCTGGATGTTCCACTCCGGGGTTGGTCTGAAGTTAATTTTTGACATCAGGCTTGATTTAATGCGCTCATCGATACTTGAGTTCAGACTGACCTGCCTGTCTTTAGCATAAAAAGCCTGTGCAATACTGGCGCTAAACAATTCATTGCCCTTGCCTTTATCCAGTATGCGGGTAGTCAGCCCAAAGCTGATTTGCTCGCTATCGCCAATGCGATCAGCTCCAGAAAACCGATTGTTGATGAACAGGCTGTTATAGTTTTCACTCACTAGCGATGTATCAAAGTTGGCTATATCCGACTGATCTTCGTAAGGCACGTACAGCATATAAAGCCGTGGTTCCAGTGTCTGCAGCCATTGCCCTTGTGTGCCTGCTACCCGTTCAAAGATCAATCCACTGTCTATGCTGAGTAAGGGGATGGAGCGCTGAATCGAGTTGATGTCATTCTTGTTGTTATCCAGTTGATAGTCGGTTAAGTCTAGCTGTAGTGAGGGGGTGAAATAAAAGTAATCACCTTCCATCGGGTAGCTGATAGAAGGTTTTAAATGCAGCCTGTCCCCAGTAATGCTGTCATCTCGGTCAAAGCGTACCCATTCACTTTCCCAGTTCAGGTTAAGGCTGAATGCTTGCTGAGTTTTGGCTCGGTTTAGCGTCAGACGGGGCAGGCGTCGGTAAGGGCGTGCTGAGATGCTCTGAGTGAGATCGATAGTCTGGTACTCTTCAAAAAGCAGTGTTGTATCCCATTCTGAAGTCGTGTTGGAAAAGCTAATTGAGCTTTTTAAAAAATCGACATAGGTAACTGATTCTAGCTGCTTGAAGTCCTCCAGAAACTGTTCATCAGATACCTTTTGATACTGGATGGAAGTGTGAATACCGAAAGGTGAATCCATTTGGTGTAGCCACTGACGGTACCATCGCTCTTCTCCAGTAGTGTCGTCATCCAGCCATGATAGTCTTAACTGGCCCTGATTATTTTGAAATAGATAACGGTTCTCGGTGTTTATCTGTAACGAACGTTTGCTGTATGACACCGGGGTGATTGTCATATCGTAGTTTTCGGCCTGATTCCAGTAAACCGGTAATGAGATAGTGGTACCATCATTCTTTGACTCAGAAATGGTAGGTGACAGTATCCCGCTCATACGCTGGTCGCCAAGGGGGAACATCATCCATGGGAAGTAAAATATCGGCAGCTTACCGGCTTTTAATACCGCATTGTAAGCAGTCCCCTGACGACTTTCCTTATTTAGCTCAAGCTGGCTGGCGCTTAATGACCAGTGATTGTCGCCCGGATCGCAGGTAGTGAAACTTACATTGTTAAACTGGTTATGCGATTCATCTGATTGCTCGATGTGTTGTGCCGTACCGCGTATATGATTCTCAAACAGTTGGAAATTACTGTTCTCAAACACCCCCTGTTTTAACTCATCATTAAATGACATAGAGTCGGTGTTGAGCTTGAGTAAATCATCGGAGTAAATGATATTTCCACTGGCTTGCATGCGCTGCGGGTCCCTAAACAGCTCAAGCTTATCCGCGTTGATAGATTCAATATTGCGTTTTAATTCGACCTCTCCAGTGAACAACAGATAATCTTTGTTCTGGCTGAATAGCTGGTCGGCTGTAATTTCAGTGGTAAAATTTGAGCTGTCCAGATCTGGATCAGGGGTGATCACAGGAACAGAGCAAAGGCTCCAGTCCTCGGCCTGTACAGAATTTAACGCCAGGCTCAGGCAGCAAAGAGTCAGGATTGATCGGAATGTTACGGGCAAGAGTAATCTGGGTGTCGGGTTAAAGGGCGGATTTTGTCATAGTCGGCAGCTTACAGCGAGTAGATAGTAGGGACATATTGCTGAATTGATGATGAATTAATTGGCACGGTTGAATAATTGACTACTGACGAATAACAAAGTGGCGGCAACCACAATTGATGGGCCAGCTGGGGTATCCCAAAACCACGAGGCGCTTAATCCTAACCCTACTGAGGTTATTCCCAATAATGATGCAATCAGAGCCATCTGTTCGGGTGTCTGGCTAAAGCGACGCGCGGCGGCAGCCGGGATGATGAGCATGGAGGTAATCAATAAAACGCCTACAATTTTCATCGATATGGAAATTACCAGTGCTATCATCAGCATGAAGATGAGCTGGGTTTTCCTGACCGCTACGCCTTCTACCTGAGCCAGGTCCTGGTGAACGGTTAGCGAAAGTAAGGGGCACCATATCTTTAGCAGTAGCCCGAGTACCACCAGGCCGCCTCCCCATACCCAGAGTAAATCAGTTGAGGTGACCGCGAGGATATCGCCAAACAGATATCCCATCAGATCGACGCGCAGATCATCCTGAGTAGCTATGACGACTAACCCTATTGACAGGGTGCCATGCGAAAGTATCCCAAGCAATGTATCACTCGCCAACAGGCGGCGGTTTTGCAGGCCGAGCATAAGTATTGCGATGATTACAGCAACACAAATGATGGCAAGATTGAGATTGATATCAAATAGAAACCCCAGTGCAACACCTAGCAGGGCGGAATGAGCCAGTGTGTCACCAAAATAGGACATACGTCGCCATACCACAAAACTGCCCAACGGTGCGGTGACTATAGCGACTCCGCAACCGGCGAGGATTGCACGCAATAGAAAGTCATCCATGCGGTGATTCCTCGTCCAGTTCAATCACATTGCCATGGATGTCGTGAGTATGATCGTGATGATGGGTATACAGGGCCAGGTTTTCACTTACAGGCGCTCCGAACAGTTCCAGATAGGCAGGGTGCTGGCTCACACTTTCAGGATGGCCGGCACAGCATAGATGTCGATTAATGCATAGCACCCGGTCAGTGGTTGCCATCACCAGATGCAGGTCGTGAGAAATCATCAAAATGCCGCAATGATAGCGTTTTCTCAAACGAGCAATGAGGGCGTAGAGTTCAGACTGTCCGGTAACGTCTACTCCCTGAACCGGTTCATCCAGCACCAGCAACTGTGGTTTTTTTATCAAAGCGCGAGCCAGTAATACTCGTTGAGTTTCACCACCGGATAACTTAATCATTGGGCTGTCCAGTAGATGTTGGATACTCAGCTCCTGTACCACTCCCAGATAATGCTGTTTATCCTGTATGCGACTAAGACGCAGAAAACGCGCGACCGTCAATGGCAGGGTTTCGGGTAATTGAAGACGTTGTGGCATATAACCAATACTGAGATCTGGCTTGTGTTGAACCTTTCCAGCTGAAGGCTTTATCAATCCCAGCATGACACGTACCAGAGTGGTTTTACCTGCGCCATTGGGTCCAATCAGAGTAACGATTTCGTCCTCACCAATCTCCAGGTCGATGCCTTCCAGGATGTTGCGTCGGTTATAACTAACCTCTATCCCACTAGCCTTGATAAGCCAGGGTTTATCGCTCATTGCAGCAATCCTGAGTGCCAAAGGTCATGAGAGAGAGGGAAAGGTTATTCATGATTCGCAGAAAGACAGTCGGATATCGAGTTACTCAGATTTTGCATTAGTAGAAACCAGGCATCTGCTCCAGGCTTTAAGCTGGCTCCCAGTGGGTCAAGTGAGCCAGTTTTTATGTTGCTACCTTCGCTTATACTGTTAACAAGCTGTGAGCTAAACTGAGTTTCGTTAAATATACAGGCTACATTAAGCTCTTTAATTCGTTTCTTGATATCACTGATGTGCCTGACACCCGGTAGTCTGTCAGGGCTTAGAGCTACCGCAGCGATGGACTTAAGCTGGTAGTGCTGTTCAAAATACTGATAAGCATCATGAAAAACAACAAAAGGACGCTCAGCAAATGGGCTTAACTGATGTCTGATTTGCTGATCTAGCTGTTGAATGTGTTGCAGTGTTTGCTGAGTATTGGCCTTATATTGTTTTGCATTTTCAGGATCAATTTTGACCAGTGTATTACTGATATGTTGAACCATCTTGCTGGCATTAAAAGGGGATAACCAAATATGTGGGTCGATTGACGAATCATGCTGGTATTGATGCCCGGATGGGTCTCCTTTGTGTTCCTGCTGTGCTCCGTTGTGCAGAGCTCTGGCAGTTAGTTGCTGAAGTCCTGGGGTTTCGATGAGTTCTACAACCTGTCGATTTTCAGCAGCATTGTGCAGCGTTTTTTCGAGTGAAGTTTCCAGTAATTCACCAACCCAGAAAATAATGTCAGCATTTTCGAGCTGACGCATTTGCGAGGGCTTCAGTGTAAAGGTATGCGGTGAGTGATTACCTGTTATTAGTAACTGTGGGGTAGAGACCCCTTGCATGACATTGGCTACCAGAGAGTGAATCGGCTTTATCGTGACCACCACCTGTGGAGCTGCGATAACAGCATTAGAGATACTGAATAGAAACGAAATAGCCAAAAGGCTTTGTTGCAAGCGAGACATGAATCAGTCCATGTTGAAAATCAGGCGCAAGATTACCCCATTTTATGTCTCTCTCCAATGGGTACACTTAGGTTAAAATATCAGTCTGGGTGAGAAGAGGAACATTCATCCCTATAATATGGGTGGAAATCCCCCCATCTATTGTTTAGATAAAAATTAAATCAGCAGATAAAATACTCAGAATTTCATAAGCTTGGAAGAATATTCTGCTAGTCAGTTAAAACTGGCATGGGCTGTGCACTTAAAGCCTTGTTCGATCAAGGGGGCATTCCCCAAAACTATAAACAAACCTCGGAGGTTTCAAATGCATAAAGCAATCATAGGTCTAGCTGTTTCTTCTGTACTCGCTTTTTCAAGTTCTGCCGCACTGGCGAACTGCGATCCTGGTGAAATAGTGATTAAATTCAGTCACGTTACAAATACCGACAAGCATCCAAAAGGGATTGCTGCATCGCTGTTAGAAAAACGCGTCAATGAAGAAATGAATGGTAAAGCCTGTATGCAAGTTTTCCCGAACTCTACTCTGTATGATGATAATAAAGTACTGGAAGCTATGCTTAATGGCGATGTTCATCTAGCAGCTCCTTCATTATCAAAATTCGAAAAATTCACCAAGAAATTCCGTATCTTCGATCTGCCTTTTGTATTTGAAGACGTGGATGCAGTAGATCGTTTTCAGAATTCCAGAGATGGTGAAAGGCTGAAAAACTCAATGGTTCGTCGCGGTTTAAAAGGTCTGGCTTTCTGGCATAACGGTATGAAACAGATGTCAGCTAACAGACCGTTGATCAAACCATCTGACGCCAAAGGCCTTAAATTTCGCGTGCAGGCTTCAGACGTACTTGTTGCTCAGTTCGAGCAGTTAGGCGCATCTCCACAGAAGATGTCATTTAAAGAAGTTTATGGCGGCCTGCAAACCAAGGTGGTTGATGGCCAGGAAAATACCTGGTCTAACATTTATGGCAAAAAGTTCTTTGAAGTACAGGACGGGGTGACTGAAACCAATCACGGTATTCTGGATTATCTGGTGGTAACTTCCTCTAAATGGTGGAAGGGATTACCTAAGGATGTGCGCACCCAGTTAAGCGCTATTTTGAAAGAAGTGAGTGAAACACGTAATGCTGAGTCGAATAAGGTGAATCTACAGAATAAGGAAAATATTATCAAAGCTGGCGGTGTAGTACGTACCCTGACTAAAGCTCAACGTCAGGCCTGGGTAGATGCTATGAAACCTGTATGGAAGAAATTTGAGAAGGATATTGGTCCTGATCTGATGCAAGCTGCTTTAAAATCCAATAAGTAATTTGAATATCGGGTTAATTTAATTAACCTTTAGCAGTATAGTGGACCCAGTGGTCATTACGTGGCCGCTGGGTTCACCCATAATTATAAAACAGACCGTCATATCTTTCGATTTCTGACTGTGAAATCTGGATATTTTCGGTGTCATCTGACACTTTCCGGGAGCCAGCAATGAATCACCAAGCTACGAGCAAGCTAGGGCGGATAACAGATAATATTGAAGAAACCAGTATTGCCATCTGCCTGGGGTTAATGACCCTGATAACCTTCGCCAACGTAATCGCACGTTATATATTCAACAGCAATATCCTGTGGGCACTGGAAATGACGGTATACCTGTTTGCCTGGCTGGTATTGATGGGTGCATCTTACGGGGTTAAAAAACATATCCATATCGGCGTAGATGTGGTGATTAATATGTTGTCCCCCCTGCATCGAAAGATCATGGCCATGATTGCGGTTTCAGCCTGCCTTATTTTTTCTGTGATGCTATTAATCGGGTCATGGAATTACTGGTATCCCTTTGCGACTGAAAGGGCCTGGCTGGAAACACAGGATATCCCTATGCCGGATTCGTTACGTTTTATTGAAGGGTTCGTTAACGAATGCGGAATGAGTGATTCAGAGCAGGATGTCAGTTGTCGCAAGGCTTATGAAGATGAAAACGATTATGAATATGAGCCGATAGTTTACGAAAAAATACCCCGTTTTCTTCCTTATCTGGCGTTGCCGCTGGGTATTTTTTTATTGACCTTTAGATTTTTAGAACTGGGCTGGAAGGTGCTCACTGGAGAGCTGGATAAGATAATCGCCAGCCATGAGGTAGAGGATGAACTGGAAGAAGTGAAAGCCCATCAGGAGGAAAAATAATGGATATCGCAATTCTTTTCCTGATGGTTGTTGGCTTTATGTTGATTGGAGTACCCATAGCGGTATCACTGGGTCTGTCGAGCATTATTTTTCTGATGATGCATTCGGATGCCTCGCTGGATTCGGTTGCTCAAACCCTGTTTTCAGCCTTTGAAGGGCATTATACCCTGCTGGCGATTCCTTTCTTTATTCTAGCTTCTGTATTTATGTCTACGGGTGGTGTGGCGCATCGGATCATTCGTTTCGCCATTGCAGTAGTGGGCTCATTTCGTGGCGGACTGGCGATGGCATCGGTATTCGCCTGTATGATGTTTGCAGCGTTGTCTGGTTCTTCGCCCGCCACAGTGGTGGCGATCGGCAGTATAGTTATCGCCGGTATGGTACAGGTGGGTTATACCAAAGAATTTGCTGCTGGTGTTATCTGTAATGCGGGCACGCTGGGCATTTTGATTCCACCTTCAATCGTTATGGTGGTGTATGCGGCGGCTACCGATGTATCGGTTGGACGCATGTTTCTAGCAGGTGTGGTGCCGGGTCTGCTGGCTGGTGGAATGTTGATGCTGGCTATCTATGCCTTCGCGCGCTATAAGAATCTACCCGCCCAGCCCTGGGCTGGATGGAGCGAAATATTTGAGGCCGGACGCGATGCCATCTGGGGCCTGATGCTCATTGTGATTATTCTGGGTGGTATTTATGGTGGTATTTTTACCCCTACCGAGGCAGCTGCCGTAGCGGCCATCTATGCTTTTTTTATAGCCAACTTTATCTACCGTGATATGGGGCCGTTTAAGGAAAAAGGGCCAACCGGGGTGATGTTGTTGTGGCGTGGCTTGTCGGTATTCTGGCATCACGACACTAAAAAAAGCCTGTTTGAAGCGGGTAAGTTGACCATTATGCTGTTATTTATCATTGCCAATGCGTTGATTCTTAAACATGTATTAACCGAAGAGCGCATTCCGCAGATGATTACCGAAGCCATGTTGTCAGCAGGTTTTGGTCCCATCATGTTCCTTATCGTCGTCAATATCCTGCTATTGATCGGTGGTCAGTTTATGGAGCCTTCTGGACTGCTGATTATCGTCGCGCCTCTGGTATTCCCGATAGCCATTCAGTTGGGCATAGATCCGATTCATCTGGGTATCATCATGGTGGTGAATATGGAGATCGGCATGATAACCCCACCGGTAGGTTTGAACCTGTTTGTAACCGCAGGGGTTGCCGGCATGTCTATGCTAAATATTGTCAAAGCTGCTGCGCCCTGGTTGGGCGTTATGTTCCTGTTTTTGATTATTGTTACCTACATTCCATGGATTTCTACCTGGTTACCGACCCTAATGATGGGGCCGGAGATAATCACAAAATAGCCGTGTTTCCATGTAGTATGAAAGCCCCGCGAGTTGGGGCTTTTTTATTGTTTCACGGGTTTCTTGGCTAGTTTTCTTTGCAGGGTTCTACGGTGCATACCCATGGCGCGCGCGGCAGCTGAAATATTACCATCGTTATCATTCAGCACTTTTTGTAAATGCTCCCATTCCATGCGCTTAACTGACATAGGTTGTGTCGAGATATCGATCTCAGTTCGACCTTCTTCATGATAAAAAGCCTGGATGATGTCTTCCACTTCGGCTGGTTTGGTCAGGTAGTGTTGGGCTCCCAGTTTTATGGACTCGACTGCAGTGCTGATACTGGCGTAACCGGTTAATACCACGATGCGAATACCGGGCTCAGTAGCGACGAGCTTCTTGATAACATTCAGGCCAGAGTCGGTGCCGATGCGTAAATCTACCACGGCGAATTCAGGAGGGTAGTCATGTGCGCTAATCAGGGCCTGGTCAAGGCTGTGCGCCACCTGGACATTATAATGTCTTTTGCTCAGCGCTCTGGAGAGCACATGACAAAGCACTTCATCATCATCAACGACTAAAAGGTTGGCCTGGTCTGGGTTGTTTTCCATTATTTTGACTCGGATAGAATTAAAGGCATAGTGATAAGGGTTGAGGTACCCCTGTGAGTTAAACGTTCAAACTGGACACTACCGCCACTACGACGCAGGGTGCTGATAGCCAGGAATAATCCTATGCCCATGCCGTGGGGTTTATCGGAAAAACTGGTTTCACCGGCCATTTGAATTTGTTCGTCACTCATACCAGGGCCGCTATCGATAATCTCAATTTCGAGCATATCCTGCTGGATTTGAGTGTTTATCTGTATTGAGTCAGTCGATACTTCGGCTGCATTGTTGAGCAGGTTGATAACAGATTGGCTGATGGTTTTGTCGAATAATAGACGAGCATGGTGAGGCATAGCTGCTTTGTTAAGCTCGAACAGCATACCATCACGCAGGCTTTGCCAGTGATGGATGGTTTGGTCGATAAAGTCTTCGGCAGGTATCAAATAACCTTCATCGGCGCGTGCCTCACCGGCAGATTCAGATAATACTGACAGAATATCCTTACAACGAGCAATCTGGTCGCGCAGGATTTGCTGGTTTTCAAACAATTCTTCGTGTTTCTGAGCGTCGAACCCATCGGTCAGCTCACCAGTGACGATAGCCAGTGTCGCTAATGGGGTGCTCAGCTCATGTGCAGTACCTGCGGCCAGGGTGCCCAGAGTGACCATTTGCTGATCGCGTAACTCTCTCTGTCGAGCCTCGCTGATGGCTATGTCTCGAGATTTAAGTTCCTGTGCTAGATAGGTAATAAACCAGGTCACTAGCAGGGAACTAACTAGAAAACCAAACCACATGCCCAGCACATGCTGATTGAATTGACTGTTGCCAGGTTGCATATGCTGGTGATCATGCACCTGATAGGAAAGCGGGATATAGAACTCCAGTAATAAGCTATATAGAACGATGGTTATCATGGTGAGCATCCAGGTGTAGCGACCGGGAATTACGGTAGCAGCAATCGCCAGCGGGATCAGGTAAAAAAAAGTCAAAGGGTTGGTGGCGCCACCGGAAAAGTAAAGGATCAGAGAAAAGGAAATAATCTCTATCATCAACTGAATAAAAATCATGCGCTGGCTGATGGCTTTATTCTGGTCAATCATCAGTCGGGTAAGCAGATTGGTTGCTGCCATAATCAGTAGGATGATGCTTAATGGAGTGACAGGCAGGTTTATATTCAGACCGTAGAAAGCCAGTGTCACCATCAGTGAAATGAAAACAATGGTGACATTACGTAGCAGGTAAAGCTGGCGAAGTATTCTTGCTGAACTCTGGATGCCGTTGCTCGACATAAATACTACTCTGAATTAATACACGGGATAGTGTAGCCGCAACGTGTATCTAAATCATCCTGATAGCCTGCTTTTTACACGCCAAATCAACTGTTTTAGGGTTAGTGCGACAATTTGTCACTTCTCCAGAAGCTGGTTTTTTTCTATTCTTATCATCGATGGAGGGGTGTTTTAAACTGGCAAGGATGCCAGTGAATAAAGTTGACGAATTATTTTAGATTGAATAGCTCGCTATACCTTTTAAAAGTTGAGCTGATCAGTTTTATAGAATACTGATTTCACCCTTTACTCCAGGCTGCGCATGTTCCCCCCCTTATTCATGCATGCGCAGTGCTGGAGTATTTTATTGCCTGTTTGAAAATCGAAATTTAACCTGGAATCCGCAGTTGGTCGAGGTGTCGTGCGTTTGAGGTGGTGTAGATCATGGCGTGACGACGCGGAATAGGCGGCTATCCAGGGAGTTACAAGGCTGCCTCGTCCTGCTCACGCTCCTTACCTATGTCCCTATAGGCAAAGCTTCCGCGTCCTGCTCACGCCCCTTACCTATGTCCCTATAGGCAAAGCTTCCGCGTCCTGCTCACGCTCCTTACCTATGTCCCTATAGGCAAAGCTTCCGCGTCCTGCTCACGCCCCTTACCTATGTCCCTATAGGCAAAGCTTCCGCGTCCTGCTCACGCCCCTTACCTATGTCCCTATAGGCAAAGCTTCCGCGTCCTGCTCACGCCCCTTACCTACGTCCCTATAGGCAACGGCAGAAATACGCCGCCTTAAATGTGCAATTCAGCTCGTAGCAGGATTCACCTGCTGGCTGAATAGATAAACTGACTGTTGTGCCCAACAAAACAGTGGGTTACCTTCCAACCCAAGCGGTCAACTGCGGAATCCAGGTCTAAACATTCCTAACAGACCGAGCAGCAATAATCCTACGCTAGAAAAACTTCCTGACACTGCCGCATATTCATAACTATCGACATACTCGACACTGTAAGCAGGTTGATCGTGATCTAAATCTTCCAGAGTGATCAGATAGCCCGAGCGGTCCAGCTGCACGACTCTCTGACTCACAATACCGTTATGGTAGAGGCTGTACAATTCAATCAACACTTCGTAATCACCAGGTTCAAAACCCTGTTCCAGCTCATTGAGTATCTCGAAACTGTCATCAGCAGAGTTACTGTAAATTTCGAATAAATCTGTTGTGCTTAATTGAAACCAGGGGCCGCCCTGATAGCTGAGAAATATTTTTGCATACACAGCTTCGGTGGTTTGAGTGTTGACGTCGGCATCAAAGCTGACCTTGATATGATGATAGTAACCATCCTGATCAAGGTCTCCGCTAATATCTACCCAGGTATCGAACAGTTCAAACTGGACAGAATCGGTATAATTGCTAGCCATCCTGTTGCTTTGACGCAGTGATAAATCCGAGCCTTGCGATGAGGATGGTTTCTGCAGTCTGATTGTCGGACTAAATTCAAGTTGTTGATTAAGGTTAATACTATCATCAGCTATCAATTTACCAGCACTACGAACCGAAACTGATTCTGTAGTGCCAGCAAATGCCAACGAAGGTAATAGACACAGCAGTATAGTTTTTAATGTCTTCATCACAGGCAGTCTCTGCAGAGTTTATTGAAAGTGCTTACGGATAATTTTATTATCCGAGTAACGGTCATAGCTGCGTACTATGCGTTTTGGCTGATGATGCCTTGCATGAACATATCTCCGATCATCGTATCTGGCTTTATGATGTTTATGATTATGATGATTGTGATGATATTTGATTGGATGCGGATAATATCTGCTATGCACATACTGATGAACTTGATGTGAATGTCGTAATGGTAAAAGGGTTACCAGAATTTCAGCATTGATATGGCCTGTATCATGAGCCATAGATTTCACCGGCACAGTGGCTGCAAGGCTGGCAACCAGTACCAGGGCGGAAAGTTTCGCAATTTTCAGTGTTTGTAGTTTCATTTTGAACTCCCGTTTAGTTTAGGTTCGGAAGTAGTCTATCGATGTTTGATGAACGTTAACTGAACTGAGTGGGCTTTGTTTTAGAGCTGCTTGTATGTAGTGGTTGATCACATTAGGTGCCGACAAGTAGCTAAAAAAGGTGATGCGGGATGGCATCGTCAGGTTTAGTTATAAAAAAAGGAATGCACGAAATCTGCAGCCTCTTAACATGGGTTTCGCAGTTGACCGCTCGCATTAGAAGGTAACTCACTGTTTTGTTAACCATTACAGTCGATTTATCTCTATGCATCCATGTATTCGCGAAATAACAGTATCCATGCTGAAAACCGAGCAGATGAATCCCACTACGAGCTGAATTGCACATTTAAGGCGGCGTATCTCTACGTTGCCTATAGGGACATAGGTAAGGGGCGAGAGCAGGACGCGGAAGCTTTGCCTATAGGGACATAGGTAAGGGGCGAGAGCAGGACGCAGTGTCCTTGTAACTCCTTGATCTACAGCACCGTAAACGTACTACAGCTCGTCTAACTGCGGATTTCACGTTTAATCGTTATTCGTGCTCTCTGGTTTGCATTCCCTTTTGATTACAAAGATCATTTACCAAATCATTGAGGGTTGGCTTGAGGCTGTCAAAGCTGGTTGCATAGTACAAGATTTATTTGTGTCGTTGTATTGTACCGATACGTTATTTGAGCTAGCTTTGATAGTTAACAATTTATACAACCAGCCCTCGCATGCAACAAGACTTACCCCCTTCCAGTCTTGATTAAGGTTGCAAATCAATCTTGGCTGGTCATCACTAAATAAATCCATAGATGTAATATACACGCTGCCTTCAAGCATTTGGGTAATTGAATCGATTCTCCCACTGCATTGGTATGTGGAAACAGAATCAGAATCAGAATCATAATTAGAGTCGAAATTAGATTCATAATTAGATTCATAGTTAGAAGAATCGCATGCAGTTAAAGCCGTTGCCATAACCAATACAAATATAATTTTACGCTGCATTATTGATCCTCTGATAATTTTACTTAACTGGCAAAATCGCTCACGCGGGTCAGCCATTATATTTGGCACCGCATAGTAGAAACATGACAACATGTTTTATACCGCTACTACGAAGATTTATATTAAAGATCAAATTTAGATGATTGGCAGACATCTTACAATTAGTAAAACAGCGTAGATAAAAAAAGAATATAAGCTAATTAGCGTACGATACTCATACCGCATAAACTAGAGCCCCCTCGGCTTCTCTGAACACTTCATACAGTTTTTAATGGTTTAAATAATTCCCTTTGCGGTTATTTAATAGTTCTCAGTACGATTAATATTGCTGAGTTTTACCTCATTAAAATCTGCTCCCCCGGGTAGTACTATAGATTAGTAAAGTCTCAACTACTATGGCTCTATTAAATAAGCCATGGTATGGTTAACTGAAATTAGATTAAGGAAAAGGATGAGTCTCAATTATATGAAATAGTTAACGACACATATGGAGGCCACAAATTAAGTCAAGAATTTTCGAGCTATGCATCCAAAGGTCTTGATGATCACTGTCCAGTCTCAGGCTCTGGCAAGGGCAAACCGTTATTGTTTAATTGCTACAGTTCCACTGTATTGGGAATAGTGCTTTTAGTATCTTAAATCTGAAAGGCGCTCGATCAGAGACTTTCAGATATTTGATTCCTAGTGCCCAGTCAGTCCGTCCGCAAAACCCTGCAGTGCAGGTTTTGCATTGAAATTATCATCAAACAATAAAGGCCAGTCGGGGTTTTGTGACGTATTTAGCCAGCTATCGGCATCCCATACGCCCCAAACAGTAATGCCCGCACGCTGAGACGGAGGCACTGCCCTCAGGTAAGCAGCGACTATCTGGCGATAACGTTCCTTCTGCTTGTTAGCAGCTTCAGCGGTCAGGCTGGTGTAAACAGGTGCAGAGGGGTTGTAAGGATTGTTCACCCGCACATCCAGTTCCGATATCTTTACTTTCAAACCACGATCCGCTACCGCTTTCATCGCTGCTTCAATGGTGCTTGTGGCAGGCCAGTCGGACAGCAGGTGCATCTGGAAACCCACACCAGTGATAGGAATGTTACGGGCTTTCAAGCCATCAACCAATGACAACATGTTATTGGTTTTCGCGTCACCATTTTCAATGCTGTAATCGTTATAGAACAGGTCAGCGTTGGGATCGGCTGCACGTGCATTAATGAAGGCCTGGTCGATGAAATTCACACCCATTTTCTGGTAGAAGACGCTATTTCTAAAGCCATTAACTGCACCGCTTTCACCATTGTCCGCCAACGCTTCATTGACTACATCCCAACTGTCGACTTTACCTGCGTAGTGCGTGGTAATCGTCTGTACGTGTTTTTTCAACATAGCGGCAAAGTCACCACTATAATTTTTCATAAAGCTGGGGACTTGATAATCTGAATGCCAAATTAATGTATGTCCATGCACCGCTATACCTTGAGCAGTGGCAAAAGACACCAGCGCATCTGCCTGATCAAAAGTAAAGCTGTTTTCGGATGGATGCAGATAACTCATCTTCATAATATTACCTGCCGTCATTTGATTGAAATGCGGCAATACAACCGCTTGCTGTCGTGCACTAGTGCCACTACTGATAATGCTGTTGGCCTCATTACCAGCATTCACGGCAACACCGATTGGAAAAGGCACCAGTGACTTCAGGCTTGTCACACCGGTATTGTTATCTGGAGGTGGACTTGGTGTTGGAGTTGGGTGCGTTGCCACACCGCAGACCACCTGTGCAGCCAGCTTCTTGACAGTACCGTAGCAAGGGTCACCGAAATTGTCATTGCCAGCATACACTGTGCAGCTATTCTTTCCTTCACAGGCGTCAGAGACCACCGATAGCGAGTTGCTTGCGTTGCATGAACCCGTAGTGAATGAACCGCAGGAACCGCCAGGCGTACCGTAGCTTGCGAAGTTAACCTCTGTAATGACTTGCCCAGAGGGACAATTAAGCGTCAGGCTGTTTCCCTCACTGGCCGTGTCGCATAATCCGGCGGAGGAAACCGGTGATACCAGAACCATTACAGTGGCTTCGTTATTGAGTTCGCCGTCATTCACGGTTAATGTAAAAGTATATTGCGTAGGCTGCGTGACCGTCGGAGCAATAAAAGTAAGGCTTGAATTTGAATGATCTGTCAGGTCGATATTCGCACCCTGGGTCTGAGTCCACAGATAGCTAAGTACGTCTCCATCCGGGTCTGAAGAAGCACTGCCATCAAGCGTGACTGTTTGACCAGAGGTGGGGTTCTGAGGGGGTGAAATTCTGGCGCTTGGCTGGTGATTGTTACTCGGTACCGGTGTTGGTACCGGAGTGGGATCTACTGCCGTACCGCAGCTTACCTGTGTTGCCAGTTTCTTGACCGTACCATAGCAAGGGTCACCAAATGTGTTGTTGTTGGCTATCAGCATACAACTATTCTTCCCGTTACAGGCGTCAGAGACAACTGACACAGAGTTGCTGGCGTTGCATGAGCCAGTGGTGAACGAGCCGCACAAACCATCTGGTGTTCCATAGCTGGCAAAGTCTATCGTCTTAATAACTTGACCTGCGGGGCAAGTCAACAACATGTTCTCATTTTCATCAGCTGTGGCGCAGCTTACTAGAGGTGTTGGAGCAGGAGTTGGTGTCGGATCAGGATCGGTGCCACTATTTGTATTGTCACCATTCACAGTAAACTTGATCGGCATGGAAGAGCCACCCGGCGAAGCTATGAATCCGAAATTCGCCTCTCCGTTAGGAGTAATCACATTATTATAGTCAACACTTTCCACGACATAGTTGCTGCCGTTGTGTGAGACGATTCTGGCCCCCCAGAGTTGTTGAATCTCGAAGCTTGTATCGAAGCTTAAGGTCCAGCCATTAATATCATTCTGACCCATATTGCGAATTCGGGCCTGCCCCTGAAACTCGGAACCCCAATCATCAATGCTTGCCATTGTTACCTGAGCATTGACGGCCGCCTCAGTAGCAGGAGCGAGGGAAAGAAGCCCGATGAAAACGAATGAATAAACAAACGTATAGAGTGAGGTCTGAGCGACCAGGGTTTTCCAAAACATCTTATTAACTCCTTGTAGTGCTGATTAATATCGACTTCATGCTGGCCAAACCAGCATCCATGTAATGAAATGATGGAAGTTACTGCTACCTGACAAGCCTCCTCATGAAAAATATCATCGAACTTCAGTTGGCAGCATGTAATTTATTAACGTAATGTATATATACAGAACTTACAAAATGCAAGCCCATACGGACAGAACAGGCACTATTTTCTTTGCGTAGAATATTTAATGGAGTTCCATACCGATTCCTGGAATCGATTTTTTGACCATTATTCATGGAGCATAGGCTGTCCTGGAAAACGATTTTTCGCGAAATCGATGCAAATTAAACTTCAACTCGGCCAACTGCTTTCAGGTTAAAAGGAACTTTCTACTAATCTGTCAGGAGCAAGCTAGCACAGATTTGATGGCGCTGGGCATCGGGGATGGTACCCATGAAATAATCCTGTCGCCGGTCATCCGCTTTTAGTGAAAAGTGATGTTCATCAGTAAGAGATAAGACTATGTAACATTTTTCTACCAATACTTGCAGCAGCAAATTATGTATCTGGCAGTACAACTTTTTCCATCCAGGGCTAAGCTCACTTACACTCACTAGTTAAAGTAAATTATACGCGCAGAGAGCTAAGCCGTTGTCAAATTTGATAATATTAACTTATCCACATTTCCTGTGGGTAAGTCTGTGAATAAATGTTTGAAAAGGTTGTCCAGGCCGCGCCAATGTTACGCTTGTGTTAAATTGTATGATTTACGAGCAATTTTATTTATTCTATATATTCAATGACTTACAGGAGAAAATTTTTTAATAGTAAAAAATGTGTACGGATATTGGTCTGTTTTCCAAACTTGAATACAAATGTGTATATCTTTCTGTTGTCAATAGCAAAAGGCAGGATTTTTCAATTATTTTTCCTAAGCATGGATATTTTTTTTGTATTTACGTCTTGATTTTTTTTCAGAATTTTTTCCCGTCGTCTGGCAACGAAATTAACTTGAAGGACCAATCTAATGCTCTTAGTCTCCTGAAAAATAAACCCACAAATGCTCGAAATAAGCTTGCAAAAAACTGTTATCTTCCTGACTAGCCAGGGTGCGCTCGGCGATAATACTGTAGCCTCTGTACGTAACTTTCATATTTGATGTTGTTACTCATTGCCCTGCGTCAGATATTAGCAGTCAACTGCGGAATCCAGGTTTATATGCATAACTCCAGGAGACATCTGACAGTTTCAGAACTAAACCGGGTTGCCATAAGTAACCTGATTGATTTTAAGGTCTTATTGTCCATTTAAACCTATGATTTAATCCTTAAAAGGACCGTTTTACAGGGCTAGTCAGGTTTTTATTCCCTAGATTAACAGCATAATCATTTTAATGGTTTTATAAAAACATGGCTGTCATCGTTTGTGAATTTAAATGAGATGATTTTGTAAAATGTGCTATAAATAGATCAGTAACTAGCAATAAATTTAAATTTAATGTAATAACGGGTTAAATATAGGTTGTTTAATTGACTTTGATAATTCTCAGGTATATTCTTTAAACCGCTAAAGCTGAAATACTAATGCTAATATTGGAAAGGAGACTGTCATGAGGCATAAGATTGAGGAAGTTTTTCGAGCAACACGTAAACCGTGCTCTACTTATTATGTTGAAATAATAGAGCGTTTAAGTAGTAGAAATAAATGTGATGTTGAAGAGTTTTTCAAGGCTTTAGATATGGGGGGTGTAGAGCCGCTAGTTAAAGAAGAGTGTGAGCATAGCGATTTTGTCGAAATAACAAATAGAATGAAAGACATGTTTCAGCATGTTAAGAAATTTTCAGAAAGCGACAAGTCTAATCAGTTTTTTAAACCTATAGCAAATAGTGATGGTTCAACGGTGAGTTGCTTTGCGCAACTGGTGATTATCGCAGTGAGAGCAAGTGACTTGGGTTTTAAGGAAGTGCATCATGATGCAAGGTCTGCAAGAAAGTTTCGAGATAATATTTCAGAGGACACTTTTAATTATCCAATTGAGATTTTGGTGAAATTTCAAAATGTATTACGTTCTGCATTTAAAGAAATATCACAGGAAATTTTTGTTGATAAAAAATGTGAAGGGCAGGATCAGTGTAATATTACAAACGATAAGATCGCAGTGCAGACAACTCTCATACAGTTGCTTTGTAAACGATGGAGTACTTTTTGGGAAACAATAAAGCCGCAAAATAAAACTACCTGGCCTGAAGATAGTTTTGTGAAAATGGCTGTGAAGATGAGTTTACTTATTGCGGAAGCACTTGAATTTGCACATCGAAATCAAGATTTCATGAGTGGCAATAACAGTGAAATAAACTTTATACAAAATTTTGAAAAATTAAGTCCAAATTGTGATGAGAGTGTGGGAACAGCTTTAGTTATTTCATTTGAATATGGATCTTATTTTTTTTCTGAAGATGAGGGGGGCTGGGAGTGGGCACAATCTATTGCCTGCGTTATCAGAAAAAAAATATTACTTGAAGCAAAGGATGCCGATTTTATATCTGTCAGTTTCGGCTGTTACGATTCGAATAGCGAGTTGAAAGAGATTACTAAAAAGTTATTAAAAATCAAAAAAACGAGTGAAAAAAAACTACTGGAATTAATCGTTCGAAACAAAGATGAATCAATACTCAGTGGGCCAGATATCGAAGAATATTATGATATTCGTCTGCCCAAAATTGATAACTTTAAGTGTTGGTTGAAAGGCGTCTATAATAACGGCGCTTCAGTGGATATTGAAAAAAATTATAAATTTCCTAAAAGACTTGATAAAGATACTCTTTGGGACCTGATTAAAACTTGTCTTGATATATATCGTAATTCTAATCGATGTAACAGGTTTGGAGGTCAGGATTATCTGCCATACCCATATGTTGATTTAATTATGAAAAAATTGGCAAAATTATATCCTGAATTTTTGATTGGAATGACGCTAAAGTGGACTTCAAACCGTCCAGGAAATAACGATTTATCGCAGGTATCAAATATTTATTTACCAGTTAATACCCAGGGTCTTGTAAACAAACTCAAGAATAATAATACCTGGGACTTTGAGTCGGTTTATCTAATACTTGCACGCTATGCTGCAGTTGCCTGTTTAAATATTCGAATGCTTTTAGGTCCTGGGGATTTCTCCTTACAATTTTTCCACATTCACTCGAAAAGTCGAGTAAATAAAACTACTTGTAAAAACTGGAAATTGGCAATCGAATTAGTTGAAGAGGTTAATCATCACAAAACTTTGATGACATATCTTGATCAGCTATCCAGTGAAATTCATTACATGGCTCATGATAGTAGTGTTATAGATGCTATGAAAGTTGATGATAACTGCCAGTTAGGTATAGATATTGGTGCCGGAACGATTAAATGGGTATATAAAATTAACGGCGAACTTGTTGATAGCGATAAAATACCAACTGACCCCGGTGATAATCATCCTTATAAAAGCGGGCAAGATTTTGTTGAGAGAATATTCGTTTCCATTAATAAACAGCTTGCTGAGAAAAAAATTGTATACCAGAATCCGGGTGTTATTGGTGTAGCCTGGCCCGGACCGATAGGTGGAAATGATCGCAGATATGTTGCTGCGGCATCTGGAATATTTAAATACTTCAAAAACCTTAGTCAGATGATTCCTGACAATAACATAGCTGATATCCACAACCTGCGAATACAGGAAAACTTTCAAAAAATATTTAAATGCGTAAATGTTCATTTAATGAATGATGGTTTCGCACACCAGGCATCAATATTTAAGAGTGCATCTTTATCTGTAGTTAATGGGCGTGTGCTTGCAATTGTAGCAGGTACCGGCACAGCGATGTTTGTGACAGATTATGACAAAAGTGACCAGAAAAGTCCGTTTAAGGCAGTGCCGTGGCTAACCGAAGCAGGAAAGATAATTATTAACCTGGCATGTGAGTTTTCAGAGAAGGGTAATTTTCCGACAGGCTGTTGCAATGCAGCTTTCTCAGGAAAAACTATGCCAATAGTAGCAAGTGACATTGTTGGAAACAATGATATTGAAGTCACAAACAGAGATATCAGAATTTTAGAACAAAACCGATCAGTGGATGATGATAAGCTGAAAGTTCAGGATGAAGAATATATAAATGAATTAAAAGAGAAACTTAATTTCGGGTTTGAGTGGGCAAAAACTCCGAGTGATGAAGAAAATAAAATTCTTGAAAACATTATAAATCTAAAAATTAAAAAGATCAGACGTACGGATTTGAAGGATAATGTGGATGAAATATTCAAAAGTACGGGAAATTTACTGTCAGATATTCTGGCCATGTGCTCTTCTTTTCTTAGTGTTCAACAGTTTCTTATATCAGGTGGTCCCTTGAGTGATACAGAAATTAGAAAAAGGATAGAGTCTGAAGCAAAAGAAGGTTTAGAATTTTATGGTTTTTTTATTAAGAAGGGACATCACAGTATTCATCCACTAAATTTTATTGCGCCTGATAAATCGGCGCTCAGCCCTGCCGAAGGTGCATTAGAGGCGGCAGTGGAATATTTCAATAAATTAAAGGTTTCTAAGACTAATGGCTAGTTTTTCACATTTTACGATTATTAATCTTGATAATGTATATACAGCTAAATTACTTTTTCCTGGCTCTGCGAATGTTAAATTAGAAAATTTTGGTTACATTCGTTCAAAGGCACGAGAAGAGCTAGCTTTTGGCTCTTCAGAGATATCGGGCAAACACGACATTCCTTTCAGAAGCTATGATAGTAAAATTCTGACCAATGCAGATAGCCTATTGAGAGCTCAGGATAAAGACCATATTCTTTTAATTTCTGCACGCAATGTATTCAATGAATATGGGTATCATGCCAGGATTGATGATTGCTGGTATCGATGCACTGGTGAAGAGTCGCTGAATCCTGACTGGCCTGTGGCGCTGTTTTCAAAACAAAAAATTACTATGTTGCCGTATAAAAGTATTCCGAGTAATGGTGATGTTTTAACTGGATTGCCTCTCGTTATCGATGGTCAACCCGTTTCCAGGACTTTAATTGTCTCGAATTGTTCAGATCAGTCCCACGCTTACAATGTTCACCCTAAAGGTCTTATCGGCCCGTCTTCTGAGGCCTGGCATGAGCTTTCTGAAGCGTGGGAGTTGGGAAAGCAGGATGGTCTATCAGATGAGGCTCTTTTTAGGCGTCTACAGGGTATAGCGACTGCGCATAAAGCTGTGCCCAGTCAAAACCTATTGCATTCTCTAATGGCTCAGACTCAGGATAAACAGATCTTTTTTATGACCGCAACCGGAGCTTTAACTGACATTGCCAGGCAATTAGTTTTGCTTAATGCTAAAAATGCCATTCTTCTGGATAATGGTGGAAGTATTGGTTGGCGTTATCTTAGAAAAAAAGGAGGCGAGCCGCTTATGTTGGTTGCTGGACCCAATCATCGGCCAAATGGAACGGTTTTTATCTCTATCGATTTAACAAAATTTCTTCAGCCGGCAAGTCATTTTGAATTCGGGTGTAGCCATGCCTAAAACAAGAAAAATGACACTTTCGTATGAAGATATTGAAAATCTACGTGCGATTATTCTTTCTAAAGCGAAAACTAAAACAAAAGCAGCAGAAGTAATTAATGCTGACCGTGCACATGTAAATCGACTCATAAAGCGTGTTAATGAAACAATAGGTGTTGAAGGGCTTGAATGGGGGACGAGTAAACGATTGGTGTGTCCGCCGCAGGCAATGCGCCTGGCGAATCAAGTACTAACATTAATTGATGAGTCTGTTAGCTATCCAAGGGTCTCTGTTGGGGGGATGGCTTCAATTCTTTTTGAAAAGATGCTTTCGCGAAAATCTCTTGGTGAGAATACTGGTTCTCGAGCGACTTCAATAAGATCAAAAGATATTAATCATGAGCTAAGAACCTTTAAAATTGATCTAGCTATAATACATGAGAGTACGGTGTCGGCTAGTACTGATCTTTCAGTTTCCCAACTGATTCCGTGGCAAGCGGTATTAGTTATGCCAACAAAATTCTATTCTGGAGTCGAAAATCGTAAGTTATCAACTATAAAGTGGGACGAATATAGCTTTGGTTACAGTTTATATAATAGAGTGATGGAATTTAATCCAGGGTTTCTGAATTCATATGTAGATGTAAACAATGTTAAGAATTGTGCTTCCTTTTTAGAAGCGTTGGAGCTTGTTCGTTGTGGGTTACTATATTCTGTTCTTATACCAGATATTTATCTCTCAGAACGGGATAAAGCAGATTTGAAAGTTATTTATCCGCCTGTGGCGGTTAGAGAAAACCTGGTGGCTCTATTTCGTAGAGAAGATGAAATTAAATTAGCCCCGTTTATTGATAAAATGTCTTGGGAGGCATTATGAGTGATATAAATACAACACAATTTCCACGAGTTTCTTCGGGTACCTTATCCGCAATGTTATTAGAAAAGGTTTTACAATATCAAAAAATAGATACTGAAATCTTGATGGTGCGATCAAAGGATGTCATTGAATCTTTACTTAAGGGGAAAATTGATTTTGCACTTGTACATTACAGCTCTATTGAAGACTACCATGGGTTGTCAGTGAAAAAATTATTAAAGTGGAAACCTGTTCTAGTTTCAGCAAGCTATGGGGTGGCGAATCAATTTAAAACCATTGTTTGGGAAGAGGGCTCTTTTGGTGATATTTTATTACAAAAAGTAAAAAATTCTTCTCCTGTGTTTACATCCAAATTGTTAAATAATCGTGAAACTCGTAAGGGGAAGTCATTTTTAAGTGTGTTAGAGCTAGTTAGACGCGAGTTGCCTTATCAGGTCGTACTTCCTGATATTTACCTAACTAAGCATGATAAAAAGACCTTGTTTCTAGATTATCCGGATGTTGATATTTACGATGAATTGGTCGCTGTCTATCGAGAGGAAGACCGGGATCGATTAACAAAGTTTGTAGATAAAGAATCTTGGGAGAAAGTCTTTCTTGAGCATACGGCTAGCTCACAATGAAATAAGCAAAAAATTAGTCTCAGGCACAAGAATAAAATTGAAGATCCAGTGTAGGCGTCAAGCAACACACCGATAATTAAAGGCACCGACCTTTTGGAAAGGAAATTTATGATCTTTATAGACACACGATAAGTGGAAAGGAAATTAATCTTCAACTATTTAGCTATGGCTTCAGTTAAATGAAGGGGGTATTAATTCAAAAATAGGTTTTGTTTAACTTTGTTAGATATTTTTTCTCTGGCCGATTTCTCAGGACAAAATGATCCTGCAACCTGTGATATCAGGTTGGAGTTTGAAAGACTTAACAGGGTAGGGTGTTATGTGTCTGGAAAAACTTCAGCGCAGAGTTTCACACTATGCACCCTGTTCTTCCTGAGTTGGAAGCATATTGCTTCGGGTTAGCAGGGTTAGTCTGGGTTTGGTATTTGATGTGCTGCTTTACAGAAGTATGATCTTATGACTCAGGTATCTGTGCCAAACGGATTGGATTGAGATCAACATAGGCCATGCAGGCTGCCAATGCTTTTTCATTTAGCAGGGCCTGTGATTTGAAGCGTCTATCCCAAAATCTTCCGGTCGCCTTATCTTCCTGACGCGCAATAGGATATTCGTATCATCCATGATACTCACCCTTTCAGGGCCAGCAGAGCTGTTCAAAATCATTCCAGATGATTTTGTCATTCAGGCAATGCATGAACCAACTGATATCCATTAAGCGTTGCCTCCAGTCCTCTACTTTTAGAGCTAACTGATTTACTTCAACAGGTGATAAGGGTTCTGCCGCTGGATAAGGATTGGATAGGCTAGACATTGAAAATTATTGATGCCAATGTGTACAGACCTTACGTGCAAAACCAGAAGTTGTAGGTCGCTTCGGTGCAAGGTGATGATATTCAAGTTTACTTTAGTTATTTGCAAGTGAATAGATATACCGGTAGTTCATCTTTCCGATATCTATTGGCTTCTATTCTCATCCCTTAGAGGCTGATATGTGGAACCGGCACCTTGCCGTCAATGAAAATTTATAATGTGAGTTTTGTTTTGGGGTATTAGATCAAGTAAATATCTAGAGCATATGCTTGGTTAAGTACTAAAAAATACGCATAAGTTCTGCATAAAAATCGAATACTAATTACTGGATTAGTAGAATATCGAGATAATGCTAACAGGGTAGGCTAGGGCCTAAGCCAACTGTTTTGTCTTATTTCTTATCAGGTAAATTAATATTTTTTAGAGGGGCTCGTTGGGCTTCTCTAAAAGGACAAGAGCAATAAGCATCCTTTAAATCAACTAAAAATATGAGCCTCTAGCGGTGACAGTCAAGTCCATAACCTCTTTCGTATCGGGCGTTATTGCTTCGAGAAGTAGATTATCGGATGGTCAGAGGGAGATCATTTGAAACGTGGCAGCAGGTGATGCTTGCCTGCTAAATGAGTAAAAGCGTTTTCAGCCAGAATTATTTAACTTGTATTAGATAAGTTGACAGTACCTTTAAGGCATCATTTTGTCAGACTGTGAATTGGTTCAATGATAGAGTTAGCTTATAATCTGAATCACTGCTAAAGATAATAAAAAATAAACTAAGGTGGCTGTATGGAACAGGATAAGCTAAATCACCAGCAAATAGACGAGGTGGTTGATCACATTGTACGACGACGAGTCGCTAAAAAGGTGATGAGGGATATACATCATCAGGTTGATGATATTGAGCATCAGGTTGAGTCAGAAAAAAGGAACGCCAGATATATACTGCCATTAATATTTTTTCTGGTTACACTAACGCTCTTTTTCTTAATCGACATACCACAGTTGTTGAGATTCATTTCAAGTTTGTTCTAATGCCATTTGAAACACTTTCTGTATTTTTTATCGCGGCAATATTGCTTGGGCTGACGCCAGGCCCGGATAACATATTCGTGCTCTCGCAATCTCTGGCTTATGGGCAAAGATCTGGTGTGATGGTGACACTGGGCTTATGCACTGGTTTACTGGGACACACCGCTATGGTCGCGCTTGGGATCGCTGCGATACTTGCAGCCTCTCCGACACTTTTTCAGATGGTCAAATGGCTGGGGGTTGGCTATCTGATCTATCTAGCCTGGCAAAGCTGGACAGCATTGCCGGTTGATTCCACTCCGAAACCACAGTTTCAACTTGGCCCCGGAAAACTTTATCTCAGAGGGGTGATCATGAACCTGACCAACCCCAAGGTAGGCCTGTTTTTTATTGCCTTCCTGCCTCAGTTTGTGAGTCAGGGTGGCTGGCCGGTTACATTTCAAATTGTGCTGCTGGGTTTTTTGTTCATTGTCTCTACCTTGCTGGTGTTTGGAGGCATTGCCATGCTGGCGGGTGTGTATAGTGAAAAGCTGACACATTCCCTATCACGCAGACGCTTGATGAATCGTCTGGTTAGTGTGGTATTTATCATGCTGGCGTTTAATTTGATGTTAATAGCTACAAAGTGAAACATGTTAGTCTAATAGGAGATTGGATACCCATGCTGCTCCGAGTCGGTATACTCAAAGCCCATGCATTTGACTCTCTGAGCTCTTTTTTGGCAGCATTCCCTCAACGCGTTTCCCTCCAGCTATACCGATAACTAGATTTTCGCTAAACTTCAACCCATTCTGGGCTGCAAATAAAAATACAACAATATCGTAATGAGCGCTTTAAAAAATACCATGCAAGTGAAAGCCACATCAGATCTAACCCTTCGCGACAGGCTGTCCAGATTGACCTACCAGCAGGCGGTCAAGCGACTGGGGTCTGATGGTGCGGCGTTGCTGCGTAGCGGCGGTGCTTATGAAATTGATATTGACAATCAGGTGGATTTCGGCAGTAAACACCTGTCCCTGAGTCTAGGAGCCCAAGCATCGGTGACGCTGTTTCTGAGCGATACGGCATCACGCCGGATTGACTGGCAATGTTCCTGCGGTGACTCACGTTGCGAACACGCGGGTGCTGCTTTTTCGCTGATCCTGGAGGAAAAAACCGCGCTGGGTCTGGCGAAGGAGCCTGGCGAACTCACCGCAAAGCTCAGAAAAAGCCTGGAGGACTGTATCGTGCCTGATGATCAGGGCGGCTACCAGCTCACCGTCAAGTTCAGGGGAAAAGAGGCACTCGATAAGCTGGCGCAAAGCATGGCAGGCCTGCTGGCGCTATCCGATACACAGTAACGAACAGGAGAGGAATATGGATATTCTAGAACAGAGCTTAGACAGGCATTTTGGCTTCAACGAGTTTCGGCCTGGCCAGAAGCAGGTCATCCAGAGTTTGCTGGAAGGGCGTTCGGCCCTGGCAATTTTTCCGACCGGTGGTGGCAAGAGTCTGTGTTATCAATTACCAGCGTTGTTGATGGAGGGGGTAACACTGGTCGTCTCTCCATTGATCGCCTTGATGAAAGACCAGATCGATCAGTTGCAGGCGCTTCACTTGCCTGCTGCACGCCTCGACTCTTCACTGAACCCTGCGCAAACCCAGGATATTATGCGGCAGCTTCATGACGGGCAACTCAAACTGTTATACGTTTCTCCGGAGCGTTTCAAGAACGAACGCTTCATCATCCAGTTGTCACAGTTGCCAATTGCCATGATGGCTATAGACGAGGCCCACTGCATTTCAGAGTGGGGGCATAATTTCCGCCCTGATTACCTGAAACTGGCCCCTCTTTCCCGTAGTCTGGGGGTCGGACGCGTGTTGGCCCTGACTGCCACCGCAACACCGGAAGTGGCCGACGATATCTGCCGACAGTTCGACATTCAGATGCAGGACAGGATGCATACCGGGTTTTACCGTCCCAATCTCGACCTCGATATCGCACCACAATCCATCGAACAGCGCGATGAATACCTCGAAAACCTGCTCAACGGACACCAGCAGAAACAGGGGGCGGAACCGAGCATCGTGTATGTTACTTTACAGAAGACCGCAGAGCGGGTAGCAGAACGTTTGAGCATAGCTGGCTTGCGAGCTCAGCCTTATCATGCCGGACTGAAGGACGATGTACGTCATGCCATCCAGGAAGCCTTTATGCGAGGAGAGGTGGATATCGTCGTTGCCACTATCGCCTTCGGCATGGGCATCGACAAGGCTAATATCCGCCTTATTGTGCATTACAACCTGCCTAAATCGCTGGAAAACTACATGCAGGAAATCGGTCGTGCCGGGCGTGACGGACAGCCAGCGCAGTGTACGCTAATCCCCTCAGGAGACGATTTGACGGTGCTGCAGAATTTCGTTTACGGCGATACTCCCGAGCGCGAATCGCTTAGCCAGTGTATTGAGTGGATAATGATTCAGGCAGCTGACTTCGATCTGGCTGTCTACGAGCTATCTTATCAATACGACATGCGCCCGTTGGTCATCACCACCCTGCTGACCTATCTTGAACTGGATGGCATCATACAGGCTACGGCGGTGTTCTACACAGACTACAAAATCCAGTTTCTCGAACCAGCCGAAACGATCTTTTCTCATTTTGATCAGAGCCGCAGTGATTTTTTACGTACTGTGTTCGCTGCTGGTAAAAAAGGGAGAAAGTGGCTGACAATTAAACCAGGGGAAGTTGCTGAAACCCTCGGGGAAGAGCGCCTACGCATCGTCAAGGCGCTAAATTACCTGGAAGAAAAAGGATTGATAGCATTATCACTAAGCGGTGTACGCCAGGGATATCGTCGTATGGCCAGCAATATTGACAGCGATGCCTTGTGTGAAAAAATGTTCAAACTCTTTGCTCGACGTGAGGAACGCGAAATCGACCGGTTGCAGGAAGTCTGTCGATGGGTTGAAAGTGACAACTGTTATAGTAATGCGCTAATGGCGTATTTTGGTGAACAACGGCCACAGGCTTGCGGTCATTGCAGTCATTGCCGTGGAAAAGCGGCCTCGCAGCTGCCTATATCGGAATACCAGGAAGTGGATAGCCGCAGCTTCGCTGGGTATTATCGGCGATGTCCCGAAGTGATCGAGCGACCACGTCAACTGGCACGCTTTCTATGTGGCATCACCAGCCCCCGTCTGTCGAGAGCCGGATCGTTGAAACACCCCGACTTCGGCGCATTGTCTGATCAGCCTTTCCCTCAGGTACTGAGTGCTTGTGTGGAGGCTATGGGGCAGCTATCGGGCGGGTGATTATCGTGTTTTGAAATTACTCTTGATGAGTCAATGTGCAGGTTGAGCTTCGTCTCTGCGTAATTCTTTTGGTAATTGAAAAGTAACATTCTCGGTGAACCCCAGTGACTTTACTTCAAATTTTTCCAGTCTACACAGAAAATCGATAACACCCAGAACCAGTAATTCAGGTGCTGATGCGCCAGCGGTTACTCCAATGCGTTTTTTCCCAGTAAGCCACTCGGGGTTTATGTCTTCTGCACCATCGATCAGGTAGCCATCAATCTGATGGTTTTGCGCAATTTCGCGTAGGCGATTTGAGTTAGAGCTATTGCGTGAACCAACGACCAGGATTAAATCACAGTCTTCGGTTAGCTTTTTAACGGCATCCTGACGATTCTGAGTGGCATAACAGATATCGTCTTTTTTCGGCCCCTGGATTGCTGGGAAATTTTCGTGTAATGCATCTATTACCCTGGCCGTGTCATCCATTGAGAGCGTGGTCTGGGTGACAAATCTGAGCTGTTGCGGGTTGTTAACCTTTAGCTGGTATACGTCCTCCACGGACTCTACCAGATAGATGTTTCCCTGATAGCTATGATCGTATTGTCCCATGGTGCCTTCGACTTCAGGGTGTCCTTTATGGCCTATGAGTATGGTTTCTATACCTAGTAGACTATATCGAGATACTTCAAGGTGAACCTTGGTCACCAGAGGGCAGGTCGCATCGAATACCTTGAGGCCGCGTTGTCTGGCCTGGTCCTGTACCGCGCGGGAAACCCCGTGTGCACTGAAGATGACATGCTGATCATCAGGAATTTGATCCAGTTCATCGACGAATATGGCACCTTTGTTTTTCAGGTCGTCAACTACATAGCGGTTATGCACGACTTCATGGCGTACATAGATTGGTGCGCCGAATATCTCAAGTGCACGTTCGACTATATCAATCGCGCGATCCACTCCGGCACAAAAACCGCGCGGGTTTGCGAGCAGGATTTGCATCAGTTGATGACTTCCACCGAGGGAGTTTCGATCTGCACGATCTTGACTCGGTATCGAACGACATGCCCTGCCAGAGGGTGGTTGAAGTCGACCTTAACCTGTTGTTCGTCAAATTCCAGTATGGTGCCGGGCAGCGTTTCGCCACTGGGGGTGCTGAATTCAATGATCAAGCCCGCTTCCAGTTCGAAATCTTCGGCAAATTCATCCCTTCGCAGCTGCTGGATCATTGCCTGATCAGTAAAACCAAATGCCAGGTCGGGGCCGATGTCGAGGGTTTGTTCTTCTCCTTCACATAAGTCCATTAATGACAATTCCAGGCCTTCTGCTAATTCGCCAGTGCCCAGTCTGAAGGTCATGGGCTCCTGATCGAAGGTATCTTCCAGCAAGCTACCGTCGGTGAAGCCAAGCTGATGGTGTAAGGTGACGATACTGTTAGGCGTGATTTTTTTCATCGGCCTTATCCAGATAGGGGCTAAGTATGCCTGCTGTCAGCAGTACCACTGCACCGACTGAGATAGCTGAGTCGGCGATATTAAAAGCAGGCCAGGGATAACTGCCCAGCCATACCTGAATGAAATCGATGACATAGCCGTAAAGAACACGGTCGATTAAGTTGCCTATAGCGCCACCCAATATCAGTGTTAAGGCAATAGCAGTGAGTTTTTCGCTATCGCTTAGCTTTTTTATCCATACAAACAGTGCGATGCTGATGACTATAGCTAGCACAGTAAAAAACCAGCGCTGCCAGCCGCCCGCATCGGACAGAAAGCTGAAAGCAGCGCCAGGGTTGTAGGATAGAAACCATTCAAAATAAGGTAGCACAGTGACGGCCTGATGGTATTCAAGTTGGGTGTTGGCCAGCCATTTTGTGAGCTGGTCTATAATAATGACCAGCACACTGATCCATAGATATTTAAGCATACTGGCGTTTTTCACCCTCTCCGTCGACATTGTCTACACAGCGATTACATAGCTCTGGGTGCTTTTCAATGCTGCCGACTTCTGGGCGATGGTGCCAGCAACGCACACATTTTGCATGCTCACTGGGAACAGCCTGTAGCGCGAACTCATGGCTATCACCTTGCAATGAAATCATGCTGGCATCATTCGGTGCGTCAGCAAGTTTGGCCAGGGTGGCTTCTGAGGTAATGAGGATAAAGCGCAATTCTTCGCTTAGCATTTCCAGTGAGCGTAATAAGCCATCGTCGCAGTAAATGGTGACTTCCGCATCCAGTGACGAACCGATTTTGCCATCCTGACGCAGTTTTTCCAGAACTGAAGTATTCTGTTCGCGAATAGCCAATAGCTGAGTCCAAACTTCATCGCCCAGTTCGGAATCCTGGAAGTCGAAGAGACCTTCATACCAGGTAGCGGTAAACACGCCCAGTTCAGGGTGTTCACCCTGCAGATTCTCCCAGACCTCGTCAGCGGTAAAGCTTAGAATAGGGGCTATCCAGCGTGTCATCGCTTCAGCAACATGGTACATCGCGCTCTGGCAGGAACGACGCGGCAATGAGTTCGCCTGTGTGGTGTACTGACGATCCTTGATGATGTCGAGATAGAATCCGCCCAGCGTTTCAGAACAGAAGTACTGGATCTTTTGCATAGCGACATGGAACTGGTAGCTATCGAATAATTGCTTGAGTTCATCCTGTAGTTGCAGTGTCTGTGCAACCACCCAGTGATCTAGTGACAATAACTGGTCTTTATCCACCATGTGTTGCGTTGGATCAAAGCCATTCATATTCGCTAGCAGGAAGCGTAGCGTGTTGCGGATTCGACGATAGGAGTCTGCCGTACGCTTCAGGATCTCGTCCGAGATACTCATCTCACCAGAATAATCAGTAGAGGCAACCCAAAGGCGCAGGATGTCTGCCCCCAGCGAGTTGAAGACTTTCTGTGGCGCAACCACATTACCCACCGACTTGGACATCTTCATGCCTTTGGCATCTACGGTAAAGCCGTGTGTCAGCACCTGCTTATAAGGTGCGACCCCATTCATCGCACTGGATGTGAGCAATGAGCTATGGAACCAACCACGATGCTGGTCGGAACCTTCCAGATATATGTCGGCAGGAAATTGAAAACGATCATCGTTATGCATGACGCTAAAATGCGTGCTACCTGAATCAAACCATACATCCAGTGTGTCGGTGACCTTGCTATAGTTCTCTGCATCTGTACCTAAAAGATCATTAATATCCAGATCAAACCAGGCAGCTATGCCTTTCTGCTCCATCTGTAACGCGACCTTTTCAATCAGCGCTGAAGTATCTGGATGTAACTGCTGAGTCTGTTTATGGATAAATAAGGGAATAGGTACGCCCCAGAAACGCTGACGCGAGATACACCAGTCTGGGCGGTTAGCGATCATACCGGTGATACGTGCCTGACCCCAGTCAGGAATCCACTGCACATGCTTGATCGCATCAAGAGCGGTCTGGCGTAAGCCTCCTTTCTCCATGCTGATAAACCACTGCGGGGTAGCACGGAAGATAATAGGGGTTTTATGACGCCAACAGTGTGGGTAGCTATGCAGCAGTGTTTCTGCATGCATCAATGCATTATGCTCCCGTAATACTTCAACTACATGATCGTTGGCATTGAATACATGCTCTCCGGCGAAGAGTTCGGTATTAGGCAGAAAACAGCCGTTATTGCCTACCGGGTTATAGGGCTCCAGACCATATTTCTGGCCTATGATAAAGTCATCCTGACCATGTCCGGGGGCGGTATGCACTGCTCCAGTTCCGGCTTCCAGCGTGACATGATCACCCACAATGGTTAAGGATTCCCGGTCATAGAAAGGGTGTTTTAGCTTCTGGTTTTCCAGCGCACTACCGGTGCCGTAAGCGATGACTTTATAATCTTCAATCTGATAGCGAGCCATACAGTCTTTAAGCAGGTCTTCAGCGACTACCAGACGCTCCTTACCTTCTTCAGTATTAACTTCGGCAATTACGTATTCGAAATCTGGGTGTAACGAAACTGCCAGATTAGCAGGCAGGGTCCAGGGTGTGGTGGTCCAGATGACCACTGATAATGGGCCTTCACCATGATGGTCAGGTACGTTATGAAAACATTCAATAAAAGCTTTCTCATCTTCTACCTGAAATTTAACGTCGATGGCGCATGAGGTTTTATCCTTATAGTCTACTTCGGCCTCAGCCAGTGCTGATCCACAGTCGGTACACCAGTGCACGGGTTTTTCACCCTTGTGCAGATGTCCGTTTTCGATGATCTTGCCCAACGAACGGATGATGTTGGCTTCGGTGGCGAAGTTCATGGTCAGGTAGGGGTTTTCCCAGTCGCCAAGGATACCCAGGCGGATGAAATCGGCTTTCTGGTTTTCAATCTGCTTTTTAGCGAAGTCACGGCAGGCCTGACGGAACACATCTGGCTCGACTGCAATACCAGCCTTGCCGATATCTTTTTCTACTGCGTGTTCTATGGGTAGGCCGTGGCAATCCCAACCGGGTACATAGGGTGCGTCGTTACCATTTAGTGTGCGCGCCTTAACGATCATATCCTTAAGGATCTTGTTGACGGCATGCCCGATGTGAATATCGCCATTGGCGTAAGGGGGGCCATCGTGCAGTATAAAAGGTGTTTGTCCCTTACGTGATTCCCTAATTCGCTGATACAGGCCTTTATCCTGCCAGTTTTTCAACCGGGCGGGTTCATTCTTGGCCAGGTTCCCACGCATAGGGAAGCCCGTATCGGGCAGATTCAGGGTCGATTTATAATCAGTCACTTTGTTTCCAGTATCTCGTTATCTTCAAAATAGTTTTTTGCTTCATTGATGTCCTGATTGATCTGAACCGTCAGGGCATTTAATGAATCGAATTTCTGTTCATCGCGTAGCTTATGCAGTATTTCAATATCCACACAACGGCCATATATCTGTTCGGAAAAATTCAGGATATAGACTTCCAGAATGGTTCCTACGCCATTCACTGTGGGCCGAGTGCCTATGCTGGCAACACCGCGCAATATGCGATTATCCAATCCTTTGACCAAGACCGCAAATATTCCATGCACGGCGATAGGACGATTGCCGGTTTTTATATTAATAGTCGGAAATCCCAGTTGCCTCCCGAGCTGCTTCCCATGTGCGATCTTGCCCGACAGGGTGTAGGGGCGGCCCAGCAATTGACGTGCACATAGCATATCATCTTTGGCCAGACATTGGCGGATGCGGGTGCTGCTGACGCGTTCTCCATCCATTAACAGGGTATGCGTATTTTCAACTTCAAAGTTGTGCTGATGTCCGCACTCACGCAGATAATTAAAGTCACCCGTACGACCCTTGCCGAAACGAAAATCATCGCCAATCACCAGATGTCGTATATTCATCCGCTTCACCAGAATATCGATGACGAATTGTTCAGCTGTCAGGCTGGCTAGTTGATGATTGAAATGCAGGCAGATCATATAGTCTACGCCCATGTCCCCCATGCGGATGATTTTGTCGCGGAAACGTGCCAGTCGTCTGGGCGCCTGTTCAGGAGCAAAAAACTCAACAGGTTGTGGCTCAAACACCACCACCACGGTCGGCAGGTTCTTGATTTCAGCAACCGTTTTAAGCTGGCTGATCACATGCTGATGACCCAGATGCAGTCCGTCAAAATTACCGATAGTGGCTACGCAGCCCGGTAATGGTGTGGTCAGGTTATGTAATCCTCGAATTAATTTCATGCGATGGAAGGCTTAATAATTAATGTACTAGATGGGAACGACGAATTCCCATTATCCAGAGTAGCAGGGTGTAGCACAAGATGGCGGGGATAATCATTTGGCTTAAATGCAACAACCTTTGTGCCCACGGCCACTGTGACCACTGTGAGCTATCCGCTGCCAGGTAATACAGTAGTAGAGCCATACCAGCAGTGGCTAGTAAAATCTTCAGTACTGTGATCAAAAAACTACGGCTTAAGGTGAGATATTGCTGCTTTCTCAGATTGTAGGCGAGTAGGCCGGCATTACAGAAGGCTGAACCAGTGGTGGCGAGGGCTAGCCCGACATGTGCGGGTATCTCGCTGTAGTTAATCAGTAGCAGCACGAAAATGATATTCAGCAGCATGTTCACAAGCATGGCGAAAATACCGATGCGAACCGGTGTTTTGCTATCCTGCCGTGAGTAAAAGGCATTCGCAAGAATCTTGATCAGAATAAATGCCGGCAGGCCAAGGCTATAGGCCATCAGGCTCATGCTCGACATCAGGGTGTCGGATTTATCAAAAGCGCCATACTGGAATAGCGTGGCGAGGATGGGTTGCGCGAGTAACATCAGTCCAACTGCAGCCGGTAGTGAAATCATTAGCGAAAGCTGTACCGCCCAGTTCAGAATGCTGTTGAAGTGATCTTTGCCCTGATTAAAGTGAGATTCAGACAGGTTGGGTAATACTACGGTCGCCAGCGCGATACCGAAAACCCCTAGTGGGAATTCTAGCAGGCGATCCGAGTAATACAGCCAGGACACTGAGCCTGTGACCAGAAAGGAAGCGATAAAGGTATCGAACAGCAAATTTAGCTGCGCTACTGATGAGCCGAATAATGCAGGAATCATCAGCTTGATGACCTTTTGAACGCCGGGTTGTCGCCATGCCCATACGGGCCTGGGCAGTAGTTCAAGCTTATATAAGAAAGGCAACTGGAAGCTAAGCTGAACAACACCGGCGATTAATACACCCCAGCCCAATGCGTGTACCGGAATATCCATGATTGGTGATAGCCATAGTGTGCAACCAATCAGACTAAGATTGAGCAATACAGGTGTGAATGCAGGTGCGGCAAATTTTTTCCAGGTATTCAAAATGCCACCGGCCATAGCAGTCATGGAGATGAGGAATATATAAGGAAAGGTCATGCGAAGCATATCGGTTGTAAGCTGAAATTTTTCCGGTTGTTTGACAAAACCGGCTGCGATTCCATATACCAGAACCGGTGAGGCAATAACACCAAAGGCTACAATCGCAATTAGTATCAGGCCTAGAGTTCCGCTGATCTGATTTATCAGGTTCCGACATTCATCTAATGTGCGGGTGTTTTTATACTCGGTGAGCACCGGAACGAAGGCCAGCGAGAAAGCCCCTTCAGCGAACAGGCGACGCATAAAGTTAGGGATTTTAAACGCGACAAAGAAGGCATCAGCCTCCAGTCCAGCCGAATAAAAGCGCGCAATGATGATATCCCTGGCCAGCCCCAGTACTCTGGATAACAGGGTCATGGAGCCCACAGAAAAGGTAGATTTTATTAGACCGCTCAATCTTTATACTCGGTATATTGCATGGAATTGTGAAAAACGCGGCATTTTATCACCGAATTTAACGTCATATCAGTTTTTTACGGTTGACAACTGGCTCGCAGGTAAAGATAATGCGCGCCTTATTTTTGCACAGCAGAATTCAGGAGATACTCTTGGCCAACATCCAGTCAGCTAAAAAACGCGCCCGTCAGGCAGAAGTCCGTCGTAAAAACAACGCTAGTCGTCGTTCAATGATGCGTACCTATCTTAAGGCTGTAGTTAACGCGATTGCCAGCAGCGACAAGCCAGCCGCAGAATCTGCTTATAAGAAAGCGGTTCCTGTACTGGATCGCTCTGCACAACATGGTTTGATCGATAAGAATAAGGCTGCTCGTCATAAGAGCCGTCTGAATGCTCAGATCAAGGCAATGTAAGCAGAAAGATTTAATCTCGAAAAGCCGGGCTTGAAGCCCGGTTTTTTTTTGCGTAGAGAAAAGTACAGCCATCTCTTTAAAAGCAGACATATCTGGTCCTGCCAGCAATTGAAAAATAGCTTACAATCTTTTAACTAAATAAATAAAGGTATTTCAAAGATGAGGTTTTTCATTCATTGCATTCTGTTTCTATCACTGCTGTCTGTTTCAATCGTTCAGGCAGATGACCTGGAATTGGTAAAGGTCGCAAAAGATGTGTATGCACTAGTCGGTCCAATTACTAATCGTACGCCTGAGAATCTGGGTAACAATGCAACCTTTGGTTTTGTGGTCACTACCGAAGGTGTGGTATTGATCGATTCTGGTGGCAGCTTTCTGGGGGCACAAAAAATCCATCAGGCGATAAAAAAAGTAACCGATAAACCTGTCCGCTATGTCATCAATAGCGGTGGTCAGGATCATCGATGGTTTGGCAACGGCTATTTCAGTGCTCAGGGCGCCAAGATTATTTCCAGCAAAGATGCGCGTGCAGATCATCAGCAACGGTTGAGTAACCAGATAAGTTATCTGACCTCTCTTATTGGTGATGACAAATTCAAAGGTACTGAGGAGAAGTTTGCCGATATTCTGTTTGATAAAGACTATGAGCTGACTCTGGGTGGGGTTAAGTTTGAGATTCATCACGTTGGCCAGGCACATACCCCTGGGGATTCATATATCTGGCTTGCAGATCGTTCGGTTATGTTTAGCGGTGATATCGTTTATGTGGAACGTATGCTGGGTGTAGGTGAGCAGTCCAATAGCAAGAGCTGGGTGAAGGTTTTTGAATCTATGGCGGCCTTTAGACCTGAGCATGTGGTACCGGGTCATGGCCACCCAGTTTCTCTGGCTGGAGCTGAAAAAGATACTCTCCGTTATCTGGTCGCACTACGAAGTAAGGTATCTAACTTCCTCGAACAGGGAGGTGATGCCAGTGACATATCCCAGCTGGATCTAAGTGAATTTAGCTATTTATCTAATTACGATACTTTATCAGGCCGCAATGCGCTGAAGGTATACACAGAGCTGGAATGGGAGTAGGTATGAATTTATGAATAGTCTGCTTACAGTTGGCTGGCGTGAATGGCTTTCATTGCCGGAACTGGGCTTGCCTGCGATCAAGGCCAAGATAGATACGGGTGCGAAAACCTCAGCTTTGCATGCGTTTCAGGTTGACCCTTTTCAACGCTCGGGCAAGGAATTTGTGCGATTTCAGATGCATCCTCTGCAGAATGACAGTTCGCTGGTGGTTGAATGTGAAGCCCAGTTACTGGATCAGAGACAGGTTACTGATTCGGGTGGACATCAGGAAAAACGCTATGTGATTGAAACCCGTATGCTACTGGTTGATCTCGAAATGCCTATACAGATAACGCTGACTAACCGCGACAGCATGCGTTTTCGTATGCTGCTAGGTCGGCAAGCCATGGAAAATAATATACTGGTTGATCCAGCTGCTTCATTTTTATGCGGCAAAGTGGATGCAGTGGCTTTGTATAGTCGCTGAATAAAAATAGCGTTAATCACGGAATTAAATCATGAAAATTGCATTATTGTCGAGAAATAAAAAACTCTATTCGAGCCGCCGTTTGATAGAAGCAGCCGAAGAACATGGGCATGAAATTTGTACTATTGATGTATTGCGCTGCTATATGAATATTGCCTCGCATAAGCCCACCATCCATTATCGAGGTGAAGAATTAGTCGGCTTTGACACGGTGATTCCACGAATTGGTGCTTCGGTTACTTTTTATGGTACTTCGGTGGTGCGACAGTTTGAAATGGCCGGGGTATATCCGTTAAATGAATCGGTGGCGATCACCCGTTCCAGAGATAAACTGCGTTCTATGCAGTTGCTTTCGCGGCGCGGTATCGGTATGCCGGTTACCGGTTTTGCCAATAAACCTGACGACATTAAAGACCTTATTAAAATGGTAGGCGGGGCCCCGCTGGTGATTAAATTATTGCAGGGCACTCAGGGTATAGGTGTGGTTCTTGCAGAAACCCAGAAAGCTGCTGAAAGCGTGATTGAAGGTTTTATGGGTGTGAAAGCTGATATTCTGGTACAGGAATATATTAAGGAGGCTGGTGGTGCAGACATTCGTTGCTTTGTCATCGGCGGAAAAGTGGTCGCGGCTATGAAACGTCAGGCAGTAGCTGGTGAATTTCGCTCAAACTTGCACAGAGGTGGTTCTGCGGCACTGATTCGCATTACACCAGAAGAGCGTTCAACAGCAGTACGTGCAGCCAAAATCATGGGCTTGAATGTCGCGGGTGTAGACTTGCTACGCTCGAATCACGGTCCAGTGGTGATGGAGGTAAACTCTTCGCCTGGGTTGCAAGGTATTGAAGAGGCTACTGGTAAAGATGTTGCTGGCATGATTATCGGGTTTCTCGAAAACAACAGTAAGCAAGGTCGAACTGCAACCAAGGGCAAGGGCTGAATGGCGCCAGGATCCATTCTCAATGTGGTTTAGAGGTTAAGCACCAGAGGGATGTATCGGTCGATAGAAAGCCCCTTGCCAGAGCTGTATTCAGGTTCACATGTTCTCATGCCGGTGTATGTCATCAACGGCAAGCGTAATGGTCTATTTCTTTTTTATTAGCCCTGCAATTTATGGTATTGAAACCATTCGTCAATTACTACTCAAAAAATATTTTTAACCTTAATCCCTGATTTCAGGGTGAGCTCATGGCGTAAGAGATTGATCCTGCGGAGGTTAAAAAATGAGCGCTTAACTGACTCTTTCCAGGAGACATAAAGCCGCAGATGGTTCATTTCAGGCTTGCCCGGAGGGAGTCACCCGAAAATTGTACCAGTTCTGCGTTGCTCTCTGGGGAGGGGGGCTGTCATTCCCTACGCCCGCACCTTAACCTGACGGTATTGAGTGTGGATCTTGAATGTTACAGAATCTATGATGAGGTGCAACTAAGCAGCTCTGATTTTTTAGTGAACAGCTCCTTTTGTTGCTGACGCAAAAAAGCGCTGGCCAATAGGCCAGCGTCTTTTCCATTTTGATGATAAGTAAGCTATCAGGCAGCGTTTTTACGAGGGCGACCGCGTTTGGAGTGCCCGACTTTGATATTGAGCTTTTGCTCAACCATGGCCTTGAATTTATCAGAGCCCAATGGAGTGCCAGTTTGCCATGCATCCTGAATATTGGTAATAATTTCATCAGTCAATCCGGCTTTAGCCATGGCAGTGTATTTTTCCATGCGTTTGGCGTCGCCTTTAGCCAGTGACGTGAAGGCTGCATGACGGGTGATTAATGCATTCTTTTTACCCTGAGCATTAGCCTTGTAGCTGGACCATTTGTAAGGGCCAGGTGATCTGGACAGGCCTTCTTTAACAGGCAGGTTTTCAATATAAAGCATGCAGTTAATCAGATAAGTTTCAGGATCGATCAGGCTGGCTTTGTAGCGGCCTTGCCAGATGGTGCCGCTTTTGTCATAGGTGCTATTGATGTATGGAACGTAGCGACGTCCCTGGTATTGCATCATACGGCTGGCAGATTCTTTATCGCCCGGTGAGGCGAGGATGTGAATCTCGTTAGGAAGCAGGGCATAAGCATGAATAGGAACTTCGTACCATTCTGACCCTTCCTGTAACCAGTCAAGGTATGCTTTATAATCATCAGCTTCAAAAAATACATTGTTCTTGTTATGTCCACGTTGAACTATATGCACTGGGTAATTCGGAAGATAAAATCTCGGTTTTCTCGGCATCGCGTAATCCTCTTACAGGTATATTAATGTCTCTGTAGTGTATATCAAGTTGCTGCCTCTGGCAATAAAGGGTACTGACCCCTTTATTTGAATTAATTGATCTATGTCAATTGGCTGAAAAATAAACTGGTTTATTTGAAATAATTTACTAATCTTAGATGTGTTTGTCTTCATGAAAATTAGAAGGCGTCATTCAGTATCGGTTTGATTTTAAGGCATCAGACCCCGTACAGCAGATCCTTAAATAAGCTAAATAACTGGCGTTCAGTAATGCATGTTCAGGGGTTGATCAGGCAACAGGAAGAGCGTTAGCTGGGCTTGGGATTGGGAAATCTCAGCTTGAGATGCGTTGAGAAAACCGAACAATTTATCATTTTGGCATTGTAGACTGGGTATGAGCCAAAAATTAGCTCATGAGTATGAGGTTTTCCTGTTTGGTGACAGTATGCAGCACTCTGGTATGCGTCTGGTTCAACAATGGGGTGCTGCACACTTACTAACGGCTCATTTATACGCGGTTTTATCCAGCCCGTATTTCTGCATCTTGTCGTAAAGGGTCTTGCGTGCCAGTCCGAGTAATTCCATGGTATTTTTGATAATTCCTCCACTTTCAGCCAGTGCCTGTTCTATTAACGCTCGCTCAAAGGCTTCAACATGTTCGGGCAGGGTCATCGCGGAAAAGGGTGCCTGTGACGACGGGGCGTCCAGTTTTAAGCCGCACCTGTCACCCAGTAATACATAGCGCTCTGCGCTATTTCGTAATTCACGTACATTGCCAGGCCAGTTGAATGTCATTAGTTTCTGGCTTATCTGGGGCGGCATGGCGGGTGCTTCTTTACCGTAACGAGCAGAGGCAACTAACAGGAAGTGCTGGAATAATCGGGGTATATCTTCGCGTCGCTCGCGTAATGGAGGCAGTTCGAGGGTGACTACATTCAAACGGTAATACAGATCTTCACGAAATGTTCCAGCATCTGAAGCCTGGCGAAGATCGACCTTGCTGGCTGCAATAATTCTAATATCCAGCTGGATGGATTCATTGGAGCCTAGCCTTTCCAGCGCTCGTTCCTGTAATACCCTTAACAGACGTACCTGAGCGGGTAAGGGCATGGATTCAATTTCATCAAGAAAGACCGTGCCACCATCAGCATATTCAAATTTACCAATACGTTCGGTTTCCGCTCCGGTAAAGGCTCCTTTTTGGTGGCCGAATAATTCGCTTTCGATGAGGTTTTCGGGGATAGCGCCACAATTGATCGCAACAAAGTTTTTATCACGCCGGTTGCTTTGTTCGTGTAAGGAGCGTGCTACCAGTTCCTTGCCTGTTCCAGTTTCCCCCATTAACAGAATATCTGCACTGGTATCAGCAAGTTGATTGATAGTGTCCCTAAGTGCCTGAATTACAGGTGTTTTGCCAATAATTCTGGGACCAAGTACATCCTGAACCTGTAACTCGCTTTTCAGCTTACGATTCTCCAGAGTCAGGTGGCGTTTTTCCAGTGCGCGGCGAACCGTATCCAGTAATCGTTCGGCAGAGAATGGCTTTTCGATAAAGTCATAGGCACCTTTTTGCATGGCATCTACTGCCATCGAGATATCGCCGTGTCCAGTGATTAAGATAACAGGTAAATCTTTGTCCATCAGCTGGGTTTGATTGAGCAGACTCAGGCCATCCATGCCGGGTAAGCGTATATCGCAGACGACTACGCCAGTCCAGTTTTTATCCAGTAAGGGTAAAGCATCTTCGGCTTTTTCAAACAACTCAACCGACAGGCCAGCCAGTTGCAGGGTCTGCTCATTGGCCAGGCGCAAATCCTGTTCATCGTCAATAAAGAATACTTCTGCCTGCTGTGACATTTTGTTTACTCCACGCTGGGTAAGGCAATGCTAAAACATGCGCCGCCCTGTTTTTGATTAACTGCTGATAGTTTACCATTCATACTGTCGATAATTCTGGAGGAAATAGACAGGCCAAGACCAAGGCCGGACTTACGTGTGGTAAAAAACGGGTCAAAGATGCGCTCAAGATTGTCTTCATCGATGCCGGGGCCATTATCTGCTACATGTATCATCACCTGAGTATTCATTTTTTCGCTAGAGATATGAACTTCTCCCTGCTGCTGATTGCTTAATGCATGTACTGCATTATTGATCAGATTAACCAATACCTGTTCCAGTTGAATATGATCTGCGCGTACGCTCAATCCAGCTTGAATGTTATTGGTAAAAATTTTGACATTGGAATTTTTTCGTTGTGGCGAAGTAATATCGATTGAGCTCTGGATAACATATTCGATGACCACGGTTTCCAGATTGCCACTAGATTTGCGTGCAAAGAATTTTAGCTGTGAACTGATTTTTCCCATGCGTTCGGTGAGATCAGCAATGCGTGACAGGTTTTCATCGGCCTGAGTGATTTTATTCAGGTTGAGGAATTGTCGTGCATTATCGGCATAGCTGCGAATGGCAGCCAGGGGGTTATTCAATTCATGACTAATGCTGGCAGACATCTGTCCTAGAACAGCGAGTTTGGCCGTCTGGATTAATTCATGCTGAGTGTCGCGCAGAATTTGTTCAGTATGCTTGTGTTCCTCGATTTCATTCACCAGGTCGGCTGTGCGTATGCTGACTTCCTGCTCCAGTTTTTTCTGGGATTCGAGTTGAAAACGATCACGCTCCTGTCGTCTGCGGCGTCTTTGCCAGGTCAGTGCGGCGGTCAGTATCATTAGTATTCCAATCAACAATATGATGACCATGGCAACGACACTGGCCTGATCAGTTTCATCTAAAGGTGCCAGAATGTAGGCAGTCCAACCAGCTTCTGGCATGGCATAGCTGTGTGTCAGGTACTGTTGTGATTTTCCAGTTGCAGGGCTGACTATCTGGGTGATGATATTTTGCTCAAAAGATAAGGGGCTGATTTGATAGTTCATCGGTTTGATGCGGATATCGCCATAGCGCTGACTGGATAGGATCTTTACTACTTTTTGCTGCGATAAAGGATGAATGCTGAGATACAGCCAGTCTGGCTGAGTGGTTATAAATATGATGCCATCATCATCTACCACCATGAATTGAGTTTCACGTTTCGACCAGCGCTGTTCGATATGGGTAAGATCCATTTTTAGTACGATGACACCAATCACTTCAGCGGCATAAATCAGTGGGTATGCAAAATAATATCCACGCTTACCAGAGGTGGTGCCGAGTGCGAAGTAGTGTCCCTGCTTACCTTGCATAGCTTCGATGAAATAAGGACGGAAACTGAAATTACGTCCGACAAAAGTGGGTTTTTCCTGCCAGTTGCTGGCAGCCAGAGTCATGCCCCTGTCATCCATTAGATAAGTATCTGATGCCCCTGTTATGGTATTTACTTCCTCGAGAAAGTGATTCACCAGATTCATGCGTGCGCTATTTTCAGGTTCGTTGAGCGCTTCAATTAGCAGCTGGTTTTTGGCTATCAATTCGGGGATAAATTGAAAGCGCGCCAATTGGGATTCAAGGTGGCCTACAAACTGTTCCAGTTGCTGCTGATTTTGCGCGGTTAGTTGATCAATTCCACTGCGCCAGCTCAGCACATAACTGACCCAGGATGCTACTGATAACATCAGTAGAATCCCGATCAGGGTAATGATTTTGGGATATTTTCTGACTGACATACAGGTCAGATTAGATTCGGGGTTGACCGGCTTCTTCCCTCTCTAGTACCTCTGTTTCCTGAGCAGCCTGTGTGTACCATTGTTGCATAGCGGGATTATTAATTACGGACTTGACGTAGTTTTGACTGGTCTCACTGAGTTCAGGTCGGTAAGTATTAAAGCGAGAGGCCATTGGGGCGAACATGCAATCTGCGATGCTAAATTCGCCAAATAGAAAATCCCCATTTGTTCCATAGTTATTACGTAGCTGACTCCATAACTGGTCAACTCTGTCTATTTCCATGCGCATCTCTGGGCTGATAGTAATCACTCGGGAACTACGGCAATTCATCGGCATGCTGCTACGGATAGCCATGAAACTGGAATGCATTTCTGCACTTGCCGAACGAGCCTGCGCTCTGGCTAATGGATCGACCGGCCAGCCTTTTCCACTCAGATATTGTTCGGAAACATATTCACAGATTGCCAGAGAGTCCCAAATCTCTACGCCTTTATCCTGCAAAACCGGTACCTTGCCGGCAGCGCTATATTGAGAGAGAGTGGTCGTAAATTCAGGGCTATCAAGCGGTATACGAATTTCTTCAAATGCAAGATTGAAGTGGCTGAGTAATAACCAGGGTCGAAGAGACCAGGATGAATAGTTTTTATTGCCAATAATTAGCTGCATTTAGATGCCCTTCTTTGTTTGTGAATATCAGGATGCTAGTGTAAGGTAATCTGCATTGATACTGTAGTTTTAGTAATACTTAAAGGTGCCTCAATACCTTACCGGGAGTGAGTTCAGGTAAAGTCATCTACAGGGAAGTGACTGTGGCATTTAATGTGGTTATTATTCGAAAATCCGAGAGGTATTATCATGTCAACTCCGTTGGAGCGTAGTCGTCAAAGTGAATCTATAGGGCAGTTTCTGGATGAGGCAACAGCGCTTTATGCCGATAAGGATGCTGTCTCCTGTGGCCAGATGAGGCTTTCATATTCTGAGCTTGCCCGGCAAGGAAAAGCTTTTGCAGCCTATTTGCAGAGCGTAGGGGTAAGCAAAGGAGACCGGGTGGCTATCATGACCCCCAATTTGCTCGCGTTTACCATAGCTACCCTGGGTATTCTCAAAGCAGGCGCTATACAGGTTAACATTAATCCACAATATACCGCGTCAGAATTAGAGTACCAGCTGAATGACTCAGGTGCTGAAACGATAGTTCTCTTTAGTGGAAGCAGTGCATCTTTTGCTGCAATCAAGGACATTTGCCCGATAAAGCATGTGATCATCGTCAATATAGGGGATGGCAGCGGGGTTGAGGTGGCATCACCAGCCGTAGATACTGCAATCACGGATTTTGTGTATTTTTCTGATGCCTTAAGCAAGGGTGATGGACTTGAATTTCAGCCAGTAGCAATTTCCCGCGATGACCTTGCTTTTCTACAATATACCGGTGGCACCACGGGGCTATCCAAAGGCGCGATGCTATCCCACGGCAATCTATTGTCCAACATTGCCCAGCTATATGAAATGAGTCCAGAGATTACGCGTGAAAATGAAGAGGTCATCGTCACGGCTTTACCCCTTTACCACATCTTTGCGCTAATGATGAATTTCTTAAGCTATGTGGGTTGCGGCTCTCACAATGTGCTAATCACTAATCCTCGCGATATGGATAATTTCATAAACGCTATCAAGCAAAGCGGCTTTACCGTCATTAATGGTGTGAACTCACTTTTTGCAGGGTTGATGATGCACCCCGAGTTCGCGCAGGTAGATTTTTCCAGACTCAAGGCGTGCATTAACGGTGGCACTGCAGCCATGGAGAGTACCTCCGATAAATGGCAAAGCTTCACAGGCCTGCCATTAATTCAGGGTTACGGGTTATCCGAAACCTCGCCGATTTTAACTTTTGCATCACCCAGTGAGCGTACATTTACCGGCAAAATCGGTAAGGCGCTTCCACAAACCCATATTAAGCTTGTTGATGATGAAGATAATGAGGTTGCTGTCGGTGAGCGCGGTGAGCTGGTTGCCAGGGGACCTCAGGTTACGCAAGGCTATTATCAAAAGCCAGAAGTTACTGCTGAGGCTTTCACCTCGGATGGGTATTTTCGGACCGGTGATATTGCGATTGTAGATACCGAGGGGAATTACCAGATTGTTGATCGCAAGAAGGATATGGTGATCGTATCCGGATTTAATGTTTATCCCAACGATGTGGAGCAGGTTGTCTGCAAATGCGAAGGTGTTGCTGAATGCGCCTGCCTGGGTGTCCCAGATGAAAAAACGGGTGAAGCGGTGAGGTTATTTGTCGTCAAGGCCGCGAACAGCGCAATCACAGAGGCTGATGTTATCTCGCACTGTAAGGAGTATCTGACTCCTTATAAAGTGCCAAAGTCAGTAGTGTTTATTGATGAAGTCCCAAAATCTGTGGTGGGCAAGATGCTTAGGCGGCTGTTGCGCGACAACTAATACTCATGAGGATGTCAAACGGCGAATCAGGCTGGAAGTGTCCCAGCGACCACCGCCCATGGCCTGAACTTCTGCGTAATAATCATTAACGATTTTTGTTATAGGTAACTGGGTGCCATTCTTTTTGCTTTCTGCCAGACAGATATCCAGATCCTTACGCATCCAGTCGACTGCAAAGCCAAAATCGAATTCGTCTTTTAACATGGTTAAGCCTCGGTTTTCCATCTGCCAGGAACCAGCGGCGCCTTTTGAAATAACCTCGACGACTTTTGCACCATCGAGTCCGGCTTTCTGAGCAAAATTCAAACCTTCGGACAGACCCTGAACCAGACTGGCGATGCATATCTGGTTCACCATTTTGGTAAGCTGACCCGAACCAACTGGTCCCATCAGTTCAGCAGCGCGTGCATAACTCATGATCACTGGTTTTGCTGCATCGTACGCTGCGGGATCCCCACCGATCATGACCGTTAGTACACCATTTTCGGCACCAGCCTGTCCACCGGATACTGGTGCATCAAGAAATGCCACCGATGCTTTTTGTGCAATTTCACGCGCGACATTGGCCGAAGCGGTTGTATGATCTACCAGAATCGCACTCTCCCTGATTCCTGCAAGTACACCATCATCACCATAAATCACCGAACGCAGATCATCATCATTACCCACGCAGACAAAAACAAAATCGGCATCTTTTACAGCTTCGCGCGGTGTAACGGCAAAGCGACCGCTGTAATCCTGACACCATTGCTCGGCTTTTGAGGTAGTACGGTTGTAAACGCAGGTTGGATAGCCGGCATTGGCCAGATGTCCAGCCATTGGGTAGCCCATGACACCCAGGCCGATAAAGGTAACTTTTGCTTGGCTCATTAATCTTCCCAATGTGTTTAATATTGCCGAAAGTCTAACACTTTAGGAATGAAATACGATACCCGCACGACATGTTCCCGATAAAATATTCTAATGGAGCTCATTCTGGTGAAACGGGGCGTGAATTTGCTGTAGTTGCAGATGAAGTTGCAGGCCTGGCGTCTAGAACATCGCACAATGAACGTTTCAGTTACATTTTATTAAAAATATGAATTACCCCTGATTAATTCTGGATAGAGGGTGTGGTGGCTGAAACATTTGGCTCAGCGTTGAAAAGCTCGGCTTAGGCATCCTGTGTTGCTCTTGACAATTGCTCGGCTCTGACTCCCAGCATTACCATCGACAATAGCTCCTGCATTATTCTACCTTTCCTCATCCTTGAGCTCGTAACTCCTAAAGTCCTTTAGGCGTCTTGCATTGTTCTAGCATCGCTCGTCCTCGATCCTTGAGCTCGTAACACCTACATCTGTGTAGTCGTTCGCAATCGCTTGCTATTATTGCCCAGCTCTTTTCGCCTTGATCCAAATTATTTCATCTTTCCACACCCTCCATCCAGAATTAATCAGAGATTCATAAAATTAAACTACGCAGGGAACTATAGGCACCCGACGCGTTCAGTAGAAACTACAATGTCGTCGAAGTAAATTTCGGTGTCATAAGTCCCATAATTAGCCCAGCCAAAGTTCACCTGGCCGAACCGATCATCCAGCCACTTTTCAATAGCTGCACCATTTTTAAAATCTGTCTGATCATCAATATGTGTGACCAGAATGTCGTCTAACCAGGTTTTCAGTTCGGGTTTTGGGCCGTCATTTAAAAAGGCGGTTTCCACGCAGTGCCAGGTATTGGCATTAATCCTCGGTGTTTCAATCTGTCCGTACCAGTACTCATATTTTGGAACAATATCATCGTTGCCATATTCATTGACGCCTAGAGCACCTTTTATTTCACCAATGCGAATTTCTTTCCCCTGGCCGCTACTTAGCGACATAAAATCATTGTGGTTTGGCTGGCTACCATCGGGGTTTTTAGCGCGATAACCAATGTACTGCGTTGAGCGTACATAATAGCGTACAAATACTCGTTCAATTCCACCAGGCAAATTGAGTTTCTTAAACGAATAGCGCATAGCGCTAGATAGACCTTTGCCATTGACATATAAAGCCTTGCTACCATTGTGGGCTATTGTATCGGTCACTTTAATGGAGTCTGCATACTGTGTCGGTGATGGGTTATTGTTGATATTGTATTGGTAGTTAACACCCCAACCATCAGGGTTCTGTCCTGCCGTTTGTGATTCATAGTCTTCGCTGAATATAATTTCACCTTTACCCATATCCGGAACAACTAATTCCCCTGCGATACCATCGATTGTTTTAATCCAGTTAGATTTATCTGGATCATTGGCAAAAGGTGTTAAGCCAGAGTGCCTTAATGCTGCTGATACTGGTGTGTCTTTTACAACAGATACTTTTGACGGATTTGCCTTTAAGTAGCTAACAATACCCTGTTTGACTTCTTCTGGTGAGGCCGCAGTAGCAAAATTTATTGTGACGCCGTTAGCTGGTTTAGAGCCATGGCAAAATAAGCATTCGCTCTTTATTCTGGGTGTTATTGCCGCTAAAGCCGTTTCATATCCGGTTTCTGGAGCCTTAACAGTAACGGTTTGAATTTGTGCTAATGAGTCCTCTGTACCATCATTAACGATCAACGAAATGGTTTTGTCACCAGCTGTTGAAAAGTCATAGGTTAGCGTTTTTTCGGTACGATTTGCTTCACCATTTATATTCCATTTATAGCTAAGATTATCACCATCACCATCGGTTGAACCTGAAGCATCCAGAGTGATTTGTAAACCGTTAGTCTGTACCGTGAAGCTGGCTGTTGGGCGTATGTTTGCTGGCGGATTGTTGTCGCTAACCTTAACGATTTTGCTAACTTTCGTTGATTCAACTTTACCGTCGTTCACCGTTAGTGAAACTTGTTTATCACCAGCAGATGAGAAGCTGTAAGTAACTTTTTGTGAAGTACGACTAGCCTCGCCATTGATGTCCCATTTATAGCTAAGGTTATCACCATCGGCATCGGAAGAACCTGAAGCATCAAGAGTAATTTGTAAACCGTCGGTCTGTACCGTGAAGCTGGCCATTGGACGATTATTTTCTGGCGTGTTGTCGGCAGCTTTAAGCGTAACGATTCTACTCACTTTTGTTGAATCTAGTTTTCCGTCGTTCACAGTTAGCGAAATTTGTTTATCGCCAGCGGATGAGAAATGGTAAGTAAAAGTTTTCGCAGAGCTAGTAGCCTCACCATTGATGTTCCAGTTATAGCTGAGGTTATCACCATCGGCATCGGTAGAACCTGAGGCATCAAGAGTAATTTGTAAACCGTCAGTCTGTACCGTGAAGCTGGCCATTGGGGGATTATTTTCTGGCGTGTTGTCGGCAACTTTAAGCGTAACGATTTTGCTTACTTTTGTTGAATCTAGTTTTCCGTCGTTCACAGTTAGCGAAATTTGTTTTTCGCCAGCGGATGAGAAATGGTAAGTAAAGGTTTTAGCAGAGCTAGTAGCCTCACCATTGATGTCCCATTTATAGCTGAGGTTATCACCGTCTACATCAACAGAACCCGAAGCATTTACTGTTACGTACAGGCCATTGGTTTGCACGGTAAAGCTGGACTCTGGAGGGTGATTGTTGCTCATTACAGTCACTTTATCTGATACTGGTAGTGAGACAGAATTTCCATCTTTCACCACTAAGGAGATGGTTTTTTCGCCATCGCTTGTAAAGGTGTAGCTAGTTGTTTGACCACTGCCGGTGAATTGCTCATCAAAGTTCCATGAGAACTCAAGTTGAGCATTTGTGTTTTGACTATAAGAGCCTGAGGCATCAACCGTGACAGTTCTTCCATTAATGCTCGTTGTGAAAACCGCTATTGGGAGTGGATCTACCTCAGCAGGAGTATTCGAGCTATCATCTTCATTGCTATTAGAACAGCCTAATAATAGCAAGCAAAGCAAGCTGGGTAAGATCATTTTAAGCATACTAATCTCAATATTTATTTGGTTGAGCTGAATGTAAAGAGCTCATATTTGGGTTCATTCAATAAAGTTTTATAGTGCAACTAATAAGTTAATCCTATATACCCTGACTCCTTAATTCAAGTGAGATTAATTGGAAAAAAATCACAGAGAATATTAAGACACTTGATAAAACACATACTTTTTACAGTCTGTCCCTAATAAAAATTAACCTGATTACCCATAAACCTAAGCCATCTTAAGAAGCCTATGATGTATTGGTGTGGAGTCCGTAAAGTGACATGAAATAAACGTTGCAGTCAGCGAAATAACGAAAAATAATATTATGACTTTTATCACAAATATGAAGCAGGCCTTTAAACAGAGGGAATGCTTATAAAATCAGATCTAGTAATAAATATTTTTTGAAAGTGATTAATCCTGTCTTCTAAATACCATCAATCTTTGCTTTATCGTTACCCAATAAAGTCCTGCTAACGAAAATATTTTGTTACATATTCAACAATTTTTTTGGGGGGCTATGTGATGGTTTTTCAAACAGGTTTAGGGGGTTGATATTTTAATCAGGAATCCATTCCTGTTTTATTGTTACCTGGCTCCATATCGGCCGGTTGTGGCACACTTAGAGGCCTGCACTCATTAACCCGGAGCAACCGCTTCCAGGAAGGAGTCATGCACATACTGACCTCCAGTGGTAATGCAACTCCCAAACTGTCATTTGCCCGGGGAAAAGTCAGCTTTGAATAAATTCTGGATCCAGTTAATCTTAAAGGATTGGTCAATATCTGGTTGAACGAACAACGCATCAAAACGCATTGAGTATTTTAGGTATTTATTTTGATGGTTAACAAAGCTTGAAGCAATCTTGAGTATTTTATGCCGCTTTGATTCGGGGAAGCTATAGTCTGTACTATCAGAATCATGACTTGCCTGGTATTCAACATCTATAAAGCACAAAGTGTCACCATCAAGCATGATTAAGTCGATTTCTCCCGCACGGCTTAGATAATTTTTGGCAACCACTTTTAGGCCCCTGGCTTTAAGCCAGCGCAGTGCAACATTCTCTAAAAATACGCTTTTGATATTAATTGTATTCCCGGTATTCAATTTTCTTGCTACCTGGATTTTAGCTGATATTTGTTACTGATGTAGTCACTGGAAAACGCTTCAGTGAGTAAACTATCACTTTTTTTATTGCTTAGATTTTAGGCGATACGCTCAAAATGGCGCATGGCTCGTGAAGACCAAAACCTTATGATTTCGTATGCCTTATGGAATTACTTTACCTATAAGCCAGGTATTAGCAACTTTAATACTACAGCAACGGTGTCTGCGCAACTTCTTCGAATATTGCCCTGATATCATTTTCCCAACGCCCAAACTGAATCGCCAGTTCTTTTTCGGGGAAAAAGTCAGAAAACATATACGGGTTAATGGCGACAATTACTACCGTATCCTTTTCTTTCATGACGGCTATTTTTAGCGGTACATAGGGAATTATTAGGGGATATTTACCTGTCAGGTAACGTATCTCCTCGAATTTACCATAGAAGATGGAACGATACTCGTCGGTCTTGTAACCAAAATCGCTCAGACCGCCATCGCACTTCTGGATATGTGCAACCTTGTATCCATACTCATTGAGCTTTTCTTTTACCAGAATCATGGTGGTTTCAAAGTTATGATGTACGCGTTGCATGATCATGTTTTCTGCACGTACTGGCGCTGCAATGAGCAGGGCTATGAGTAAATAAAATTTGATCAATTTCATAATGTTGCCTCATCTATTAATTCAAGGATAATTTCATGCATCTGCGATGTGGCTTCGATAAGCTGGGTGTTATTAAAAAGTCGCGAGACAACCTTCATATTCATTGCGTAAATTTTTACCGAACCATCGTCTCCCTCAACCACTGTCAGGCGGCAGGGCAACACGACACCCAGGCGAGGTTCGATGTTGATCATGTTGTATAGCTGTTTGAAATTGCAGAAACGTAGTGACAACTGTTTTTTGTTGATTACGGCATCTTCAGCAAGCCCCATTTCCAGGTATCGATCTGGAAAATAGCGAAAATTCAAACCCTGTAGACTTTGTTTGATATTACTAACCGTTGTGATGAAGTCATAGGGTGAGTCGACTACAATAGTTGGATCTTCGGCTTCTTCTCTGGTTTCTACTTTATATTCCTGTTCGAAGCTGCGCACATAACTGACTACATCGTTGAGTTGCTGTTCGCTGAGATTGAAAACTTTCTGCGATGGCATGATGGTGCCGGGCCTTCCATGTTTAATCGTGCTTTTGATCCATTCATCGCTGGCACTGGCGAGAAAACCTGCATTGTTCAATGCCGGTGGCACTACCGCAAATTTGCGCTCTCGCGATAATGTTACTCCCGTTCCGGTGCCTATACTTTTGCCATTCATGCCGTGACAGGCTGAACATTTTTCTTCGAACAACTGCTTGCCTCGTTGCGGGTTTCCTTCAACTGCAAGCGGGCTGTATACATCGATTTGTTTCGTCTTCTTCCAGCTGAGTACATGATCGACAATCGCGTTTACCTGTGCATCACTGAGTTTACTGAAAGCAGGCATAACGCGACCGGGTCGACCATTACGGATGGTTTTGAACAGGTAGTCTCGAGGAAAGTGTTCGATCTTTTCGCTGTTTAATGGCAGACCAATACCACCCATGCCGTCATCGTTGTGACACACAGAGCAGTGCTTGCTGTATAGCTTTGCTCCGTTTGGAGCCGCTTGTAGATGTGTCGTGAAAGCAAGACAAAGGCTGATAAGTGTAAGGTGCAATAGGTATTTTGACATTATTTACAGGATAAATTAGTGATATGAGTGGATACTAATAGTTAATCCTGATTAATCAAACACTTTAAGATAATCTACTGGCCTGGGACAAGTTAGAGTCTGCATGCATACCCGCAGTAGTAACAATTTGGGACTGAGTGGGTAAAGGGAAATCCCCGTAATGTTTTGAGTAGTAAGCTGACGACAACAGCAATACTGTAGCTATAAATCAATACGTGAGCGTATCAGTGAAAACAGCTCAACCCGGTTAGCAGGATAGACAGGCCGAAAACATAAGCATCCATACAGACATAAGCTAATGATGATATTCGATAAAATATCAGCGGCAATGTAAAAGGGGGGTAAGTCAGGAGCAAGCAGGCAGAACTTCGGTGGTGAGGAGATATATTGAATATTCTGCAGAGCCATTTAGGTGGTTTACATGAAATTGCTGATCAGTATAGTAAAGCAGCCCTGTTATTTTATAGAGTGCTCTAAGCTGGAATTGACAGAAATCAGATAGTGTAAAATTATCAGTCTATGTAAACAGGTACTGGTTAAATTGTGTTAACTTTTATGTATCAAGGTCAACTCTAATCAATTATGGTATATCTCTGTCTCACAGGTTGATGCGAAAATAAGGTGCACAGACCTAACATACAGATTTGATCTGCCCATGGTTTTACTTAATTTTTATTAGCAGGAAAATGCCTGATGAAGAACGCAGCTGATTTCATAAGATGTATGAATTCTATGATTAATACCCTATTTTTAATCCGCATATTTATCAGGAATACTGCTATGAAAAATCCCTTTAAGCTCATCCTGTTTATCCTTGCTTGCAGCTTTGGTTTTCGGGTCGTGGCAGCAGTCGATACGAATACACGGGATGTCTACTATTTTGCGGTTAAGGGTGGTGTTAGCCTGGGTAGTTATGAGACTGGGCTGAATCGTACTTTACTGCATTATGTCCGGCAACAGCAGGATGAAGTAGTCGCTTTTTCTGGTGCATCTGCGGGTAGTATAAATAGTGTGTTATCAGCGGTGGATAGCTGCATTGAAGATAAGCGCATTACAACGCAGGATAACATCGCACTAAACGATTCTCAGAGTGAGAACTTTATGCGCTGGAGCTGGGATATCGGTATCAAGGATCTGGTGCCAGCACGTGATGCAATATCTAATGAAGGGAACAATAATAAGCAGCGTGGAATATTCAACAGAGCAGGTTTTTTAGAAAAAAAGAAACTGATTAAAAAGTTAATCGAACGCGATGGTATTGCTGGTTGCAATATGATTATAACTATGTCCATCACCAAGGTTGAGCCGTATCAATATAAAATCAATGAGATTGGCGAAACCGTTAAACTGCAACGCTTTGTTATACCTCTGCAAGTGTTTGTCGATGAAAATCGAAAGTTGGTGTTCAGAAATTATAAGGATATCCACCAACCTTTGGATAAAGAGTCCATCCAGTTTCCTACACCTTATTTACTATTGGTTGAAAATGAGCAGGGACTGGTCGACTTCGATGATGTATGGGATCTGGGGCTGGCATCCAGTGCATTTCCATTGGCTTTCTCGCCGGTACCTCTAAGTTATTGTTACCCACTGGAGCTGGAGAAAGGACAGAGCTGTACCCGAGGAAGAGCAACTACAGAGTTTTTCAGCGATGGGGGTTTTTTTGATAATTCTCCGATAGGGGTGAGTCTTGATGTATATGATCATAAGTCCAAAAGTAATGCTGGCGTACAGAGACCTATAAAGCTGATTTATATTAATCCTGACTCATATCGCTCAAAAGAAGAGGTCGAGCAAAAAATCATTCAGGATCATTCAATAAGTGGTTTATATGACTATGGTACATATTTTGTCAACTCATTGACTACGGCATTGGATAGTGAGTATCGCTCGGCTCTGAAACGATTATCAAGTATAGGCTCAGATAGGCGCAGTTTTTATATGACTAATCGTTTTCATCATTTACTAGCTGATTTACACCAGCATTTTGGGGCATTTTATGCAGCTGAATATCGGCAACATGATTACCTGGTAGGTGTATACGATGGACAGCATTTAATCGCGCAAATTCAATGCGATACAAATACAGAACGTTCTGGCAAAAATATCAATCGATTCAATCCTGTTTATCAAAGCTGTGTACGTGAAGAATTAATGCAATGGATAAAATCACAGCCTCAGCAATGTTTTGATGACACTCGTTTGAAGTTATCTCATCAGGATTCAAATACAGATTTTTTTCGATACCTGTATAACATTGAGTTTGATAAGTCGCTAGCGATTTGTCAGGAAAAGCAAAACCTGAATATTGCACTATCGAAAGCTTTTGGAACGGTTAGTGTTACACATAATAGTCAAACCGAATACAGCAAATACCTGGATAGCTTTGATACTTATGCAAAAGATCTGAATATTGCCCGAGGCAGTGATATGGAGCGAATCCTGAAAGATGGACGAAAATTTACTGCCGAGAAGTTGTCTGGTATCTATGAGAATATTATCCAGATGCAACAGACGGCAGCAAATTGCGAGACTTGCTCTGGTCGCCTGGGTAATCAGTATATAGGAACTGCATTAAAGGTGGCTGAGCCGATCGTTGATTCGTTTCTATATCATCATGATTCGCAGATATGGCCTCTGCCGATTAATGATGTGCTGGCTGTATCCTATGGGTTTAATATGCATCAAAAAAATCACGTTCTGGGGCTGGAATATCGACCCAAGGCCCTGACCTTTAGTAACCTGAGTATTGATATGAGCCTGGCTTATCATGATTTTGGACAGGAACTGGCGGACGATGATTATATTAGTCTGGGTGTTGGTCTGATGCATCACAACGATGAAAATGCATTTTTATTAAGCACCTGGGGAGTCGGCTATCAATACGAATCTAAAGGAGACAATGTTTATGATACTGAACTGGATTCGGTTTATTTGAAGGGAGGCTTCTTAAACGAATTATTGTCGCTGAAGTATTTATATCGTCTGGATGATATACAGCAGCATTCGGTGATTACACGTGCTTCTCAGGCCGTAGTTATGACGGTAGATGTGTCAAAGTTGTGCAAGATGGTATTACCAGGCTGGTGTGGGCGATGATTTATACTCCTGGAGTCTGTAGTTGGACGAGTTAGTACGAGCCCAGGGATGGGCGAAGCTAGAACAATGCAGGACGCCTACATATACTTAGTAGGTAGGGCGAAGCAGGAGCCACAGCCGATGCAAAGGAGCGTGAAAAGATAAAGTGACTGTAATGGTTGACGAAACAGTGGGTTGCTCTCCAATGCGAGCGGCCAACTGTGGAATTCAGGATAATGCTACGAGTGACTACTTATGCGTGCTAGACTGGTATCGGAAAACTCAATCGATCAACGAGTAATGAACTTTTTAGTCCGGGAGTAATCCTTAATTAGCAGCTATGATGTATATATTGATTAATACCTGAAACTGTGGGTTCAGGTAATACTTAGGAGAAAAACCATGGATTCAGTCAATGATATAAAGATTATTGGAATTGACGAAGAGCGTCCGCCAAGAATCCGTAAAGAGGCTTATATAGATTTATTTTTTAAGCTTTCGCATAAAGTTCCCCTGGAGTGGTGTGAAGATTTCAACTCGCTGGGCTCCAAGTTAGATCCCAGTGCAAAAATAGATAAAACCAAAGGCGTGGTAATTGAAACCTGGGTCAAGAACATGGATTTGATTGCGGCCCAGCTTGAAAAAGTCAAGAAAGCCATACTGCTGTGTAATCTGCAATATATTGAGAAAATTAGATTAAGAAAAGTGGCTGCAGCCAGTAAAAAAGCAACAGTGACTGGAATGGATGGTCAGCAAAATCGATTGAACGAGATCATAGCTACATTAAATTATGATACTGAGTGATAATGAATATTCCACTAAAACGAATAAGGTTTATCTCAGTTATAGTTTTGATTTTTGCAATTAGCAATGTAGCACTGGCTAATACTTTAGTCTGCCCATGCCGTGTCGTTGAAGTAATGGCTGGAGATACGGTTTATCTGTTAGATGCCGAGCATAACAGTCGCAAAGTCTGGTTGACGGGTATCGATGCACCTCAGTTAGAACAGTTATACGGTAAAGAGGCGAGGCGCAACCTGACAAGTCTGGTGCAGGATGAATATGTTGATCTGGACTCTATACAGAGTGATCGATACGGACGCATTACGGCTCGTATTTTAAAAGATGATCGGGATATCAATCTACAACAAATAAAGGATGGCTACGCCTGGTTTTATAGGGAAGATACTGACCTTCCTGAAGAACTTAAGCGGATTTATAGTGAGGCCGAGTTGCAGGCACGCAAGGATAATCTAGGACTTTGGGAAAGTAAGGCAGTGGCACCCTGGGACTTCAGAAATCGCTAAGAGGCCCCCTGGGTTTATTTTTTCATAAAACTATCCAGCGAAACACTGTTCTCTTTAGTAATCTGCGTAGTAGCCTGTTTGGTATGGAAGTATTTGTTGCCATTCAGCATGGCTGAGATTTGTGCACCATTCCCCTTGATATCATGCAGCACACTAAAAAATATATGAGCCAGTGTGAAATATAAAATAATAGCTGCTAGAGTCGAATGCCAGTTGAGCACGCCAGGCCCCGAGCCCATTGCAAAACCCGTTGCAGTAGTAGCTGCCAACACCGCAATTATAAGCAGATAAATCGGTTGCCAGACAGGGTTGTAGGCATACCAGTCGGGGCAGGGCAGGCGACCCAGTGAAGCGTAGAACTTTAGTGTTTCCAGTAACAGGTGACGTTGCCCACGTGTAGGCATAAATCCACGCCAGTGTGTGGGGCCACGCACTAATAGTAAATAAACGCGCAACAACAGGGGTAAGGTCAGTGCCTGGCCTATCATCACATGCCACTCACTCCATGCAATGATGTCTACATCTGCATTTTGTACCAGCCAGGCGCTGATTAATTCAAATATAACGCCAGCGGCTATCAACCAGTGAGTGATACGCTGGGTGCTGGAAAATATTGCGACCTGTTGAATGTTGCCTGACATGATCAATCAGAGGCTCCTTAAAATATTACTAGTTTAAATGACTGAGAAATATAATTTACACAGCAACAAAGGGTGATTACCAGCCACCACCGCTACCGAAAGAGCTGCCAGAGGCCCCTGAAGATGATGAGCTCAAGGATGAGCCAGGTGCTGTTGACACCTTAATTCAGTGACTTTACTGAGTGTGGCCTGTTCATAGTTAGCGTATTGTTTGATTGCACTAACCAGTTTAGGGATCAGCTCATGGCAGCGTTTTAACTGAACGTCGATATCGTTCCAGCCAGGGTATACCCGATACTTATCGCGTACCAGACTGTTGTAGGCGATGATAAGTATAGTAAGAATGATACAGCGTATCAGAAGGCCGATCCATATCATGCGTGGAGCTTACAACATCGATCGGGAGTTGTTGAGAGGTTTTTTGTGTTTGAGTAAAGATCATGCACGTCCCTGTGCATGGCTTAAGTTGCCTAAATTTCTTAACGAGTCTTAGGCGCGATGTTTATACCTTTTTTCTTATTACCATTACCAACACCAAACTGTCCTTTGTTAGGATTATCGTTGTAGCCATCATTACCGTAGGTGAAACCTTCGCTGAAGTTTTGCATTTCATCGGGCATATCTTTCGCGGCATTTTTGAATTCGTCACCTACATCAATTGGGTTGGGTACCGAGATACTCGGTGCTTTCCATCCACCAGGCATAGTGCCGAGGGCGTTCGGGGTATACAGCATGTCTTCCCAGGCATTGGCCATACCTTCTTTAGGGTCACCGAAATCAAACCATTTGTCGGGTCCACCTTCCGGTTCCCACAGGTTTTCGTAATCACGATTCCAGGGAGCTTTACCCCAGTTTCTGTCCCAGGGGCCATGCATAGGTAGAGCATCTTCGTAGATGCTTCCGCGCCCAGGCCAAAGCTCTTCGCCAAAGTTACGTCCACCACCAAATTTATTACCTTTGAACATTCTGTTGAAGCCATTGCCATTGTTGTTGTAGCCGTAGCCATTGTTGTAGCGAGGCATGGGGTAATAATTCTGTGGGTAGGCTGGTTGCGCGTAGCCATAGGCAGGCGGCTGCTGGTTGTAGTAATTGTTATAGTTTTGCTGTGGATAGTTATTGTAACTGGGTTGAGGATAATTGTTATAGCGATTGTATCCGTTATATCCAGAATTACCGTATCCGCCATAACCGGGATTGTTGTATCCGTTATAGCCAGAGTTGTTATATCCGTTGTTTGCAGGATAGTTATTGTTCGGATAATAGGATTGAGCTGATGCGATCTGACTGACAGAGGCCAGCACAAATACACACAGCCATATTGCTGATTTCAGGTTAAACATTGGACAGGCTCTCCGCTTTGATCCTTTGTATTGCTAGCAAAGGATACTTTATTTTATGGTTAGAATAGAGCAGAGTATATAGAATCAGGCGCTAATTAACAATATAAGAAATTACTAATATACTTCGTAATGCCTTTCTGCAGCACAGACTGTCTGTTCGATCAGGGTAGCAATAGTCATAGGCCCCACGCCTCCAGGTACTGGAGTATAGGCATAACAGCGCTGTTTTATGGCCTCAAGCTCGATATCACCAACACCTCCAGGATGGTATCCGGCATCAATCACGACAGCGCCATCCTTGATCCAGTCTCCTTTGATTAACTCGGGCTTGCCTACTGCGCCAACTACAATATCAGCCTGTTTTACCAGTGAGGGCAGGTCTTTGGTGCGGGAATGGCAGATGGTGACAGTGGCATTCTCGTTGAGTAACATCATCGCCATGGGTTTTCCGAGAATGGCGCTGCGACCGATGACGACAGCGTGTTTACCCGAAAGATCGATATCATAAGCTTTTAATATGCTCATGATACCGGCCGGGGTCGCGGAGCCATAGGCGAATTCCTGCATCGCCATCTTGCCGAATCCCAGTGAAGTGACACCATCGACATCTTTATTCAGGGCAATAGAATCAAAACACAGACGTTCATCAATCTGTTCAGGCACGGGATGCTGTAGCAGAATCCCATGCACATCCGGGTTTTTATTTAGCTGGTCGATCTCTGCCATCAGTTGTTCAGTGGTGGTGTTTTGATCGAGAACCAGTCGTATGGAATCCATACCTACGCGCTTGCAGGCATTGCCCTTCATTTTGACATAGGTTTCTGAAGCCGGATCATCCCCCACCAGTATGGTCGCCAGAATAGGCGTGACTCCCTGGGTCTTCTGTTTTATTGCTGTGACACGTTCGGTGAGTTCAATCTCAACCTGGGTTGCGAGGGCTTTTCCATCAAGTACAATTGAAGACATGGGGTAGATACCGTTGTTATAGTGCTACTGAAAGGGCGGCATTATAGCCACACGCTGAGGTCTGGTCTAATCTTGATGCGACTAGCTTATATTGATTTTTGCCAGAATTCAGCCAGTCCGAATTCACTGTTAAGCTGGTAGGGTGCATAACCGGATGCAGTATAGGATGCTTTGGCAGCTTTATTGTGTGTAAGAACTTCAAGAGTCAGTTTGCAACAGCCCTTAGCACGCGCCAGCTGCTCAGCTTTTTGCATCATCTGACGGGCAACCCCCTGGCCTCGATAACCCTCTGCGACATATACATCGTGTATATTCAATATCGGCTTACAGGCAAAGGTAGAAAAGCAATCAAAGCAATTGCATAGTCCTACAGGGAGATCGTCATCCCAGGCTAGAATGACCGTACAGTCAGTGCGAGAGGCCAGTGCGCTTGCCAGGTTATTGCGCGTAAACTCGGGAAGCGCTTCACCGCCTCCCATTGGGTGCCTGGCGTACTCGTCCAGTAGAGTCACAATAGCCTGTCCGTGGAGGGGATTGGAAAGATCGGCAGTTTGAATATCAATCATGGTAAGACTTAACATTTAAAAGGCGCTAGGTTACTCTGTATTCCGGCCAAAAAAAACAGGGATATAGCGGGGCAATTTTTAACTAAACAGGTCCTCGCATTACCCAGTATGATCACTTTGTCGTACACTATACGGCGACTAAGGTAAGCCAGAAAACAATCGATCCTAAATGGGTGGATAAGGAACATAAAAAACGCGGTTGGAGTGGTTGTGCCTTTCACGCCTTTGTTAATACCCGCAACCTATAAAGTTAAAGCTGGTGAATCGCTGTGGAATATCTCGCACACTGGATATTCCGGCCGCAATATAAAAGTCGCTGCATGAGCGGACCAACGATACTGTACAACCCGCTCAGGAACCAACATAAAGCTACAGATTCAGCTTATAGCTACTTGTTACCGGTGTTAGCCTTTGCTTTAGCTCTCTTCTTTTTCGGCTCAGCAGGCGCCGGTTCTGTAATCGATTCCACATTATCAATTATGCTCAATCCTCTTATCTCTCGCATGGCAACCGGCAGCATAGCAAAGTCAGCTTTACCTGCTGTTTTTAAATCACTTAGTATCTGACGACAGCGATCTACAGCATCTGCATTTGTGGTCATCCACTCCTGTACCATGTGTTCAGGGGTGCTCTGGGTGTCGCTTTGTATTAACACATCGCGCGTAAGTTGTCGGTGCTGACTGTAGATATCATCGCGCAAAGCCGCTCGCGACATGGCTTGCCAGCGATTGTTGCGCGGCAATTCGACTATCTGGTGGTGCAGCCATGGTAGCTCTAGCTGCTCACCTAGCTGGTAATAAACGTTAGCAACCTGTTCGACCGAGAGATTGAGCACATTGGCTACCTCAACTATATCAAGCGAGGCTAAAAGTTCGCTACATAAGGCTGCGTTCTGAGCCAGTTTCTCTGGTACCTGTTCGGAGGCCAGTCGTTCGATGGTTTGCTGTATAGTTTGCTGGCTTGAAGGCCCCAGTAAAGTGGGCAGGGCATTTCTTAGCGACTGTATACCTTGGGTGAAATAAGTGATATTGCTGGCGATGTCGATGGGTCGTGCCCTGTTGCGCAGAAACCAGCGAGCGACGCGTTCCACCAGTTTACGTGTTTCCAATAGCATCCAGGTTTGAGTTTGTGCTGTGACCGTATTATCTAGATCTTCAATTTGTTGCCATATTGAAGGCATATCAAATATTTCGCGAGCTACGCTGAAAGCGCGTGCTATGTTTTCTGCGTCGGCACCGGTTTCTTCTTTGAGTCGAAAGGCAAAGGTAATACCGGCACGGTTGACCATCTCATTGGCTACTACGGTACTGATGATTTCTCGACACAGACGGTGCGATGGCATCAGTTGCTCAAAGCGCTTGCGCAATGGGCTGGGGAAATATTGTATCAGTAACGAGGCGAAATGTTCATCGTTGGGTAACTCAGAGATCAGTAAATGCTGGAACAGGTGTATTTTCACATAGGCTAACAATACGCTAAGTTCGGGCGCGGTTAAGCCTTTATTCAATGACATGCGTTCATCAATTTCTTCCTTACCCGGCAGGAATTCAATACTACGATCCAGCTCACCATCCAGTTCCATCTGTCGAATCAGGCGTGCATGCACATCCAGTAATTGTGAAGATTGACTCATGGCCACGCTTAATGCCTGAGTTTGCAGGTAATTGTCACGCAGCACCAGCTCGCCAACCTCGTCGGTCATTTTGGCGAGTTGTTGGTTGCGTTGTTTTTCGGTCATATCCTGATTTTGAACAACAGCATTCAACAGGATCTTGATATTTACCTCGTGATCCGAGCAATCTACTCCAGCGGAATTATCAATTGCATCGGTATTAATACGGCCTCCTTTTGCTGCAAATTCGATTCTGCCCAGTTGTGTGACGCCCAAATTGCCACCTTCACCTACCACTCGACAGCCCAGTTCAATAGCATCTACGCGCAATGCATCATTGTTACGATCACCTACTTCAATGTGTTGTTCTTTTGAAGATTTCACATAGGTGCCAATGCCACCGTTCCATAATAGATCAACCGGTGCCCGCAACATGGTTTTGATCAACTCAGTTGGGGTCATTTTCAAGGTTTTGATATTTAGCAGTACGCGCATTTCCTTGCTGAGAGGGATGGATTTCGCTGTGCGTGAGAAAATACCACCGCCTTTGGAGATGAGATTACTGTTGTAATCTTCCCAGCTTGAGCGTGGCAGATTAAATAGTCTTTCACGTTCAACAAAACTGGTTTCAGGATCAGGGTCAGGATCAATAAAGATATGCATGTGATTGAATGCGGCTACCAGTTTGATCTTGCGTGATAACAGCATGCCATTTCCAAATACATCGCCAGCCATATCACCGATACCTAAAACGGTAAAAGGTTCGGTTTGAGTATTTAAGCCTAGCTCTCTGAAATGTCGTTTTACCGATTCCCAGGCGCCTTTGGCAGTGATGCCCATCGCTTTATGATCGTATCCCTGTGAACCACCCGATGCAAAAGCATCGCCCAGCCAGTAGTTGTATTCTGCAGATATTGAATTAGCGATATCTGAAAAGGTGGCAGTGCCCTTATCCGCAGCAACCACAAGATATGGGTCGTCGCCATCATAGCGTACCACCTGCGGCGGAGGTTGAATCTCACCACCCACAAGGTTATCGGTAATATCCAGCATGCCGCGGATAAAGGTTTTATAACAGGCTATACCCTCGGCCTGTATTGCTTCACGGTCTTGCATAATACCCAGATGTTTGGGGAAGAAGCCGCCCTTGGATCCTACCGGAACAATAACCGCATTCTTTACCATTTGCGCTTTTACCAGTCCCAGTACTTCTGTGCGAAAATCTTCGCGACGATCAGACCAGCGTAATCCACCGCGGGCTACCGGCCCACCTCTTAAATGCACACCTTCCACACGCGGCGAGTAAACGAAGATTTCATACATTGGGCGTGGGTCTGGCAGGTCGGGTACCTGCGCCGGGTCGAACTTAAACGATACATACGATTTGGGAGAGCCATCTTCCAGCACCTGAAAATGATTGGTACGCAGGGTTGCCTGGATCAGGCAGAGAAAATTTCTCAGTATGCGGTCTTCATCCAGGCTGACGACGTCATCTAGCAAATGTTCGATTTTGCTAATCAGGTCGTTGCATGTAACTGCAGAATTTTCATGATGCTGTGGATCGAAACGGGCATGAAACAACTGGACCAGTAATGTGGTTATGTCATGGTTGAATGACAGCGCGCGTTCGATGTATTCGGCACTAAATGGTGTGCCTGCCTGATGCAGGTAGCGACTGTAGGCGCGCAGCATGACGACTTCACGCCAGTCTAGCTGGGAGCGTAACACCAGGCGATTAAAACCATCGTTTTCAATTTCTCCGCGCCAAATTCTGATGAAGGCTTGCTGGAATTTTTCACGTATCTGATCCAGCTCTATCTGCCAGTATGATGGATAACTCATGCTGAAATCGTGCATCCAGACTAATGATGCATCTGCGCGTATGACTTTACTGGGGTGTTCCTCTTCTACTCTGAGGCCCATGTTTTCCAGCATCGGTAAAGCGTCGGACAGGGATACTGGGCTATTCATGTGGAACAGTTTGAAACGAAGTACACCATCGGGTGTTTCCAGCGGACGATACAGGCTCATCGCAAGTCTAGCGGATTCATCCATCAGGGTTTCCATGTGCTGGATGTCATAGATGGCAGTGCGTGGCGAATAGTGGTCGATATAGTCGGAACGAAATGCATCTCCGTAACGGCGAAAATATTTCATGCCCTGTTCTTCGCCAAAGCCTTCGATCAGGGCATCGTGTAGATCATCCGCCCAGTTGCGTGTGGCTTCCTTGAGTTGTTGCTCAATCTCCTTGATGTCGTAATCAGCAACTGAATCGGGTGGCACATGCAATACAAAATACAGTCGAGCGAGTACCGAATCGGATAGCTGGACATTAAATTCACTGCTGTTACCGCCAAGATTTTGCTGTAAAACGCCCTGTATGATTTTGCGCACCTTGGTGTTGAAGAGCTCTCTGGGTACATAAACCAGGCAGGAGTAGAACCGCCCATAGCGGTCACGGTGAATAAATAGACGAATGCGGTGACGTTCCTGTAACTGCAGGATGCCCAGAGTGGTTTGATAAAGTTCATCTGTATCGATCTGAAACAACAGGTCGCGAGGAAAGGTTTCAATAATATTCAGCAGGGCTTTTGATGCATGGCTACCTCGTAAATGCCCAGTGCGTTCCATCACTGCAGCCATTTTTTCGCGCAATAAAGGGATTTCTGCTGCTCGGTTATTGTATGCAGCAGCTGTATACAGACCTATGAAACGCCGCTCACCGATAACATTGCCCTGTTCATCAAGGCGTTTGATGCCAATATGATCCAGGTAGCCAGGGCGGTGTATGGTGCTACGCCGACTGGTCTTGGTGGTTATCAGCAGGTGCTTTTCACGTGCCAGACGGCGGATTTCCTTTGGCAGGCTGGCGAAGCTTAGTGATGACTGGTCTGCCAGTTCGCTACGTAATAGTCCCAGTCCGGAGTCGGCTACAGAAATTAGCTCTTCTGCTTCAGTGAGTCTGTATTCTCTATAGCCCAGAAAGGCAAAATGGTTGTTACCGATCCATTCCAGAAAAGCGAGTGACTGAGTCAATTCTTCATTGTTAATGGGTTGAGGGGTTGTTTTGATCTCTTCAATAATATTTTGCATCTGTTCGGTCATCGGTTTCCAGTCTGCCACCGAGACGGCTACATCGCATAATACCGATTCAACATCCTGTTTGATCGCTTCCAGCACGCTTTTTTCTGTCAGGCGGTCAACCTCTACATGGATGAGTGCTTCTTCAAGGGCACCTTCCTGTTGTTCACCATGTTCCAGTAGCTCAATAATCTGACCACGGTTATCGCGCTGGATATTAATGACTGGATGTATCACCAGGTGGGTGGTCAGATTGCGCGCATTTAGCGCCATACGTACTGAATCGACCAGGAAGGGCATGTCATCGACCACAATTTCAACCACTGTATGGGTAGATTGCCAGCCATGTTTTTCAAACTGAGGATTGTAAATACGTACCAGAGTATTGCCCTGCTGGCGAATATGGGCAAAGTTCCAGTGGCTTAGCGCTGCGCCATACAGGTTGGCGGCTTTACTTTCTGCCAGGTCATCATGAGAGATATCGAAATAATATTTGCGGATGAATTTCTCTATCAGGGGGTGCTGGCTTACCTCAACCTGTTTTTTCATTAAGGTAATTACTTCTTCGATCGTCTGGTTGTCTGTGGTTTTCTTTTTTTGGGTCATAGCCCTTGTATCTCTTGGTTGAATATGCGTTAAAGTATAACGCTGCATTATTTTGATGCATACCCCTATATATAAATCTAATAAAGTTTTGAAGGGGAGGGTTTATTGAGGTGTTATTTTCTGGATTACTCGTGACGATTATTCTGCAATTAATGCAAACATTGATCAGTATGAAAGATACCGGTCCCATCAAACATTGTTTTGCCTGTGGGGTCATCGGCTTTGTTTTTCAGTATCCAGGTGGCTTTAGCTTCCTAATCCTTATTCGAGCCTTCATACACAATCTGCCACTGTTTGTCTTGCAGCTTCCAGAATAACTCCTTTGCGGAGGCTGAGTTTAGATTACTGCTGTGGTAATTCTGGTCGTATTGCATGGTGATCAGGTTGTCTTCTCCGGGGTATTTAAAGATATTAAGGTGGTTATATTCGACACTGATATATTTCTTTTTGCTATTGACCCTTTGTTTGTGTCTATCCCAGGCTTTAAAGTCTTTGTCGCGAGACCTGAAATCTGTTTTTGAATAGTGGCTAATGTAGCGTGTATGATCATTTCTCTCCCAGTCTGTAATCCAGTGAGTGAGTAGCTGCATCATCGATTTTTGGTTCTGTTGCCAGAGTTCTGGGCTGATCCAGTTGATTTTATGTGTGATGATTACCGGAGGCTGCTGTTGTGGGTCGATATACTCACTGATGTGCATTAAGTCAGCATTACTCAATACCACGCAACCATTGCTGGCCCAGGGGGGGCGATTATGGGTGTAAGAAGGCGTGCCATGTATCCAGATGCCTCCGCCACTGCGCTCGTTTCGCTTATCCCAGGTGTTGGGATAATTCACTGGAAAAGCACCTCGGCCATACAGGTCAGGCAGTTCACTGTCATCGATGTAACTGGTTACATGATAGATACCGATGGGGGTTTTCTGATCACCTCGAACTTGTTTGCCAGCACCTTTTAATCCGATACTAATAAAAAAATCGGCTTCCAGTACGGGCGTGCCCTGTTCGTTACGGTATACATACAGACGCGATTGTGATTGATCGATGATAATGAAAAAGCGCTGGTTATCAGCTAATCGAATGAGATTGTCGGGTAACATGCCCTGAATGGCTGGTGCTTTGATGTGTGACAGACGCTGTTTTATTTCAAAGGTCAGGTCATCTAATCGGGGCTGTTTTTCGGGGTTGCTGGATACGCCAGAACCGATGCTGGAAAGCACAGCAGTTTTTGCCATCAACAGGTCTGCATATAGTAATTGAGCCAGCTTGCTGGTGGGGTAGTTCTTTATGATTTCTCGAGTCTGCTCTAATGCCTGATCGTTGTTCAGGCTCTGGATGTTTTGCAGGGCGAGTAGCATCCTGTCTTCGTATTCACCGCCAGTTTTATCTGCGCCGATAACTTGCACAGGCAATAGCAGCGCAAGCAATAGAAAGATATTGAAAAGTGAAAAACAGATTTTGATCATAGTATGGCCAGAGTTACTTCTCGGCTTATTTTCCAAACATTATTGATTTTGTTCAACTGTATCCTTTTTAGCACATTGTCGTGATAAGTGGATGACTGGTATGCCTGATGAAAATCGATGACAGCAATATCTGGTTTATTTGATTTAACCTTGAAGTTGCTCAGGCTGACCTTGATTTTATCGGCATGTACAATACGTTTGCGACGTTGTTTTAGCCATTCTTTATGGTCTGGATATTGCCCTGTGTAACTAGCGCTGTATGCCGAAGCATATTGCTCGAACTGTTGCTCACTCCAGGCATTTGCCCAGTTTTTAACAAACTGTATCAATTGTTTTTTGTCCGTAACTGTCTCAACAACCGGCTTCACTTGCGCTTTTGCAATTACGGTGTTTTTAGCGGGCGCTGGAGCTTCGAGTTGTGTGTCAAGTTTGGCTATCTGGGCTGATGTCTGTATAGGCTTACTGTCCACAATCACCGGTTGCTGTAATTCGCTCAGTTCGGTTAACTGGATTTTGTTAAGTACGTTAGTGGGTGGTACGTCATCGTTTAGCGCTTTTCGGTAGGCTTCACTGGCTAAACCCTGATAGAGGGTATTGAGGTTTTTGTAAGCCGTTGCGTAAGCTGGGTGGGTATTTAGTGAGGCAATCAGTAGTTTGACTGCCTCATCGTATTCTCCCTTTTGCAGGTAAATGATTGCCAGATTGTTACGCGGTTCGGGTAGTTCCGGGTGTGCGCTGATGACTTCCTGATAATAGTGTATAGCCTGTTTTGCCTGATTGTTTTTTTGAAATGCAAAGGCAGTCAAAAACAGTAACCTGGGATCATCCGGTTGCTGACGCAACAGCTCTAAGCCTGTTGTCGAAGCTCTGGCGTATTGTGCTGAATCTAGCTCGGTTTGCATTTCCTGGAGGGTGGCTGCCTGAGCAATGTTGATAATAAACAGGCTGATCAGGATGGTCAGTATCTTGGGCATGTGTCGGGTTCTAATTCATTAAGCGTCAAATTATAACAAATTGTCGTATTATAATAAGTAGGGTATTCATCATCGCTTCAACTGACGCAGGGTTGGCTGCAGTATAGTCGTTTTGTTGATGAATATCTGGCCGTTGTAAAGGCAGGGGAATTATTGAATATTTATAAAGCCTAACGATAGAACAACAACCATCGAAGGTGATTGTTATGGAAAAAATAACCATAGTAGGGGTTGGTCGGGTTGGTGAATCTACCGCGCAATTAATCGCGCAGCAGGATTTATGTAAGGAATTGATGTTAATGGATATCAGAGCAGGGTTGCCACAGGGGATTGCGCTGGATATTCAGGAAACCTCTCCCTTGCTGGGTTTTGACACCAGGGTCAATGGCTGTCATCAAGTCGAAGGCGTTAATGACTCCGAGCTGGTAATTATTACTGCGGGAGTCCCTCGTAAAGTCGGTATGACGCATTCAGATGTGCTGGATATCAATGTGAAGATTGTTGATTCTATCGTTGATGCTGTTGTGCAGCATGCATCCGACGCTATCATATTGCTGGTATCTAACCCGGTAGATACGCTGACCTATGAAGCCTTTTTACGCAGTGGGTTTGATCGCAGTCGAATTTTGGGGCAGGCCGGGGTACTGGATTCAACACGTATGGCGAGTTTTATTTCGATGGAAACCGGTTATTCGAGCAAGGATATCAGCGCTATGGTGCTGGGAGGACACGGTGATACCATGGTGCCGATGATGCGTTTTACCACTATATCGGGCATTCCTGTGGAGCACTTTCTTGAATCACATATCACTCAGGATATTATCGAGCGTACACGTAATGGCGGAGCTGAGATACTCAGCCTGCGCCAAAACAGCAGTGCATACGATGCCCCGGCGGCTGCAATTACTGCAATGGTGGATGCTATCGTACATGGTCGACGTAGAATTTTACCCGCAGTGGCGATCTTGCAGGGAGAGTACGGGCAGTCTGATATGGCCATGGGTGTGCCCTGTGTGCTGAGTGATTGCGGGGTGGAGAAGATTATCGAACTGCCTTTAAATGATATTGAGCAAGCCATGTTCGATGATTCTGTGGCTTCTATACGAGCGGATATTAATAATCTTAAATGAATAAGTCTAAGTGAATAAGCATAAGTGAATAAGCTATACCTGGTTGACTCCAGTATTTATATTTTTAAAGCCTGGTTTAGTTTGCCGGATACCCTGGTCAATCAGGATGGTCAGTCGAATAATGCCTGGCTGGGTTTTGTTGATTTTGTATATCATTTTCTGTCAGCAGAAAAACCGCGCCAGCTGGTGTTCGCGTTTGATGAAAGTCTGAAGTTTTCAGCGCGTAAGCAGATTTACCCAGAATATAAAGCCAACCGTTCGCCAGCACCCGAAGAGCTCAAACGCCAGTTTCAATGGTGTCGGCAATGGGTGCGAGCGCTGGGTATTAGCGAGGTGGCGAGTGATCGTCACGAAGCGGATGATTTGATTGGAAGTCTGGCGACTTTCCATCGCAATGAACAGACGCGAATCGTAATTCTCACTGCGGATAAGGATCTGGCTCAACTCATACGTGAAAATGATATCTGGTGGTCCTATGCTACGGGACAGCAGTTGAATTACCGATCCCTGATCAAGCGCTTCGGGGTTAAGCCTGAACAAATCGCTGATCAATTGGCGATTGCAGGAGATAAGGTTGATAATATCCCCGGTATTCCTGGTGTTGGAATGACCCTGGCAGGTCGACTGTTAACTAAATTTGGTGACATAGCGAACCTGAGAAATAATCTGGATGAAGTCAAAAAGATGAAGTTCAGGGGCGCCGAAAGAATCATGGGGTTGTTGAAACAACACGAGGCTATACTCGATATCTCAGCCCAGCTAACCTCCATCGACTGTGATATCAAGGAAATGAAACAGCTGCAAACCGAAACCTCTGCAGCAGATCTGGGTGTTATTCAGAGCATGATGGACTATCATCAAATGGGCGAACGCCGACAACAGCAATGGCTGGATTTAATCGAAACACGCAAATGACTCAAATCGTATTATTCAATAAACCCTTTCAGGTGATCAGCCAGTTTTCTCCCGAAGGGGATAAAAAAACGCTAGCAGATTTTATCGACATTAAAGAAGTTTACCCAGCGGGCAGGCTGGATTATGACAGCGAGGGTTTAATGTTGCTAACTGATAATGGTATTTTGCAGGCTCGTCTGACCTCACCGAAAAATAACAAATACAAAACCTATCTGGTGCAGGTAGAAGGAGAGGTAGAGCGTAAGGCATTAATACGCCTGCAGCGAGGGGTGGATTTAAAAGAAGGCCGTACTCTGCCTGCGCGGGTTAAAAAAATCGAGCAACCGGATTTCTTATGGGAGCGTCATCCTCCCATACGTGAACGTAAATCGATTCCTACCTGCTGGTTGGAAGTACAGATCAGAGAAGGTAAAAACCGACAGGTGCGGCGGATGACAGCAGCGGTTGGGCATCCAGCACTGCGTCTGATACGAACTGCTATAGATGATTATCAATTAGATGGACTACAGCCAGGACAATATATAGTCAAACAGGATTGAGATAATGACACTTTGGGCGCAGATTGAGAAAGATATTAGTGAATTCACAGGAAAAGAGTTTCATATACTGAATCGACAGAATATTGCTGGCGGTAGTATCAATAATGCTTTCTGTATTGGCGATGGCAAAGATAGCTATTTTGTTAAAACCAACCGTCATACGCTTGCTTTTATGTTTGAAGCAGAAGCGCATGCACTGGATGAATTAAATAAGACTCAAACTATAAAGGTACCTCAACCGATTGCCAGTGGGGTGAGTGGCCGTGAAAGTTATGCGGTAATGACCTGGCTGAACTTATCAGGGCAACCCAATGGGGTTTTGTTTGGGCAAAAACTGGCGCAATTACATCAGCATCATAGTTATCGTTTTGGTTTCGATATCGACAATACCATAGGCTCTACTCCACAGCTTAACCAATGGTCGGATGACTGGGTTGATTTCTGGCAGAAACAACGCCTGGGTTATCAGTTGCAATTGATTAAAAAAAATAGTCTTGGACACCGATTGTTCGATCTGGGCAGCAGCCTACGCGAGCAATGCGGGGCTTTCTTTAGTAACTACCACCCAAGTCCGTCTCTGTTGCATGGTGACCTGTGGTCAGGTAACTGGGCTGGAGCAGCTTCAGGAGAGCCGGTTATATTTGACCCGGCTAGTTATTACGGTGACCGTGAGTGTGATCTGGCGATGATGGAGTTATTCGGTCATCCGGGGCAACAGTTTTTAGCGGCATATAATGAAAGCTATGCGCTGGAGCCAGGTTATAAGACGCGCAAACAATTTTATAATCTTTACCATATTCTGAACCATGCCAATATGTTTGGTGCTTCCTACGCCAGGCAGGCTGAGAATATGATTGAGTCGTTGCTGGCTGAGCTGCGTTAGAGTTAGTGGATTAATTACAGATCAACTGTTGATGCCAGCTTTGATCAATGAGCTGGTTATCTGCTGGGCAAATAGGCAAGCCGCCAACATATACTCGTTCGTGAAAAGGCCTGTTCTGAATTTTTGCCAGTTGCTGACGGAAGATATTTTCTTCTTCGATAGCCTGTTGTTCCGATTTAAAATAACGCCAGGAGCCATTCATCATATGAAATGCATGCGCTAATTCATGATAGAGATTTTGTGCGGCGGTATATTCTATTGGGTGACGTGAGGTATCCAGTGCCTGGTGGCTGCCCTGGTCCGGGATGTTTGCGTTGAAATGAATGTCCACCGACTCCCCGGTTCCATTAATCAGATTTTCAGAAACGGGTGCGGAAGTCCGCCCGGATGAAATCATCGCGTAGACCGAATGGGTGATAAACAGTTTGTGTCCACTATTCTGTATTTGAATCAGAGTATTCAGCCCTTTGGGGGTAGTGGCGATTTGATTTATCCATTTTCTTAGATTTTTGATTTGCTCGGGGGTACCATGCAGTGAAATGTTTTTTCCATACTTCTTATCGATCTGCTCATTTAATGAGTGCAGGGGGACCAGACCTATGCCGAAAGCCAGGGCTATGGATGGAAAAAACAGGCCGCTAACGGCTGACAGGATAAGAAACCTGCGCATGATATTAATCTCTGTCAGGTGGTGTTTATATTTATATGCTTATACGAGTCATTTTGCAATTAAGATGTCACATTCGTGTGATCGAAGGAGAGTTAAGGGTTTACCATGCTTTATCAGACATTAATTACATCGCAGCAGCTATCTGAAATTATAGATCACGAAAATTGCCTTGTTTTTGACTGCAGATTCCATCTGAACGACGTTGAACGGGGGCGAAATGACTACGTTGAATCTCATATACCAGGTGCGATCTATGCGCATTTAGATGATAACCTTTGTTCACCAATCACTCCCGACTCAGGTCGGCATCCCTTGCCTGATATGCAGCAGCTTGTGCAATGGCTCGGTCAGAACGGTATGAGTGAGTATAAACAGGTAGTTGTTTACGATGATACTGGTGGCACTCAGGCGGCTCGTCTATGGTGGCTGTTAAAAGGTCTGGGACATGGGTCGGTCGCTCTGCTAGATGGTGGTTGGCAGGCGTGGCTGGGGCAGGGTTATGCCGTAACAGCGGAAATTGATCACCCACAGGCTGAAAATTACCAGGCTGAGTTTGACTGGAGTCTGGTGGTTTCTACTCCAACGATCCTCAATAATGTTGGTAAACCTTCCTTTCTGCTGGTCGATGTTCGTACAGAGGAGCGTTACAAGGGTATCAATGAACCTATTGACCCTGTAGCAGGCCACATTCCCGCAGCAGCGAATTTGCCGTTAACAGAAAATCTGGATGAAAATGGATTCTTCAAATCCGCTGAACAATTACGTGAACTTTACGCGCCTTTAGATGCAAAATGTATTGCCAATAAGCAGGTATATATGTGTGGCTCGGGTGTGACAGCCTGTCATTCTTTGTTGGCTGTAGTCATTGCGGGCTTCCCTATGCCCAGATTGTATGATGGCTCATGGAGTGAGTGGATAAGAGATTCAAATAGACCTATCGCTACAACCTGAGAGATCAGTATGACAGATAATATCGTCCAGTTTCCTGGAACCATGAAAGATGCCATTGATGAAAAGCAGTGGAAAGCGCTGCAGGCTGAATTCTATCTGGACTGTTATTTCGCCACCAAAGGCGTACCGGCTAGCGACCCGGATGACTTACAAAAATGGTTGCTGGAAGCGCGCTTAAAAGCTGATATGGAAAATCCGTTTTTCCGTGGCTGGTTGGTGCGAAGGCTTAGCGAAACGCAGACTGTTTAAATTGAGCTATTTCGAGTGCCTGATATTGCTGATTCTGGTAACAGCTAGCTTTTTCTTTTTTGTGGGTGGTCCGGAAGGCTATGCGGGCAAACTGGGTAAACAGATGAAAATCAGTTTGCCACTCAGACGCTATGCAGGAGCAGGGATGAAGTATATGCCTGCTAACTGGCCCAGCTATCGATTCGTTAATCTGGATATCTATTCAGAGTATGAAAAACCGCTAAGCTTAACTGTTCGAGTACATGATGAACGACATCAAACAGTAAAGCCAACTTATCTATTCAATGATCGTTTTAACAAACGATTCAAGCTCGTCAAAGGCTGGAATAAGATTTAGATTGATCTTGCTGAGGTAAAACGGGCGCCTCATAAACGAGCAATGGATATGCAGAAAACCGCTATATCAGTTTCTTTTTGAGTTCTATAAGAAACCCGAAAACCCTATATCTGGATCAGATATATCTACCACAAAACTAAAAAATTGAGTATTGATAATCAATATTGCATCTTAAGACAGGTTGTTAACCAGTGCTGAAAATGTCTTTGACATCCCGACTTTTGAGAAGAAAAGGCCATACAGTCTCAGGCAGGAATAATAGAATCAGCAAGGTCAGGAGTCATAACTGATAATTTTTATAGTATTCACTAGATAGGGCGCTGATCATTCATCGTCTTTAAACCCGATGGGTTCTTTAAAGTACTGTATTGCGTGAGGGTTACCATTTTCACTGGCTTTTTTCATCCATGCTTCCCCTTTTTTCTGGTTCTTGCTGACACCCTCGCCGAGCAGGTAGCTGACAGCAACATTATACTGTGCATCGTTGTTCTCTGCCTCTGCGGCCTTCATAAACCAGTGAAAGGATTCCTCCAGGTTGTACGGGGGCGAGTCTGAGTCGACCAGAAGCATTGCAAGTTGAAGTTGTGCGGGTACATCGCCGGCTTTTGCTGCCCTGTAGAAGTACTCGGCAGCTTGCTCTGGATCCTTTTTGTCAAGCTCTCCCCATAAATACATATCACCGATCTGCCTCATGGCTGCAGGTCTATGTTCGCCGTTGACATTGCTCAGCAGACGCAAAGCTTTCTCCGGATCCTTTTGAACTGCTTTTCCTTCCCGATAGTAAAAAGATAGATTGTATGAAGCCATGTCATTATTTTGTTCTGTTGCACGAGAGTACCAGTAAAAAGCTTTGTCGAAATCTGGTTTTCCAGTCACGCTACCAGAGGAATAAAGGTAAGCTAGATTGGACTGGGCATCACTAAATCCCTGCAGGGCCGACTGCTCATACCATTTATGCGCTTTCGCTTTATTCTGATAAGGCGCTTCAGCAAAATCATAGATCGCAGCCAGGTTAAATTGCGCGCTGTAGAGAGGTTCGTTCACATTTGGGTCGACGTAGAAGCCCATGCCACGGAGATTGTTAAGTGTCTTGCCGTCAGCCAGAAATGGACTTTTTTGTTGCGCGATCAATATGCTCAAATTAGCTTGTGAAGCCCGTTCCAGCCAATCAATGGCTTTTGCTATGTCACCGTTCTGTTTGAAATGCAGGCCCAGATTATTCATTGATGCCAGGTTGCCCTGCTGTGCTGATTTGAGATACCAGAACTCTGCCTTCGGCCAGTCTTTAGCCATGCCAGTGCCTTCTTCGTAATAGTTGCCCAGTTTATTTTGAGCTAAGGGATTACCTAGTTCCGACGCTTTGGAGAATAGTTTAAATGCTGCATGAGTATCCTGGCTGATACTAAAACCAATCTCGCGCAAAAGCCCCAGGTCGACACAGGCCAGGGCGAAGTTCTGAGCACAGGACTTATCAAGCCACATTCCAATTTGATCAGTACTCGCCAATGGCCCTTGTATGTTCATATCCATAACAGCCAGATTATATTGTGCTATAGGATCACCCTGCTCAGCCATTACACTCCACTCTTCGTAGGCAGTAGTAAAATTTTTGGCCCGGTATTGAATAACCGGATCAGCATTTACATCGGCGGCGACAGTAAGTAAAAAAATCAGGCCCAATAGGTTCAGTTTTGAGCGAATCATCCTGTTTCTCCCTTGTAAAATTAGTGTCTGGTTTTAAGACTGTTGCAAAACTTCAAGGCCTGTCTGCTCATGCTATATTCAGTAAAGCACTTTTTTAGAGAAAAAAACATGCATTACACCTAATAGCTCATTTTCTGGATTATCGAACACTTCCGAGATCATATCCCCACTGCATCATGATTAGTAGCCAAACAATCAATAAACAGGTAGGGATAGCAGTAATCCAAAGGAGTGCTTTGGTAAATCGCTGTCCTGAATTGTCGGATGAGTCGGCATCGGTGCTGAGTTGCCTGGAAGAAAAAAATGCAGCAAGTGATAACAAAAAAATTATCGGGGACAGCATAAGCGTGCCAATAATAATCTTTGGCAAAATATCGCCAGGAGAGGAATCGGCAATACTGCTCCCCAACGCAAAAAGCACTATAAAGAGTACTGTTGTTATCATACCTGCCAGACTGAGGCGGTATATCCAGATAAGTTGAGTTGTGCTAAGTTTCATAGGTGTTAGGGTTGCTCTTCAAGGATTTTATTGGGCTTGATTTCTATATTGCTGTTTTCATTCCAGACTTTGATATTCATTCCTAAAGAAACATTCTTGCTTTCAAAGTTTTTTATATTCGTATTTTGGTACTTAACCTTTCCCCTCACAGAAACATTGTCTAAAATTAACTTCTCAATATCGGATTTTCTGAAATCCAATACATTCATTGATGAATTTTTTATTCTGATATATTTTCCTGATGAGCTTGAAAAACTTAGGTCAGTAACATGGCAGTTTTCAATTTCTATTGACCCGAAATTTTCACCACCTACATCTAACCAATACGTATTTTTTGGGCAGTTATTGACCACAACTTTCTCTATGTTGGCTCCTCCCCCAACAACAACATCACCACTGTTTTCAAAAAAGGCACTTTCTATATTGCTGTTATCTCCCAGTGAGAATTCGAGTTTGCTATTTTCCACTCTTATATTTTGAATACTGCCACCACCAGCTGAGGACCGTTTATCTATTGTGCTATTTATCACCTCAAGATTATCAAGTATTGAACCATCAAAGTTTACATCTAATGCAATCGTATCTTGAAAATAGAGTGCAGACCCTGATTGAAGTGACTGAGCGGTTATATCATTCAGTTTTGCCTTGTTAAACCGAAACACTGCCTTTGCCTCAAAAAAGTTGAGATTGAATAATTCAGTTCGATCAACGATTATTTCATTAGCTATTAATCCGTTATAACTATTTTCAATATTTGGGTCGTTACTTGAAATTTTGCTGTTCACAAAATTAATTTTAGTTGCAGTCACATTATTCATAATTACATTTTTCAATGAACTATCGATAAAGACAACCTGCTCCAGGTTTGCTCCAGATAAATTTACATTATTAAATTCACAGCTTTCAAAAATCACATTAGATAATGAAATCTCTTTAGCATCCACTTTATTCCATTTGCATGATTTAAAATGAATATCAGCGAGTTCGGTCATGGGAAGCGTCATGTTTTCAAGTGTGACCTTACTGACTTGTCTTTCTGACTGAGATCCATTCGGTAATGCTTTGATTGTGGATAAAAACTCATCCGAGTTCATGTTGTTATTGAAAAAGAATGCCATGGATGACTCCGTTATAAAAATCAGTACAAATATTAAAAAAAAAAGTTTTTTACTTATATTCATCCGGAAAAAGCCTCTTATAAGTTGTGAAATCTGGAATTTCCCCGTATTTCAAATGCCGACGTATCAAGTATCCATGAACGTTATCTGCAATGCTCTGTTTACCTTCCTCGATCATTTTATCAGTAATCTGGTAGGCACCTTCAGCTCGTGCATATTGCATGTTTTCTTCATACTCTTCGCTTGCCTGTTTTTGTTTACTGATTAATTCTACCGGAAAGACCCACTGCTTATTGGTGTCATAAGTCTTTATAGATTTCCCACCAGCTTTAAGCTGGATTTTCAGAAATCCCATGGTGTAGTTATCTGCTGCCTCGTTGAGTTGCTTATCAAAACCCTCATTAGTCATCTTGAGCTTAAACAGATTTTCCTTCCTGTTAAATTCTGATGCTGTGCCGGGTATATCTATCCTTTTTCCATCTTTTTGAAAAATTACCAACATAATCTGATCAATAAAATCCGTTGCATCCAGTTTAATTTCTTCAGACAGCTGTACAGTAAATGGATGTTTGTTCTTTTCAGACTTAAACTGAGTAAATACTCCTCCCTTCTTATCATCCCTCAAAAACAGGTCCGCATAATCCAGCGACACAGCGAGCCGGGGTTTTGAATTATCATTACTTGCCACCTTGATACCGACTTCCGCTTCACTACTGCCGCTAAATTTGATGTAGTTACCCGAAAGGCGGTCTAGCCCCAGATTGAATAGCTCATGATTATAGGTTTGCCCTGGTATAGGTCCACCGCTGGCGGCAACCAGCATACGGCATCCTCCTCCAACAGGGTGGAATTTTCCATCTTTTGGTGCCTGTCCGTTTACTGACCAGGTATTATCGAATGCCACCCAAATCCATATTTTGCAACATGATCATAAACAGGATTCCCGCAATAAGAAGTAAAATCGAAATCACACCATTCACCCACACCAGGCGTTTGGCGATCTGTTGTCTCGGGTTTTCCTCTATGCTTTCGAGACCGGTAAGTCGCCCAGAAGACCAATAGGCTGCTGTGGAAAATATCAGATTTACTGGTGTCGTGACCAGCAATAGGTACAGGGTGAAGCCGGCGATAGTAGCCAGTGGTACGCCTTCTATCAAATTTTTAACACCGTCTTTCACAAATACAAGAACCCAGGGAACGATGACGTCCCCAATCAGGACAAGCGCGATACATATAAGGCTGAGGCGATATATCCTGATATAGTACTGCTTATCGAACTTCATTTACTCTTCCAGCCAGGTGTCAGGGGTGATTTTGATATTTGAGTTTTCATTCCATACCTTTACGCCTTTGCGGAAGGTAATATTTTTTACTTCCAGTTGATTTATTGTCGTGTTTTGGTGTTTTAGCTTTCGGTAGATTTTCACATTCTCCAGAACTAGGTGCTCGATATTCGATTCACGAAAATCCATGTCATGTGTGGTGACGTTCTTGATGATGACGGTTTTTCCTGTTGATCTTCCAAATACAATTTCCGCAACATCACAGCCATCCACTTCAATACGTTCAAAGTTTTCGCTTCCAACCATCACTGTACGCGACCCTTTGAGACAATTCTTAACATGAGTGGTTTTGACGTTTTCTCCGCCACTGATTACCACATTCCCGGAATTATTAAACTCAATACTGTCCACATTACTGTTATCACTCACTGCAAACTCCAGCTTACTGTTTTCCACCCGGATAGTCTTCACTTGACCGCCTCCAGCCGTCGATCGCTTGTCTATGGTGCTGTCGATGATTTCTATGGTGTCGAAGTTTGATCCATCAAAATTAATAATAGATGCATGTGTTTTGTGAAAATAAAGCGATGAGCCGTTTTTCATGGCCTCACCATCTACATCGTATAAAGTAGAGTTTTCGAACCGGAGTATCGACTTAGCTTCGAAAAAGCCGAGGCTTTTCAATTCGCAGGTATCAAACAAAATTTCATCTGCTACGAGCCCATTGTAGCTATTGTCTATATTCGGATCAGTGCTGATCAGTTTGCTGTTTTTGAATTTAACTTGTTTCAAGCTCGCATTATTCATAACAACATTGGTTAGTGTGCTAGCTAAAAAATGTACATTTTCCAAATTAACATTCCGCATATTAAGCGTTATTAAATTCGCAATCTTCGAAGATTACGTTCTTTAAGGTTCGTCCATGCGCATCAATATCATGCCATTTACAGGATTTGAAGTGCAGATCTTCCAGTGCTTGCTCGGGAAGCTGTTGCTTTTCGAGCGCCACCCGTTTGATTTGCCTGTCGGATAGTTTTTCCTTTGGCAAGTCGTTCAATAACTGAATAAATTCTTGATGGTCGAGTACTTTGTTAAAGAAAAAGGCCATGGAAATATCCGTGTTCATCAATAGCATCAGGCCAACCACCAACCATACTGATCTCCTTCGACGATGAGACTCGAGGCTTGCGCCAGAATATTCACTGCTGCCAATCATTCCGGGTAAACCTTCTGGTAATTATGAGCCAATTCGATGTTAGAAATAGGAATAAGGGGCCACCATGAACAGAAGCACTGCCTCTACTCTTCGACCCAACTGTCTGGGGTGATTTCGATATTGCTGCCTTCCTTATATATTTCAATACCTTTGCGGAAAGATACATTTTTCAGTGTCAGGTCTTTTACCTGAGTCTTGGTGTATTCAATATATGAACGAACTTGTACATTCTCCAGAATCAGGTGCTCGATGTTCGATTCGCGAAAATCCATGTCATGAGTGGTAACGTTCTTGATGATGACGGTTTTTCCAACAGAGTCTGCAAAAAAAAGTGCGCCTAGATTTTGGCAATTCTCTACTTTAACCGAATCAAATCCATTACTTCCTGCTAGCACTGTATGAGTTCCTGAGGGGCAGCTTTCAATATTGGTTCGCCGTACCTGTTTCCCACCCCCTACGGTAACTTCCCCGCTACCTTTAAAACTAATGCTGTCTACATTACTGTTATCACTCACTGCAAACTCCAGCTTGCTGTTTTCTACCCGGATAGTCTTCACTTGACCACCTCCAGCCGTGGATCGCTTGTCTATGGTGCTATCGATGATTTCTATGGCGTTCAAGTTGGAGCGGTCAAAGTTAAGAATAGAAGCATGGGTTTTATTAAAATATAAAGCAGAGCCCGCAGATAAGCTTTGACCGGCCACATCGTATAACGTCGAATTTTCAAAGTGAAAAACGCCTTTACCTCGATAAAAGCCAATGTTTTGCAGTTCGCATCCGTCAAACAATATTTCATCAGCCTGGATGCCGTTGTAGCTGTTGTCAATATTTGGATCGGTACTAATAAGCTTTGATTTTCTGAATTTCACCTGCTTTAGATCAGCTTTATTCATGACGACATTGGTAAGTGTCGAGCTGATAAACTGTACATTATCCAGTTTGATACCTCGCATGTTGACATCATTAAATTCACAGTCTTCAAAGATAATGTTTTTGAGCGTCTTTGCATGAGCATCCACGCCATGCCATTTGCAGGATTTAAAGTATAGGTTTTCCAGTGGCTGATCGGGTAACTCCTGCTTTTCCAGCGTGGTTCTTTTTATTTGGCGATCTGAAATCGAGCCTTGAGGCAGGTCATTCAGCAGACCAAGAAATTCGCTAGCATCTAGTACTTTGTTAAAGAAAAAGGCCATGGTTAACTCCGGTAAAGCAATTAGAACGAGTGCGACAAGCACCCAACTTTTGATACGTTTATTGTTGTGTTTCATCTGAATATTCTTCTGGGTTTAAGTCCCTGTAGAATCGAAAATCAGGTATTTCCCCAAACTGACTATGTCGCTGAATGCGATAGCCCTGGACCTTGTTCCGGATTTGCTGCTTCCCTTTTTCTATCATGTCATCAGTTATCCGGTACGCGCCTTCAGATCGCGCGCGCTTCATGGTTTTTTTGTAGGCGTCTACGGATTCTTTTTGCCGATTGATTAGCTCAATCGGATAGATCCAGTTTGAGTTGGTGTTGTATACAGCGGTTTCAGCACCAGATTGTTTCAGGGTGATGGCTATGAAACCGAAAACATACTTCTCGGCCGCGAGGAATAGTTGCTTATCTGCCTCACTATTCATCCCTATTTCAAATTCTCGATTTTTCCTATTTGGAGCCTGGAGCTTGCCTTCAATCACAATCGTACTTCCATCTTTCTGGTAAACAACCAGCTTAACCTCGCTGATCATCTTCCACAACTCCAGCCTAACATGCTTCGATACCCTGACAGTAAACGGGGCTTCATCAACTGTTGACTCAAACACCTCAAATACCTGGCTCTCTTCATTATCCCTCAAGAAGATATCTGCAAAGTCCAGTGCTACCGCTAATCTGGGTTTGGCCTGGGGTATTACGGTAGTATCTACGGCTTTAATACTCACCTCACTTTCTTCTTCACCCTTGAATTTAATGGTGTTCCCAGAGGGCAGGTCAAGACCCCAGTGAGAGACCTCGTTATTGTGGTTTTGAGTTGGTATCGGGCCACCGCTGGCGGCGACCAGCATTCTTGCTCCCGCCTCTGGATGGTATTTGCCCTCTTTTGGGGCCTGTCCGGTGACTTTCCACTGGGTGGTTTTAGATCGGGGACTGGGCGGCTTTACCTTGCCTGAAAATTGATATAACCCGGCCCGGTGTGAGTGCCCGGACAGGGTGTAATGGATCTGGTTTTTCTGGATCTTCGGGTATACCTGGTCCCGCTTGTCCTTGAAGGTACCATAGTCATGCTGGGTGAATTTTTTTCTGAAGTAGACAGTTCCGGCTTTTTCTATGGGCTGTGAGGTATTGAAGTTGGCGAAGGTGAAGTGGGCGCAGAGGATGTTTTTGCTTTGCCCCAGGCTCAGCGCCTGATTCAGTATTTCCATTTGTGTGTCGGTGATCGCACCTGTGGCGCGGGGCAGGAAGCCTCCGGGTTTGGATACTATCGGTTTGCCGGGAATATGTCCGACCATTTTTTCATCGTCTCCCCAGCCGAGTCCGATGAAGCATTGTTTTCCATAGCTGATACAGAAACTGCTCAGGGGTGTGAATACGTGGTAAAACCAGTCGGTGTTTTGAGGGCGGAAGTTACGTTCGCCACCCCAGTTTGTTGGACCACCCATTACGACACGCGCATAGTCAGGACCATACATCAATACCGCTTCGGTGATGGTGAGGTTATGGTCTGCTGGCACTCCTTCGTTAGCGCGCTCGGTGTACAGGTCTTTGGGATTTTTTTCGGCTTCTATGAGCTTTTTTATGGCGCCTTTGTCCGCATTGGCCTGTTTGGCGCTTTTTTCGATGATGGCGTCGAGGTCCGGGTTGTTGCGCCACACGGAGGCACTAATGCTACGCATGATTTTGACACGTGCCGACATGCCATAGGGCAGGGTGTAGGCTTCGTGATTCCCGGAGATGAGCATGATGGGCTTTTTGTGGTCTGTATAATATTGTCGAAACAGTTCATACATAACCAGGTTATCGATGCCCGGCAAGGGGGCTTTTATTTTATTGACTCGGGACACCTAATGGGTGACCCTAGTTATTGAAAGATGGGTGTCCGCCTTTCTTTCGGTATATTCATATCCATAACAGCCAGATTATATTGCGCGATAGGATCACCCTGCTCAGCCATCACACTCCACTCTTCGTAGGCAGTAGTAAAATTTTTGGCCCGGTATTGAGCAACCGGATCAGCATTTACATGAGTGGAGATTGTAAGTAAAAAAATCAGGCCAAATGTGTTGAGTTTTGAGTGAATCATCCTGTTTCTCCCTTGTAAAAATGGTGTTTGGTTTTAAGCTGGTGGCAAAACTTCAAGGCCTGTCTGCTCATGCTATATTCAGTAAAGCACTTTTACACTATAAAAGAACAGGCGTTATACCTAAAAGCTCTTTCTCTGAATTATCGAACACTTCCGAGATCATATACCCACTGCATCATGATTAGTAGTCAAACAACCAATAAACAGGTAGGGATACCAGTGATCCAGAGGAGAGCTTTGATAAAACGCTGGCCTGAATTGTAGGATGATTGGGGTAACTCGGTACAGAGTTGCCTGGAAGAAAAAATGCAGCAAGTGACAACAAAAATATTAGCGGGGACAGCATGAGCGTGCCTGTAATAATCTTTGGTAAAATATCGCCATTAGAGGAATCTGCAATACTACTCCCCAACGCAAAAACCACTATAACGAATACCATTGTTATCATGCCAGCCAGACTGAGGCGGTACATCCAGATAAGTTAAGTTGTGCTGAGTTTCATAGGTAGATGGGTTACTTTTCAAGGATTATATCTGGTTTGATTTCCAAGTTGCTGCCTTCTCGGTAGATATCTATCTTTTTTCCAAAAGAGAGATTATTTTGCTCTAACTTATCAAGCTGGGTTTTAGTGTATTCTATCTTTCCTCTCACAGAAACATTGTCTAAAATTAAGTTCTCAATTTTTGAATCTCGGAAATCCATGCTGTAGGTTGATACATTTTTTAATGAGATATACTTTCCAGTTGAGTCTGTAAAACGTATAGCACTGACGTGACAATTTTCAATTTCCAATTTATCAACTCCTCCACCAGCATTGATTACGTATGTATCTTTTGGGCAGTTTTTAATTGTAAAAGTATTGTTGTTTTTTCCTCCGCCGATTACCACATCGCCACTATTTTCGAATACAGCGCTTTCGATATTACTTGTGTAACCCAGAGCAAACTCCAGTTTGCTGTTTTCAACTCTTATACTTTGAATATTGCCTCCACCGGCTGAGGACTGCTTATCTATTGTGCTGTCGATTACCTCCATATCAGTTAGATCTGACTGATCAAAATCAAGAATTGAACCCCGTGTTTTATAAATATAAACTGCAGAACCAGTCATTAGACCGACACCTGACACGTCATAGAGCTTGCTATTGTTAAACCGGATAATCGCTTTACTCTCAAAAAAGTTGATCCCGGTCAGTTCAGAATTCTCAAACACAATTTCATCCGCAATGAGATTGCGATAATTATTCATGATATTGGAGTCTGTACTGATTAATTTGGATTTCTTGAACTTTACTTGCTCCAGGTGAGCATTATTCATAACAACGTTAGTGAGCCTTGATTTGATAAATTGCACATTAACGAGATTGACTGATCTCATGTTTATATTGTTAAGCTCACAGTCTTCAAAAATAATGTTTTTTAAGGTCTTTTCATGTGCATCTACACTTTCCCACTTACAGGATTTGAAATGGATATTTTCCAGAGGTTTGTCAGGCAAACCCTGATTTTCAAGAGTGATTCTTTTGATTTGACGCTCTGAGCTCGAGCCTTCAAGGAGTTCGTTTACCAGTGCTAAAAATTCATTGGCATCCAGGTTTTTAGATAAGAAAAAGGCCATGACGGTTTCAGGTAAGAATAATAGAGTCAGCAGGATTAAGAATAATGACTGGTAATTTTTCATCAGAGGGTAGTATGTTTTATCGAATGCCACCAAGATCAATTCCCTGCGTCATCACCAGGATCAGAATCAGGAGTACAGCGACAAGCAATAAAGTCAATATTACGCCGGTTATCCACATCAGGCGTTTGAAGATCATTTGTCGTGATATGGCGTGCGTGTTTTCGAGACCTGTGAGCCGCCTGGAAGACCAATAGGCTGCTGCTGAAAATATCAGGATTAGGGGTGAAGTAACTACCAACAGGACCAGGGTCATCTCGGCAACAGTGCCTAGTGATATACCTTCAATCAAAGTTTTAACACCTTCAAACAGGAATATCCAGGGAGTGATGACGACTCCAAACAGGACAAGCGCGATACCTATAAGGCTGAGGCGATATATCCAGGTATAGTGCTGCTCATTGAATTCCATTTATTCTTCCAATTTATTGTCTGGTTTGATTTCTATATTACTGCCTTCTTTGTAAATCTCAATTCCCTTTCGGAAAGAAACATTTTTTGTTTCCAAGATCTCTATCTGTGTGTTTGTGTATTCTATGTATGAGCGAATCTGTACATTCTCCAGAATCAGGTGCTCGATTTTTGATTTTCTGAAATCAATATCGTAGGCAGAGGAGTTTTTAATTTAAACGGTATTCCCATTTGACATTCCAAATCTAATTGAAGCCACGTTACAATTTTCAATCTCTACTTTACCAAAGTCTTTACCACCAACGCTTATGTTATGTGTTATTTCAGGACAATTTGTAATTTTCGTCATTTTATTACCTGTTCCATCACCTACGATCGCATCTACACTATCCCATTTGGAGGATTTGAAGTAGATATTTTCCAGTGGTTTAGAGGGTAGTTCCTGATTTTTCAGTGTGGTTCCTTTGATTTGATGGTCTGAGGTCGAGCCTTGAGGTAACTCGTTTAGCAAGCTTATAAATTCATCTGCTTTGAGTACTTTATTAAAGAAGAAGGCCACTGCAATCTCCGGCAGGAACAATAGAGAAAGTAAGATTGGGAATAATAACCGATAATATTTTATGGTATTCATCAGAAAGCATAGCTTGATTGGTATGTCTGGCTTTTATCGACTAAATTCCTCATCCCTGATTGTTTTCCTTATGGTCTGCCTCTTAAGCTATTAGTCTTTCAGGATTTTATCGGGAATGATTTCAATATTGCTATTTTCATTCCAGACTTTGATGTTCTTTCCAAAAGAAACATTCTTGCTTTCAAAGTTTTTTATATTCGTCTTTTGGTACTTAATCTTTCCCCTTACAGACACATTCTCTAAAATTAATTTTTCAATATTTGATTTCCTGAAATCCAATACATTCATTGATGAATTTTTTATACTGATTATTTTTCCTGATGAGCTTGAAAAACTCAGGTCAGTAACATGGCAGTTTTCAATTTCTATTGATCCGAAATTATCACCCCCTACATCCAACCAGTAAGTGTTTTTTGGGCAGTTATTGACCACAACTTTCTTTATGTTGGCTCCTCCCCCAACAACAACATTACCGCTATTTTCAAATACGGCATTTTCGATATTGCTGTTATCTCCCAGTGAGAATTCGAGTTTGCTGTTTTCCACTCTTATATTTTTAATGTTGCCTCCACCAGCTGAAGATCTTTTATCGATAGTGCTGTCGATGACTTCCAACATTGTAAGATTGGACTGTCTAAAATCCAGGATTGATCCCTGGGTTTTGTTAATGTACAGGGCCGAACTATCCAGCAAGCCAGCACCGGATACATCGTATAAAATGCATCCTTCAAAACGGAATGTGGCTTTGGCTTCAAAAAAACCAATATTGGTTAGTTTGCTATCTTTAAACAGAATTTCATCTGCAATGATTTCGTTGTAGCTGTTGTCAATATTCGAGTCTGAACTGGTAAGTTCAGAATTTATAAACTTAACCTGTTCAAGCCTGGACTTATTCATCACTACATTGTGTAAGTTGCTCCTTATAAATTGGACATTATTCAAAGTAGCATTACGCATATTAACGTTAGTGAGTTCACAGTCTTCGAAAATAATATTTTTAAAAGTTTTCTTATGCGCATCTACGCTATCCCATTTGCAGGATCTGAAATGAATATTTTCCAGCGGTTGATCAGGTAACTCCTGCCTTTCCAGAGTTGTTCTTTTGATTTGTCGATCTGAGATCAAGCCTTGAGGTAACTCATCCAGTAAATTACTGAATTCATCCGCATCGAGTACTTTGTTAAAGAAAAGGGCCATAGTCAGCTCCGAAAATAGAAACAGGGTAAGGAAAAGAAAGAGGTGGGTAATGCGTTTATTTATATTCATATGGTTTGATTAGTTTATAAAATCTAAAATCGGGTATCTCCCCATAGAACGTATGCCGTCGAACTAGATATCCATATACTTTTTCCTCAATGCTTTTCATACCTTCCTCGATCATTTTATCAGTAATCTGGTAGGCACCTTCAGCTCGTGCATATTTCATGGTTTCTTCATACTCTTTACTTGCCTGCTTTTGCTTACTGATTAATTCTACAGGAAACACCCATTGCTTGTCGGTGTCATATGTTTCTATCGACTTTCCACCTGACTTTATCCAGATTTTCAGGAATCCCATTGAATACTTTTTAGCTGCCTTTTTGAGCTGTTCATCAAAACTATCTGTGGTCATCTTGACCTTAAACCGATTTTCCTTTCTGATAAAATCTGTAGCTATGCCGGGGATATCTATCCTTTTTCCATCATCCTGAAAAACCATCAGCATAACCTGATCAATAAATTCCTCAGCATCCAGTTTAATCTCCTCACTCAGTTCAACAATGAATGGTTCTTCATCCTCTTCTGACTCAAACCGGGTAAACACCCCTGTTTTCTGGTCATCTCTCAAAAACAGATCCGCATAGTCCAGCGCAACAGCGAGACGGGGTTTTGAGTTCTCATTCGCCGCCATCTTGATACCAATTTCCGCTTCACTACTACCACTGAACTTAATGTAGTTACCCGAGGGGCGGTCCAGCCCCAGATTGAATAGCTCATGATTATAGTTTTGCCCTGGTATAGGTCCACCGCTGGCGGCTACCAGCATACGGCATCCTCCTCCAACAGGGTGGAATTTTCCATCTTTTGGTGCCTGTCCGTTTACTGACCAGGTACGGGAAATCCCTCTTGGATTTACTGACTTAACCTTGTTTCCGAATTGATACAGACCGCAGCGGTGTGAATGACCGGAAAGTGAATATTGTACTTGATCTTTGATGATCGGATAGACTTTAGACCGGTTTTCTTCAAATGTACCATAGTCATGAACACCAAGACTAGAGGAAAATACTACCTTGCCCGTTTCGTTGATTGGTCGGGTATTGCTGTAATTAACAAAGGTGAAATGTGATAGTAGCAGATTGTTCTTTTTACTCTTTTTAAGTCCTTGTTCCAGTATCTCAAGCTGGGGTTTTGTTACCCCTTCTACTGATCGAGGTAAAAAGCCTCCTGTTTTCCATTCGCCTTGAGCTTTGGGAATATGCCCAACAAAACGTTCGTCGTTGCCCCAGCCCAGACCTATAAAGCATTGCTCGCCATAGGTGGTATAAAAGCTGCTTAATGGTGTGAATACATGATAAAACCAGTCCATATTTTCAGGACGGAAATTCCTTTCACCACCAAAATCATATGAGGCAGACATGACGACTCGTGCATAGTCAGGTCCATACATCAGGATTGCTTCAGTGATCGTCAGGTTTGTGTCGGCGGGGATGCCTTCGTTTGCTCTATTGTCATAAATATTCGGGCCCTTTTCCGCTTTCTCAGCCTCTTCAATTTTCTTTTTATTGTCCTGCGTCTGTTTAATGCTCTTTACAATCGTTTCATCTACCGTTAACCGATTTAACCAGTTATAGGTGCTGTTGATCGAACTCCATACTTTCACTCGTGGTGAAATGCCATAAGGTAATGTATATCCCTCATGGTTACCGGAGATCAACATGATAGGTTTTTCGTTATGATTGTAATAGTCGCGAAACAGTTCGTAGATTACCAGGTTATCTATACCCACTGGATAGCGCTGCTTGTCTCTGACTTTTTTATCTTCAGATTCACCGTCTTCGGCTACGTCGTCCGAGGGGCTGTCTGCAAGATTGTCAAGATTCAGCAACTCCCAGATTTCACTACTTTTCTTTTCATGTTTTGTTTTATCTTTTTCATAGTCAGGGTTGTAGTTACGGTTGTAATCAATCAGGTCACCAGTAAATATCAGCAGGTCTATATCTTTATCCTCTGCCATCTGTCCCATTAGATTTTTCAGCGTGCTGTAGCTGGTATTAACCATGTCGCCAATCTCATTTGACCCATTATCACCTTCGATCAATTTTGCCTTGCTTTGGGTAAACAGGTGCTGACGTGATGAAACATGCACATCCGACAGATGGCCTATACCCAGGCAGTCTTTATCCGAAATATACAACGGGTGGTAACCCTGGATTTCAGTTTCTTGTTCTGTGAATACCGGCTTTTTATTACTGCTGACATCGCAACTAAGCGGATGGTACTCATTACGGTAGGTTTTATTAAACTCGGTTACACATTGATCCTGAAGATCGTAAAAATACCCAGGCTCGTCTTCAGGTTCGGCCTTTTTGTAGTTAACCCAGGATATGTCATATAAACCAGGAGTATCATTCTGCAGTTTTTTAATCACGATCTGAAATCCCCAATAGAGCCCCTTATGCTGGTATAGCTGGAGCACTTTAGGGTGAATCTGGGCGAAAGAGTTACCATCTTTATCCAGCATCAAATCGTTTTTCAGCTCGTTGGTGCACCACAGGTAATGGACTTCGATCTTCTGTTTCGCTTGATCGTTACTGGTAAACAGTGGTTGAGGTGTATGACGGGTTTTATCTATTGATTTCCAGCTAACAATTTTAAGAAATCGATTAACCGCACCTGATAGCGCAGGCCCAGCCTTTTTATCCTGCTTGCCTTCCGACGAATCGAAGGTGTTATAAAAGCGCCCATCAACCAGCATGAATAGATGAAGCTCATCTCCTTTCTTTTTAAGCCCTGGGCACAGGAAAGAAGGATGTAATATGACCGTTTCAGCTGCGTTAAGGGCTAGCATGTATTTTTTTTGCAGAGCATTACTGGCTAGCAATTCGTTAGAGGAGTTTGCTGTGATTTTATCCGGGCTATTGCATATATATCGATGTTTTTCTGACATTTCGCGGTGTTCTCTAATTTATCCTTATAAAAAAGCGGGCAAGTCCTTAAAGGTCAGCTCAAAACCGCTATTCATCTTTGCCTTAGGGATATGTATTTTTCCACCCTGTAGCACTCCTTTATGTTCTTCGCCGGTATCGGTTTTCAGTGTGTATTCCACTCCGTCGAATAATGCGCTATGGACACCGCCGAGGGTTCCGTCGAACTCATCGGCCAGCTCGAGGGTGATTTCTTTGAATTCGTCATCTGGAGGCGGCCCTAAGCCTGCTACTTTATCGATAAACAATGCAATGGGGTTGGCGCTGTCGTCAGGTTTTGGTGGTTGAGTATATCGGCTAACAGTAACAACTAAATCACCCTCGACCAGTGATTTTGCTGCCGCATTTTTGCTGTCTGGCGCAGTATCTAGATTATGTTCGTTTAATAACGCCGTCAGTTCTTTATCAGTTGCACCCGATTTGGATACAAATTCAAGTGCTTCTTTTTGATCCTGAAAGGTCTTTATTTCCGGAGGTCGGTGAAGTAGCAGGAAATTGACGGGCTTTATTGCATAGGAAGTATTCTCGGCATCGGTAAATGCCAGATTTTTTGATGAATTTGAATTTACGCCATCTACTTTATATGCCCTGATCCTGCCACGATATAACATTTCAGCTATCAAGCTGATCATCTGTTTTTCATCGACACCGGGTCGACTGCTAAGTGAGCTCTTCAGGAATACCTTGCGCCAGTAACTTAAAGGAGTTTTTAACGTGCCAATAAAGCGTCTGGCTTGAATAATACTTGAAAACCGCTCAGCCCGAAGCGCTGGGTGAGGGCTATTCTGCTGCGGGGTTAGCAGGGTATATCGTTTTCCGAAGCAATCATAAATGGGAGGGAGCAATGGCATGACTTCCATATCGTAATAATTCCGTAACAAGGTTGCATTGTACGTAATTTATTTTATTTTTGCACCTGCTATTTAGGGCCTGCTAACACGTGTTCACAGGCCCTGGTAACTTTTCCTACAAATTCCGATAGCTATAGGTGGTTTTTTATCGGAAATATAAATTGCCTCTCACAGAGAGTTTTATTGACCTGGCAGGCGTTGAAGTTACTGTTTATAGCCTGGGGAGCTTTGATTAATGCCTCGATTTTGCCCCAAAGATCGCAGCAATGGGGCGGGATCTGTAAGCTTAGGAGGCTTTAATAGCTACGTTCAACAGCGTAGTCAGCAATAAAAATCAAAGCGTCTTTTTGCCTGCTATAAGGAAGTACTGCCAGGGATTGCTTGGCCAGCTCAGCATGCTGTATTGCCTGTTGATGGGTGTAGTCTAGTGCACCGGTAGATTTGATGGTTTGCGTGATGGCGTCAATTTGATCCAGTCCACCCTGCTCAATAGCCTGACGAATCATTTGTCGTTCTTCTTCAGTACCTTTCTGCATGGCATAGATCAGAGGCAGGGTAGGTTTGCCTTCTGCCAGATCGTCGCCTACATTCTTGCCCAGTTCATCGCTATTGGCTTCATAATCCAGTGCATCATCGACCAGTTGAAAAGCGATGCCCAGATACTTGCCATACTCGCCCAGAGCATGTTCAATTTCGCTATCGGCTTCGGTTATGATGGCGCCGATCTTACAGGCGGCTTCGAACAGGCAGGCGGTTTTGCTATAAATGACTTTGTGATATTTTTCTTCGCTGGTATCCGGTTCGTTAATATTCAGCAATTGCAGGACTTCACCCTGAGCGATAGTGTTGGTGGTATCAGCCATCAGGTTCATGATGCGCAGCGACTGAACTAACACCATCATCTGGAATGCGCGGGAGTAGAGGTAATCACCAACCAGTACGGCAGCTTCATTGCCCCAGATGGAGCTGGCAGTTTTTTGTCCACGACGCATATCGGAATCATCGACCACATCGTCATGCAATAGTGTTGCGGTATGAATAAACTCGACGATAGCTGCAAGCAGGGCGTCGTTTTCACCCTGATATCCACAGGCACGACTTGCTAGCATGACCAGCATTGGGCGCAGGCGTTTCCCACCGCTATGAATAATGTGTTGACTAAGTTGGTTAATCAAAACGACATCGGAGCTGAGGTGGTTTTCTATCACCTGATTAACCCTTTGCATATCGGCAACGGTGAATTCGCGCAGAGTTTGCAGGGTAAAGCTGTCAAGGTTTGGGTGTTGTGGTGTATTCATACTGATCAATTGAATTTTTGATCCTTAGTTTAACAAAAAAAAGAGCGGTAGAACCGCTCTTTCTTTTTACTGATGTTAATCCATCAGAATGTTTCCTTCACGCACTCAGTTCAGTGACTGGTAGTAGTCGATTAGAATCTGGGCCACTTCAGGACGTGAAAATTCTTTTGGTGGTGCAATACCATTGCCCAGCATCTCACGTACTTTGGTGCCTGAAAGCAGTACAAAGTCATCTTTTTCATGATCAGGGGCTTCACACATCATTACAACCTTATCCAGTTTTTTGGACCAGGCTGTATGATCAGCCTTGAAGATTTCAATATCCATCGCGCCAGCAGGCACTTCTTCTTCAAAGATGGTTTGAGCATCGAATGCGCCGTAGTAGTCACCAACACCGGCATGGTCACGACCGATGATGAAATGGGTGGCTCCCATATTCTGGCGGAAGTAAGCATGCAGTACGGCTTCACGAGGTCCTGCATATAGCATATCGAAACCATAACCGGTAACCATGGCGCTATTGGGTGGGAAGTACAGTTCAACCATTTTGCGGATAGCTGCGTCACGCACAGGGGCGGGGATATCGCCGGGTTTCAACTTGCCCAGTAACATGTGGATGACAAGTCCATCGCAGCCCAGTCTATCCATAGCCATATGACACAGCTCTTCATGTGCCAGATGCATCGGGTTACGAGTCTGGAAGGCAACAATCTTGCTCCAGCCACGCTCCTTGATTTCATTGCGGATTTCAACTGCAGTACGGAAGGTGTCTGGGAAGTCATCCTGGAAATAGCTGAAATGCAGTACCTGGATAGGACCAGAGACTGCCACGCGACCCTGGCTATTGAATGCTGCAACGCCTGGGTGCTCAGAATCATCAGTGCGATAAACCTTATCGGTCATAATCGCCATTTGCTCGTCGCTGACGGTTTCAATATTTTCGATATCCATAACGGCCAGTATCGGATTACCTTCCATATTAGGATCGCGTAACGCAATACGTTTGGCATCGCCAATAGCATCGGTGTTTTCCAGCAGGCATAAAACAGGAACCGGGAAGAATGAACCATCGCTAAGGGTCATTTTCTCTGCTGCACCCATGGCATCAGCTACATTCATGAAACCTTTAAGGGGGTTGAAGTAACCGGCACCCATCATCACGGCATTACCAGCGGCCTGTGAGCTAATGGTGACCGAGGGCAGAGTTTCTGCTTCATGCATCAGTTGATGATGCTGATCGGTATCGTATACGAAAAGCGGTTGTAACTCGTCTGAGCCGACTGGTTTTATCATTGAGGATTCCTCCATTTTATAAGTGGTAGTCTTGAGTCGCGTGTTTGCGGGAATGTCCGAAAATGGCGGGCAGATTAACTGTAGTAGGAATTTTGCGCAAGCGCATCTCTCTATATATTGATAGACCTGACTTATATATGAGAGTAGATTAGCGGCGGTTATTTGACCTTCTTATTGTGTAAAGCTGATAAAACAGCCCGAATAACACTAAAGAGACGGTATTTTTGGCGTTAAAAGCATTGACCTTATCTGGTTTGGCATATAAAATCTGCGCCCTTTTTCAAGATCGGTTTGGAGTAATATCAGAATGTACGCTGTCATCGCTACTGGCGGAAAACAGTATCGTGTCACCGAAGGTGAAACGTTAAAAGTAGAGAAAATTGCAGGCGAAGAAGGTTCTGAAATTGAACTGGATCAGGTCTTAATGATTGCTGATGGTGATAATATCCAGGTCGGTACTCCAGCTCTAGATAAAGGCTTGGTCACTGCAACAATCGTTTCTCATGGTCGCGGCAAGAAAGTAGAAATTGTTAAATTTCGTCGCCGTAAGCATCATCGTAAGCAGATGGGTCACCGTCAAAGCTATACTGAAATCGAAATTAGCAAAATCAAGGCATAGGAAGGTATAAACTATGGCACATAAGAAAGCGGCGGGTTCAACCCGCAACGGTCGCGATTCACAGTCAAAACGCCTGGGCGTTAAAAAATTCGGCGGTGAAGTCGTAGTTCCAGGAAATATTCTGGTTCGTCAGCGTGGTACTAAATTTCACGCTGGAGAAAATGTCGGCTGTGGCAGAGATCATACTCTGTTCGCTAAAGCTGGCGGCAATGTTGAATTCAAGGTTAAAGGTAAAGACAACCGCACCTTCGTCAATGTTGTAACTGCTTAACAGTTAACACAGTTTAAGAATAAAAAAACCTCGCGTTAGCGAGGTTTTTTTTTGCTGCGGAGTTTATATCAATTACGTCGCTCGTGTTTTATATCTCGCCGATCCTGAATAAAAACTACCGCCATATCCCGTAGAGCAGGCTCAAGATGGTCCATCAGCTTTTGTGACTTGACGATAATGCGCAGTGTTGTTTTTTCTCGGTTGCGATGATGCATCTCACGTACGATTGCTTCGGTGGCTGAAAGGTCGAGATAGGTCACCATGCTCAGGTCCAGTATCACGTCTTCCTCACGATGCTGCTTTAACGGGGCGCTAAGTTGATCGATAGAGGCATAAAACAGATGGCCTTCCACCTGTATTCGGAAAGCATTCGGCAATTGAGAAACTTCTATCTTTAATCTGGATGCAGCCAGCAGGAACATGACGATAGAGAACAGTAACGCTACTATCAGTCCAGCCTGCAAACCCAGAAAAACAATACTGAACAGTGTCAGAGCAAATACTGCAAGTTCCCCTTTCCAGGGTACCAGGCGGATTATTTCCCCGGTTTTTATCATCCCAATTCCTACCAGCATTAAGGTGCCAGAAATAACCGCCATGGGTAGATGGCTCAACAGTGATCCCAGAGAGATCATCAAAGCCATGGCAATAAATCCAGAAACAATGCCGGCTAATGGGGTCTTCACCCCCATGATCTGGTTTATTGCAGTACGATTGAAACTGCCAGAACCGGCAAAGCTGGAGAAAAACGGCGCCAGCAGATTGGATATTCCCTGCGCGAAAACTTCCTTGTTGATATTGATTTCCTGATCTGTAGTCGTACGCAGGTGTTTGACGATTACCATCGACTGGGCCATGCCGATCAGGGCTATGGCTAGTGCATTGGGTAGCATGGCGACAGCAACCAGCAGATATTCAAGGTCCAGTTTTGGGTGGGAAAGCGGTAACAACTGTACCGATATTTTACCCAGAAGTTCTATCTCAGTTGCTACCTGGGTAAAGTTCCCCATGATTAACAGTCCGCTCAGGTAGCCGCTTCCCATGGCAATCAGAATTGAGTATCGGGTCGTAAAGCGCCGGGCTAACAGGCCACTGATGACAGTGATGAGAGCGATGCTAAAGCTGTAAGGGTTAATCAGGTTTTCGCTGTCAGATGCGAGCAGGTGAAGCTTTTGAAAGAAGAAAGTAGTGCTAAAACGCGATAGACCCAGCATTCCATCCAGAGATGAGAAAATCAGGATTACTCCAACTCCCACTGTGATTCCGGTAACTGCGGCAGGACTCAGATACTGAAAGTACTTGCCTCCTCTGGCCAGCCAGATCAGCAATTGTATTACCCCTACCATAAAGCTTAATAGCAATACCAGATCGATAAAAAGCGGGCTCCCGCTGCCTGCAAAAGGGGTTACAGTTACTCCGATAAGGATGGCTACCGCTGTGTTTGGGCCTCCTAACATAGAGCTTGAACCGAATAGACTGGCAAAAAGCGTGACAAAAACGGAGGTATAGATGCCATATTCTGGCGGCAGACCTGCCAGATAAGCAAAGGTTATACCCTGAGGGATGACCAGTAGTGCCCCTGTAAGTGCACCGAACAGCTCAACGCTGATGGTATTTCGGTCAAGGCTGGATGGCTTCCAGGGCCATATCTCATCAAGTATACCAAATCTAACCAGGCGTGAGATCCTCATTGAAACAAACCTGTAACCTGCTCAAGCAGTTTAAGTAGTTTACTGTTGCGCGGATCACCGGGGCGGATTTGCATATTGATATAGGCGGCTACATCCTTGGCCTGTTGATGGGATAGTGAGCGCTCTTTGCCCAGTGGCATATTGGCCCAGATAAAACCGGCTGCTTTTTCCACATCAGTCATACCTGCACCATGGTTATAAGACTGCATTCCCCATAGCGGTGGTATCGTTGAAACACCTTCTCCATTGTTGCCGTGGCAACTGGCGCAATGGTCGAGATAAACAGTCTTGCCGTTGGTAGGGTTCGGGTCAAAGCCTGTATCCGGCAGCGTGGGTACACCGCGTCCATCCGGCGCCTGACCGATCACCTGACCATAGGACAGATAGCTGATGTAGGCTGCGATAGCCAGTACTTCCGGTGAGTCTTCTGGTGGCATGATGCCATTGAGGCTGTAGACAAAACATTCGCGTATACGCAGGCCTATACCATTGCGCTGGCCATTCTTGCTGCGCCATTTGGGATACATACCGGCAACATTGAGCGGAATAGCATCGGCTTTCCTGCCAGCATCGAGGTGACAGTTGGTGCATCTAAGTTGATTGCCGCTATAGCGGGCGCCGTATATGTCGGTTTCGGAGACGATGCGGTAACCGAACACCACATTACTATAGTAGTCGTCAAGGTAGCTACTCTGTAGCAGTGTTCCGAGAGAGGGGGGCTGAGCCCATGCAGTTGAGCTCCCGAGAAAAGTACAAACTGCTAATAAAGTTAAGAAAAGCTTTCCAGGTATCAGGCGGTTGTTGTACAGCGTAATAATGAAGACTTTCAAACCATGCGGGTGACTACTTCTCAAAAGACCCTCCGAGGACTTTTTAATATACTTCTATTCTCCCTGTGCTCAGCCAAATTCGGTGATGGATATCACCTTAAAGGAGTCCTTGTTGTTGTGGTGAGCAAAACTACCATAAATGATATTGTTATCAAGTCAGAGATACTTACTGCAGAGATAAATTGCAAAAGTTATTGATTAAAGTCTTATCAAAGCCATTTAGAAGGATAAGGTTTGTGAAGTGAAATAGTACAAGCAGTACTTCAAGGAAGATAAAAATATTTTCAAACCTGTTATCCTTGCGCGCGGAATTTGGCGAGTAAAGAATTTTGGAACTATCTCATCAAGTCACTATCAAATCAGTCGATTAAAAACTGTGCGAGGAAATACGGTTGTCGTTACAAGATAAATTTCAACAATTAAAGCAGTATGCTGAAAGCCAGATTATCGGCCAGCAAAAATTGGTAAACCGCCTGATGATCGCATTATTGGCAGATGGGCACCTACTTGTGGAAGGTGCACCTGGGTTAGCAAAAACCCGGGCAATAAAGATTTTAGGAGACTGTATCGAGGGTGATTTTCACCGGGTTCAGTTTACCCCTGATCTGTTACCCGCCGATCTGACAGGAACTGATATCTATCGACCGCAGGATGGATCATTTAAATTTCAGCCGGGTCCTTTATTCCATAATTTGATCCTGGCTGATGAAATCAACCGTGCCCCTGCCAAGGTGCAGTCTGCATTGCTTGAGGCTATGGCCGAACGGCAAATCACCGTCGGCACCAAGACCTATGAATTGCCAAAACTTTTCCTGGTGATGGCAACTCAAAATCCATTAGAGCAGGAAGGTACTTATCCACTGCCCGAAGCTCAGCTGGATCGTTTTTTAATGCATGTGACTATCGATTACCCCGATGCGACGTCTGAACAGAAAATCCTGGAGCTCAACCGTTCTGAAGCGCGTAATGAAGGTAAGTCTGTAGCGGACGATGATACCCCAAAGATTGCTCAGGCGGATTTATTCGCAGTGCGTAACGAGGTGCTGGATGTGCATCTGGCTGAACCGCTGGAGCAATACCTGTTGCAGTTGGTGCTCGCCAGCCGTAACCCCGGAGCCTATGGTCAGGATATTCAACACTGGCTGGAGTATGGCGCGAGCCCGCGCGCCAGTATCGCACTGGATCGTTGTGCCCGTGCACTTGCCTGGCTGGATGGTCGTGATTATGTCACGCCAGATGATATCCAGTTGATGGCTTTTGATGTGATGCGCCACCGTATTATTCTCAGTTTCGAGGCAGAAGCCGAGGGTATTACCAGTGATCGCTTTATCAACGAATTGATCAATCGAGTTGCCGTTCCCTAATGTAACATGAAAAATGATGTAGTAATGGATAACAATGAGGGTGTGATCTATATCGGCCAGTCAGCGTTGATTGGATTACAGTCGGATGCGGCAGTATTAAAACTTAAACCTGCCCAGATCCGCTCCAGCATGAGTGGACAATACCTGTCGCGTTTTAAGGGCAGGGGCATGGAGTTTGATGAATCTCGCCCTTACCAGCCGGGTGATGATATCCGCAATATGGACTGGCGTGTTACTGCAAGGACCAATAAGGCACATTCCAAGGTATTTAGAGAGGAGCGAGAACGCCCGGTATTACTATGGGTGGATTTTCGACCTTCCATGTTCTTTGCTACACGCGTCTGTTTTAAGTCGGTGCTTGCCGCCAAGCTGGCAGCATTAGTTTCCTGGAAAGCCACCCAGCAGGGAGATCGTCTGGGCGCGCTTTTATTCAGTGAATCCAGGCATCTGGAGCTGCGTCCAGGACGTGGAAAAAAAGCAGTACTCAGATTGATCAAACAGCTATCTGAATTCAGTCACGCTATTAAAGGTAATGTGGGTGATAACAAACAGGATGATCGACATGCGCTTAATCGTCTGGTGCAGGTTACCCGTCCGGGTAGTCTGATTTATCTAATCAGCGATTTCCGTAACATGACTGAGTTACTGGAACCTACCCTGTTGCATTTATCTACACATAATGAAGTTGTGTTACTACACGTTTATGATCCGCTGGAAAGCACGCTACCTGAACGGGGGAATTATCGGGTAACTGATGGTCACATTGAAGCAGAGATTAATGCCTCGGATAGTCAGGTGAAAAAGGTCTATCACCAGCGCTTTGATGAACAGCAACAATTACTGATGAAATTGTGCCAGAAGTATCGAGCAACCTATCACCTCGCTTCAACTCAGCAAACGCCGCTAGAGATTTTACGCCAGGCGAGTAAAGCCTGTCGAGGTGCTGCGTGAATCCTACGGATAGCTTGCCCCTGCGTGATATTCATTTGCCTGAGGCTGTGTCCTGGTGGCCTCCTGCCATTGGCTGGTGGATATTATTAATACTAGGCCTGTTGCTTGTTACCGCTCTGGTGATAGGGATTAGAAAGCTACTGCAACCTAAATTAAATAAAAGTGCCAAAGCTGAGATTGATCATGTTCTACTTGCATATAAGAAGCAGCAGAATGATCTTCTACTTCTGCAGCAATTATCATCGGCTATACGCCGCATCGGTATCAGTTATCTGACGCGTGAAGAATGCGCTGGTCTGATCGGTAAGGCATGGTATCAGCACATCAATCGACTAACGCCTAAGCATTCTTTCTCTGAGTCCGTGATTGAGCTTCTTATCGATGCGCCTTACCAGAAACAGCCACAGATTGATGCCGAGCTGCTAAAGCAATTAATCACTCAAACTCGTAATTGGGTACAGGACTTACCCGCTAATCCTTCAGACAATATAAATCTCAAGGTGCAGCATGTTTGAGTTCAGCTGGCCCTGGATCTTTCTATTGCTACCATTACCTGTGTTGGTCTGGTATCGCTTCCCAGCAGCCAGCGAAAACAGGCAGGCAGCATTGAATGTACCCTTTATTGAGGATTTCTCAACACTGTCAGGTGTTTCAAGTGGGGCTCACAGCAAACATATTATCAGTACCATCCTGCTGATTGTTTGCTGGCTTTTATTAGTAACGGCAACAGCTCGTCCTCAGTGGGTTGGAGAGCCCATTGAATTACCAGTCAGTGGTCGTGACCTGATGATGGCAGTGGATTTATCCGGCTCTATGCAGGTAGAAGATTTCCGCATTCAGGGCAAAACAGTTGATCGATTAACAGCGACAAAATATGTGGCTGGTGATTTTATCGAAAAGCGTCAGGGTGATCGTATGGGGCTGGTTCTATTTGGACGTAATGCCTATCTGCAAACACCGCTGACCTTTGATTTAAAAACTGTAAAAACATTGTTGATGGAATCTGCAATTGGCCTGGCGGGTAAGGAAACCGCAATTGGCGATGCTATTGGACTTGCGATTAAGCGATTGAAGGATAATGAACAGAGTAGCAAGGTATTGATCCTGCTTACAGATGGTGCAAATACGGCAGGGGAAGTTGCCCCCTTGAAAGCTGCCGAGCTGGCCGCTAACTATGGTTTAAAGATTTATACCATCGGCATAGGTGCAGATGAAATGATTCGTGAATCATTCTTTGGTCGACAGCGCGTCAACCCATCACTGGATCTGGATGAAAAAACGCTCACCGCTATTGCACAGAAAACTGGTGGTCAGTATTTCCGCGCACGCAATACCGAAGCACTCAGTGAAATCTATAAAAAACTGGATGAACTAGAACCGGTAGAGGTAGATAGTCAAACCTTTCGTCCGGTTAAGGCATTATTTATGTGGCCTCTGGCTATGGCGCTGTTAATTGCTGGTGGACTGGTTATATACAGAGGGTTGAAATAATGAATCTACAGTTTTTACGGCCCGAATGGTTTTTAGCGTTAATAGTGATTGCAGTACTGGCATTCTTTATCTACAAACGCAGATTAGTTAACCGCGACTGGGCAGCAGTTATCGATGCGCCTCTGTTACCACATTTGCTGAGTGATCGAACCCAGAGTAGTAATCGCTGGTGGTTCTGGGTAGCTTTGTTGTTGAGTGTGCTGGTGGTTATCGCGCTTGCTGGTCCAGTGTGGAACAAGTTAGAACAACCCGTATTTAAACAACAGTCAGCATTAGTGATTGCGCTGGACCTGTCACAATCCATGAATGCGCAGGATATCAAACCAAGTCGACTGGCTCGAGCCAGGTTGAAGTTGATCGATATCCTGAAGATGCGCACAGAGGGGCAAACGGCTCTGGTAGCTTATGCGGGTACAGCTTATACCGTCAGTCCTTTAACAGAGGATAGTGACACCATCCAGTCACTGGGTTCAAGTTTAACCACCGAAATGATGCCTGCTCAGGGCAGTCGTAGTGATCTGGCCATACAGCATGCAAAACAGTTATTGGAAAATGCGGGGCTGGAGTATGGTGATATTGTATTGATTACAGATGGTGTCAATAATAAAAGTGCCACTGCCATACAGCAGATGGATTTAAAGAATATTCGCATTTCTATCCTGGCGGTGGGAAGTGAACAGGGCGCGCCTATCCCTAAAGCGGATGGCGGTTTTGTAAAGGATTCAGCAGGGTCAATCGTTATAGCGAAAACCGATACAAATCAGTTACGTCAACTTGCCTCCGAGTTAGGTGGTCTGTATATGACAATGAAACTGGGTGATGGGGATATCAAGAGGTTGCAGTCTTTACTGAATGACAGAGTGTTTAAAAATGAAAGCCAGAAAACCGATTTTATATCTGATGGCTGGCAGGAAGAAGGGCCCTGGTTACTATTATTGGCGTTACCCCTTGCAGCATTGGCCTTTAGACGGGGTTTATTTCTTTCGTTGTTTCTGGTGGTTTTTGTATTACCTGCTTTGCAGCCATTACATGCGGATGATTCATGGAGTTGGCAAGGTCTGTGGAAAAATCAGGATCAACGTGCTGCAGAAATCCTGCAACAGGGGGAAAGCGAGCAGGCAGCGAAAATTTTTAGCGATCAGGACTGGAAAGCAGCGGCACAATATAAAGCAGGTCAATACGAAGATGCGCTGCAGCATTGGCAGAGTCAGAATACCCCTGACGCTATCTATAACAGAGCCAATGCACTGGGAAACTTAGGGCGCCTGGAAGAGTCACTGGAAGCCTACGATGAACTTTTAAAATTGCAACCAGATAATGAAGATGCCATTTACAATCGTAAGCTGGTTGAGGAAGCCTTAAAACAACAGCAGCAACAGGATCAGTCACAGCAGGGCGATGGTGAAAAGGACGATAAGCAGCAACAGTCTGATAACTCATCAAATCAGAAAAACCAGGATCAGCAAGGACAGGATCAACAAGGACAGGATCAACAAGGACAGGATCAACAAGGACAGGATCAACAAGGACAGGATCAACAAGGACAGGATCAGCAGGGACAGGATCAGCAGGGACAGGATCAGCAGGGACAGGATCAGCAGGGACAGGATCAGCAGGGACAGGATCAGCAGGG